>NZ_JBXAGS010000001.1:0-1009091 GCF_058794355.1 Cupriavidus sp. GW823-FHT07B10
TAGTCATAAACACAGTCGTATGCCTACCCGCTATTGTAAGTGGGGGACTGTGTCCGGCGATTCAGGGGGCCGCTCCATGTACTTAAATAGCTGCTGATTGCTGTCAGGACGTTGTACTAAATACCTTAACCAGGTGCAGCTGCATGAGTAGCCCATTCGCCACTTTTATCCGTGACTTACGTTTGCGTAGTGGCTTGCGTCAGCATGAGTTGGCCAAGTTGTTGGGCTACGAGCAGGCCTACGTCTCCGCCATCGAATTGGGCGTCAAGCCGCCGAGTGAAGAATTCTTGGATAGGCTCGACAGCGGGCTGTCTCTAAATGACCGAGACAACCTTGAGATGCGGCTTGCTGCAGAGAACTCGAGACGGCGGTTTGTGCTGCCGGCAGATGTGCCGACAGAGACATACCTGCTATGCCACGAGCTTTGGAAGAAGATTGATCGGCTGTATCCGGCTCAAATCCGCGCCTTACGGGAATTGGTAAGGATTGATGAACTTCTTACAGACGAGCCCACGTACGGTCCGGAACGCTTGCGCCGCCGTAGATTAAAGGAGGATGCCGAAATGTAAAAACGGGACAAACCTTGGCGGCTTGCCCCGTCGCTGACCTCGTTTGGAGGCCGATACTTCTGGTTGGCGCTTGAAGTATCCCTCCTCGCGGTCGGCTGGTCAAGGCCGCTCATTCATCGACCCCCGGTTTACTTCGGCCCTACTTTGGGAATCACAACCCAAGGGCGGGAGATGTTACGCCCGAAAGCCGGAGTTTTGTCGGTGACACCTCGCATGGGGTGCCGCCGGCCGGCGGTCGCCTCGAAGAAAGCGATTAGGGACCCATCATGGCAGAACACAAATTGCCTACCCCGCATATCCCGGCAAGGCATCTCTTCCCCTCCGACCTCCCATATCACAGCACACGCAACCCCGTGCGACCTTCAGGGCGAGGGTTCAGGGGGAAATTCTACTCCCGCAAAATGCGCCGAATGGTGCGGTGCGAGAGCCTCCTTGAGATGAACTGTCTCTACCTAGCAGAGTTCGCTCGCACCATCGCAGACTTCCACGAACAACCTGTGTCGATTTCATATCTGATCAATGGACGCCGGCGGAGATATACGCCTGACTTTAGGTTCCTATGGCAAGACGGCCGGGAATGGTTTGTTGAGGTCAAGCCCGCCGAAAAGCTCTACACGCCGGAAAACAACGAACGCTTTGCCGCAATCACCAGGCACTTTGAAAGTGCTGGTGCTCGCTTTGTTGCACTCACGGAAGAGCAGATTTGCCAATCCCAACGGTCGAAGATGGTTCAGTACCTCCTGCGCATGCGTCCTAACGATTCGGGACCGAGCGCCTGGGCGGGCTTAAGTTGGGACGATCACCGCTCAGCCAGCTTTGCGGAAGCGGCACAACTACTAGGAAGCCCTAAAACAGTGGTCGAGGCGTTGGCCCGTCGCGATTTCGTCTGCGACCTCCACCAGCCATTGACTGCTGGAACTTCGATTCGCACCTTCGCGGAGGCCGATGATGACGCACTCTTCATTTAAGCGAGGATCAATTCTCTCGATAGACGACATCTGCCATCGTATCGTCGAGATTACTGGTGACCGCTTCCAACTACGCGCCGCTACCGACGGCGCACTGCACGAGTACTCCAGTCAGGAGCTCCTGAGCTTGTATGAGCATGCCCGTCTCAAGGTCACCGCTCTTCAGAACTTCCCGGCTGACGATGACGAGCGTTCCAACCAAGCCCCGGTCGAACGTAGTCTGGCGGATTTCTCGGAACCGATACGTATCAAGGCCATGCGCAAGTGGAAGTACCTTACGGCAATCTGCCCAGACGGGCGGCTCGGGTTCAGTCGAAAGATGCTGCGCGAATCGCTTCGCATGTGTGCTGAACAAATCGAGCCCGGCAAGATGCCACCAAGGATCGCAACCTTCTATTCTTGGCGACGGCAGTGGGTGCTCGGCCGCTTTGACATTCGTGCCCTAATAGACAAATGGGAGCTTCGCGGCCGACGGCCAGGCACTAACTACCCCGACTTACTCCGCGAACTGATAGTCGAGGGTATCGAGACTATCTATCTCACAGAGCAACGCGAGTCCAAAGCGGAACTGCGTGATTGGATAAATGCTCGAATCAGGAGAGCGAATCTTGCGAGACCGCCAGAAGAAGCACTACGGGATGCCTCGATCCGGCTCATCAACAGATTCCTTGAGCAATACGAAAAGTACAACGTGCTGAAGCGTCGCTATGGCGAGCGGCTAGCGACACAAGAGCTGGCGATGTTTGGTAAGGGGCCTGAATGCACGCGGCCACTGCAGCGTGTCGAAGTTGACAACACCCCATTGGATATCTTAGTCATCGACGAAGCTACAAGGCTTGTACTCGGCCGGCCGTGGGTCACGGTGATGATTGACCGGTATTCGCGCATGGTGGTCGGTTTCTATGTGAGCTTCAGGAAGCCCAGTGTCGAATCGGTGCTTCGCTGCTTGCGTCACGCCATGCTTCCCAAGACATATATGCGTGAGAAGTACCCCGAAATCGTGGCCACTTGGCCGTGCTATGGGGTGATCGAGCTACTCGTATGCGACAACGGTCTCGAGTTTCACGCGCAAGACTTAGAAGCTGCGTGCGCAGACATTGGAACACATCTGCTCTACTGTCAGCCGCGCACCCCTCATTTAAAAGGAGTCGTCGAGCGCTTCCTCAAGACACTCAACTACAACTTCCTCCACCTCGTCCCCGGGACCACATACGCAACGTACGAACAGCGGCTTGGCTACGACTCAGCTGCGAAAGCCGTTCTTACGCTGGGCGAACTTCAGCAGGTCCTTCACAAGTGGATCGTGGAAGTGTATGGCGCAACGTATCACAGAGGCATCAACACTGCCCCCTTACAACGGTGGAAAGAAGGTGTGGAAATCGACCCGCCTGAACTTGCGCCTGACCCGCAGCGCCTCAAAGTATATCTTGGCCAAGTCGAAACGAGACGGTTGGACCAGAATGGCGTTCAACTAAACAACTTGCGGTACACGTCGACCGCACTTCAGCGCATTCGCGGAAATAGAAAGTCGCTAGAAGTCAAAGTCAGATATGACCCGGACGACCTGGGGGCCGTGCATGTTTTGGATCCGGAGCGCAAGGACTATGTTGTTGCAACCTGCACAACGCCGGACGTTGCGAATGGCCTCACGATTGAGCAACATACTCTAATCACTAGAAAGGCAAAGGCGGACTACGCGGCATTGCCGCTACACGACGCCATGCTCGTCGCGAAGATGGAGTTGCGGGAGTATACCGAGCGTCTAATGCAGACCCGGATATCACCGGCATTACCGAAAGAAAAGCAGTCCGCAGCGGCCAAGGAGGTCCTAAGGCAGCACGCCGAAGCATCCTCTGCTTACTCAGACACAAGTCCAACGCTCCCACCCCAAGAGACAAATACGGCGGACTTCGTGACCTCGTGGCTCGCCGACCAAGAGTTGTCGAACTACGACGTTGAATACCGTCCGATGCAACCAAGAGAATCGAGGGAGTGAGCCATGGAAAAATTTAGTAGCGATCGGCCGAAGCGACTTCGCGACATGCCCCTAGGGCATTCGCAGCGCGATATGTTTCCTAGTGGCACGCCTTCACTTCGCCCGGCCGATGCGGCCGTGTTCGAGTTTAGGAGAAAGCTCATTCGACACCCCGCATTCACCTCAGCCGTGCAGGCCATCGAGCGGTGTCACCTATATGGCCATTATCTAGTCGAAGAGCCAGATTGTCTCCTCATAACTGGTGTCTCAGGTGCAGGTAAGTCAACGATACGCAGGACATACGCAGCCAGATATCCGCGGGAGGAGCTCGAGGAAATCACCGTGATACGAGTTCTGGAGCTAGAGCTTCCGGCGGCACCGACGATCAAGAATGTCGCAGAGAGGATACTAATTGCCCTGGATGATCCCTATCCAGACAAAGGATCCGCCGAAACAAAGACCGGGCGCATAATTACCCTGTTTAAGTCGTGTGGCGTTGAACTCGTAATGCTAGACGAATTCCAACAGTTCGTCGCTAAGTCGGAGGGAAAGATCGAGTACAAGGTTGCCGACTGGCTAAAGCAACTGATCAACGCCACGCGGGTTCCCTTCGTGCTACTCGGACTCCCTCGCTGCAAGCGAATCCTAGAATTGAATGAGCAGCTGCGCCGCCGGTTTCTTCCCCAAGCTACCTTGTCACCATTTTCAATTAAGACAAAGCGAGAAGCGATCAAGTTCGCAGAGTTCCTTAACACACTCCATTCCCAAACGCCGCTTAGCAAACCATCCGCATTCATTGAACCGGCAGTGGTCCCTCTCATGTTTTATGCAACCAACGGACTCATTGACTATGTCATGAAGCTCACCAGCAGTGCAATACAGATTGCGTTGGAAGAGGGGCGTGAGTGCATAGATATCGATGTGTTGAGGAGAGCCTTCGAAAACGCGATTTGGTCTCAGGTTGATCGCGAACGGAATCCGTTTGATAGTGAATTCATACCTAGACCGCTTAACAAAGACGGTGAGCCGTTCAGTGGTTACTGCTAAGAAACTGCTTCCAGCAAAGCTCCTTGTGCGGCCAAGGCCGTACAAGGGTGAAAGCCTATTTAGCTATGTCCATAGGATTGGGGAACTGAATGGTCTGACTGCGCTGAATTGGGCACCTTCGGTGCTGAGTAAACTGGTGTCGTTTGGGAGCCGAAGCCACCGACCTTACCTGCTGCTAGCGGAGTTGGTTGGAATTGATCCAGAGGTCCTCGCCAGCACGACATGTCGCCCCAGAGCTACGGGACTACAGCATGTGGTGCGGTTCATGAATTTGGACGTACCCAAAAAGTTTTTTCGCAGGACTCGTTCTGCGATTTGCGTAGAGTGCTTGCGCGAGCGGGATGCTGCGCCAGCCGTTCGGGATCTACGCTTGATCTGCGCCTGTGTGCGGCACCGGCGTTGGTTGATCGATACCTGTCCGAAGTGTGGTTGTACTTTAGATTGGCGTCGTGAACACTTGACCCGATGCGCGTGTGGAAACGACCTTACGCGCGGCATTCAGAGCGATCTGGAGCCGCCTGAGAACGTATTGATCTTCACGAATGCATTGGAAGATAGGCTTAGGAACGATCTTCCATTCGCGGAACAGTGTGCCGGAGGATTTCGGCACTTCATCACGGGATGGCTGGTATCTGAGTCCATCACGCTTTTTCAAAGCGCGGAACGCTATGTAAGGCGGTACGACGGTGGGGACATGGAGATACCGCGCTCTACGGTGAACCATCGATTTGATATGGCGGCGGTACTGACCATGTCACAAATACTAGTGGAGCGGCTGACGACGCCCTTCCATGTGGAGGCGCGTCAATGAAAGAGACATCAATTTGCATTCGCGACATGCCAAGTGAAAGCAGCACTATTATCTAGCCTCGATTCGTCGAGCCCCCTTGCAGCCTAAAGATAATCCTGTAGCGAAGCGCTGGTGATCGTCCTCGTTGGAGGTGAAGATATGCGGCTATTGATTCGGCCATTGCCCCTTGCGCATGAGTCTAGGCAAGGTTATGTCCTCCGCTTGAGTTCACTGAACGGGTTCGATCATCCGCGATGGTTTGTACCCTTTGCGATCGCAAGCGATGAAAGGGGTGGGCAGAGAGCATTGCTGGAGGTACTCACGGGGCATGACAATGCTACGCTGTCAACGCTGCGCGGGCCAATATCTGGTCTCGGCTTGTTGAATACGCGAGATAGCGGCGATGTAGCCGTGCGCTATTGGAACACCCGCTTTCAGCGCTATTGCCCGATTTGCTTGGCCGCGACGCGTTACCACCGCGCTATTTGGGGATTGACCTTCGGGGTTGCCTGTCACGAACACGCGGTTTGGTTGCGCGACGACTGCCCTGAATGTGGGCAGAGCATACGATGGACCGGTGCGCCGCTCGGTAAGTGTTCATGCGGCGCTCCGCTTGAGACTGCTGCTGCGCTGCCGTGCACCGAAAATGCTCGCTCTTATGTTCGCATGTTAGCTTCCGCGCTGCATCCTTGTTCGACAATTGCGCAAGCTTTTTCACCGAAAGTAGGACCTCTTAACATCGACCAGTTGCTTCGCATCACCTGGTTTCTCGGCGCGTACGCTATACGGCAAAAAGCTAAGGCGCAGAAGATCTCTGGTGTCATGCGCCTCGACCACGCTATCAGTATGGTTGAGGCTACTGCGACTGTACTCTTCGATTGGCCGAGCGGTTTTCACATGTTGCTGGATGAGCTAGGCAAGAGATCACGTTTGGCGGAAAGTGGCAACAGACTACCTGCTCATTTTGGGAGGTTCTACCCAACACTGTACAAGGGGTTTCCCGAGCCGTCATTTGCCGTCCTCCGAGAGGAATTCGAGCGCTACATCGCCAATCACTGGTCGGGCCAACTCAACAAACGTAACCGAAGGATCTCGCAGGCGTCCCGTGATTCGAACGAGTGGATTTCAATCAAAGAGGCCGCAAAAATCTTGCATATGCGAACCACTAGGGTGAAACAGCTAGTGGTGGAGGGAGTGCTCATTGGGAGATTCTTTTCGACCACGAGCGGGCGTAAGATGGGATCTGTACTCAAGGCTAGTGTTGACGATGCCGCAGGCGGACAAGCAAACCTGGTTACGCTGGCAGAAGCGAGGGAGATGTCAGGACTCTCCAAAAAGCGCCTATACAAGTTAGTAGACGAGGGGCACCTGCGGGCTGCAAGGGGGCCGCGGGTCGACGGATATCCCATCTGGCAGTTTGATAGGGCGGCTCTTGAGAGAGCTATAAGCTCGGTCAAAGATGAGGACGGGGGCAACAATGGCAAAATAAAAAGCCACCCGTAGGTGGCTTATTTGTGGCGCAGTCCGGGTCTGCGACGCAGCCCTGCCATTACAGTGAACGGCCGATCCTTGTCTTGCTGTGCATCCCGGTTGACGCGCCGACGAATGGCATCCGCATCCATATTCGGCTGCGAGAAAAGAGCTTCGACGCGCGAGCGGGCTGCGGTGAGTTCCACTGCTACGTCGCCAACTCGCATCGTGCGGTGGCCGATGCGTACCGTTTCAGACTCTCCGGCCTCTTGCGCAAGGGTAACCTCCAGAAGCGCATTCGCCTGGATCGTCGCGCGAGCGAACGGCGACAGCCTGCCAATTCTCTTCTTGTTCGCCTGAGACATGGCGTCCTCTTCTGTGAGGTCCATCAGTGCTTCGATTCTACCCGAATACGCCAAGGGGGAGCGGTAAGGTAAGGCAGGCAGACGGCTTACGAGATAGAGATGAGAGACGGGGTGCCGATGGCCTATGAGCGAATAGCTTTGAGGCGGGCTCTGTAGTCCATTGGCTCGAGCAACAAATTCGAGGATAGGCCGCCGCGCAGGATAAAGAGCTTCGGAGCGGCCGAGAAATCAAATACGCGATAGAGGCAGAACGCGTCGCCAGTCTCGTCCGAAAAATCCTTCTCGTTTCGACTTACGATGAATGGTGTGAGCGGGCCACCATTCGTTGTCTTGACCTCAATGAAGCGAGCCAGCTCCGATGATTCGAACGACAAGATGTCGTAGCCAGTGCCATCCCCCAGGCGATCTGAAAGCCAATCGATCTTCGTTGCCAGATCCGGCCGTTCTTCGTTCTCAAGCCGGTCTTGCTCGAAGCGAACTACCCACGCTTCACCGCTATATCCAAGCTTACGATTGCGCTCGTCGCGGGCGGCATAGTCATACTTCCTGGGCAGACGAGCTTTCTTCGTTGTTGGTTGGAGGACTTCTACGATCGGAGGCGCCACTAATACTCCCTTGAAGAGTTGGTCGCCAGGCTCTGTCTTCGCCTCTAGGTTGTCGAGAACCCGCGAGATCTGACTTTCACTGGACGAGACAAACTCGAGGACCACCTGGCGCAACAGTTCCTGCAGATTCGTGCGCGGTTTATATCCTGGGATGTATGGGAGGTCGAGCTGATACAGGACCGCCGAAATGTTTTGATGTTTAAGTTCAATGGCTGCTTTACTTCGGATCTTGAGGTGCGACCGAAGACGAGCATTGTGCTCGCTTTTGTTATATGAAATTCGCTGAGCTTCGAGAGACAGCATCTCGAAGTAGTCCCGGACAGTAGCCTCTACCTCCGCTCTGCTCCATTCCTGTCCAACTCGAACCACTTCAAAGTCAAGGTCGCTCAGCACTCGCTCCACGGTGGCTTCGCCGCCGGAGAAGCTATCGGCGCCCAGCGGTCCTTTGTCAGGAAATGCGTAGCCGTAGGCTGCTCCAACAATCGCCTTCGAGTCATACAGGTTGCCTGTGACCGGGTCTCGGAGCATATACTCGCGCGACCTGCCGAACCCGTATTTTTCCAGAAACGCCGTTCTACCAAGCTGATCAAATTCATCGAGTGCCAGTTTGACGGCGTGAGGATCCTTCAGCTTGTGAATGCTCATGGCTCTAAGGGGGGCGGCTGTTGAGGTGCTCCGATCAGTAGATCAGTGCGTGCAGTCAGTGTAGCGTCCATTGGAGTTCGGAGGGGCCTTGCTCCGAGACAAATCTGATTTTCCAGTATCCCCCGAAGGGGTGAGGTTGCTCAGCATTTCACTGTGAACAAGCGCTTTCAGACATTGCGACACTCGATTGCGAGGAGAGTCATGCCACCGCCATGGCGCTATCCCGCCAGGGGTAGATCCAGAATCTCGGACAGCGAACGAATGGATAACGCTCCAGGTCGCGCCCCTTTCGACCTGACCAGGTGGCGAGCTTGCAAGCCGGCATTCATGGCGCCAAGGTAGTCGGCCTTATAGGTGTCGCCGACCATCAGCGTCGCTGCAGCCGGTACCCCAAGTTTCGACGTCGCCCACTCGAAGATCTCTACCTGTGGTTTAAGATATCCGACGTCAAACGACCAGGCATATACGTCCAGCTGTATTGGGAGAAGTTTGAGTAGCGGTGGTGCATAAGGCGCAGCCAAATTTGATGCAATAGCGAGCCTAATGCCACGACGTCTGAGCGCCATCAGCGTTGGGATAGCGTCATCAAATAAGCGGATGCTTGCAAGCTCGATCTCCAAACGCAGTTCAAGCTCAGCGACGTCGATGTCGGTGAATCCAAAGCTCTCAACTGCCTGACGGATACTGACTGGGCGTGTCATCAGGGCAACACGCGCGTCAAGGCGCCTACCACCAGCGCGCACAATCTCGGCAAACGGGTGGCGGGGATTCTGGATTTCGCACAGCGTATCGAACGCATCAAAAATTACCGCCCCGATAGGCACCGAAGGAGTCGCCGACATGCTTGCCTTCCAAACGTGGGTAAAATCGTCCTCGCGGAGTAATGGAATCGTCTGCCAAAGCGAATGCGTAATGAGAGTCTGGGCCCATGGCCAATCATACTCGCTGCTCGTCATCACATGGGATACGTTGGAGGCAAGCGTTTGTCTTGATGACGACGTACCTCACGCGCTATTTCGCCGTTGAAGCAGCTGCCGGACCAGAGCGCCGTCTGCTCGCAGGCACTGGGTTGAAAGGGAGGTATTGCCCGGCAGATTGCGATTGCGGACGGCCGGGGTGTTCTGTAGGCGAAGGAAGATACCGCGCGGCCGATTGACCTCGCGCCGTTCATACTTGGCCAGCGCACGATTTCCGCCCCTTATGGGGTGCTGCGAGCCTCAGATCTCTCCCAGCGCCCACCCGCTGATGAACGCGAAATATTCCCTTAACCACGCGTTGTAGCGCAGGTAATGTGGGGTAGGCGCGGCTGCCCCAACTACTGCCCCCAATCCCACCTTCTGAGCAATCCTCTTAGCCCGCATCAGATGAAAATCACTGGTCACCAGTACCAGCGGGTCCGCAGCACTCACGCCTTTCTTCTCCAGCAATCCGCGGCTGAAGCGCAGATTTTCCTCCGTGCTGGTACTTCGATCCTCCCGGATCAGGCGGTCGGGCGCCAGGCCGTGCGCGGTCAGATAGTCCCCCATGATATCCGCCTCGCGACATTGCCGTAGGAAGTCCCGCCCACCGCTCACCACCACCCACGCCGCAGGCCATTGCCGCGCGAGCGCCGTGCCCTCGTCTAGCCGCGCCCTCAGCGTCGGCGACGCAATGCAATGCGGTGTGCCGGAGCCAAGGATGATGATGGCCTTCGCGGCCATTGCCTTCGGCGCGGATTCGGCAATGCCGCGGTGGATGAAGTAGAAGAACACCGCCACCGTCGTCAGCCATACTGCGAATGCCGTCCACCCTGCCCGCCAGATCCATCGGTGCCGCGCGCTGGCCATACGCCATTGCGCCACGGCTTCCCAGCGCCATGACAACGCAAGACATGCAGCGCCGATCGCGCCGGGAAGCACCACGCCGAAGTTGATCAGCCCCGTCAGCATCAGCGCGATGGCATCGCCCAGCAGCAAGGCGGCCGCCAATGCCAGGCCGATGCGCCGCCACGGGGCGCCGGAATTTATGTCATGCGTTGTGGTTCGTGCCAACTTCGCCCTGTGTGTTGAACTCGTTGGCGTAAAGCATACCGTGTGTGACGGAGCCCGGCTGTGACAGCCGGGGAACCGGAGGCCATTCTTGAGCCGTGGTGGCAGCGCTTCTAGGGGCCGCATCTTTATTATCCGGGGCGGCGGCATTTGCCGGCTCCGTTCCGAGGCAAACGGCCGAATGGATGCGCCAGACGTGGCTATTGATCCAACGATACGGTTTGTACGATTAACTCAAACTCTGATAGCAGATCAGACTGCCTTTGACGAAGGAAGGTAGACACTGACTCATTCTCTAGCAGCTTTGCTAGATAGCCCTTCGCCAAAACGAGGTTCAAGATGTCTTGACCATAGGTCTGCTCAACGAGCTTGTATTGCCCCTGCAAGTTTGTCATTTCCCTTTCCATCTTTGCCATCTGCTCCTGCGTGACGCCGGTGAGCTTACGTGGCTTCTTGCCGTCGACAAGTAAGCTGGAAGGAGTGGCGACCAGCAACGCTTCGGCGTAGGCGATCGTGAGATTGTTTGCTGAAGCCATAAGTTCGATGCACTCGACTTGCCGGGTCGGCTTCATTTTCCTGATGGCGCGAACGAGCTCTGGTGAAAATTGCCGGTCCTTGAGTAGCTCCGCTGCCTCTGGGCAGATTCCGTTCAAGAGATTGGCCTTCTTCTGGATGTGTGTTACGTCGACGCTGAGCGCTTTGGCCAGGCGCTCCGGTGAGACGCCGCGATCTATCGCTCGTCTTAGCATGAGGTGCTCTTGAATGGTCGAGAGGCGATTGATGCGATTGTTGTATGTAAAGCTCTCATCGTCGGTCGCAATAAGGCAGGACGCCTCGACGAAGCCTAGCTCCCGAAGGGCGATCAGTCGGATGTGCCCGTCCAGAAGGACATGCTGACCAGACTGCTCATCGGCTGCCGTGACTGAGAGAGGCTCTATCAGTCCGATTTCCTCTATCGATGACTTGATCTGATTGAACTTTCGGGACGTGGCAATGCCTTCCGGGGTGCGCCGAGACGGAAGAATGCAGACCACAGGAATGTTCAACGGCTCAGGAATGAAGCCCAGCGTAACGCCGCTCATCTCAACACACCTCCGGGCCACACGCGTTCAGATAAGTACTTCGGGAGCGTGGCGAGGTCTTCAGCACGCAGAAGATTGATGAAGTTCTCATCAGCGAAGAGCTGTCGTAGAGCTCCCACAACGAACATCAGCCGTTGTTGCGCAAACTCGGCCTTGCGGACCATGGATTTTTGGCGCTCAACCTCATTCTGATATGTGCGGATAAGGCTAGACGAAGAGACGTCGCTAGCTTGCCGCGGCATCCTACGAGAGCTTGTCCTGCCGAGTGTCTGGCGACGCTCGATCACTCGGCGCGCGTCCATGAGTTGCTTGCCTCTCAACTTGCCTGATTCGTAAGCCTCCTGTAGAGCCGCCTGAATCGCCTTGTCATCGTCGCCAGCACCTACAATTGCAAGTGCGGCGTTCAGTGGGATGCTGCCTTTCTCGACAGCGACGAGCAAGCGCTCTTCACCTTGCTGAAGCAGCGTCAGGATGCCCTGGATGTACTGTTGAGTTAGTCCCGTCTTTTCGGCGATGACTCTCGGTGAGTAGCCTTGCTCATGTAGCTGGCGAATGCCTGCCAGCAGTTCCAGTGAACGACACTGGCGGCGCGCGATGTTTTCAGCCAGGCTCATGAGGAAGGCTTCCTCATCGCTAACGTGAACGACGAGAGCTGGAATCGTTGTTTCACCGAGGGACCGGAATGCTTTGAGACGTCCCTCACCACAGACAAGCATGTACTTCTCCCCGCCATCTGCAGCCAAGCGCGGGGTGACAGTAATTGGCTTCTTCAGGCCAATGGTTTTGATGTTCTCAACGATCTCGCCGAATACCTTTCCGTTCCGTTCTCGTGGATTCAGGACTTCGACACGATCGATTGGGATCATGCGAACCTCGCCTGGCTGCCGCTTTTCGCTCATGCTGCTCTCCTGAGCTTCGAGCGAGCCGCCATGCCATAAAGGTAGTCCAGGTTGTCAAATCGGTAGCTCTCCAGTTCGGCCGGATTGCGTTCGGCCAGGTTGATACGTGGCCTACAGAAGTCGAGGCGTGGGAGCAGGTAATAGTCCAGTATCGAGTCGTTCTCTTGGCCTAGGCGGACTGCGACAGTAATGTCGGGAGCGAGACTTGTGTCGAATCGTACCTTCCAGCGGTAATGGCCAGTCGCGGGAGATTGGCATCGAGCTAGGACGATCGAGGCATTGAACTCACCATTGAGCATAAGCAAGTCCGTAGCTGGATCGCGAACTACGGTGCCACCAAGCGCGGCGATTCTGCGCTCCGTCTCCGTCACCATCTCTGGATGGAGGCGGCGTAGGAAACGATTGGTCTCTACGTACCGGTAATCGCGGTCGGGCGTAAAACCAACCGTCTGATAAGCACGGATGAGGCTCCCGAAGTGATAAACGTAGACTGAGGTCGATGGCATTCCCTCCGTTTCATCGATAACTAGGCCGGATAGATAGCCGCGGCTCTTGTACAGTGCGCGTAGCCTGTCGATAAGCTCGCTATCCGAGTAGCGGCGAGCCCTTGCGCGCATGATGCCTTGAGCGGTGTAGAAGATATCGCTCGGGACTATTGGTTCAAAGGCATGCTCCTTCCGAATCCACATATCGGGGGTGTTCGCGACCCGAGTCTTCTTCAGCTTGAATGAGACGCGGTTGTAGACGTTGTTGCCAATGTACTTCTCGTTCGTCAGGACCTCCCTCACTGTAGATCGACCCCAAGGCCGACCGAGTTCCGTCTCGATTCGCATTGCGTTCAGGCGTGCAGCGATTTCATGCTCATTTAGCGACTCCTCGATGAACCACGAGTAGATGAGATTGACAGTACGTACCTCACTTTCCGGGCCAGGCATCAAGATCACGCGGTCAGTCTGAATGCTCTTGTGCTCGCCCCGTGCCAGCGGTGCTTTCATGACACCGTGCTGGTCCACAAGTACCCGCCGCAGCCCATACCCCGCGGGACCCCCTTGGCGAAAACCCATCTCAATAAGGCGGCATTGCCCAGCGAATACTTTTGATGAGAGTTCGCGGCTGTACTCCCCAGCCATTGCACGCTTTACACCCTTGACGATTGTGGACACAGGAGAACCATCGTTCTCGAACTGCTCGGCGCAATAGGCCACCTGTAAGCCAGCTCTCCGGCAGATGTACTCGTAGTACGCGCTTTCGTCGGCGTCCTGGAAGCGGCCCCACCGGCTCACGTCATAGACGAGGATGACCTGGAAATCCGCCGCGCCGGATTCGACGTCATGAATGAGGTTTTGGAGCGCCTGCCTGCCGTCGATGCGTAAGCCGCTCTTCCCTTCGTCGGCATAGGTACGGACTATGCGAAGGCCACGCCGTTGAGCATATTCCCGGATCTTGTCGCGCTGATTCTCAGTCGAGTACTGCTGATGTTCAGTCGACATGCGGACGTACTCGGCCGCTTGTACTTCGGCGCTCGGCGTTTCGCCATTGCGTTGAGGGACTGTCAGCATGATTTCGACTCACTGTCCAAATCGAGTGCCGTGCCCATGCTCCGCCAGCCCCCAAGTTGGCGATCGTTGGGACGTGCACACCGTCATTTTTAGCAGGTCCAAAGGCCTTGCGTGACACGTCCTCTCTTTGCAATCATGACGCGATCTGCACTCTCCCGCGCCAGGACTGTAATTCGGACGATCCACGGGTCCATCTTTGCAATCAGCGTTTGTGGCGCTGGAGACAGGGCGTAAATGCCTGAGCGGACGGCGGTAAGCCGTTTCCACACGTCCATCTTTGCAACGCGATTCGTGACGTTCCGCCGTTTTTGCTGTTCCCGGTTGCGGGCGGCATACGCGGGGTGGAGCTCACGGTACTCATGCCAATACCCCGGGTGTGCCGCGACCCAGTTGCGTTGGGCCTGTGCTTGGTTCGCGCGATAGTCCGCGTCGGTTGCTAAGCGCTGCCGCTGCCATTCGCGGCGCCGGCGTCGCTGGCACGCGCGTGCTGGGCAAAAGCGTTGCCCAGGTGTTTGGGGGCGAACCTCGAACGGCAGTCCGCACGCCTGGCACTGCCTGACGATTTTCATACGTCACTCCCGCGGCGGCAAACGGAGAGGTGACGGGTAGGCGTCTCGATCGTTCGCCTTGGCACAGCCCTATTAGTTAGCCAGATACTTAGTCATCCGGCCTAGGCTACTTTGAGATTTTCCCAGACTATTGGGACGCGTTTTGCGCGACAGTCGAGGTAGAGGCAAACCGGAGATTTCGGAGCGGGTGGGGTGCAAGGTGAGGAATTGTGCGCCAAAAGGCGCGTGCGGAGCAGTCCAGCTAATTCGCGCTTCTTTTCACTGCAGTCCAGCTAATTCCGGTTCTAAGACGGCCGAGCGGCGGCGGAATTAGCTGTTAAGTCATTGATTTTTCGAAAAACGCAGTCCAGCTAATTCCGGTTCCTCACAGCGGTATGGAAATCCGGAATTGGCTGGATTGTCGTGCACTAGATCTGCACACCGAGAGACCGTGAAGCACTTGAAATCCCGCGCGCTATCGGCAGCTGCGGACAAAGCTGAGGGAGCGAGCGGAATTCAACCGATCTGTTCCTGAATACGCTCGAAAAGAACATTCGAGCCAACGCGGAAGCGCAGCACACGAAGGAGGCCGAGGCGGCCCTCGCTGAGGCGGAGCGCACGGCGACCACGCCGGAAGGATTTCCAGCTTACGAACTCATGTCAGCCCTGTTCAATGGCAAAGCGACCGCCGAGCGCTGGAAGCGCGAAGACGCCGCGCGGGAAGCCACGCGCCTTGAGAGATTGAAAGCCGCCAGCGACGCCGCATGGAAGCCCTACGAAGATGAACTGACGCCGGGCAAGCGCCACCAGAATCTGGCGCCGCGCCTCAAGATGCTCAACGAGAATGTGCTCGCACCGATTGCGGCGTCGCTCGTGCAATGGCTCGTGAGCCCCCAGCTTGCCGCCTACATGCAGTACCGCCATGACAAGCTCGAACTGCCGCATGGCTATGTCTACAACGAGTCGCTGACCCGATGCCTGGAAAATGCGCTGGATACCGTGGAGTGCCGTCGCGTAATCAAGCGCTGGTTCGACGACGCGAATCCGGTACGCCACGATAATCTGCTTGCGCGGGCGCTGATGCTGGATCACAAGCCCATCATCGACACCGTGGCGGACCCGACCGACCAGGGATACGGGGCGATCTTCGGCATCCTGAAAAGCGGCATCGATAACATGGACGTCATGGCAAAGGACCTCACACTGCCCGAAGCGCTGGCGAAGATGAGTCTGGTGCCGCGCCTGACCTGGATACTTGCCGATGAGGTTATTCCTGCCCTGGCCAACAAGGTGGGGTCGGCGTCCGCCCGGTTGGCCTTGTATGGCATGAGCCTGTCCAGCGGCGTACGGTTGGTTTCCCGTACCGCGAGCGTCATGCAGATCCGTGCCACGGTGCTGAGCGACCTGGAGGCCGTCAATCCAGCACTCTACAAGCAGTTAGGCCGGACCCAGCACCGCGAGGAAGCCGCAGCCTGGGCGCGGCGGGCCAGCAGCAAGCTCGCGCAGAGCGCGAGGCTGGTCTGGTTCAGGACCGAGGATCTGGGGAGCAATGCCGAACTGAGCGTGCTCAAGCTGCGCACGGAAAATGACGTACCCGGCGTGCGGCAAGTTAAGGCAGTCTTGGGTTCTCGCTTCGTGAACGTCGGTGCGGTTGCCTGCATCCTGCAAGGGCTGGCGCTCTATCACGCCACCCAATCCTTCCGCGCGGCTGGCGAGTTCGATGAGGTGGAGAAAGGCACCAAGCTGGTGGGCGGCTTGGTGGCCATGGCCGGCATCCGCCATTACCAGCTCGACGCGGAGGGCAACGTGGTACGTGCCTTCGTGCTCGGCCAGTTCGCGCTGACGCTGGAAGAGATCTACGCGCAATGGGAATACTACCGGCGTTACATGCAGGACGGCCCCGCCAATCTGCCTGAGCCCTATCGTTTCTGGCCGCCGCGGGAGACGTTCTGGGAGGGGTACAAGATTTGCCGGGGCGGGAAATTCTCCGGGGCTTTTTGGGCCATGATCGACTTCATATTCTCGCCTTTCGCCCTGCTCGATGCATTCGCCCGTTGGCTCGTACTGGCCACGTGCGGCGACCCGGTGTGGCCGCCCGAGATCGAGGCAGCGTGCAAGCCCACACCCAACGACCCGTATGCCCGTCCCTACGCCGACGACTATATCGGTGTCCCGAGCGGCCCGGATGCCAAACCGTCGCGTGAAGACCTGGAACGGATGTGGGCGCAGGAGCCGCAGCGCAGGCGCGAGGGCGCCCTGACCCGAGCCGAGGCGGAGGACCTGATCCGGCGGCAGACGGAGGTCACGGTATGACGCAACGGTTGCGCTTTCTGCTGGACTTCGGCTATGCCACGGGACTGCGGATCAGCGAACTGACCCAGGCCGCGTTGCGCAATGTCGAGGTTGGATGGCTTATGGGTGGTTATGGGTAGTTATGGGTTATGGATGCGCCGGGCGCCGGGCGCCGGCCGTTGCCTGCCGAGCGCCGCCCCTGGAGTACAGCCAGCACCACTTCTGCCATGGTGACGTTTCTGCCTTCCAGCCCTTCAGCGTTCCTGCCCCTGCCGCAGAAACGGTGCCACGGCGCAGGCGACAAGCAACAGGCCCGCCATGATCACCAGTCCGTTACGCGTACTGCCGGTCGCCTGTTCGATGATGCCCATCACCGACGGTCCAATGAATCCGCCCACCAGCCCGCAGGTATTGATCAGGGCCAGTCCGCCCGCCAGCGCCACGCCCTTCAGGCGAGACGACGGGAACAGGAAGACGATCGACTGCACCACGAAAAACATCAGCGCGGTCAGCGAGAAGCCGACGAGCGCCATCACCGGGCCTGCGAAGGCGGCAATCAGCAGGCCGCCTGCCATCACGACCAGCCCCAGGCAGAGCAGGCGGCGGCCGCGCCGTGGGGTGTTGGCATGTCGGGGCAGCCATGCGGCCCCGATGGCGGCGGCTATCCAGGGCAGGGAATTGAGCAGCCCGATTTCCACGGGCGTGAGCTTGCCGTACGTGCCGATGATGCCCGGCAGGAAGAAGATCACCGTGTAGATCGAGATCTGGTGGCAGAAGTAGATGAAGATCGCCAGCCAGACCTGCGGATCACGCATGGCGCCCAGGAACGAGTGGCCACCTTTGCCGGCGCTGGCGTCGGCGGCTTCCGCGGCCAGTCGGCTGCGGACTTCCTGCGCCTGGGCTGGCGTCAGCCATGGCGCGCTGTCGGGGCCGTCGGGCAGCTTCTTCCATACCACCGCGGCAAGGAACACCGCAGGCAGGCCTTCCAGCACGAACATCCATTGCCAGCCCTTGAAGCCCCACATGCCATCCATGCCCAGCAGCGCGCCGCCCAGCGGGCCGCTGACGATGTTGGCGATGCAGACGCCGAGCAGGAAGTAGCCCACCGCCCGCGCGCGATCCTCGCGGCCGAACCAGTACGTGAGATAGAGCATCACACCGGGAAACAGCCCTGCCTCGGCCGCGCCGAGCAGCACGCGCATGATGTAGAAGGAGGTCTCGCCCTGGACAAAGGCCATCGCCGCGGACAGCAGGCCCCACGTCACCATGATGCGCGTGATCCAGAAGCGCGCCCCGACCCGATGCATGATCAGGTTGCTCGGGATTTCCAGCAAGGCATAGCTGAGGAAGAACAGACCCGCGCCCAGGCCGTAGGCCGCGGCGGAGATGCTCAGGTCGACAGCGATGTGGGTCTTGGCGAGTGCAATGTTGGTGCGATCGAGAAAGCTGATCACATAGGACAGCACCAGCAAGGGCATGAGCTTGCGGAACAGTAGTGCGGTCAGCGGGCGGTCTGTCGGCGCGGCCAGCGGCGGCGCGCCTGAGGCGGGTACGGTCTGCATGTGCGTAGTCTCCATCGGCGGATATGGCGCCACGCCCTGGGGCCGCGTGTCAGCCGTCCTGCCTGGTTGAAGTCTTCAGTGTTCGATGGTTGGGCGGGGCCGGGCCGTGGCGGCCTCGCCTATTCAGAACGCGGTGCCTGCCGCGCCCTTGAGGTCCAGGATGTCGCGGGCTTCGTCCGGCGTGGCCACGTCGATGTTCAGGGCTTCAAGCACGGTCCGGATGCGCGTGACCTGCTCGGCGCTCGATGCCGCCAGCTGGCCCGGACCGATCCAGAGTGAGTCCTCCAGGCCAACGCGGACGTTGGCGCCCATTGCCGCGCCGATGGTTGCCAGCGGAAGCTGGCCTCGGCCGGCGCCCAGGATCGACCAGCGGAACTGATCGCCGAACAGGCGCCGGGCGGTGCGGTGCATGTGCATCAGGTCCTCGGGATCGGGGCCGATGCCGCCCAGGATGCCGAAGACGGATTGGATGAACACCGGGCCACTGACCAGGCCACGATCAAGGAAGTGCCGCAGGTTGTACAGATGGCTGATGTCATAGCACTCGAATTCGAATCGCGTGCCGTTGGCATTGCCGATGCGCAGGATGTTCTCGATGTCCTGGTAGGTGTTCTTGAAGATCAGGTTGCGGCTGTTCTCCAGGTGTTCGCGCTCCCAGTCGTGCTGGAATTCCTTGAAGCGGTCGAGCATCGGGAACAGGCCGAAGTTCATCGAGCCCATGTTCAGCGAGGCCAGTTCCGGCTTGAAGGTCGTGGCCGGCAGCATGCGCTCCTCCACCGTCATGTGCGGGCTGCCGCCGGTGGTGATATTGATCACGGCGTCGGTCTCGGCGCTGATCCTGGCGAGGAACGGCCGGAACAGCTCCGGGTCCTGCGACGGGCGTCCGTCCTTCGGATCGCGGGCGTGCAGGTGCAGGATGGCGGCCCCTGCGCGCGCCGCGTCGATGGCGGCGGTTGCGATCTCGTCGGCGCTCACTGGCAGGTGGGGCGACATGCTGGGCGTGTGGATGGCGCCGGTCGGGGCGCAGGTGATGATGGCTTTGGCTCGCTTGGCCATGGTGATTCCTTGGTCGGGTGTTGTCGCGTTTTGGCGGATAGCGGGCCGCGGATATCCGGCGGCCCCCGGAATGCGCTGGTCGCGCTAGCTGAGCGCCTGGGTCAGGCCGTCCACGACCATTTCCTGGCCGTGCACATTGGCCGCCTGGTCGCTGCAGAGAAAGCGCACCATGTTGGCGATGTCGCGCATCGTCACCATGCGGCACAGTGCCGCCTGAGACGTGTAGTTGCGCGTGACTTCCTCAAGCGGCTTGCCGAGCGACTCGGCCTTCGCGGCAATGACGGCGCGGATACGCGGGCCGTCGACCGCGCCGGGCAGCACCGTGTTGACGCGGATGCCATCCGCGCCCAGTTCAAGCGCCAGCGATTTGGTAAAGCCCACCACGGCCCATTTCGATGCGGAGTAGGCGGAACGGCCCGGCATGCCGAGATGCCCGGCAGCGGAGGACAGGTTGACGATCGACGGCGAGCGCCCCTGCCGCAGGCGCGGCACCGCGGCGCGGGCGCACAGGAACTGGCCGGTGATGTTGACGGCAAGCGTGCGCTCCCAGTCGGCCAGCGACAGGGTTTCGACACCGCCGGTCGGGCCGGCAACCCCGGCATTGTTGACCAGCACATCCAGGCCGCCAAAGGCGCCATCCACTGCCTGGAACAGCGCCTCGACGTCGCTTTCCTTCGACACGTCGGCCCTGACTGCCACCACGCCGGGCAACTCGGCGCAGACACGTTCAAGGCTGCCGCCAGCCACGTCGCAAACCGCAACGCGGGCGCCCGCCTCCACAAACGCCCGTGTGATCTCCAGGCCGATTCCGTCCGCGCCAGCAGTCACCAGTACGCGTTTGCCGGCGAGCGATTCATCCTTCCACATGATTCCAATCCTCTTGGGGACAGGCGGCTGCCTGCCTTCCGGACGAAGATTAAAACTGTGATCACAGATCAAATATAGAGAATAACCCTATGTGCTATGCTTCGCGGCATGACCCTGAATGACCTTGTCACGCCCCTTGTCCGCCAGACGCTCAGCCGCGACGTCTACACGCAGCTGCGAGACCTGCTGATCAGCGGCCAGATGATGCCGGGCGAGCAGATTTCCCTGCGCAACATTGCTGCCGCGTTGAACGTCAGCGTCATGCCGGTGCGGGAAGCGGTGCATCGCCTGGTTGCCGAGCAGGCACTTGAGCTCACGCCAAACCGTGCACTGCGGGTACCAAGGATGAGCGTCAGCCAGTTCGAGGAGATCACCAAGATCCGGATCGAACTGGAGGGACTCGCCACTGCGACCGCGGCGGAGCGCATCACCGATGAGGAACTGAAGCAGGTACAGGCACTGCACCGACGGTTTGCCGACGAGATGTCGAAGCGCAGTCCCGACGGCGCGGATGTCATCGCCGCGAACCAGGCCTTTCACTTTGCCGTGTATGCGGCGGCGCGCATGCCGATCCTGTTGCAGATGATTGAGTCGCAGTGGTTGCGCATCGGCCCGATCCTTAACCACGACCTCCGCTCCGGATCGCGCCGCGTGGAAGAGCGCGTCGCGGTCAAGCATCACGACAATCTGATCGAAGCGCTGCGCAGGCATGACAGCGCGGCGGCATGCGCGGCGCTGCGCGGGGATATCGAGAGCGCGGCGGCCTATATTGTCTCGGCGGGGGTACTGGTCAATACGGACAGGACCGAGGATGCGGCGGTCACGCTGGTGCCCTTGAAGCGGGCGGCGAAGGCGGGGCGTGCGGGGATGAAGGGCTGATCAGCGCGGCAGGCTTGAAGAAGTTCAAGGCATTCAATGAGGGGCTGACATCGATGCCGTTTTGAAGCGAGCCATCACCTCCAATGCCTGCATTCCCGCCCCCCTCAAGCCGGCGCCAACCCAATCATCCGACTAACAGTCCCCGCAGCCCGCTGCAGCGCAGGTACCATCTCCTCCCTGATCCGCGCAGGCGTAGCCTCGCCCATTGACGTAGAGATCCCAAGCGACAGCTGCCTGGACCCCACCGCAGGCAGCGGCACGGCAATCGACATCTGATTGCTTTCCGGATATTCCAGCTCGCTCCATTCGCCGACCGGCAGCGCAAGCGCCATGGCCAGGGCACTGCCCGGCGGCAGCACGCTGCCTACCCGCAAGTTCATGACCACCAGCCGGCGCCGCTCGGCCGGCGCCATTGCGCGTCCGACGATGATGACGCCTTCCGGGTTGATCTCCCCCAGGTTCGCCGTGCCGGAATACACGTCAGCCAGTTGCTGCAGGTGCTCCTGCACCGCCTCGGTCACGCCCAGGCTTTCCATCGCGGCAAATCCGATCTCGAACACGCGCGTGGTGAGCCGCCACTGGTTTGCCTTGCGCGCCACGTAGCCCTCTTCCTCCAGCGTCAGCAGGAATCGCAGCACCGTGGGGTGGGGCAAGTCCACCGCGCGTGACAGCTCGGCCAGGGTCGGACGGCCGTTCTGGCGGAACGCTTGCAGGATGGCTAGACACCTGAGGATTGATCTATTACTCTTCATCCGTTCACTACGTGTAATGTACGTTCACTAGGTGAACAATATAAACCAAGAAAGCGTGGGCGGCAAGCATTCTCGCTGCTCCACCACAGGAGACAACATGAAGCGCCCCATTCTCAGTGCCGCGCTGGCCTGCGCGGCTGCAATCATGCCCGGGCCTGCCGCCTGGGCCAGCGATGCCTGGCCGAGCAAGCCGATCAAATGGGTTGTCCCTTACCCGCCCGGTGGATCCACCGACATGCTGGCGCGCATCGTCGGCCAGAAGCTGGGGGAACGGCTCGGGCAACCCGTGGTGGTGGAGAACAAGGCAGGCGCCGGCGGCAATGTCGGCACTGACTACGTGACCAAGCAGCCGGCCGATGGCTACACCATCGTGATGGGCAATATCGGCCCCATCGCGATCAATCCCTCGCTCTATCCCGACCTGCCGTACAAGCCGGGCAAGGATCTCGCGCCGGTGACCATGCTGATGGCGGTGCCCAACCTGCTGGTCGTGAATACGGCACTGCCGGTGCAATCCGTGAAGGACCTGATCCAGTACGGCAAGCGCCAGGCTACGCCGCTGACCTATGCAACGCCGGGCGCCGGCACCTCGCTGCACCTGGCGGGCGAGCTGTTTGCCAGCACCGCCGGCGTGCGCATGACCCACGTTCCCTACAAAGGCAGCGCGCCGGGGCTGAACGACACCGTGGCGGGCCATGTTCCGGTGATGTTCGACAACATGCCGTCGGCGCTGCAGCTGGTGAAGTCCGGCAAGCTGCGCGCGCTGGCGATCACCGGGGCCCAGCGTTCGCCGCTGCTGCCCGATGTGCCCACCATGGCGGAAGCCGGCCTGCGCGGCTATGAGATTGCAGGCTGGTTCGGCGTGCTGGTGCCCGCAGCAACGCCCAAGCCCATCGTTGCCCGGCTGGATTCAGAGCTGGAAGCCGTGCTGAAGATGCCCGACGTCCGCAAGAAGATCGATGAGATGGGCGGCGTCATCTCCGGCGCCGGGCCGGAGGCGTTCGGCGTCTTTATCGATGCGGAAACGCAGAAGTGGCGCGCGCTGGTGCGCAGCGCCCACATCACCGTCCAGTAACCCTCGCAGTCGCTAACACTTTTTAAGCAAGGAGAACGCAAGCCATGTCGCAATACCGTTTCATCGATGTCCAGCCCATCGCGGGCGCCCTCGGTGCGGAGATCAGTGGGGTAGACCTGTCCCAGCCGGTGCCGGACGAGACGTTCGCAGAGATCCGCTCGGCGCTGCACAACCATCAGGTCATCTTCTTTCGCGACCAGCAGTTGACGCCGGATCAGCACAAGGCGTTCAGCGCCCGCTTCGGCGATCTGCTGGAAGTGCCGTTCGTCCGCGCGCTGGAAGGCCACGCTGAAATCCTGCCGGTGATGAAGGGCAAGGCAGAGCAGACCAAACGCAACTTCGGCGGTGCCTGGCACACGGACATGAGCTATGCAGAAATCCCGCCGCTGGGGTCTGCCTTGTATGCGCGCGTGATTCCGCCCTACGGTGGCGACACCATGTGGGCCAGCATGTATCACGCTTACGACGCTCTTTCCGATGGGCTAAAGCTGGTGCTCGACAAGTTGCTCGCGGTACATAGCCCCGTGCGTTCCTATGGCGCCAGGGGCGCTGTGGTCAACAACGGCGACCCCGCCCACAAGATGGACGTGCGTACCGATGACCGCGCCAACAGCGAGGTCCTCCATCCGGTGGTGCGGGTGCATCCCGCCACGGGCAGGAAGGCGCTGTACGTCAACAGCACCTACACCATGCGCTTCGAGGGCATGACCGAAGAAGAAAGCGCGCCGCTGCTGCAATACCTCTACGCCCACGCCGCCCGCCCCGAATTCACCTGCCGCTTCCGCTGGACCCGCGGCGCGCTGGCCATGTGGGACAACCGCTGCACGCAGCATCTGGCGATGAACGACTATGACGGCTTCGACCGCGAGCTGCATCGCACAACCATCGCCGGCGATCGCCCGGTCGGCGTGGCAGCCTGAGCGCGCCGCTGTGCGCCTGGTGCGCCCCACTCGCTCCCTTACGCTCATCAAGGAGACGCGCAATGGCAATGCAAGTTCTGCCGCAGGACGCCCCCTGCGGCGCGCTGGTCAGGGGCCTGGACCTGAAGCAGGCACTGACCGATGCGCAAGTCGCCGAGATTCGCCGGCACTGGCTTGAGCACAAGGTCCTTGCCTTCACCGACCAGGACCTGGCAATCGAGGACATCGAACGCTTCGCGTCAACGATCGGCCCGCTCGGCAGCGATCCGTATTTCACCGCCATCCCTGGCCATCCCCATGTCGCGCAAGTGCGGCGCGATGCCAACGAGCGCACGCCGATCTTTGCCGAGTCCTGGCACTCGGACTGGAGCTTCCTGGCGCAGCCACCGGCGGCTACGGTGCTATACGGCAATGTCATTCCGCCAGTGGGCGGTGACACGCTGTTCGCCGACCAGTACGCCGCCTGGGACGCGCTGCCGGCGGAACTCAAATCATTGGTGGACGGCAGGCAAGGCGTCCATTCCGCGCGGCGCGGCTATTCGCGACAGGGCGCATATGGTGAGAAGGACAAGGGACGCTCGATGGCTATCCGCTATTCGGACAGTGCGATGGCAACGCAGCTACACCCCATTGCGCGCAAGCATCCCGAAACCGGGCGCACAGCCTTGTTTGTCAGCGTGGGCTATACGATCGGCATCGATGGCATGAGCGACGAGGAGGCGGCGCCGATCCTGCGTGCGCTGTTTGAGCACCAGGCCAGGCCGGAGTTTGTGTATCGCCATCGGTGGTCGCAGGGGATGCTTGTTGTTTGGGATAACCGATGTGTGAATCATGCGGCGACTGGTGGCTATGATGGGTATGATCGCCTGTTGCACCGGATTACTGTGGAGGAGCGCGGCGATCGCGTTGGTTGACGCTCCGGGCCGACGTTGGGGGCCGACGGGATGACGGCGACTGTATGACTTGCCTCAGTCCGGATGCGGCGGCAAGGGGCGCCGCGCCGTGGCGGCGGCGCACAAGCCCGTGTATGCGGCCCCCAGTGCGGAGGCTGCGCTGGCCGAGCTGGAGGCCTTCGACCAAGACAAATGGGTAAGGACTACTCCCCGATCGCCGCGTCCTGACGTCGTGTCTGGGATCAGGTGATCCCGCTCTTTGCCTTTCCGCCGGCGATCCGCAAGATCATTTACACAACAAATGCCACTTGAGCGCTGCGAGCCGCTTCATGCCAATGAGGTCCCAGTGATATTCCACTTCAGTTAGTACCACTGAGCCCCGGGTCGAGACGCGCCGGTCTAGCAGTCGTCCGCCGGCACGTTCGTAGAACCTGCGCGCCCGTGCATTTTCCTCGAGTGACCACAGGCGCATCGAACTGGAACCTCGCCTCAACAAGGCTGACGCGCAGCACGACAGAAGCCTCAGGCCGACACGCTTGTCATGAAACGCCTCCAGTACGTAGAGGGCGTAGACCTCTCCCCGACATTCCTGCTCTGCTTCGCGACATGGTCCGCAATCGGAAAAGCCGACGACTTCAGCCTCACTGGTCGCGACGAAACAGGCTACCGATGGGTCCGCGAGAATGCGATACCTGGCTGGCAGCCGGCTTTCCGCTGTCACATTCGCAAGCATATCTTTGGGAAGCAGCTCGCCATATGCTTGATGCCAGCAAAGCGCATGTACCGCCGAAATCGCAGCCGCATCGGCTTGGGTGGCAGGTCGGATGGTCAGGTCTTCCTGATGCGGGCGATCGGGCATTGGTCTGGTCATGTGGTTGCTAATGGAACCTCGCGATCCTCGGCCCAAGATCACCTCAAGTCAAACAAGCCGCATTAACCACCCCCACCGCCAACGAAATCACCCCCATCACCGCCCCAACCCCCCGGTTATCGCTGGAAATAGCCTCACCAACACCCCCCCAACGCCCTCGCCACCACCAGATAAGCCAACACCTGCACCGCAAACGCCCCAAACGCCCACAACAAAAACATCCCAAACGTAGCGTTGTGCTGAATGCTCGACGACAACGTCAGCGAGAACCCCAGCACCGCCCCGCCCAGCGACAACGCCGCTGCAACATTGCCCTCGCGGATCAGCTGGAACTCGCGATGCGGCGTCACCCGCGTGTAGACCAGCAGGAACAGCCCCAGCATGGCAAAGCTGGTGACGATATAGATCAGGTAGGCAAGCGCCGGGTGCATGGCATTGACCATAGGTTGGACTCGTTGTCAGTTGTCAGGGATGTGAATACGACATGGCGATCGGCAGGCGGCACTCAGCCGCCGCCGGAGCGTCCGGAGCTGCCGAAGCGGCTGGTGAAGCCGCCGCGCGATACCACCGGTGCGCGCGATACGGCCGCGGCGCGCATGGACAGGCCCATGGAGCGTCCGCCGCTGAGGGAGCTGCGGCGGACGGTGGCTTCTTCCACCATCGCGGCGTGCGGGGTGGCGTTGGTGAAGGATTGCGTGCGCGTGCCGGTGCTGTCGTAGACGTTCATCGGGCGCAGCGGTCCGGCGGACATGTCGCGCCGGGTCTGGGTGCCGTTGGGATGGTAGACGGTGCCGCTGGAGGTGTAGTACGGGCCGTACCAGCGCGCGTAGTACATGCTGCTGCCGTGGCTGGTGCCGGAGCCGCCGGTGGCGGCGTCGCTGGCGGATGCGTTCAGGCTGGAGCTGTAGATGGTGCTGGGGTCGTCGACCGGCACGCTTTCGCAGTCGTTGGGGGTGTTCCAGTCGGCTTCACAGTCTTCCAGCGTGGCGTAGCTGGCGCGGCGCACGGTCACGCCGGGATCGTCGTCGGCGTCGTCGCTGCAGGAGCCGAGTGCCGCCACGCCGGCCACCACGGCGCAGGCGCCGATGATCCACAGCGTGGGCGAGCTGCGTTTCTGCTCGCCCGCATAGGGCTGCGGCTGCCACGCGGACCTGGGCGATCCCTTTGGCTTGGGCTGGTACGGGCTGTCGTACTTTGACGGCTTGCGGCCGTTGTTGTTCTTCTTTGCCATCGGTCCTTACTCGTTCATGAAGTAGTGTGGAACGAAGAAACTGGTGTTCTTGGCGATGGGCCCGGATTCCTCGCGCACGCACAGGCCGCTGGGCACGTCGTCGACAATCCATACGCCCAGCGTGGTGTAGCGGCCGTCAAAGCGACGCGCCGGCGAATAGGCCTGGTAGATGAAGCCTTCGGCGCCGTATTCGCCGGGGTTGTGGACGTGGCCGCCTTCCGGGGTGGCCAGGGTCACGCTCTCGCCCTCGCGTGACAGGAAGGGTTTTTTGGCGTGCGGCTGACCGGCGAAATGGCTGGGGTCGAAGCTGGCTTCCAGCAGGTTCGGGTGGCCGGGAAAGAGCTCCCACAGGATCGGCAGGATGGCCTTGTTGGACAGCACGGCCTTCCACGGCGGCTCGACCCAGCGCACTGGGCTGTGTGCCAGCTGGTCGCGGTAGTCGGAGGTGGCCATCCATTCCCACGGGTAGAGCTTGAAGACGACTTCCATCGGCACGTTGTCGGCGTCATAGAAGTTGCCGCGGCCGTCGGTGCCGATGTCTTGCAGGTCGACCAGCTTGACGGACCAGCCGGCCTGCAGCGCGGTGTCCATCAGGTACTCGGTGTTGCAGATGTCTTCCTGGCTGTCGAACATGCACGCAAGGTGCAGCATGCTGGCGTTGCGGTAGTGCTTGCGCAGCCATTGCCAGCGCGCCACCAGCGCGTCGTGCAGGCTGTTGAACTGGTCGGCCTGCGGCTGCACGGTGTCTTTCCAGTACCACTGTGCGACGGCGGATTCGATCAGCGAGGTCGGGGTGTCGGCGTTGAACTCGTACATCCTGGGCACGCCGTGCTGGTCCAGCGTCATGTCGAAGCGGCCGAACAGCGTGGGCTCGTCGCGGTCCCAGGAGGTGCGGATCAGCTGCGCGAAGTCCTTGTCGATCGCCAGGCGCGCGAACAGGTCGTGGTCGATCACGTGCTGCACGGCTTCCAGGCAGCGCTGGTTCAGGTCGTACGCGGCGGCGTAGAGCGTTTCCACCTCCTGCTTGCTGAAGGCGTAGGCGGCGTCTTCGCGCCAGTAGAAGAAGGTGTTGTCATCGACTTCGCGCGGGACGTTGAATTCGTCGAGCGAATGGAAGTGGAAGCCGACTTTCTCGAGTTCGCGCGGCCAGTTGCGGCGCGGGGTCTGGGGGATGCGTTGCATCAGCAGGCCATGGTCAGGGGCGATGGATCGGGCTGGGTCATGGCATCGTCCAGCAGGAAGTCGGTGAAGGCGAGCGATGTGGCGCCGGGCCGCGGCAGCCAGTCGGAGAACTGCACGCTGAGCGGTGCCCACCAGTGCGCGGCATCGGCCAGCACGGGGCGAAAGTCGAGCGCATCCGATTCCACCACGCCGCGCGCCGGGTTGGCCAGCATCCACTGCATGCCGGCGATCAGGCTCGATGCCACCTGCAGGCTGGTGGCGGTGTTGTACGGCGCCAGCGAACGCGCGCGTTGGGTGGAGAGGCGCGATCCGTACCAGACCGCACCATGGCGGCCGCTCATCAGCAGTACGCCCAGTTCGTCCTCGCCGCACTGGATCTCGTCGCGCAGGATGCGTTCGCCGCGCACGCGCGGGGCGGCGCGTTCGTCGAGCCATTGCATCGAGGTCTGCGTGGCGGATGTCGGGCGATAGGCATAGTAGACGGTGGGGCGGTGCAGCGGCTGGCCGGCAGACTGGTCGGTCAGGTATTCGGCGATCGAGATCGATTCGTTGTGCGTGATCAGGTACGCATCGAACGGGCCATGCACCGGCGACCACGACCGCACGCGCGTGCGATGCCCTGGCCGGTCCAGCGCGATTGCCGCGCCGCTGCCGTAGCCGTGACGATAGCCATCGGGCGGCAGCGCGGGCTCATGGCTGCCCCAGCCGAGTTCGGCGTCCTGCAGGCATTCTGTGATAAAGCCTTCGGCCGACCAGGTGTTGGCGAACTCGCCGTCGCGCGGATAGCCGGGGGCTTGCTGGCTGTCGTACTCGGCGATCTGGATCACGCGCAAGTCCAGTGCGCGCGCCAGGGCAGCCCAGCCGGCGCGGTCGTGGGGCTCGGGCTGATTCAAGCCGATATTGCCGGCCAGTTCCATCAGCGCGGCCTTGACCAGCACCGAGACCAGCCCAGGGTTGGCGCCGTGCGCCACCAGCGCGGTCGGCTGCGTCTCACGGCCGCGGGCGAAGGCCAGCATCTCGTGGCGCAGCGCGTAGTTGCTCAGGTGCGAGGCCTGCGGGTCGGCTTCATAGTCCCACGGTTCGATGCCGGCATCGACATAGAACGCGCCGTGCGCTTGCGCCAGCGCGATCAGGTCGCGGCTGCAGACGGACGGTGCCAGGTTCAGCAGGAAAGTGCCAGGCCGCAGCAGCGGGCCCAGCATCGCTTCAAAGTTGCCGGCCGTGATGGTGGCTTCGATGGCATCCAGCCCGTGGCGGGCGGCCAGTTGCCGGCGCGTGCCGTCGAGCACGCGGTCCACCACGGTAATCGCTGCCCGCGGCCAGGTTCGTTCCAGCAGCGGCAGCACGGCCTGGCCGATGCAGCCAAAGCCGACGATGACGATTTGTTCGATCACGCAGACCCTTCCGCCCGTAACCGGCGATGGGCGGCCCGGGGGCGCGGCAGGACGGCCGCGCCGGCGCAGGACTGCCCTCGCCTCGCTTTATCAATTCTGATCGGAATCGCTAAATATAGCGAAGGGCAATACTATAGCCGGGCGCGGCTGGTGCCAACCGCCGGGCGGCTGGGGGTGACCTGCCTGTCAGCCGAACAGGCGCCAGGCCAACCGCGCCGCCACGCGCGCGCCCTGGTGGTCGCGGTCATACTGCGGGTTGTACTCGGCCAGGTCGGCCACGCGCAGCTTGCCGCTGCGGCGCGCAAGCATGGCCACTTCCTCCACCACCGGCAACGGCACGCCATAGGCGGCGGGTGCCGACACGCCGGGCATTACGGCCGCGGGCAGCGCGTCGAGGTCGATGGTCAGGTACACGTGGTCCGTGGCATCGATGCGCGCCGTCAGTTCCGCGAGACGCGATGACAGGTGGCGCTCCTGCATGTCCACGTCTTCGACGTAGCAGACGCCCAGCGCATCGGCGCGGCTGAACAACGCCGGCGTGTTGCTGAGGCGGCTGACGCCCAGGCAGACATAGTCGAACGGCTGCCCGCGCTCGGCGCAGGCGTTGGCGATCTGGTCGAACGGCGTGCCGGAGCTTGCGGGCCGGCTGGTGCGCAGGTCGAAATGGGCGTCGATATTGATGATGAGCACGCGCCCGCCATCGTCCTGCGCATCCAGGTGCGCGCGCAGGCCTTGCCACGTGCCCCAGGCCACTTCATGGCCGCCGCCCAGTACCAGCGGCAGCCCGGCGCGCGCCAGCACGTCGCGCACGGTGCCCGCCAGCGCCAGCTGGGCTGATTCCAGGTCACCGTCGTCACAGCTGACATTGCCGGCGTCATATAGCGCGGGCAGTCCGTGCGCCGGCACGTTGGCCAGCGCCTGGCGGATGGCGTCGGGGCCGTGCGCGGCACCGGGACGGCCCTGGTTGCGCAGCACGCCCGCGTCGCAATTGAAGCCGAGCAACACCGGTGCGCCGTCGAGCGGTGTCACGTCTGCCGCTTCCAGCGCATGCACGATGCGGAACAGGCGCGTGGTGTCGCCACGCTCGCCGTCGTCGACACGGCCCTGCCAGAGGTTCTGGGTCAGAGCCATCGTCACGCCCGCGTCAGCACGGCCTGCAGGAAGCCGCGCGTGCGTTCCTGCGTCGGCGCCGAGAAGATGACCGACGGCGGCCCGGCCTCGATGATGCCGCCGCCATCCATGACCACCACCACATCGGCCACTTCGCGGGCGAAGCCCATTTCATGGGTGACCACGACCATGGTCATGCCTTCGGCGGCCAGCACCTTCATCACCTGCAGCACTTCGCCCACCAGCTCGGGGTCCAGCGCGGAGGTCGGCTCGTCGAACAGCATCACGCGCGGTTCCATGGCCAGTGCGCGGGCAATGGCCACACGCTGCTTCTGGCCGCCCGACAGGCTGGCGGGCATGGCGTGGGCCTTGTGCGCAAGGCCGACTTTCTCAAGCAGGCCCATCGCCTTGCGCTCGGCTTCCTCGCGCGAGGCGCCGCGCAGCATGCGGGGACCGACCGTGACGTTGTGCAGCACCGACAGGTGCGGGAACAGGTTGAACGACTGGAACACCATGCCCACTTCGGTGCGCAGCTGGTTCAGCTCGTGCTCGCCGATCAGCTGGCCGTCGGTCACCAGGCGCTTGCCGACGATGTCGATGGTGCCGGCTTCGGGTTGTTCCAGGCCGTTGCAGCAGCGCAAAAAGGTGCTCTTGCCCGAGCCGCTGGGGCCGATCACGACCACGACCTGCGACGGCTCCACATCGAAGTCGATGCCGCGCAGGACGGTATGGCCGCCGAACGATTTGCCCAGGTTCCGGATCCGGATGATTGCGGAATCGCTCATTGCACCATGCCTCCCATGCGCAGCCGTTGTTCGGCGCGCCGCAGGATCAGCCCGGCCGCGCTCGTCAGGATCAGATAAACCAGCGCGATCGCCAGATAGACTTCCAGCGACCGGTACGACACGCTGATGATCTTCTGGCCCTCATGCATCAGGTCGGCAATGGTCAGCAGCGACACCAGCGCCGAGTTCTTGATGAGGGCGATGAACTCGTTGCCCAGCGGCGGAATCATGCGCACGATGGCCTGCGGCAGGATCACCGCGCGCATGGCCTGGCCGGACGACATGCCGATCGAGCGCGCTGCTTCCATCTGGCCCTTGTCCACGGACTGGATCGCGCCGCGCACGATTTCCGAGACATAGGCGCCGGAATAGATGCCCAGCCCGATCACGCCGCACACAAAGGCCGGCAGCAGGATGTTGAACTGCGGCAGTCCGAAGAACAGCAGGAACAGCTGCACCAGCAGCGGCGTGCCGCGGATGAAGGTCACGTAGGCGGTGCAGATGCTGTAGATGACGCGGCGCTTCGGGTCCAGCCGGCCGATGCCGACCAAGAGGCCCATGACGCAGCCCAGCACCAGCGCGCAGGCCGTCACCTCCACGGTGATGACGGCGCCGTGGACGATGTCATGCCAGCCGGCAAAGACAGGAGAAAAATCCAATTCCATGATGATGGTCCGCGCGGCTTACTTGGCGGCCGTGCCGAACCATTTCTGGGTCAGCCTGGCGTAGGTGCCATCGGCCTTCACCTTGGCGAGTGCCGCATTGAGGGCGCGGGTCAGCTCGGGCGTGTCCTTGCGCACGGCCATGCCGTATTCCTCGGTGGTCAGCTGCTGCTCCACCATGCGCAGGCCGCCGCGGGTCTTGACGTACTGCATCGCGGCCGGCTTGCCGGTCACGGCGGCATCGGCGCGGCCGATCTCGACCAGGTTGAACATTTCCTGGTTCTTCTCGACTTCCACGCGCTGCACCTGCGGATACGTGTCACGCAGGAAGCTGACCGACTTGGTGCCCACCTGCACGCTGACCTTCTTGCCGTTCAGGTCGGCCGGGGCGTGGACGGTGGTGTTGCCGCTCTTGACCAGCGCCACCAGGCCGCCGACGTAGTACGGCTCGGTGAAGTCCACCACCTTGCGGCGCTCGGGGGTGATGTAGATGCCGGACACTGCCATGTCGAAGCGGCGCGAGACCAGCCCCGGGATCAGGCCCTTGAAGTCGATGTCGGTCCACTCGACCCGCTTGCCCATCGTCTTGGCCATCGCCTCCACCAGTTCAACGTCAAAGCCGGTGCGCTTGCCGTTCTCGATAAATTCCATCGGCGGGAAGGTGGCGTCGGTGGCCACGCGCAGCACGGCATTGTCCTGCGCGTGCGCGGCGGTGCCGAGGGTCAGGGCGGTCAGGGTTGCCAGGCCGGCCATCAGGCATTTGCGACGAAGGTTCATGGAAGTCTCCTATTCTCGGGAACGAGGGATCTGCCGTCGCATGGGTTTGCCGACGGCGGCGGTAACGAATTGCTTGGTATTCAGTAAGACTGCAGCCGCGCGGAAATCCGCATCGCCGCTGCCACGGTCATGTCGATCAGCGCGGTCTCGCGCCCTTGCCGCCGCGTGGCCGGCACCATCAGCGTGATCGAGCCCAGCGCATCGGCCTTGCTGCGCCGCGAGAACAGCGGCGCGCTCACGCCCCATACGCCCGGATCCACCTCGCCCTCGCTGACGGCGTAGCCGGTCTCGCGAATGACGGCCAGCTCGGCCAGCAGCCGTTCGGCTTCGCCTGGCTCGCACTGGGCCCGGACCAGGCGCTCGCGCGCTTCGTCGCGCATGAACGCCAGCAGCGACTTGGCCGACGCACCGGCGCGCAGCGGTACGCCGCGGCCCTTCTCGAACGAGCAGCGCAGCGACTGGCGGCTCTCCACCATCTCCAGGCACACCACGTGATCCTTGACGGCGACGACCAGGCCTACGCTTTCATCGGACTGCTGCGCCAGCAGCTGCATGTCGGGCAAGGCTTCGCGCGCCAGGTGCGAGGCCATGTCAAAGCCGAGCGCCAGTTGCAGGCTGATCGGGCCCGGCGCGTATTCGCCGTCGGACTCCAGCACGAAGCCCCAGCGCTTGAGCATCATCAGTTGCCGGTAGAGCGTGCTCTTGGGCAGGCCGGTTTTGGCAACCAGCTCGCGTACCGTGATCGGCGCGCCGTGTTGCGCCAGTGCCGCCAGCACGAACAGCACGCGATCGGCACCGCCGGCGGGCTGGGCGGGTTCGGCAGGCGTGGGTGTCGCGGGCTTCACGGCAGTGGGGTTGTCGACGGCATTCAACATAGGGCCCAAGAATAGGACCTGATTCCCATAAATCAAAACCTGGAGTCCCGGAAAATGGGAATGGGTGACTAGGGATAACCCTTGGTGACTGGCGATTTGATCCGCCAAGTGCGCGGGGCGCCGCTGCCCCGTGCTCAGTAGATGCCCGGCAGCATGCGCCAGGTCCGGTCGCAGTACGACGCGTACTCGTCGCCAAACTGGTCGCGCAGCAGCGCTTCTTCCGCCCGGATGCGCGCCACCAGCACCGGCACCATCAGCAGCGTCAGCACCACGCCCACGCCGGAGCGGAATGCCAGTACCCATCCCAGCGAACTGACCAGGAAGCCGAGGTAGCTCGGATGCCGGATCACGCCATAGATGCCGGTGGTCACCAGCGTGTGCCCCGGCTGGATCGCCACCAGCCCGCTGAAGCGCCGCCCCAGCACAAACACCGGCCACAGCCGCAGCACGCCGCCGCCGGCAAACAGCGCCACGCCGGTCCAGCGCATGGTGTCGCCATCGAGCGTCCAGAAGCCGATGCGGTCGGTAAAGGGCGGCAGGTACGCCGCCAGCAGCCCGAGCACGCCAAACACTGCCAGCACCCACCGGTTGCCGCGGTCCTCGCGCATGCCGCTGCTGATATTGCCGCCGGAGAAGAGCGCGGCGATGGACAGGGCGAACAGGACCAGGGTCAGGGCCACGCGCGCCGGGTGCGCGAAGAAGGGGGCGATGCCACCCCAGCCTGCAATCGCGATGGCCAGGTAGGCGAGCGTGCCGGCGAGAGTGGCAATTGCCAGGCCGGGAGTCGGGCGCATGGGAACCTCCGTTGAGACGGTGGATGCACAAGCGAAGGGTAAGCCTCAGGCGGCCCGGGTGTCGAGGGCGGCCGGGTCGTGATTAAATCTGCGTCTTGCGCCGGCGCATGCCGGGGCGCAGTGAACCGCTTTCGTCACACCATCATGCCCCTGATCGACATCAAGAACCTCCAGCAAGCCGCCCAAGACTTCGGCAAGGCCCGTAACTGGGGCAAGTACCACAGCCCCAAGAACCTCGCGATGGCGCTGAGCGTGGAGGTGTCCGAGCTGGTCGAGATCTTCCAGTGGCAGACCGACGCGGAATCGCGCGCCATCATGTCCACCGACGAGCGCGAGCATGTGGAGCAGGAGCTTGCCGATATCACTATCTACCTGGCGCAGCTGGTGACGGCGCTGGGAGTGGACCTGGACGCGGCGATCCGCGCCAAGATGGAGATGAACGCCAGGAAGTACCCGCTGCCGGAATGAGCCGCCCGGCGCAGGTTTGTCGCCGCCGTCGCGATGCCTTGCCGGCGGCTTGATGCTTTGATCCAATTGATCGTGGCGGTGCTCGGAATTTGATCATTTGATCAAACCGGCCGAGTCCTGTTTCTGCGATGCGCGGCCGCTCTGCATCGGGCCGTGTCTCGCATCCTTCTCTTCGCACCCCTTCACGCAACGCCCGCACCACCAGGCGCCGATCTCATCCGTCACTGGCACGCCCTATGCGGTCATAGGGCATGGCCCGGCAGAGGCCTGCAATGGAGACGGTGATGGCATCCCTCGGTGAAACGACGAAGACAACGGCGCAGGCCACCCGCAGCCCGCACGTACTGGCATCGCGCCTCGCCGCCGATGCAGAGCCGCACCTCGGCGCACACCTGGTCACGCCGCGTCATGGCTATGCACACCACGGCATCTACGTCGGGCGTGGCATGGTGGTGCACTACGCTGGCTATTGCCACCGGCAGCAGCGCGGCCCGGTGGAAGAACTGAGCCTGGCCGCCTTTGCTGCCGGCCATGGCATCACGGTGTTGAGCACGCCCATGGCGCGGTACAGTGCCGCTGAATCCGTCGGCCGCGCCCGCTCACGGTTGGGCGAGGACTGCTACCGCCTGCTGACCAACAACTGCGAGCACTTCTGCATGTGGTGCCTGTACGGCGAAAGCCGCAGCGAGCAGGTGCGGCATTGCCTGATGCATCCATTCAGCGGCGTGCGCCTGGCGGCGAGCATGCTGCTTTGCTGGTGCAAGACTGCGGCCGCGCCTGCATGGGACGGCGCGACGGCATGAGCTCACGACAATGGCCGGCTCGCCGTCAGGACGCACAACAGCAGTACCCCGTTCAAAGCGAGCAGTCCGCTCACCAACAGCACGATGGGCGGCGCATCCCGAGTCCGCTCGCGCAGGCGGGTGACCCCCGGCAGCCACTCGCCGCGCGTACGCCGGGACCAGCAGGCGACGCCCGCGCCGCACATGCCCAGCCACGCCAGCGTTCCCAGCGATGCCCAGCCGCGTGGTTGCGGCGCCGGCGTCGGACGAATTGAAGCTTGCTGGAGCGTCGGGCCGGAGGCTCTTTGGATCACCACAGGGGGCGCATGAATCCCCGCTTCTGCCAATGGCTCTGACGGTGGTGGAGCTGGAAGCTGCTCCGCTGCTGGTTGAGTCGCTGGCGTCGCTGAAGCTGGCGCGACCGCTGGCCGCGAGGCCTCGACCCTGACCGCAGCCTGCTTGGTCCTCGACACCTCCCGCGCCCGCGCCGCCGGCGGCGTTGGTTGCGGCGCGGCAGCCCGCGGTGGTTTCTTGCCTGGCTGCCGCCGCCAGCTGGCAAAGACCCGGTCCAGGCATGCCACCGACGTGCAGGCGTCCCGGTGCTCCCGCCAGGCGGCGATGTCGCTTCCTTGAATCGCGCCGGCGCGTAGCCGGCGCTGCTGGTCCGCGTGGATGCGCTCATGTTCGCGATGGAGCATCGCGTGATCGCAGATCAGGTCGGCGGCGTGTGGCACTGAATGCAGGCAGGACGTGCTGGCGGCGAGCGGATCGTCGCAGCGGGAAGGACGCAGCGTGGTCTTGCAGGCTATATCCGACGCCTGCGCACTGGCAGCCAGCAGAAGGCCGAACGCGATGCACGCAGCCAGCCGGCCCGAAAGCCTTGTCATCCTGTCGCCCGTGATGGTGGGGATCGTCCGGCGCTGAAGCGGGCGCCGATGGACTTCTATTCTGGAGCGGCGCCAGCAATCTACGGTTCGATAGCCCACAGAAGCGGGCGGCAAACTTTGGGCGCGGTCTCCGATGCCTGGCTGAGGCCATAAATCTGGAAAGCCGCGGAGGTTTCTCCTCGGCCTTGGATCTGACAACGGCAGCCGGCCGCTGTGCCCGCTTGTCAGTTCGCTACCAGGCTCACGACCCAACCCGCCACATAGAGCCCCAGCCCGAACACCGCATGCGTCACCAGGCTATGCACCCGTGCCACGTTTGGCCGCGGCGTGCGGCTCGCAGCGATGCCGGCACCCATCGCCGGCTGCATCAGCAGGAACGGTGCCGCCACACTGCCGATGCCGACGATCAACGCGGGCGCCGGCGTCGGATGACGTGCCCAGTCGAGTCCCCATAGCCCCAGCAGGATGGCCGCGAACACGATGCCGGTCAGGTAATGCGCGATCCAGCCGATCCCGCGCTCGCCGCGCACCGGCGGCGATGCGGCGATGGGATGGTGGCAAAGGCGTCCTCGCGGCAGCCACGCGAGCCAACGGCCTACGAGTCCATAGTCCAGCGCAGGCACGCCCAGCAGCCGCTTGCGCAGGATGGCCCAGGCGTCCATCACCAGCGTTGCGCCGGTGCCGATCACGATTGCATTGAGCAGGAGGGCCACCGCTGTATCAGGCATGGGCAGTCTCGCCGGCGGTCAGTGATGAAGCCGCAGCGCGGGCGGTGATCATCCAGCAGGCAGCGGTGTAGCGCACAGTTGCGCCATGAACGTAAGGCTCGAATGCCGCGCGGACAGTTTCGATGACGCTGGCGCGTGTGCTTGCATCGGCCTCGCGCAGGGCCAGTCCGACGGGACCCAGGCGGGACAGGTAGTCCACCAGCGCAGGCTCCGGCAGCGTGCAGGCGAAGTCGATCGGCTCGACATCGATCCCGCCCCAGCCGCCCTCTTCCAGGATGGCCTGCACGCGCTGGCGGTCGCCGAAGGCGAACTGCCCCGGCGCCCCCGGCTGCCGCGGCGGCAGGTTGGACAGCAGCGGTGCGGCCGCTCGCTCGGCGGTGGTCATGAACGGATTCTCTGAGGCGCTGCGCCAGGCGATGCAGTGGAGCGTGGCATCCGGTGTTGCGGCCCGGCGCAGGTTGGCAAAGGCCCGCACCGGATCGCTGAAGAACATCACGCCCAGGCGCGACACGATGCTGTCGAAGCTTGCTGGCGCGAAGGCGTAGTCCTGCGCGTCGGCGCGAATAAAGCTGGCGGTCGAGCCGTTGTGTTGCGCGCGTGCCCGTGCAGCGGCGAGCATCGGCTCGGAAATATCGATGCCGGTGCATCTGCCTTGCGCGCCGAGCTTGCGCGCCAGCGCGATCGTAGTGCTGCCGGTGCCGCAGCCGACATCGAGCACATGCTGCGCGGAAGTCTTGCCCACCGTATCGACAAGCCGGCCTTCCAGCGGCCGGAACATGTCGTCGAGCACCGCCTGCTCCGCGACCCAGGCATGGCCGGACGGGCCGTTCCACAGTGCGGCCTGGTCGCCGCCGTTGCTGCTGGTCTGCTGTTGCTCACCCATGGTCATATCTCCTTGCACGCCGCCCTGGCATGGAAGCTACACTGTGCCAGTTCAAGTCGACTTGAGGTCAAGCGGTGACAAGCCTGGATATTGCGGAAGTGGCCCGGCAGGCTGGCGTGCCGGCCTCGACGCTGCGGTACTACGAGGAAAAGGGGCTGATCGCGTCCATCGGCCGGCGCGGGATGCGGCGCGTGTTCGATGCCGGCGTGCTGGAGCGGCTGGCGCTGATCGCACTGGGGCGTGCCGCCGGTTTCTCGCTGGATGACATCGCACGGATGTTCTCGCCACAGGGCCAGCCGAACATCGACCGGCAGGTGCTGGCGGCCAAGGCGGATGAGCTGGACCGGACCATCCGCAAGCTGACTGCGATGCGCGACGGACTGCGGCATGCGGCGGTTTGTCCGGCGCCAAGGCATATGGAGTGCCCGACGTTCCAGCGGATCCTGCGGGCGGCGGCGTCGGGGGCGATTGGTGGAAGGAAACATGCCCACGGGCTTCCAATGGACTGACGTTCCGCCCTGAACAAGCGTTTCGAATGGCCCCTTTTTTGGTCTCTGCGGAGTCTGGCGGGGCCATTCTCCGCAGAATTTGCGGAGATTAGCTTAAGGATGGAGCCAATCTCACCCCAACCTGAACTGCCCCACCGCCCCCGCCAGGCTCCCGGCCTGCGTCTGCAGCGCCGCGGCAGCCGCCGTGGATTGCTCAACCAGCGCCGCATTCTGCTGCACCATCTGATCCAGCTGGCTCACCGCCATATTCACCTCTTGAATACCACGGGTCTGTTCCATGGCTGCTTGAGTGATCTCGGAAATAATGCCGGTCACCCTGGAGACGTTGCTGACGATCTCGCTCATGGTGTCGCCGGCGCGGCGGACCTGGCCGGAGCCGGAGCTGACGCTGCCTACGGTGGATTCGATCAGGGTCTTGATCTCCTTGGCGGCCTGGGCGCTGCGCTGGGCCAGGGCGCGCACTTCGCCCGCCACCACGGCGAAGCCGCGGCCCTGGTCGCCGGCGCGGGCGGCTTCGACCGCGGCGTTGAGCGCCAGGATGTTGGTCTGGAAGGCGATGCCTTCGATCACGCCGATGATGTCGGAGACCCTGACCGAGGCGTTCTCGATCTGGCCCATGGTGGTGATGACTTCGCCGATCACGACGCCGCCGTCGGCGGCCACGCGCGAGGCCGCGGTGACGGATTCGTTGGCGTGCTGGGCCGAGCTGGCCGACTGGCTGACGGTGGCGGTGATTTCTTCCATCGAGGCCGCGGTCTGCTGCAGGCTGGCGGCGGCGGATTCGGTGCGGCGCGACAGGTCCGTGTTGCCCGCGGCGATCTCGTCGGAGGCCGCGCGCACGGATTCGCTGGCGTCGCGGATCTGGCGCATGATGGTGCAGAGCTTGTCGGCAAAGGTGTTGAAGGCGCGCGCGATCTGCGCGACTTCGTCGTTGCCGTCGGCGGGCAGGCGCTGGGTCAGGTCGCCGTCGCCGGAGCCGATGGCGTCCATGGCATCGCGCACGGTGGACAGGCCGCGCAGCGATATCGTTGCCACGCCCCATACCACCGCGGCGGCCACGCCTGCGATCAGTACCAGTGCAAGCACCGATGCGATCAGCACTGAGCGCATGCCGGCGGTGGCCTCGGCCTTGTCCAGGGCGACGATAACCATCCAGTCGGTGCCGGGGATGGCGCGCGCGCCAAGCAGCTTGGCGCTGCCGCCGACTTCGACTTCCAGCGGCGTCTTTGCTCCGGCCAGTGCGGCGAGTTTGTCGGCGTTCAGCGCAGGCGCGAGTTCCGTCACCGGCTTGAGCGTGAGCTTGTCGTCGGTGTGGGCGACGATGTCGCCGTTCCTGGCCACCAGCATGCCGAAGCTTGCCGGCGTGGGGTGGATCGCCTTGACGTTGGCGATCACGCTGTCCATCGCCACATCGCCGGACACCACGGCCTTGACGCCGCCGTCGCGCACCACTGGCGCGGCAAATGCCACCACCAGCTTGCCGGTGCCGGCATCGACATAGGGCGGCGTGACCACGGGTTTGCCGGCTGCGGCGGCCTGCTGGTACCAGGGGCGGCCTGTCGGGTCGTAGCCGGGCGGGATGCCTTGCGGGTTGGAGAACTTCGCGGTCTTGTCGGCGTAGCCGACGTAGACGTTGGTGAAGCCGCCGGCGTCGGCAATCTGCCTGAGCGCAGCATCGGGTTCGGGCTGCAGCACGGCGTCCTGCAGCGACTGGATCATCTGGCTGTGCGAGGCCACCCAGTCGGCGATGGCGCTGGCGTGGCCGCTCTGCACTGCCGCGAGGCTACTGTCGATGGCGTCTTCGTTATAGCGGTTGGCGACGAACTGGTTCAGCGCCGTATTGATGGCGAGCGCGGCGATGACGATGGCCACGCACAGGGCCACGATCCGCGCACGGATGGTAGTGAACATCAGGGGAGATCCTTCGTAGGGAATCGTTTGGGGGCGTTTGTGTGTGGGATTTCCACCCCGCTGTATACGGAGCGGGTGCGCCCGACTTGAGGCCGACAGGAGAAACCCTGTCGAATGTGATCAGGTTGACGACACAACACGCCAAGTTGGTGCACGATAGTGCGCTTGCGCGGTTCGGGAATGCGCGCTGGTGGATCTGCATTCGTAACGCGAACACACGCAGGAGCGGGTGGGAGCGGGTTTCGGCCTGATCAAACGCCAAATCGGATGCGTTGCAATACAAGCGGCGTTGCAATGCAGCGATGATGTTGATACGGCGTTCATGGGCATGACGGCAGCCGCAGCAGAACGCTTGCCGCAGCGCATCCGACGGCGGCTTGGGCGGGATCACATATGTCGTCAAGCCTTTCTGATCAGTCATCAGACAAGCTAACGACTTTTTCACAACGTATTACAAAGACTTACAGCCGTTATGCGATCGGCAACATATCCTCCGATCAACTCACAAATAACCCAAACGGAGAGCCTACCGTGTCAGTCCTTTCTTTGTCTTCCGCGCCGGTGCGCGTGCTTGCTCTGAGCGGTGCCCTGGCGCTGGCCGCCTGCGGTGGTGGTGGCGGCGATGATGGCGGTGGGCAGGGCACGCTCAAGGTCTCGATGACCGATGCGCCGGCCTGTGGCTTCAAAAGTGTCTTCGTGACCGTCAACAAGGTGCGCGTGCACAGCAGCGCCAGCGCCGAGACGAGCGCCGGGGGCTGGGTCGATATCGACGTCGTGCCCGCGCGCAAGATCGACCTGCTGTTGCTGACCAACGGCATGATGGCGGTGCTGGGCCAGGCCGCGCTGCCTGCCGGCAACTACCAGCAGGTACGCCTGGTGCTCGATGCCAACCGTGGCGGCGGCGCCGGTGCGCTGGCCAACTCGGTGGTGCCCATCGGCGGCACTGAGCAGACGCTGGATACGCCTAGCGCGGTGCAGTCGGGCATCAAGATCAATCGGCCGTTCACCGTGGCAGCGGGTACGCTGACCGACCTGGTGCTGGACTTTGACGCGTGCAAGTCGGTGGTCACGCGCGGCAATGGCACCTTTGGCCTGAAGCCGGTGGTGACGGCGATCCCGATGACCGTCAGCGGTGAAGTGAACGGCGTGGTCAGCGGGGCACCGGGTGCGCGCGTCTATGCCGAGCGCAACGGCGTGGTGGTGAAGTCGACGGTGGCGGACGCCAACGGCAACTTCAAGCTGTCACCGATCGAGCAGAGCAGCACGGCCGGTCCAGTTGACGTGGTGGTGGTGCCGGGTTCTGCCAATGGCAAGGCGGCGGGCATCGTGCGCGCCGTGCCGGTGGTGGTGGGCACGCCCACGGCGATCTCGACCGCGGCGGCACCGATGTCGCTGCCGGCGTCGACCTATCGCCGGGTTTCGGGTTCGGTCACGCCGGTTTCGGCGGAAGCGACCCTGCGCGCGCTGCAACTGGTCAATGGCGGCAATTTCGAGATTGCGGCGACGGCCGCCGCCAGCGATACCGGCGCCTACAGCATGTTTGCCACCGAACCGGCGCTGCCGGTGGCCGCTCCGGTGATCGGCACCTACCAGGCCGCGCTGCCGATTCCGCTGCAGCCGGATGGCGCTGCCGCGGGCAAGTACAGCGTGCAGGCCACCAGCGCCACGGGTGCGGTGCAGACCCAGCCGGCGGACGTGAGCGCTGCCGACGCCCTGGTGAATTTCTCGTTCTGATTCCGGGGGACCGGGAACGGAGCCGGAAGGGGGCCTGGCCCTCTTCCGGCTTTTTTTGTTGGCCAGGGGCGTGTTTGCGCCGCCACCGCCTGGCGCAGTTTCCCGCTAGACTGCCAGTCTCGCGTTTCGGGAGATCGCGCCATGGCAGCACGCACCGCGGCGAAGGCCGCATCCAGGACTGCAGCAACCTCAGAGGCCACACCCAAGGCCAGGTCACGCAAAGCCGCCACGTCCACCGAGCCGGTGCGGGTTGGCATCGGTGGCTGGAATTTCGCCCCGTGGCGCGACAACTTCTATCCCGCCGGCCTGGCACAGGCGCGTGAGCTGGCCTATGCCAGCCGCCACCTCAACGCGATCGAAATCAACAGCACGTACCACGGCACGCAGAAGCGCACCTCGTTCGCCAAATGGCGCGACGACACGCCGGATGATTTTGTGTTCGCGGTGAAGGCCTCGCGCTTTGCCACCAACCGGCGCGTGCTGGCCGAGTCCGGCGAATCGATCGAACGCTTCATCGACAGCGGCATTGCCGAGCTCGGCCGCAAGCTGGGGCCGGTGGTGTGGCAGTTCGCGCCCACCAAGCAGTTCGATGCGGAGGACTTCGAGGCCTTCCTGCAGCTGCTGCCGGATTCGGTGGAAGGCGTGAAGCTGCGCCACGTGCTGGAGGTGCGGCACGACAGCTTCCAGTCGCCGGACTACCTCAAGCTCGCGCGCAAGTACAAGGCCGCCACGGTCTTTACCGATTCGCCCAAGTTTCCGTCGATGGCGGATCTCACGGCAGACTTTGTCTATGCACGGCTGATGGCCAGCAGCGCGAAGCTGAAGGCCGGCTATGCGCCCAGGGACCTGGATGCGTGGGCTGCGCGGGTGCGCACGTGGGCGCAGGGCCACCAGCCGGACGACCTGCCGACGGTGGAAGACCGCAAGACCGCCGCGCGCAAGCGCGAAGTCTTTGTCTTCTTTATCAACGGCGCCAAGGAACGCGCGCCGGCCGCGGCGCAGGCGCTGCTGGAGCGGCTGGACTGGACGCCGCCGGCCGATGACTGACGGATCGACATCCCTGGATCGCTATAATCGCGCATGAACTCGACCCCCGCCCAGCCGCAAGCCGGCACCGCTTTTTCCAACCTGCCGCTGTCGCCCACCATGCTCGCCACGCTGGCGCAGCTTGGCTATGACGAAATGACGCCGATCCAGGCGGCCAGCCTGCCGATCACATTGGCAGGCCAGGACCTGGTGGCGCAGGCCAAGACCGGCAGCGGCAAGACCGCCGCCTTCGGGCTGGCGCTGCTGCACCGGCTCGATCCGCGCCGCTTCGATGTGCAGGCGATGGTGCTGTGCCCCACGCGCGAGCTGGCCGACCAGGTCACGCAGGAAATCCGCCGCCTGGCGCGCGCCGAAGAGAACATCAAGGTGCTGACACTGTGCGGCGGCTCGCCGATGCGGCCGCAGGTCGACAGCCTGATCCATGGCGCACATATCGTGGTGGGCACGCCCGGCCGCATCCTGGATCACATCGACCGCGGCAGCCTGGATCTGTCCGGCATCAACACGCTGGTGCTGGACGAGGCCGACCGCATGCTCGACATGGGCTTCTTCGACGACATCGCCTATGTGGCCAGCCGCTGCCCGAAGGACCGGCAGACGCTGCTGTTCTCGGCCACGTATCCGCCCGGCATCGACAAGCTCAGCCACCGTTTCCTGCGCAACCCGCAGTCGGTCAAGCTGGAGGCTACGCACGACAACACCACCATCCGCCAGCGCTTCTATGAGGTCGAGGAAGGCGAGCGCCTGAACACGGTGGGGCGCCTGCTGGACCACTTCCGCCCGGTCAGCACGCTGGCCTTCTGCAATACCAAGGCGCGCTGCCGCGAGCTGGTGGAACTGCTGCGCGCGCAGGGCTACCAGGCGCTGGCGCTGCACGGCGAACTGGAGCAGCGCGAGCGCGACCAGGTGCTGGTGCAGTTTGCCAACCGCAGCTGCTCGGTGCTGGTGGCAACCGACGTGGCCGCGCGCGGGCTGGATATCGCGCAGCTCGAGGCCGTGATCAATGTCGAGATCACGCCCGATCCTGAGGTGCACGTGCACCGCATCGGCCGCACCGGCCGCGCCGACCAGGAAGGCTGGGCCTTCAGCCTGGTCAGCATGGACGAGATGGGCCGCGTGGGCAACCTGGAACAGCACCACGGCGGCGAATTCGAATGGCAGCCGCTGGCCGACCTGAGGCCCGCCAGCAATGAACGCCTGCTGCCGCCGATGGTGACCTTGCAGATGCTGGGTGGCCGCAAGGAGAAGATCCGCCCCGGCGACATCCTGGGCGCGCTCACCGGCGAGGCAGGCTTCACCAAGGAGCAGATCGGCAAGATCAATGTGCTGGAGATGTCGACCTATATCGCGGTGGAGCGCAGCATCGGGCGCGAGGCGGTGAAGCGGCTGAATGCCGGCAAGGTCAAGGGCAAGAAGGTGAAGGTGCGGATGCTGACGGAGTGAAAGACGGGCCCCATGCGGGGCCCGTTCTGCTTTTACCCCACGACCACCACGTACCCCTCCTGCGGCGCCCCGCTCCCCGCCGCCAGCCGCGCGATCCGTGCCTGCGCGGCTTCGAATCCCCGTTCCTCCACCAGCGCCAGCCAGCGCTTGGCCGGATCGCGCGCATGGTCGATAAAGCGGCGCTGCGCCGCGTTGAAGCGCCGGTTCACTTCCTGCGGTCCCCAGTCGGCATTGCGCTTGCGGATCTGCACCGGCGCGAAATAGAACTCGGGCCTGGGCCCGGGCAGGTGCAGGTCGCGCAGGAAGCCGGTGTTCTGCGTCGAGCCGACAAAGCAGTCGTACACCAGGCTGTCGCCAAAATGCGCATGCACGCGCGCGCGCAGCGACTCATCGCCGGAGAAGTCGACATAGAGCGTGGGCTCGTCCACCGGCACCGATGCCAGTTCGTCATAGGTGACGGTGCTGCCGTAGCAGCCGAGGTCTTCGACAAAGGCGCGGTTGCGGGCCGAGGTCAGCCCGGTCAGCGCGATGCCGTCGAGGTCGCGCAGGCAGAAGGCGGTGCCATAGGCCGTCTTGCTGGAGGCGCTGGACACCACCAGCCGCCGTGCGCCGAAGAAGCGGTTGTCTTCCAGGAAGTCGGCCAGCATGAACGAGGTGATGAACAGCGGCCGGTACAGCATCTGGTAGTGCTCCAGTTCCGGCGCGTAGGCGGCGTCGTTCTGCACGCGGGTGTACTGGTTGTAGGCCGAGGTCAGCTTTGCGCGGTGCGCCGCGGCATCGTAGAAGCCGCGCGCGGTGACGCGCCCGGGCTGCATGCGGAAATGGCTGGCGATGGGGAAGTAGCCGTAGAAGCGTTCGCCGGGGGCGATGCCGTCGACGCCGGAGGCCACCACATCGGCAAAGCCCCACACCGGCATATGGCCCCACTGCGGCTGGCCGGTGGGAAAGAAGTCCCAGTACTGCATGGCCTCGCCAAAGGCGGCATAGGTGATGTTGTTGGTGGTCAGGGCAAAGCGGTCCAGGCGCAGCAGCACTTCGCCGGGCGCGGCGCTGGCGGGTTCGTGCGCGGCTTCCAGCCGGCTTTCGTTTAGGGCATCCTTGCGGCTGAACAGCCGCGTGATGGCAAGGGTCGGTTCAGTTGCTGCCATGTCTTCTCCTGGTTCGCGGCCCGTCCGTCCGGCGTGCAATGTTCGCCATGACTTCCGTGAGGCCGATGCCAAGAATCTATCGCCGCGCCAACGCCGCCGGGTTCGGAAACGAAGCGCCCGCCGCCGGCGACCTGAAACGGCCCGCCACGCCGCGCAGCAAGCCGCTCAAGCGCCCTTCGCAGCAGCGCGCGCACTTCACCGTCAACGCCATCTACGACGCCTTTGTTCGGATCTGGTGCCGCGATGGCTGGGACGGCGTGACCACGCGCGCGGTGGCGCTGGAGGCAGGGTTCTCGGTGGGTACGCTGTACGAGTACTTTCCCAGCAAGGAAGCGCTGGCGTCGGGCTACGTGCGCCACACGGTCGAGACCATGCTGGCGCGCATCGACGCCGAGGTCACGCAACGGGCTGACGCCGACTGGCGCACGCGCGTGCGGCGGCTAGTGGCCATCGCTTGCGGTGCGGACGACGAGGCCACGGGCATCGTCTTCGATGCCGACATCATCGGGCTGGAGCCGCGCATCGCCGAGCCCAAGCACCACCGGCGCGTGTTCGAAGAGTTCTGCGAGGCCTGGCGCCGGGCGCTGTGCGCTTGCCCCGACTTGCCCACGGCCCCGGATGCCGCGAAGGTGCAGGCACTGGTGCTGGCGGTCTGGGGGGCGCGCCGCTATCGGCTGCTGCTGCAGGGCGCGGCGCTGCAGCCGGCGCAATGGGTGTCCGAAATGCAGGCGCTGTGCCTGGCGGCACTGGACGAAAAAGCGACCGATGCGCAACCTTGACCCGGCGGCTGCCATGCGGGCGTCACAACATTGCTTACAAAGATTCGCGTAAGTCACCCTGTAACGGCGCGCGTTACTTTGCTACTCTGATTGCATTGGCACCGCCAGCCGCATTGCATTGTCGACGGAAAAGGAGTTGGTGATGAAAACCGCACGCCAGGTTCTGGAGTCCAAGCCGAGTCAGGCCATTTACAGCGTCCCGCCCACGGCGACCGTCTATACCGCGCTGCAACTGATGGCGGAGAAAGGCATCGGCGCGCTGCTGGTGATCGAGCATGGTGAGATCCTGGGGATCCTGAGCGAGCGCGACTATGCGCGCAAGGTGATCCTGATGCAGCGCACCTCGCGCGAGACGCTGGTTCGCGACATCATGACCAATGCAGTGATCTACGTCGGCGCCAGCCAGACCACCGACGAATGCATGGCATTGATGACCCGACACCGGCTGCGCCACCTGCCAGTGATGGAAGGCGACGAGCTGATCGGCATGCTGTCGATCGGCGACCTGGTCAAGGACATCATCTCCGAGCAGCAGTTCATCATCGAGCAGCTCGAGCATTACATCACCGGGGGCGGGCGCTAGGCCTGTCGTGTTCGGGGGCTGGTCGCATTGCACGCACCCGCCCCGTCCACTCTCCCGCGCGCGGCCGCCGGCTAGCCCAGCGTGCCGAACCTCACCCCATGCGCCGCCAGGTAGCGGCGGTACGCGCCTGCCAGCTTGTCCGCCGGCTGGGGCACCTCCACGCCGGTGCGCAACGGCAGGCGGCGCGGCTGCTGCGATTCCACGATCGGCTTGTCCTGCAGGAAGATGGTGTCCTGGAATTCGCGCAGGCTGGCGTCGTCATCGTCCGTCACCAGTGACATCACGAACCACACGCGGCTCGATTCCTCGTCCCGCGGGCCGATAAACAGCGCGATGGCGCCGCGATGGTTGTCGCCAAGGTCGGGCACCTTGGTCAGGATCGCGGCGTAGGGCGCAACCACGCGGTATTCATACTCGACCATGGCTCCGCCGGCGGCGCTGGCGTGCGCGCGCGGCTGCCAGGCGCGGCAGCCGATGGTGCGCAGCGCGTCGGGCTTGCGCGCATCGCCGATGGCTTCCACTTCATAGGGCGGCACTTCGGTGTGCGCCGGGTCACCCAGGTAGCCGTCATGGACATAGCCGAAGTGCGCCATGTCGAGGAAGTTCTCCACCAGCCGTGGCGCCGAGGTGGCAACGTCGTAGGGGCCGCAGACCACGCGGCGGCATTCGGCGTCGTGGTACTCGGGGAAGGACGGCAGTTCGGGCACGGCCTCGGTGCCGTCGCCGCCAAGGCGTACCCATAACAGCCCGTAGCCCTCGCGCACCGCGTGCGTGGTGGCGCAGGCGCGCGGCGCAGGCACCAGTTCCGGGTGGGCGGGATAGCGCGTGCAGCGGCCGCCCGAGGCAAAGCGCCAGCCGTGATAGCCGCAATGCAGCAGGCCATCGCGCACGGCGCCCAGCGTGAAAGCGGCGCCGCGGTGCGGACAGCGGTCGTCCCAGGCGTGCCAGCCGTCGGCATTGCGCCACAGCACCAGCGCGCGGCCAAAGAGCCGGGCGGCGAAGGGGCCGTCGCCGTCGGCCTGTTCGATGGCCAGCACGGGGTGCCACTGGCCCAGTTCGGGCCCGGCCGCATCGGCGGCCTGACCTGCTTCGTGTCGTGGGGTCTCGGTCATGACGAAATCTTACCTTCGGTAGTGGCGATGTGATCTTGCATCGACCATCGTGCCTGATCCTTGTCACGCAAGTGACGTGCCAGACATCTGGGTCACGAGCGCGATACTTGCTGGCCGCATATAATTATGCGTTCGCTGAATTAGGCCACCCGCGACGGCGTCACGCCCCCTATTGCGCGGTTCCCGGCCGATATTCCCTGCATTTGACGTAGCTTTCACCGCACATCGCTGCGGTCTCGTGCCTGTTCATGTCTTCACCCTCTTCTGCCGCATCCGCCCGGGACACCACGCCGGCCCTGCCCGCCCACGACCATCGCGCCGTGATGCGGGTGATCGGCGGCATCGTGCTGTGCATCCTGCTGGCCGCGCTCGACCAGACCGTGGTGATCCCGGCGGTGCCGGCGATCGCCAATGACCTGAACGGCTTCAGCCACCTGTCATGGATCGTGACGGCGTACCTGATCGTGTCGACGGTGACCACGCCGCTGTACGGCAAGCTGTCGGACAGCTTTGGCCGGCGGCGCCTGCTGATGGTGGCGATCACGCTGTTTATCGGCGCCTCGGTGGCATGCGCGCTGGCGCAGACGCTGGGTCAGCTGATCCTGTTCCGCGCGCTGCAGGGCGTGGGCGGCGGCGGGCTGATGTCGCTGGCGCAGGCAGCCATTGCCGATGTGGTGGCGCCGCGCCAGCGCGGGCGCTACCAGGGCTACCTGGCCACGGTGTGGGCGGTGGCGTCGATCGCCGGGCCGCTGGTGGGCGGCTGGGTCTCTGACCATATGTCGTGGCGCTGGCTGTTCTGGGTCAACGTACCGCTGGGCCTGCTGGCGATGTTCATGTGCTACCGCGGGCTGGCCATGCTGCCGCCGCGTGGCGGGCGTGCGCGCGTGGACTGGCTGGGGGCGCTGCTGCTGGCGGTGGCCATCGTCGCCTTCCTGCTGGCGATGAGCTGGGGCGGCGACGTCTACGACTGGCTCTCGCCAGAGCTGGGCGCCCTGCTCCTGGCCGCGGTGGCGGCCCTGGTCCTGCTGATCTGGCAGGAGCGCCGCGCCGCGGACCCGATGCTGCCGCCGCGCCTGTTTGCCAACCGGGCCTATGTGATGGGCGTGGCCGCCTCGGCGCTGGCCGCGCTCGATATCTTCCTGTGCATCTTCGCCCTGCCCCTGCACTTCCAGCTGGTCCGCGGCGCGGATGCATCGACCTCCGGCCTGCTGGTGATGCCGTTCCTGCTGGCCACCGTGGCGGGCAACTTTATCGTCGCGTGGCTGGCGCCGCGCGTGGGCCGCATGCGCGGCATCCTGAGCGCCGGCTATATCGCCGGCGCGCTGGGGCTGATCGCACTGGCGCTGGTGACGCCGGCGGTGCCGCTGGCGGTGGTGCTGGCGGCGATGACGCTGGCCGGCGTGGGCCTGGGCATGACCATGGTGGCCACGCTGATGAGCGTGCAGAACGCGCTGGAGCGCCGCGACACCGGCGCCGGCACGGGCGCGCTGCTGGTGCTGCGCTCGCTCGGCAGCGCGCTGGGCGGGGCGCTCGCCGGCACGCTGCTGACGCTGGAATTCCGCCATGCGCTGGCGGCGTCGGGGGTCACGCAGGCGCTGGACCTCGGTGCGCTGCGCCACGGCAGCGAGGCCTTTGCGCAGCTGTCGCCGTCCGTGCGCGCGGTGCTGGCGGGCGGCGTGGAGTCGGGCTTCCACCTGCTCTTTGCCGCGGGCGCGGCGGCGGCGGTGCTGGCGCTGCTGATCGTGCGCCGCATGCCGGACCTGGAGCTGCGCGGCAGCGTCACCGAACACGCGGCCACGCTGGCGATGGACTGACCGGCGCGGCATCCGTCAGGCCGCCATCGGCGTAAACTACGCGTACCCGATACAGCGAGCCGACCACCGGAGCCCCGTCGCCATGATCCGTCGTCCCCTGCTTTCCAGCCTGGCTGCCGCCCTGACCCTGGCGGCGGCCAGCACCGTCCTGCTGCCGGCGCCCGTGCGCGCCGCCGACAAGCCCGCCGCGGCGCCTGCCGCGGGCGCCTGCCCCGCCTCGCTCAACTTCACCTTCCCGCGCCTGCAGGACGATGTGCCGCAGAACCTGTGCCAGTACGCCGGCAAGGTGGTGCTGGTGGTCAATACCGCCAGCTATTGCGGCTTCACGCCGCAGTACGAGGGCCTGGAGGCGCTGTACGCCAAGTACGGCGCGCGCGGGCTGGTGGTGCTGGGCTTCCCGTCCAATGACTTTTCGCAGGAGCCCGGCTCGCAGAAAGAGATCGCGGACTTCTGCTACAACACCTACGGCGTCAAGTTCCCGATGCTCGGCAAGTCGCATGTGCGCGGCAGCGATGCCAACCCGATGTACGCGCTGCTGGCAAAGCAAACCGGCACCACGCCCAAGTGGAATTTCTACAAGTACCTGATCGGCCGCGATGGCCAGGTGGTGGCCAGCTATGGCAGCCGCACCAGGCCGGACGACAAGGAACTGGTGGCGAAGATCGAATCGCTGCTCGGCGCGCAGCGCTGAGCGAGCGATTCCGCGCGCGGCCGGGTTCAGTCGCGCACCAGCCCTTCGGCCCGCATCGCTTCCTGCACCGCCGGCCGCGCCGCAACGCGCGACAGGTACTGCTGCAGCGCCGGGTAGTCGTTGAGCGGCAGCTTCAGGATGCGGGCCCAGCCGACGATGGTGAAGCAGTAAGCATCCGCCACCGTGAACGTGTCGCCCATCAGGTAATGGCGGGTTTGCAGGTGCTGGTCGAGTTCGGCAAAGCGCCGGTGCAGCCTGGCCTTGCACTCGTCCTGCGTGCTCTGCGCGGTTTCCTTGTGCCACAGCCACGGGCTGAAGACCTTGTGCAGTTCCGTTGAAACCAGCGTGATCCAGCCGGTGGCTTCCAGCCGCTCGCGCGTGCCGGCGGCGGGCAGCAGCGCGCGTTCGGGCACCAGGTCGGCGATGTATTGCAGCAGCGATGCCGCCTCGGTATGGCGCGAGCCGTCGTCGAGCTGCAGCAGCGGCACATAGCCGCGCGGGTTGATGGTGTAGTAGTCGTCGGTGCCGTTTTCAGGCTCGGCCAGCTTGTGGCGGAGCAGGTCGACCTTGGCCAGCGTGACCGGCAGGCCGGCTTCGCGCAGGGCGATATGGACGGCCATCGAGCAGACGCCCGGAGTGTAGTAGAGCTTCATTGCGATCCTGTGGTGGTTGCCTGGCCGCCACGCCATGCGGCGGCCGTGCAGGCAGTCTAGGATCGCCCCCCTTATGCAGCAATGCGCGTCCTTGCGGACGCGCATTGCAGATTTGCACACGGCTAGATTGCGCTCAGTCGAGCAGCTTTGCCAGCGCCGGCGGCAGGCCGGCATTGGGCTTGCGCGGCGGCCGCGCGAAGCTGCCCTGCGTGGCGCTGCCGGCGCGCAGGGCCACCAGCGATTCGCAATGCCGCACCGCGCTCGACACGCCATCCACCACCGGCACCGGGATGCGCCCTTGCAGCGAGCGCGCCAGTCCCGCCAGCGGCGCGCCGGCGACGATGATCACGTCGGCACCGTCCTGCTCGATGGCCTGCAGGGCCAGTTGCTCCAGCCGCGCGGCATGGTCTTCCTGCACGCTGCCGATATCGCGCAGCGGCTCCTGCAGCGAGCGCACGCTGGCCAGCCGCGACGACAGGCCGTTGGCCGCCACGCATTCGCGGTACCACGCCTGGATGCGGTGCGAGATCGCGATGATGGAGAAGCGCTGCCCCAGCAGGCAGGCGCTGGCCAGCGCGGCCTCGGTCATGCCGACGACCGGGACGTCGAACAGCTCTTTCAGGCCGGCCAGGCCGGGGTCGCCGAACGCGGCGACCACCAGGCCGTCGAACTGGCCGGCGTGTTCCGCGGCGGCGCAGGCGGTGGCATAGCCGCCGACCAATGCTTCGAAGCGAGTTTCGATGTAGGCCACGCCGAACTGGGCGGTGGCCATCTTCAGCGTGGTGGTGGAGGCGGCAGTGCGGCGCGCCTCGGCTTCGATCAGCGCGGTGACGGATTCGCTGATATTGGGATTGACGATCAGGAGTTGCATTGGGAGATAGTGTTTGTCGAACAGCGAAAACAGCAAACCTGCACAGCTCTTCAGTCTTCAGGTCCGCAGGTCATCAACCAAGCATCGGCGCGCCCGCCGGCAGGAACTGCCCGCGTCCGGCCTGGGGTTCCTGGTACTGGCCATCGCGCACCAGCATCTCGCCGCGCGAGAAGCAATGCACTGGCCAGCCGGTCACTTCGATGCCTTCGTACGGCGTGTAGTCCACCGCGTGGTGCAGCGCGCTGTTGCGGATCTGCACGCGCTGGTTCGGGTCCCACAGCACGATGTCCGCATCCGCGCCGATGGCGATGGTGCCCTTGCGCGGATACAGGCCATACAGCCGTGCCGGCCGCCATGAGGTCAGCTCGACGAACTGGTGCAGCGACAGCTTGCCGCGCGCCACGCCGTCGAACAGCAGCGGCAGGCGCGTCTCGATGCCCGGCACGCCGTTGGGGATGTGCTCGAACGAAGGCCGCTCGCCGCCCGGCTGCTTGCCTTGCGGGTCGTCATAGCGGAACGGTGCATGGTCTGACGAGAACACGCTGAACACGCCATTGGTCAGCGCGCGCCAGACCGCGGCCTGGTTCTCGGGGTCGCGCGGCGGCGGGCTGCACACGCACTTGGCGCCTTCGTAGCCGTCGTCGCCGGGCAAGGCCATGTCGTCGGCGGTCAGGTACAGGTACTGCGGGCAGGTCTCGGCCAGGATCTGCAGCCCCCTGCCCTGTGCCCAGCGGATCTGCTCGATCGCTTCCTTGCCCGAGACATGCACGATCAGGATCGGCACGTCGACCAGTTCGGCAAAGGTGATGGCGCGGTGCGTGGCCTCGCGCTCCACTGCGGCGGGACGTGCCAGGCCGTGGAAGCGCGGTGCGATGCGCCCTTCCCCGACCAGCTTGTCGGTCAGCCACGAGATGCAGTCGGCGTTCTCGGCATGCACCATCACCAGCGCGCCGCTCTGCTTGGCGACGTCCAGCACCGACAGCATCTCGCGGTCGGACAGCTTCAGGTCGTCATAGGTCATGTAGACCTTGAACGAGCTGTAGCCCTTGCGGATCAGCGCCGGCAGTTCATCGGCCAGCACTGCCGGCGTGGGGTCTGCCACGATCAGGTGGAAGGCGTAGTCGATCACCGCGCGGCCTTCAGCGCGGCGATGGTAGTCCGCCACGGCAGCCTTGAGCGAAGCGCCCTTCTCCTGCGCGGCAAACGGGATCACGGTGGTGGTGCCGCCGCACACCGCGGCGCGCGTGCCGGTGAAGAAGTCGTCGGCCATGCGCAGGCCGTCGGGCATGGGCTGGTCGAGGTGGCAATGGCCATCGACGCCGCCGGGCAGCGCCAGCAGGCCATCGGCATCGATCTCGCGCGCGCCTTGCGGCAGCGCGTGGCCGAGCGCGACGATCTGCCCGTTGCGCACGCCGATATCGCAGCGGAAGCGGTCGGACGCAGTGACCACGTCCGCGCGCCGGATCACCAGGTCAAGGCTGTCGTGAGCGGACATCGGCTTACTCCACTTCGCGGAACAGGCGGCCCCAGCCGCGCAGCTCGCGCGTGTCCACGCCGCACAGGCGCAGCGACTTCCACACCACGGTGGAGATGGTGTCGTACAGCGGAATGCCGGTTTCGGCTTCAAGTTCTTCGGCCAGGTGCGCGGCGCGCAGGTTGGTGCAGAAGGTGGTGATGGCCTGCGGCTGGTGCTGGGCCAGGCCGCGCACCATCTCGCGGATGGTGTCTTCCTCGACCTCGGCGAAGCTGTAGTTCACATGCAGGTCCAGGTGGCTCTCCGCCACGCAGTGAAAGCCGCTGCGCTCGTAGTTGGCGATGATGCGCTGCTGCACGTCGTCCAGGTACGGCGTGGCCAGGCCGAAGTTGCGCGCGCCGGTCTTTTCCAGGATCTCGTTGAGCGCAAGCACCGAGGTGGTGGCCGGGATGCCGGTGGCTTCGGTGATCTGCTGGCACAGCGCCTCATCCTTGTCGAAGCCGAGCCAGCCGGAAGACGTGCCGTTCCAGGCGATGACATCGACGCGGGCATCGGCCAGCAGGCTGGCGGCGGCCAGGATCTTGTCCAGGTTGAACTGGCCCAGGGCCTGGTCGCGCAGCGAGATCTCGGTCACGGTGAAGCGCGAGAAATGCGCGCTGACGTTGGGCAGGCCGGCAACCATCGCGCTGGTGATGGGTTCGAGCGCAGTGTTGGAAGACGGCGTCAGCATGCCGAGGCGGATTTGCTTGGTCATTTTGCTTTTTGTCTCAGGAGTGGTTGCGAGGGCCGGGACATTGCCGGCCCTTTCGCTGGTTTTTCGGAGTTCGGTGATCCGACGGGTCTTCAGACCGGGATCTTGGTCTCGTAGTCGATGGCGGTGGAAGCCAGCAGCAGGCCGACGCCAGCCGCGGCGAAGAACATCAGCGCCAGGAAGTACGAGCCGGTGAACTGCACGATCATGCCGACGATGATGGGCACCGTGATGCCGCCGATATTGCCGCCCAGGTTCATCACGCCGCCCAGGAAGCCGATCTTGTTGCGGGTGCCGAGCATCGACGGAACGCACCAGAACAGGCCGCACCAGCGCAGGAAGAACAGCGTCGACGACAGCAGCACGACCACCACGATCGGGTCGGTGACGTAGGCCACCGAGAAGATCGAGACCGTGGCCACCACCGCGGCAATGCCGAACAGCGTGCGCATCACCACATTGGGCCGGCCGCCGGCTTCCTTCCACTTGTCGGCGATCCAGCCGCCGATCAGTTCGCCCACGAAGCCGCTGAAGAAGATGATGAAGCTGGCGCCGCCCATCTGCTTGATGTCGAAGCCGTGCACCTTGTTCAGGTAGTTGGGCATCCAGGTCAGCAGGCCGTAGAACACGGTGTTGAAGCACATCCAGCCGATCGCCATGCACCACACCGAGCGGTACTTGAAGAAGTCCAGCGAACGGCCCGACAGGTTGGCCGGCTCGGCGCGGTGTTCATTGGCCTGGGCTTCCTCGATGTAGCGGGCTTCCAGTTCGTTCACGCCGCGGTGCTCGCGCGGGGAGTTGCGCACGTAGTACCAGGCCAGCACGCCGGCCAGCACGGTGCCGACGCCGGCAACGATAAAGGCCAGGCGCCACGAACCCAGCGTGGCGATCAGCCACGTGATGATGATGGCGCCGAGCGCGGCGCCCAGCGGCGCGCCGCCGTCAAGCAGGGTGGCGCCGCGGCCGCGTTCGTTCTGGGTCATCCAGATCGCGTTGAGCTTGCCGCCGGCCGGGTAGATCGGCGCTTCGGCCGCGCCCAGGCCGAGCCGGGTCAGCAGCAGCGCGGTGGCGTTGGTGGTGAAGGCCGCCACGGCCTGGGCAATGCCCCAGAACACGGTGGCGCAGGCGATCACGATGCGCGGCTTGTACTTGTCGGCCAGCATGCCGCCCGGCACCTGCATCAGCGCATAGGTCCAGAAGAACGAGCTGAGGATCAGGCCCTGCATGGTGGGGCTGAGGTCGAACTCCTTGGCGATCAGCGGCATCGCCACTGACAGTGAGGCGCGATCGATGTAGTTGATCGCGATGAGGAACAGCATCATCAAAAAAATCTTCCAGCGAACGGAGGTCTTGGCCTCCGTGACCACTGTCGCCCGGCTTGTCGTCTGCATGACGGCGTCTCCTGTTTTAGTCCTTGGGTGAGGCAGTTCTGTTGGCGTTTTGCGCAACAGGCCGGAGTATAGGATACGTAATCTGTAATTACAACGCGTGTAAGTCATTGATTTTGCGATGTTGCGCATGCACAATTTTGGTATGTGGTAGCCTTGTCGTGGTGCATTTCCCCAATCTGGTGACGTCTGTGACACAAACGCTTTCCCAAACCACGCGCCTGCGCACGCTCGGCATGTCGGCCGAAATCGCCGCCCGGCTGCGCACCATGATCGAAGAGGGCGAACTGCCGCCCGGCGCGAGGATCGATGAACGGGCCTTCTGCGAGACCTTCGATGTCTCCAAGACGCCGCTGCGCGAGGCGCTGAAGGTGCTGGTGTCCGAGGGGCTGGTGCTGCACCGGCAGTACATCGGCTATCGCGTGGCGCCGCTGGACCTGGAGGAGCTGCGCGCCACCTTCGAGACCCTGCACGGGCTCGAGGCGCTGGCGGGTGAACTGGCCGCGCAGCGCCTGGGTGCGGCCGCCATGGCCAAGCTGGAGCGGCGCCACCAGGCCATGATCGATGCGCATGCGGCGGGCCGGCGCACCGACTATTTCCGCATCAACCAGGAAATCCACCAGCTGATCATCGACGGCGCCGCCAATCCGGTGCTGGCCGGCGTCTATGCCACGCTGATGAGCAAGGTGCACCGCGCGCGCGGTGCAGCCAATGCCGATACCATCCGCTGGCAGGAGTCGCATGAGGAACACGAGGCCATCATGGCCGCGCTGCGCGAGCCCGGCCGGCCGCGCCTGGCGCAGGTGCTGCGCGCCCACTCCGAGAACACCGCCAGGGAAGTCCTGAGCGTGGTGGCGCAGACCCTGGCCGAGGCCGGCGCAACCGGCGCAATCGGCGCCACCCTCAAGAAGTCCGCCTGAACAACCCCTGAAGATAACGACGACGATGAAACTGGTTCGAGTAGGCAACCCCGGCGCCGAGCGCCCGGGCATGATCGATGCGCAAGGCCGCGTGCGCGACCTGTCCGGCGTGGTGGCCGATATCGGCGCGTTGCAGCTGGCGCCGGCGGCGCTGGCGCGGCTGGCGCAGGTGGACCCCGCGTCGCTCCCGGTGATCGAGGGCGCACGCTTTGGCGTGCCCTGGAGCGGCGTCGGCAAGATCGTGGCGATCGGCCTGAACTATGCCGACCACGCCGCCGAGGCCGGCATGCCGCTGCCGGCCGAGCCGATCGTGTTCCTGAAGGCCAACAGCTCGCTGAATGGTCCCAACGACGTGGTGATGCTGCCGCTCGGCTCGGAAAAGACCGACTGGGAAGTGGAGCTGGGCGTGGTCATCGGCAGCACCGCGCGCAATGTCTCGCGCGAAGCGGCGCTGAACCACGTGGCCGGCTACTGCGTGGTCAATGACGTGTCCGAGCGCGAGTTCCAGATCGAGCGCGGCGGCACCTGGGACAAGGGCAAAGGCTGCGACACCTTCTGCCCGGCCGGCCCGTGGCTGGTGACGCGCGACGAAGTGCAGGACCCGCAGGCGCTGGGCCTGTGGCTGGAGGTCAACGGCGAGCGCGTGCAGAAGGGCAGCACCGCCACCATGGTCTTCGACGTGGCCACCGTGGTCAGCTATGTCAGCCGCTTCATGACGCTGCTGCCGGGCGACCTGATCGCGACCGGCACGCCGCCGGGCGTGGGCATGGGTTTCAAGCCGCCGCGCTTCCTGAAGGCCGGCGACACCATGCGCCTGGGCGTGGACGGGCTGGGCGAGCAGACGCAGCAGGTGGTGCCCTACGGCGAACTCTGAGGGCAGGGCAGTGGCATCGCGTCACCCTTCGGGGTGACGCATGCCGGCAGCACTGCCGCGGGCTAATACGCGGTCCGCAATGGTTCCCCATCGATACGCTTTTACACAAAGCGTTTGGTTTCCATACAAAGCGTACGATTAGGGCAACAGTTCCGGTGCTGAAACGGGCCCGATTACATGGTTTTACAGGAATTCGCACGCTTGGCGTTTCGCTCGCGTTTTCTGCGTGAAATACTGGTTGTACAGGTTTCGCCAGAGAGCAAAACACCATGTCTGAGCACGCCCCCGAAATCGAGTCCTATCTCGGCACCACCCTCACGGCGTCCCCCACGTCACCACTCAAGCACCGGTACTGCGCGCTGGCCGACACCCTGGACAGCCGCGCCGAACTTGAAGTCATCCGGCGCAATATCCACCAGCATCCCGAACTCGCCTTCGACGAGGTCCGCACTTCGGGCCTGGTCGCCAGCCTGCTGGAGACGTGGGGCTATACGGTCACGCGCGGCGTGGGCGGCACCGGGGTGGTGGGCACCTTGCGCTGCGGTGACAGCGGGCACAGCGTGGGCATCCGCGCCGACATGGACGCCTTGCCGATCCACGAACGCACCGCACTGCCGTACGCCAGCGTCAATGCCGGCCGCATGCACGCCTGCGGCCACGACGGCCATACCGCGATCCTGCTCGGCGCGGCAAAGCAGCTGGCGCGCACGCGCAACTTTGACGGCACCGTGCACCTGATCTTCCAGCCGGCCGAGGAAATCGGCGCGGGCGGCGGCGCCGAGCGCATGCTGGCCGACGGGCTGTTCGAGCGTTTTCCCTGCGATGCGATCTTCGGGCTGCACAACCATCCGGGCGTGGAGCAGGGCACCTTCCTGTTCCGCTCGGGCCCCTTCATGGCGGCATGCGACACGGTCACCATCACCATCCGCGGCAAGGGCGGCCACGCCGCGCGCCCGCACCAGTCGGTCGACCCGATCCTGGTGGCAGGCAGCCTGGTGATGGCGCTGCAGTCGGTGGTCGCGCGCTATGTCGACCCGAACGAGACCGCGGTGGTGACGATCGGCACGCTGCACGCCGGCCACGCGCCCAATGTGATCCCGGACAATGCGCGCATGGAGATCAGCGTGCGCTCGTTCAACCCCGAGGTGCGCGCATCGGTGGAGAACCGCATCCGCCAGCTGGCCACGTCGCACGCCGAAGGCTACGGCGCGGTGGCCGAGGTCGACTATGTGCGCGGCTACCCGGTGCTGGTCAACAGCGAGCGCGAGACTGAGTTCGCGCGCCAGGTGGCCGAGGAGCTGGTCGGTGCCGGCAAGGTGGTGGACCAGGCCGCGCGCATCGCCGGCAGCGAGGACTTTGCCTACTTCCTGCAGCAGCGCCCGGGCTGCTTCGTGCGGCTGGGCAACGGCGCCAACCAGCCGCTGCTGCACAACGCCGGCTACGACTTCAACGACGAGAACCTGACCGTCGGCGCGGCCTACTGGACGCGGCTGGTGGAGCGATACCTCGCGAGCTGACCGCCATGGCGCCCCCGCTCAGCGGAAGAACGCGCTTGGCGGCACGCCGAACTGCCGCCTGAACATGGTCGCAAACGCGCTCGGGCTGTCATAGCCCAGGTCCAGCGCCACATCCACCACCTTGCTGCCGGCGGCCAGCTTCTCGAGCGCCGCCAGCAGGCGCGCCTGCTGGCGCCATTGCCCGAAGGTCATCCCGGTTTCGCGCGCAAAGCGGCGCTGGATGGTCTTGGGGTCCAGCCCCAGCCGTGAACCCCAGTCCGCCAGCGTCAGCGCCGTATCGGGCGCGCCGGTGATGGCATCGCAGATCTGCCGCAGGCTGTCATCGGCCGGGCGCGGCAGGTGCAGCGGCAGCGACGGCACCAGCATCACTTCATCGAGCAGCAGCCGCATCAGCCGCGCGCCGCGCGTGCCGGGAGCGTAGGGCAGGGGTATGTCGATTGCCGCCAGGATCAGCTCGCGCAGCAGCGCGGAGATGCCCAGCACGGTGCAGCGCTGCGGCAGGTCGGGCGCGGCATCGGGGCGGATATAGGCGGTGCGCATCTGCACCCGGCCGACCATGCGGATCCAGTGCGTGGTGCCGCCCGGCATCCACATGCCGCGCGTGGGCGGCACGATCCACTGGCCTTCGGTGGTGGCCACCACCATCACTCCGTGCACCGCGTGGATCAGCTGCGCGTGCGGATGCTGGTGCGGGTTGGTCACGTGGCCGGGCAGGTAGTCGGCGGCCATGGCGGTGACGGGCAGGGGGCTGCGGTCGAAGCGGACGTAGGGCGGGGGATCGGCGTAGGTGTCGCCCAGCGCCAGCGCCTCGGGCGTGGGGGCAGGGGGCGCATGCTGATCGCGGCGGCGGCGGGCCGCTCCGGAAGCAGAAAGGGGGCGAGGGGCGCGCGGCATGTCCTTTTCTCCAAGGTCGGGGACCTATTCTCGCAGGACAGGCGCCCGGGCGCCAGCTAGCATCGGTGCTCAGTTCCTTCCAGGCCGGCGCCCCCCGCTGGCCGCTTTCCGTCTGTCGAGAGCCGCCAATGAGCACAACCATCGACTCCGCGCCTGCTGGCGCGACACCCTCCGCGACATCCCCCCAGGCGGAACGCACCGGTTTCCGCGTGCTGTCGGCGATCAGCTTCGCCCACTTCCTCAACGACATGATCCAGTCGTTGATCCTGGCGATCTATCCGATGCTCAAGGGGGGCTTCAACCTGAGCTTCACCCAGATCGGCCTGCTGACCATGACCTACCAGGTCACGGCATCGCTGCTGCAGCCGGTGGTGGGCCTGTACACCGACAAGCATCCCAAGCCGCATTCGCTGGCCATCGCCATGGCGTTCACGCTGGCGGGCTTGCTGCTGCTGTCGGTGGCGCCGAGCTACGGCGTGCTGCTGGTGGCCGCGGCGCTGGTCGGTACCGGCTCATCGATCTTCCATCCGGAATCATCGCGTGTGGCGCGCATGGCCTCGGGCGGCCAGCACGGGCTGGCGCAGTCGATCTTCCAGGTTGGCGGCAACGGCGGCAGCGCCATGGGGCCGCTGCTGGCCGCGCTGATCGTGCACCAGCAGGCCAGCCTGGCGTGGTTCTCGCTGGCGGCGCTGGTGGGCATCGTGGTGCTGTGGCGCATCGGCGGCTGGTATGCGCGCCAGCTGGCGCAGGGCGCGCGCAAGCACAAGGCCGCCGGCGCGGTGGCCAGCCCGGTTCCCACGCGCCTGGTGGTGCGGGCCATGGTGGTGCTGATGGTGCTGGTGTTCTCCAAGTACTTCTACATGGCCAGCCTGACCTCCTACTACACCTTCTACCTGATGGAGCGCTTCGGGCTGGCGCGCCAGGACGCGCAGCTGCACCTGTTCATGTTCCTGGCCGCGGTGGCGGCGGGCACCATCCTGGGCGGCCCGATCGGCGACCGCATCGGCCGCAAGCGCGTGATCTGGGCGTCGATCCTGGGCGTGGCGCCGTTCACGCTGGCGCTGCCGCACGTGGGCCTGTTCTGGACCACGGTGCTGACCTTCATCATCGGCTTTATCCTGGCCTCGGCGTTCTCGGCGATCCTGGTGTTCGCGCAGGAGCTGATTCCCGGCAAGGTCGGCATGGTGTCGGGCCTGTTCTTCGGTTTTGCCTTCGGCATGGGCGGCATCGGCGCCGCGGTGCTGGGCGGCATGGCCGATACGCATGGCATCCGCGCGGTGTACGAGTACTGTGCCTACCTGCCGCTGCTGGGCCTGCTGACGATCTTCCTGCCCGACCTGCGCGAGCGTCAGCGGGCCTGACACTCAGGCCGGTTCATTGCCTTCGCCGCCACCGCCCGGTGGCGGCTCGAACATGCGCAGCCAGCGGCGCAGCAGCGCAGCCAGCTGCGCGCGTTCCGTCGCGGTCAGGTCCGCCAGCAGGCGGTGCTCGTTGGCCACGTGCAATTCCAGCGCGCGGTCGACGCGCTCGCGTCCGGTTTCGGTCAGTTCCACCAGCAGCCCGCGCCGGTCTTCCGGATTGGGCTGGCGCCGCACCAGCCCGGCCCGTTCCAGGTGGTCGAGCCGGTTGGTCATGGTGCCCGAAGTGATCATCAGCGAGCCGATCAGCGCGCCCGGCGACAGCGCATACGGCGGCCCCGCGCGCCGCAGCGTCGCCAGCACATCGAATTCCCACGGCTGCAGGCCGGTTTCCCCAAGCGCGGCTTCAATGGCCCGGCTGGTATGGCGGTTGAGCCGGCCCAGCCGGCCGATCACGCCCATCGGCGAGGCATCCAGGTCCGGGCGCTCTCGCGCCCATTGGGCGAGAATGCCATCGACGTGGTCAGGCGTGTCTTCGGGCTTGCGGCGGGCAGTCATCAGCAGGGCGGGCGTGGGAATACGCGATGGGCGGAATACCGAAGTATCTTGACATCAACCAATCGGCTTCGTAAAGTCTATTTATCTTGACATCAAGAATATCGACATGAAGGCGAGTGGATCTTCCTCCCTGGCCGCGACCGGCGGCGTGACCCTCAGGGACATCCTGCTGACCGGGCTGGCCCCGGCCATCTGGGGCAGCACCTACCTGGTCACCAGCCAGTGGCTGCCGCCGGGGCAGCCGCTGCTCTCAGGCGTGATCCGGGCGCTGCCGGCCGGGCTGGCGATGCTTGCCTTCGGCCGGCAACTGCCGCGTGGCAGCTGGTGGTGGCGCGCGGCGGTGCTGGGCGTGCTCAATATCGGCTTCTTCCAGGCCATGCTGTTTATCGCCGCGTACCGGTTGCCGGGCGGGGTGGCGGCCACGGTCGGCGCGATCCAGCCGCTGATCGTGGTGGTGCTGGCGTGGGCCTGGCTGGGCGCACGCCCGCGGCCGGCCGCCTGGCTGGCGGGTGTGGGCGGGCTGCTGGGCGTGGCGCTGCTGGTACTGGGCCCGGCCGCCCGGCTCGATGCCATCGGCGTGGCGGCGGCAGCGGCCGGGGCGGTATCGATGGCGGTGGGCACGGTACTGACGCGGCACTGGCGCCCGCCGGTCTCGCCGCTGGTGCTGACGGCATGGCAGTTGTGCGCGGGCGGGCTGTTCCTGCTGCCGTTCGCACTGGTGCTGGAACCGCTGCCCGGGCATTTCACGCTGGCCAACTGGCTTGGCTATGCGTGGCTGAGCATTGTCGGGGCCGGCTTCAGCTATGCGCTGTGGTTCCGCGGTGTCGGGCGCATGCCGTCGTCCGCGGTGGCGGCGCTGGGGCTGCTCAGCCCGGTCAGCGCCACCGTGCTCGGCTTTCTGGTGCTGGGCCAGGCATTGACGGCGATGCAGGCTGCCGGCGCGCTGCTGGTGCTGGGCAGCGTGTGGCTGGGCCAGCGCGCGGCGGCGCCGGCCGCGGTGACGCGCACGCAGCCGGCCTGATCCGAGATTGCGTCAGCGGCTGCTGCCGGACGGCGTTTTGCGGCATCATGGCGGGCATGAAGTCTGCCGTGCCTCCGTCCCCGCCACCCATCCACCCCGCGTCGGCACCGTCTGCCACGCCTGCCTGCGAGCGCTGCCTGGCGCTCGCCGCCGACCCGCGCCGGCGCGAGCCGCCGTCCTGCCTGGCGCTGCGCGGCACGGTGCCGCTGGTGAGCCAGAGCGCCGCCGGCGTGCCGTTCAGCATGCTTTCCTTTGCCTGCCGCGACTGCGGCACGGTATGGCGCCTGTATGACCGGGCCAACGAACTCTTTGTCTCGTGGGTGCCGGAACGCCCGCTGGTGCGCTGAGCGCGCACGCCCCGATCGGCTAAGATAGCGGCTGCTCCGCGCCAGACCGGCGAACCGCTGCCGCGCCCGGCGCCCTCCTGTCGAAATCTCTCCCGCATTTCCATCATGGCCTTCCCCTTCCGCTCATCCCTGCTGGTCGCCCTGTGCGTGACCAGCGGTGCTGCCGCACTGCCTGCCGCCGCTGCCGACGCCTATCCCAGCCGTCCGATCCGCCTGATCGTCGCCTACCCGACCGGCGGCATCAGCGACACCGTGGCGCGCGCGCTCGGCGAGCGGCTGTCGGCGCAGATGGGCACCTCGGTGGTGGTCGAGAACAAGGCCGGCGCGGGCGGCAGCATCGGCATCGATGCGGTCGCCAAGGCTGCGCCGGACGGCTATACGCTGGGCTTCGCCGCCACCAGCCCGCTGACGCTCAACCCGCATGTCGGCCGCGTCAACTACGACCCGCAGAAGGACGTGGCGCCGGTGATGAGCGTGATGTACTCGCCGGTGCTGGTGGTGGCCACCGCCGGCTTCAGCGGCAAGGGCTTTGCCGACGTGGTCGGCCAGGCCAGCGCCAAACCGGGCTCGGTGCGCTGGGCAACGTCGGGCCTGGGAACGGTTGGCCACGTAGTGCTGGAACAGATCAAGCAGAAGTCGAAGGCCGACATCACGCTGATCCCGTATAAGGGCGCGGGCCAACAGATGAATGACGCGCTCGGCGGCCAGTTCGAGGTGATGAGCACCAACGCCAGCCCGGTGCTGACCCAGCATATGCAGGCCGGCCGCCTGCGCGCGCTGGCGGTGGGTGCGCCCAGGCGCCTGGAGAGCCTGCCCTCGGTGCCGACGCTGGCCGAGCTGGGCTACCCCAAGGCCAACCTGACCTCGACCTTCGGCATCTTCGCGCCGGGCAAGACGCCCGCGGCCATCATCAACCGCCTGAACGCCGAACTGAACAAGGCGCTGGCCGAGCCGGAAGTCCATGAGCGCCTGCTCAAGGGCGGCGAAGTGCCGACCGGCGGCACGCCGGCGCAGTTTGCCAAGGCCATCCGCGAAGAGTCCGCGGAGAACGCCCGCATCGTCAGGGACGCGGGCATCAAGGCCGATTGAGGCTAGGCCGCATCGAGGCGGCTGCCCAGCCCGTACACCGACGACAGCCGCACGCCGTTGTGCGGCCACAGCGCCAGCTTGGTGCGCACGCGCGACAGGTGGCTGTCCACCGTGCGCGAGGCCGGGTCCATGTGGTAGCGCCAGACCTGGTCGACCATGGCCTGGCGCAGCACCAGCGAGCCCAGGTTGCGGAACAGCAGCACCGCCAGGTCGAATTCCTTGGGGGCCAGCAGCACCGGCTTACCCTGGACCCACACGCGCCGCTCCGCGGTGGCAAAGCGGAACACGCCGTGCTCCAGGTCGCATTCATCGACCGCCGGCCTGGCGCGGCGCAACAGCGCCAGCACGCGCGCGGCCAGCTCGGCCGTGCGCAGCGGCTTGGGCACGTAGCTGTCGGCGCCTTGCGCAAAGCAGGCCGCGACGAAGGCTTCTTCGTTGGAGGTGCCGGTCAGCATCACCGGCATCTCGCTGCCGAGCGTGCGGCGCACCCATGCCAGCACTTCCAGGGCCGGGATCCCCGGCGTATCGCAGTCGAGCATCAGCAGATCGAACGACCGGCCGCGCAGCGCGCCGATCATGGTGCGTCCGCTGAGATAGCGCGTGCACTGGTGCCCGTTCAGGCGCAGGGTCTGTTCGATGCTGACGGCGAGGGTCGGGTCCGCCTGCAGCGCGGCGATGTTCACGAGAGTGGCTCCTGCGCGGGCGCATCGGAATGCGCCGATGGATGGACAGAGCTTGGCACTGCGGGCCCGCTCGGCACGCAGCGAAGCCCATGGTAGGAGCGGCCTGCTGAGGCGAGAAGTAAAAGATTGTTGAAAATCGAGATTGAGGTCTTTCCTATTCGTGCCGAAGGCAACGCGGTCTTAAATGTCCCGCTAGTGTTCTGTTCCGTCGGAGACAACACATGGGAAAGAAAATGGCATCGCGCATTGCATCGCTTGAAGACGCGCCCGCGGATGCGGCGCTGATCCGGCAGGTCATTACCGGCGCGGGACATGACTGCGTGACTTTCGCCGAAAGCCGGCGGCTGCTGCTGGCGCTGCGCGACGCGGGCTTCGACCTGCTGCTGCTGGACTGGCAGATGCCGGACCTGTCCGGGCGCGAGGTACTGGCCTGGGTGCGTACCCACCTCGACCGCCGCATCCCGGTGATGTTCCTGACCTGCCGCGAGGCCGAGCTCGACATCGTCAACGCCCTGGCGGCCGGCGCTGACGACTACATGGTCAAGCCGGTGCGCCCGGCCGAGCTGGCCGCGCGCATCGACTGCCTGCTGCGGCGCGCGTATCCCGCGCAGCTGGCGCCGCTCGCGCCGTTGCGGCTGGGCGAGTACGCTTTTGACTGCGCCCTGCGCAAGGTCACCTGCAATGGCGATCCGGTCAGCCTGACGCCCAAAGAGTTCGACCTGGCGGTGCTGCTGTTCCGCAACGAGGGGCGCATCGTCACGCGCGACCACATCACCGCCGCGGTCTGGGGCCGCGAGATCTCGCCGCTGTCGCGCACCATCGATACCCATGTCTCGCGCGTGCGCAGCAAGCTTGGGCTGCAGGCAGGGCACGGCTTGCGGCTGACGCCGGTCTACACGCATGGCTACCGGCTGGAGCGTATCGATCGCCCGGAGCGCACCGAACGGGCCGCCGCATGAGAGCGTCCCGGCTGCACCAGGCGGGGCTGGCCGTGGCACCGTGGCTCGGCGGCCGGCCGGTCGCGCAGCGGCGCGCTGATGTGCGCAACCCCGCCGCCGTGCACGACATGCTGCTGCACGTGCTTGGCCACGACCTGCGCGCACCCAATGCCTCGCTGCTGGCCTGGCTGGAACTGCGCCGCACGCGGGCCCAGGCCGACGCCGCGCTGCTGGCGCAGGTCGGCAGCCATGCGCGCCGTTCGCTGCGCCAGATCGACGACCTGAACCGGCTGCTGCGCGAAACGCGCCACGCCTATCGCATGCGCCGTATCGCCATGGAATCGCTGCTGGATGAAGCGCTGGACCGCGTCTGGACCCTGGCCAGCGAGGCCGGCATCCGGCTTGAACGGCCGGCTGGCCGCCTGCCGCGCCTTGGCGGGGACCAGGCCATGCTGGCGCAAACGCTGGAATGGCTGCTGACCAGCGCGATTGATGCCGCGGCGCGGGAGACTGCGCTGCGGATCACGTGCCGTGGCCATGCCGGCGGCCTGGCGCTGTGGCTGGCGTTCGATTCCGCCGACGACGAAAGCGCCGCGCGGCTGGCGCAGCCCGGGCCGGCGCTGCTGTGCGCACAGCGCGTGGTGGCGCGGCATGGCGGCGTGCTGGTGCCGCTGCAGCCGATGGGCGAAGCCACCTCGCAGGCCGGCTGGTACCTGTGGCTGCGGCGCCGGCCGCGCCCATGAAAAAAGGCACCCGAAGGTGCCTTTTGCCAGGAACTGCTGATCGGGTGTCGATCAGAAGATGTGGCGGATACCCAGTGCAGCGCCAGTCTGGTTGTTGCGGCCCGGCATTTCGGTGGTGGTGCCGCCCGAAACCTTGTTGAAGTCAACCGTGCCGTAGACCTGGGTGCGCTTGGACAGCGAGTACTCGGCCAGCAGCACGCCGGTGTAGCGGCGGCCGTTGTTGTCGTTCACGCCGTTCTTGTTCTCGACGTAGTCGCCGTAGAACACGCCGGTCAGCGCCAGGGCCGGGGTGGCCTGGTAGGTCAGGCCGATGTAGCCGAGGGTGTCCTTGCGCGGGTTGCTGGCAGCGCCGGCGGTGACCACGGCCGGAGCAGGCGCGGCAGCCGAGTTGTTCAGGAAGCCGTTGTCGATCACGCCGGTGCGGTCCTTGCCGCCGACGTAGCCCACGAACAGCTTGGCCGGACCAAAGGCGTACTTACCGGCAGCGCCCCACATTTGCTGCTTGTTGCCGTTGATGTCGCGGATTTCCTGGTACACGCCGCCGATGCCGAACGGACCGAACGAGTAAGCGGCACGGGTGCCCCAGTACTGGTTCTTGGTCATGCTGCCCGGCTGCTCGCCGAAGCCGTAGCTGGCGCCCACGTCCAGGCCGCCGAACTTGCCGCCGTAGCTGACCACGTTGTCGCTGCGGAACTGGGTCAGGAAGAACGGCCAGGCGTTGTTGGTGTAGTTGCCGATGGTCAGCGGATCGTAGTCGCCGAAGAAGTTAAAGCCTTCGGTGTACTGGCGGCCCAGCTTGATCGTGCCGAAGTCGCCCGACAGGCCAACGTAAGCCTGACGACCGAACAGGCGGCCGTTCGGGTTGGTGGCGCTGGCCTGGTTGGAACGGCCGGTGTCCGGATCGAAGCCGCCTTCCAGCTGGAAGATTGCCTTCAGGTTATTGCCGAGGGCTTCGCTGCCCTTCAGGCCCCAGCGGCTGTTGGTGACGGCGCCGTTGGTCAGTTCCCACAGGTTGTCGTTGTTGGCGTTGGAGTTCGTCTGGAAGCGGATGCTCTGGTCAACGATACCGTACAGGGTAACGGACGATTGTGCGAACGCCGAACCTGCCAACAGGCTGCCGGCTGCGAGGACGATGGCCGATTTCTTCATGGTGCTCCTTTTCTGTCTTGTACTGTTCTCTCCGCCGGATCACGGCGGGGACGATGTCTACGTTTCGTTGTAGACGCCGCGAAAATTTAACAAAACGTAAGCTACAAGGACACAAAACTCCGCCAAGCTGCCCTTTCAAGCAGGATTTTGGTGCAAATCCGTTGTCTCGCCGCTACAGAATTCCGAATTGGGGCGTTCTGGCAGCGCTGGCAGCTGGCCTGCACACTGGGCTGGTGGGGAATCGCGGCGGGGAGGACGGGGGCCGGCCGACCCCGGCGCGCAAGCGGCGCCGCGGTCGGCGGAAAGACGGGAAGTGCGGGAAAACCGAAGGAGGAGGAACGAATCCGGCAGCGCCGGGATCCGTCCTCAGTTCTGCGGGATCTCGATCTTGACCTCGAGCACCTCGAGGTTGTCCTGGCGTTCCAGGCTGACGCGCAGGTCCTGGTCGCCGATCTTGACGTACTTGGAGATTACCGCCACCAGCTCGCGCTGCAGCGCGGGCAGGTAGTCGGCGGGCGCGGAATGGCCGGTGCGCTCGTGCGCCAGGATGATCTGCAGCCGCTCCTTGGCGACCGACGCGGACTTCTTCTTCTCTCCCAGCAGGAAGGAAAGGATCGACATGGGGTGAGCCCTCCTTGACCGTTACTTGTTGCCGAAGATGCGGGAGAGCAGACCCGGCTTCTGGTAGTCGGTGAAACGCATCGGCTTGTCCTTGCCGAGGAAGCGGTCCACCACGTCGCCATAGGCGTCGGCCACGTCGCTGCCTTCCAGGTGGATGGCGGGCGTGCCCTGGTTCGAGGCGTGCAGCACGGCTTCAGACTCCGGCACCACGCCGATCAGCTTGATGCGCAGGATTTCCTGGATGTCGGTCAGCGACAGCATTTCGCCGCCATGCACACGCTTGGGGTTGTAGCGGGTGATCAGCAGGTGTTCCTTGATCGGGTCGCCGCCTTCGCTGGCGCGCTTGGTCTTGGAGGCCAGGATGCCCAGGATGCGGTCCGAATCGCGCACCGACGACACTTCCGGGTTGGTCACGATCAGCGCCTCGTCGGCGAAGTACATCGCCATCAGCGCGCCCGACTCGATGCCGGCCGGCGAGTCGCAGATGATGAATTCGAAATCCATCTCGATCAGGCCGTTGATGACCTTCTCGACGCCTTCGCGCGTGAGCGCGTCCTTGTCGCGCGTCTGCGAGGCCGGCAGGATGAACAGGTTCTCGCACTTCTTGTCCTTGATCAGCGCCTGGCGCAGGTTGGCTTCGCCCTGCACCACGTTGATCAGGTCGTACACCACGCGGCGCTCGCAACCCATGATCAGGTCAAGGTTGCGCAGGCCGACGTCGAAGTCGATCACGGCAGTCTTGTGGCCGCGCAGGGCCAGGCCGGCGGCAAAGCTGGCGCTGGTGGTGGTCTTGCCGACGCCTCCCTTGCCGGAGGTCACAACGATGATTTTTGCCATGGCTCTTTGGTCCAGTAATAAGTTGAAGCTTGCGCTCTCTGCAATTCGGTCCCGAGGGCTGCGCGGTTACTTGAGCCGCAGCGCTTCGAGAATCAGTTTTTCATCGGCCAGGCGCACCTGGGCGGTCTTGCCGAGCACGTCGGCCGGAAGCGTCTGCTCCGCGGTCCGGTAGATGCCGGCGATGGAAATCAGTTCAGGCTCCATGCACGTGCTGAAAATGCGCGCGCCGGTGTTGCCCTTGACGCCCGCCAGCGCACGGCCGCGCAGCGGGGCATAGATATGGATGTTGCCTTCGGCGATCACCTCGGCGCCGTAGCTGACCACGTCCAGGATGACCACGTCGCCCTGCGCGTAGACCTGCTGGCCCGAGCGCAGCGGCTTGTCGATCAGCATGGTCTGGGTCTGGCGGATGGCAGCGGCCACGGCGGCGTCGGTGGTGGCCTGCGCGGCGGCGCGGATGGATTCCTCGCGCGCGGCCTGTTCGGCGGCGGCCTGTTCCGCCGCGGCTGCGGCCCTGGCCTCGGCGGCACGGTCGGTGGCGCGATCGGCGCCACTGCCGCGGCGGGCCTGGCTGTCCAGCAGCGGCAGGCCGAAGCGCTCGGCCCACTCGCGCTGGCCGGGGCGGGCCACCACGCCGATGGCGCGGGCCCTGAGCGTGGCCAGCGTGTCGATCACGGTGCCAAGCGCGACTTCGCTGTCATCTTCCAGCGCGCGCAGGTCCAGCGCGATCACGTCATTGGAAAAGAAGTCGGGGGTGGCTTCAAAGCGGGCGAGGAGGTCATCCCGCAGCGCAGCCATGTCGGCGGTCTGGAGGGCGAGAAGGAGGGCGTCTACGTTGCCACTGCGCAGCTCGAAGCGTGGCGATTTCTTCTGGGACATAGCCGGGTGACCGTGGAAATGCCACATTCTAACGTCGTATCTGTCGCGAACTGTAACAATTGGATCGATATGTACAGCAGGTGGCGCGTGGGTTCCATATGCGCGTGCACGGCACACCGTAGCGCCGGACAAGTGCGGCCAGCGTGGTATGCCGCGCGGGGCAACGCGCATCGAGTCCGGCACAGCGTAAAGGCTTGTTACGATTGCGCCATCTGATCAGCGGAGTTTTCATGGGCGCCATCGTCAATTGCGTGGCCTACCGGCAGGGCAAGCGGCTCGGCACAGTGGGCATGGATGAGATCCGCACCGTGCTGGGGGTGCCCGGCACCTTTGTCTGGCTGGGCCTGCATGAGCCTGACCTCGCGCTGCTGCGCCAGGCCCAGCAGGCGTTCGGCCTGCACGACCTGGCGGTGGAAGATGCGCTCGATGCGCACCAGCGCCCCAAGCTCGAGGCCTACGGCGATTCGGTCTTCGTGGTGCTCAACACGGCGCAACTGGTGGAAGATGAAGTGGTGGTCGGCGAGACCCATCTCTTTGTCGGCCCCAACTATGTGGTTTCGGTGCGCCACGGTGTCAGCAGCACCTACGCGCCCGTGCGCGAGCGCTGCGAGCAGGACCCGCACGGCCTGGCCAATGGCCCGGGCTATGTGCTGTACGCGCTGATGGACTTTGTCGTCGACCACTACCTGCCCATCGTCACGCGCCTGGAAGACACCTTCGAGGCGCTGGAGCAGGGCATCTTCCGCGACGAGTTCGACCGTGCGGCGATCGAGCGCCTGTACCGGATCAAGCGCCAGGTGCTGCGTCTGCGCAATGCGGTCAGCCCGGTGGAGGACATGTGCGGCCAGCTGATCCGGCTGCACGAAGACCTGGTGCCGAAGGAGCTGCGCGCCTATTTCCGCGACATCGAGGACCACGCCAGCCGGCTGGTGCGCACGCTCGACGTGGTGCGCGAAATGCTGACCACGGCCGTGCAGGTCAACCTGGCGCTGGTCACCGTGGGCCAGAACGAGGTGGTCAAGCGGCTGGCCGGCTGGGGCGCGATCCTGGCGATCCCGACCGTGATCTTCAGCCTGTATGGCATGAACTTCGATTTCATGCCTGAGCTGAAATTCCACTTCGCCTACCCGGCAGTGATCGGCGTGACCGCGGTCGCCTGCGGGGGACTGTGGCGGCGGCTGCATCGGGCCGGGTGGATCTGAAGACCTGGTTTTATCTGTGCGAGGAATGATCGTGGCAGATATTATGGCCGATTGATTATTCGTATGGATATTCCGGCGAGTCCGCGCCTGCCTACCGGCGCCGTGTCCTGACTCCTACACTGGAATCAGGAAGGCGCTGTGCCCGGAGTCCGCCATGTCGATTGCCCGCCCCCCGATTGCCGCCTTGCTCGCCGGCGCCACCGCCGCATGGCTGTTGTGCATGCAGGCGGCAGCCTCCGCACCGCAGCCGCCTGCCCCCGCGCAGGTCCAGACCCGCGACGCGGTCACCGCGTATGAAGCGGGCAACTTCGACCAGGCCCTGCGTGGCTTTGCCGATGCGGCCCGGCTGGGCAACCGTCTGGCCCAGTTCAACTACGCAATGATGCTGCTGCGCGGCGAGGGCACCGCCGCCCGCCCGCAGGAGGCGCTGGTCTGGCTGAAAAAAGCGGCCGACAACCAGATGACGCATGCCCAGTACACCTGGGGCGACCTTTACGAGCGCGGCGAACTGGTGCCGAAGTCACTGGAGGAAGCCAACCGCTGGTATGCACTGGCGGCACAGGGCGGGCATGTGCAGGCGCAGATGGCGCTGGCGACGAATTACTTCACTGGCCGGGGCGTGCCGCGCGACTACGGACAGGCGTTCATGTGGTACAGCCGCGCGGCCAGTGCCGGCGACGGCGGCGCGCAATACATCGTCGGCAGCTTCTACGAACACGGCGAGCCCGGCGTGGTCGACCGGGATCTCGAGCAGGCCAAGATCTGGTATGCGCGCTCAGCCGCGCACGGGGATCCGGGCGCGCTGGCGAAGTTGCGGTCGTTGCTGGAGGAGTCGGTGCGGGGAAGGGCGGCGAGGTAGCGCGGTGGGATGCGTGTGCCGGGAAGCGTCAACCATGTCCTCGCACACCTGTCACCTGTGTGCCCGCTCTGTACAGCGGGGGAGGGGACCGGACCGGCGCGGAATCATGGCTTCCCGCCGCTGCCATCTTCCTCGTCATGCAGATGCTCGATGATCGCCGCTACCCGGTCCCCCAGGTATTTGTTGGCCGAGATCTCCAGCGCCCGCATCATCTCCGTCTCCGCCATCACCAGTGCCAGCGGGCGGATGCGCCACAGGATCTCCACCAGCCGCGGCACGTCCTGCGGCGGCGGCAGCTTGCCAATGCCAAAGCGGTCCAGCTCGCGCACCACGGTAGCGACGATATGGTCAGATACCGCCTGGAAATGCCCGCGCGACTGCGCGATGATCTCCAGCACGTCTTCCAGCGCAAAGCCCGCCTGGGCGATCTCCGCGCCCGCGGCCAGCGCGCGCGGGCTGCGCGCGAGATAGCCCAGGCCATCCGGTTCCAGCAGCCCCAGCGAGATCGCCTTGGCCAGGGCCGGGCGCGAGATCGCGCGGCCGAACAGCCGCGCCAGCGCCAGGTAGGAGTAGTGCCGCGGCGTCTCGTTGGTCCACGGGCTGCTGATGGCAGTCTCCAACCCAAGGATCGAGCGCAGATCGTGCCCCTCGACGATGGCCTTGAGCAGCTCGGTGATATTGGCCAGCGTATAGCCGCGCGCCAGCAGGTGGTGGATCAGCTTGAGCCGTCCCAGGTGCGCCTGCGTGTAGATGCCGACGCGCCCGCGCCGCTGCGGCGGATCGATCAAGCCGCGGTCCTGGTAGGAGCGCACGTTGCGCACCGTGGTGCCGGCCACGCGCGCCAGCTCGTCGATGGTGTATTCCGGGGCGGGCGGCGTGGTGTCGGACGCCTGGCTGGTCGGGGACGAGGGGTGGCGGCGCCGGATCAGTGTCATGCGAAAAATTCTAACCGAGGAATGCGGCAGGCAAAGGTGGCGGCCGGTATTGCCGATAATGAGGGCATTGCCGCCCCACCTTCAACGGTCCGCCTTCCATGCATATCCGCTGGCTTGAAGACTTCGTCTGCCTGGCCCAGGCCGGCAGCCTGGCGCGCGCCGCCGAGCTGCGCAACGTGACCCCGCCCGCGTTTGGCCGCCGCATGCAGGCGCTTGAGGTCTGGGCCGGCGCCCCGCTGATCGACCGCAGCGCGTTCCCGGTGCGGCTGACCGCCGAAGGGCGCCAGTTCCTGGAAGCCGCGCAGAGCGCCTTGCGCACGCTGGACGAGACCCGCGTGGCGCTGCGCGCCGCGCACCGCGCCGACGCCAGCACGGTCACCATCGCCACCGGCAAGACCCTGGCGCGCTCGATGGTGCCGGCGTGGCTGGCGGGCCTGCGCGAGGCGCTGCGGCACGACCCCGCGGCGGCCGGTTTCCGCACGCAGCTGTCGACCTTCCCGATGCATGACGCGCTAGCCATGTTTGCCGAGGGCGATGCCGATTTCCTGCTCTGCTACAGCCCGCCGGACCTGCCGGTGATGCTGGATGACGCGCGCTACCAGTTCCACCTGGCCGGCGTGGAGCGGCTGGTGTGCGTCAGCGCCGCCGATGCGCGCGGCGCGCCGCTGCACCGGCTTGCGACCGGCAAGGCTGCGGCGAAGCCGGTGCCCATGATCGCCTACGCCGAGACCCTGACACTCGGCCGCATGGTCAACCAGGAGATCGCGCGCCGCAAGCTGGCGCCGCGGCTGGACGTGATCGCGGTCAGCGACTTTGCCGAGTCGGTGCACGAGATGGTGCGCCAGCGCATGGGCCTGGCCTGGCTGCCGGCACGCCTGATTGCTGACGACCTGCACGCCGGGCGCCTGGTGCGTGCCATCAGCGGCGCGCGCAGCGATGATGGCGGCGACCTGGCGCTCGATATCCGCCTGTACCGCCCGCGCGCGCCGATGCGCCCGCTGGCCGAGGCTTTCTGGCAGGCGGCGGTGCAGGCACCGCGCTGATGCGCCTTCGGCCACCATTGCCGAATCGGCAACCGCCCTTGCCAAAGCTGCACGCCGGGCCGGTTCCGCGCTCACTACCATCGCTCCACAACAACCATTCCGGGACCCCCAGAGCCAAGACCATGAAGACCATCCTGCGCGCGGCCGCTGCCGCACTCTGCCTTGCCGCTTCCGCCGGCGCCGTTGCCTCCGCCTGGCCCGCCAAGCCGATCACGCTGGTGGTGGGCTACACCGCCGGCGGCAGCGTCGACCTGGTGGCCCGGACCATTGCCCCGGAGCTGGGCAAGCGCCTGGGCCAGAGCGTGGTGATCGAGAACCTGGGCGGCGCCGGCGGCACCATCGGCGCGGCCAAGGTGGTCAAGGCCGAGGCCGACGGCTACACCCTGCTGATGGGCTCGGGCAGTGAAGTGTCGATCGCCCGCCTGACCAACCCCGCCGTGCGCTACGACGGCGAAAAGGACCTGGTGCCGGTGACCTTCGTCGGCACCCAGCCGATGGTGCTGGTCGGCAAGCCCGGCCTGGCGGCCAGGAACGCGGCCGAGCTGATTGCGCTGGCCAAGGCCCAGCCGGGCAAGCTGTCGTATGCCTCGTCGGGCGTGGGCACGCCGCTGAACCTGGCCGGCGAGCTGATCAAGCAGCAGGGCAAGGTCAATATCACGCACGTGCCGTACAAGGGCGCGTCGGCCATGGCCACCGACCTGCTCGGCGGCCAGATCGACCTGGCGGTAATGGTGCTGTCGTCGGCGCTGCCGCATATCCAGGCCGGCCGCGTGCAGGCCTACGGCGTGACCAACGCCAAGCGCTCGCCGGTGGCGCCGAACGTGCCCGCGCTGGCCGAGACGCCCGCGCTCAAGGGCGTCGACATGGGCGTGTGGTTCGGCCTGATGGGCCCGGCCAGGCTGCCGCAAACGGTGGTGGAGCGCCTGAACACCGAGATGCAGGCCGTGCTGGCCATGCCGGATGTGAAGAAGAAGCTGGCAGAAGCCGGTGTGGAAGTGGCGCCTGCCAATCCGGCGCAGTTCGGCAGCTTTATCAAGCGCGAGACGGGGCGCTATCGCACCATCGTGCAGACCGCTGGCATTCATGAATAAGTGAGGTTGCGGGGCGGCGTCGCTTCTTGCAAGTGCCCGCCGCCCTTCCTCAACTCGATTCACAACAACGACCCCGCAGGCATACGACCTGCCAGGCGCCCTGAACGCACCGATTCCCATGACCCAGCCCACCGCACCGATCGACGCCTACCCAGTCGATGTCGCGTTCCCCGACATCCGCGCCTACGCCGCCGGCAATACCGGCATCCCCTACCTGTACACCTTCGACAGCGGCCAGCCCGGCCCGCACGTGATGGTCAACGCGCTGACCCACGGCAACGAGGTCTGCGGCGCCATCGCCGTCAAGGCGCTGCTGGACCACGGACTGCGCCCGCGCCGCGGCCGGCTGACGCTGGCGTTTGCCAACGTCGACGCGTACCACAGCTTCGATGCCGCCAGGCCCGACGCATCGCGCTTTGTCGACCAGGATTTCAACCGCGTGTGGACCGCCAGGGTGCTGGATGACGCCAGCCTGGATTCATCGGAGCTGCGCCGCGCGCGCGCCATGCGGCCGGTGATCGACACCGTCGACCTGCTGCTGGACCTGCATTCGATGCATGAGAAAAGCCGGCCGCTGATCGTCTCCGGCCCGCTCGACAAGGGCATCGCCCTGGCGCGCGCGCTGGGCGCGCCGGCCGATGTGATCGTCGACGAAGGCCACCCCGAAGGCCGCCGCATGCGCGACTACGATGGCTTTGGCGATGCCGCCAGCCCGCGCAATGCACTGCTGATCGAGTGCGGCCAGCACTGGGAGCCCGCCGCCGTGACCGTGGCGCAGGACAGTACCGCGCGCTTCCTGCTGCATGCCGGCGTGATCGATGCGAGCGACTTGCCCGCAGGCTGGCTGCAACCGCTGCCCGCCACGCAGCGCGTGGTGCGCGTGACCGAGCCGGTGGTGGCCACCAGCATGGACTTCCGCTTTGCCGGCCCCTATACCGGGCTGGAGACCTTTACCGAGGCCGGGACCGTAATCGGCTGGCGCGACGGCGAGCCAGTGGTGACGCCGTATCCGGATTGCGTGCTGGTGATGCCGTCGCTGCGGCAGCTGCGCCCGGGCGTGACCGTGGTGCGCCTGGGGCGGCTGGAGCGCTGATCCGGGTACGCTGGGCCGGGCGCGGCTGCGCCCGGCAAGATGCTGCGCAGAGAGGCATGGTCCGGCCCTCCGGTTGACTGCTGACAGGCTAGGCCGCCGGGGCGGCCGTGCCCGGCGGCGGCGGGGGCGGCGGCAGCATGCCGGGGAACAGCTGTTCGACCAGTTCATCCAGCTTGGACGACGGCTGCACGAAGTTGCTCAGGTTGAGCCCGCCCGCGCTGCGGTTGGCGCTATAGATGGCCTTGCCGACACGGTCGCCGTTGCGGAACACGGTGATGTCCGCGCTGTTCAGGTACGCAGTCCAGTACCAGGCGCTGCGCGCCGTGTACAGCGCCACCACCGGGCATGCCGCGATCGAGGTCTGCGCCTGCAGCACCTTCACCTCAAAATTGCGCCGCCGCAGCGATGAGAGAAAGTTCTCGACAAAGTCATTGCCTGTGACCGGGTTCACCACCACGCACAGCAGCGTGCCGTTGGCGCCGTAGTTGCCCAGCGGGCCGCCGCCAGCGGGCACCTGGAACGCGACCAGGGGATCGGTGTGGTCGGGCCGGTCGACCGGGGTCACTGCCTGGTAGGTCGAGCAACCGGTGATCAGCAGGCCAAGGCCTGCGGCCAGCATAGCTTTGTACATGGATGTCCTGTATGGCTGGGGCGGGCTGCCATGCAAGACACAGTGGCCACCGCATACCTTCACACTGTAGGCGCCGGCACGCCGATCCAATCGTCCAAACAGAAGCGCAAAACGGCCGCTTCTGCGCCGCGGTGGCGCCTCAGCCGCCCGCGCCGCCGCCTTGAGCCAGCCGGCCCACCAGGACCAGGCACAGCCCGGCAAGGCAGACCCCGATCACTGCGACCTGCAGCCGCGTGACGGGTCTGCCGCCAAACAGCGTCTGGCTGAGCCAGGCGGGCGAAACCACGCCGACGATGGTGGCCACCATGATCAGGATGGCAAGGACGGACAGAACGGATTGCATGGCGGGACTCCGGAATCTAGGATGGCGCGATCAGTTGGCGCCGCCGCGCAGCAGGCAGTCGCGCAGCAGCGGTGCGCCATCCGCCAGCCCTGCGCCGTTGCATTCGAGCGCGACCTTCTGGCCGCGCCGCACCATGGTGGCTCGTGCTTCCACCTCGCACACCCGCCCTGCCGGGCCGCAGATCTGGCGTTGCAGCAGCAGTGCGCGCACATTCACGCCGGGATCGTTGGTGCGGATATCGACAAAGACCTGGTCGCGCTCGCGGCGAATGCCGCTGGCGACGCCTTCGACGATCAGGTACTGGCCCAGGTAGCGGGTGTCGGCTTCCTTGGGGTTGTCGCGGTAGTCATTCAGCAGCGTGTCGGCCTGGAGCTGCGGCAGCCGGTCCGCGGGGCGCTCCGGGTCAATGCTGATCGGGTCGAGCGTGCCATCGCGCGGGATCCCGCGCACGACGCTGGCCGGCACCGCGCTGGCTTCGGCCTGCGCCTCGGGCGCGGCATCGCCGACATCGTCGCGGCGGTCATTGCCGGCAAACCACAACATGCCAAGGACAGCCACGGCGACGATGGCAACAAGGATTTGCTGGGTACGGTTCAACATCGGAAGGTCCTGCGTCAGTGAATGCGGAATGCGGAACGGGATTATGCGCCCTGCCTGCCGCAAAAGCGCTCAATCGCCGCCACGGCGTGGTCGACGCCACGCTCGGCGGCCATCGCGCGGCCCAGCCTGGCGGCCCGTTCGCGCGTGGCCGGCTGCTCGGCAAAGGCGATCATCGACGCCAGCCGCGGCGCGTCGATCTTGTGCCCGGCGACATGACGCGGCGCCACGCCCAGTGCCGCCAGCCGGCCCGCCCAGAAGAACTGGTCGCCCGCAAACGGCAGCACGATCGCCGGCACGCCCGCCGCCGCGGCCGCATGCGTGGTGCCCGCACCGCCGTGATGGATTGCCGCCGACACGCGCGGCAACAGCCAGTCATGCGGGGTGGCGCCCACCACGTGGAAGCTGGATGGCAACGCCGCCACGTCGATGCCGCTCCAGCCCGGATAGAACAGCGCGCGCCGGCCATCGGCCGCCTGCACCAGCGCCGTCACCACCTTGTGCCGGTCAAAGCCCGCCATGCTGCCAAAGCCGATATACAGCGGCGCCTCGCCGGCCGCCAGGAAGTCGCGCAGCGGCGCGTCCGGTTGCCAGTCCGGCTGCGGCGGCATGGTCCACGCGCCGCTCACCAGCCAGTCGTCATGCCAGTCATGCGGGCGCGGGACCAGCTGCGGCGAGATCGCGTACAGCGTAGGAAAGTCCGCCCACATCGCCTTGCGCGCCGACGCGCCGAACAGCCTGGAGCGCGCAGCATTGGTCGCGCTACGGAACATGCGCCACAGCACGAAGTTGATCACGTGGTGGCTGGCGCGATTGGCCCACCCCGGCATCCTGAACGGCGGCAGCAGCGCGGACGGAAAGGCCCGCGTCGGCGAGATCGGGAACATGCCCGCGCCGATCACCGGCTTGCCCAACTGCTCGCCCACCGACAGCGCCACATACGCCGTCAGCCCCGAGAACACGATGCCGTCCGCATCGCGCGCAGCCTCCGCCAGCTGCGCCATCCACGCCTCGGTGTTGTCCTCGGCAATGCGCGCGAATGCACGCGTGGCCTCGGCGACGTTGCCGCCTTCGGTCATCAGCTTGTGCAGCGCGCCGCCGGGCGCCAGCGTCTGCTGGATATCGCCTGCCATCGGCGCGAAGGCGAGGCCGTGCTCTGCCGCGAGCGTGGCCGCCGAGCGTTCGCCCAGCATCAGCACGTCATGGCCGGCGGCGCGCAGGCCGAGGCCCAGCGCGACGATGGGGCGGCAGTCGCCCTGGGTACCGAAGGTGATCAGGATGAGGCGCATGGCGGGGGAAAGGTGCGATGCAAAAATCCGCATCGCAGCTTCGATTGTGGTGTTCCCGACAGTTTACCCGGGCGTAGCTTGCGCAGTAGGCCAGCCTGGCCTCAGGAAGCGTGTGCCGGCCAGCGGCCGTCGGCGACCAGGGCCTGCACCGTGTCGGAAATCAGCGCTTGCACGGTCGATGCGGCCATCGACAGTGGGGTGGTGGCAGAGCGGCACAGGTAGACCGGCCGCGAAATGCCGGGCTCGACGATGCGGGCCGCGGACAGCAAGCCGCTGCGCAATTCGCGGCGGACCGACGCATAGGACAGGATGGTGAAGCCGACCCCCGCCGCGGCCAGCTCGATCAACTGCGGAATGGCGTTGACCTCCGCCAGCACGCGCAAGCTGACGTGATGGGATTTCGCATGGCGGTCGATCAGCGCGCGCAGGCCATGCAGCCCGGCCGGCAGGAGCATGGCGTAGTCAGCCAGTTCGGCGAAGGCGACCTGGCCGACCGTGCCCGGACTGCCGCTGGCATTCGGCGCCCCATGGAGCGCGCCAGGGGGTCCCACCAGGACCAGGTCCTCGTCCAGCAGATGCTCGAAGAGCAGCCCGGCGCCAGGATCCACCTGGAAGGTCAGGCCGATGTCGATGTGCCCGCTGAGCAGGCGCTCCGGGATATAGCCCGTGCTCAGTTCGATGATCTGGAGCTGGATCTTCTGCCAGCGCGCCAGCGTCTCGCGCACCAGCGCCAGGGTCAGGATCTGCGCCATGGACTGGGGCAGGCCGATCGCGACACGGCCCGCCGGCTCGGCCACGAAGTCGCGGACATCCTCGCAGGCCAGGTCGACGCGGGTCAGGATGTCCTTGGCGTGGCTCACGAAGCGCAGGCCGGCCGCCGTGGGTAGCACGCCCCTCTGGGTACGGTCGAACAGCCTGACGCGTAGTTCTTGCTCGAGTTGCTTGATCTGGAGGCTCAGCGCCGGCTGGGCCAGATGCATGTGCTCGGCCGCCCGCGAGATCGAGCCTGCGGACACGACGGCCAGGAAGCACCGCAGATCCCGTATATCAATGGCCATGATGGGATTTCCAGCAAACGCGCGACAAGGCGGGGAGCTCAGTATATAAAAATTATATGTATGGCATCGTGAAACGGTCTTTTACTTATAGCAAGGCCGGCGCCATAGTGGCAACCAGATTCCCATCCTGCCAGGCAAGCGTGTCCGGCCAGGGACAAGGGAACCACACCGGAGACTGCCATGACATTCAGCCGCCGCACCCTGCTGCTCGGCACTGCCGCCGCCTTGCTGGCCCGGCACGGGTTTGCACAGGGCTGGCCTTCCAGGCCGGTCAGGATCGTGGTGCCGTTCGCGGCGGGAGGTCCGGGCGATTTCGTCGCGCGCCTGGCCGCGAAGCATCTCGCGCAGGTGCTGGCGCAGCCGGTCGTGGTCGAGAACAAGCCAGGCGCCAGCGGCAACCTGGGAGCGCAGTTCGTGCTGGACACGGAGGCCGATGGCCATATCCTGCTGCTGAACACGGTCGGCATGCAGGCGGTCAATCCCCTGATGTACCCAGCCGCGCGCTTCCTGCCGCAGCGCGATTTTGTGGCCATCGGCATTGCCGCCACCGTGCCGAACGTGCTGGTAGTCCATCCGGGCAAGCTCGGTGTCTCGACCATGGGCGACCTGGTCAGGCTTGGCAAGCAGCGGCCCGGCAACCTCACCTTTGCCACCTACGGGCCGGGGAGTTCTCCGCATATCTACGGTGCGCTGCTCCAGCGGCTGGCCGGCTTCTCGGCCATTGAAGTGCCGTACAAGGGCAGCGCGCCGGCCAGCAGCGATGTGATGGCGGGCCAGGTGGACTTCCTGTTCGACAGCATGACCACCTGCGTGGGCCAGATTCAGGGCGGCAAGCTGAAGGGGCTGGCGATCACCTCGGCAGAGCGGTCGCCGCTGTTGCCGGCCGTCCCCACCATGAAGGAGGCGGGCTACGGCGGCCTGGCCCTGAAGTACTGGCTGTCGCTCCAGGCTTCGGCCAGGACCCCGCCTGAGATCGTGTCCGCGCAGCGCCAGGCCCTGGCCAGGGCGCTGGCCGATCCCGCCTATCAGCGCGCCCTGGCCGCGCGTGGCGCAGAGCCGCTCCTGATCGCCCCGGCGCAAGTGCAGGCCTTTGTCGACCGCGATGCTGAACGCTGGACTGCCGCGGCCCGCAGCATTGGCATTCGGGCGGAATAGCCGCCACCCGGCCCTCTCATCCGACTTTACATCCATTGAAACTGCCCATGCTTGCGCTACAAGGAATTCGCGTGCTGGACCTGAGCAAGGTGCTGGCCGGCCCGCTGTGCGGCCAGTATCTGGGGGAGCTCGGCGCCGACGTCGTCAAGGTCGAGCCGATCGGCGTGGGGGACGATACCCGCGCCTGGCTGCCGCAGGAGCAGGGCCAGTCGGCAACCTTCCTTTCGGTCAACCACAACAAGCGCAGCATCGCGGTCGACCTCAAGACCGCCGAGGGACAGCAGCTCGTGCAGACCCTGGCCGCCGGCGCGGACATCGTGCTGCAGGGCTTCGGCGGAGGCACCGCGGCCCGGCTGGGCGTGGACCATGACAGCCTGAGCGCGCGCAATCCCCGCCTGATCTACTGCGAGATCTCCGGCTATGGCCGCACCGGCCCGCTCGGCAACGAGCCCGGCTATGACGTCATGCTGCAGGCGTTCAGCGGCATGATTAGCACCATGGGCGATCCGGCAGGCAAGCCGGCGCGCGCCAGTTTCTCTCCGGTCGACCTGGGCACGGGCATGCATGCCTTCAGCGGCATCCTGGCCGCGTTGATCGAACGCGAAAAGACCGGGCACGGCGTCTACCTGGAGGTCTCGCTGCTCGATACCGCGCTCGGCTTCATGGGCTACATGGCGCAGAACTACTGGCGCACCGGCCGGGCGCCGGCGCGCATGGGGACCGCGCACCCCGCCATGGCCCCGTACCAGGCCTTCGATGCAGCGGATGGCCCGCTCATGATCGGCGTCGGCAACGATGCCCAGTGGCGCCGCTTCTGCACGGTCGCCGGGCTGCACGACCACGTCGATGACCCCGCGTTCGCCACCAATGCGGCGCGCGTGGCCAACTTCGCGCGCACCGTGGACCTCGTGCAGCGCCGCATCGCCACGCAGCCGGTCGCATTCTGGCTGCAGGCATTGCGCGCGGCAGGCGTGGCCTGCTCGCCCATCCACACACTCGACCAGGCCCTTGCCCACCCGCAGCTGGAGGCACGGCAGCTGGTGGTCGAATCGGAACACCCGGTGCTGGGCACGGTCCGGAACATGGGTTTGCCGGTGCGGTTTCGCGACGGCAAGCGGCAGGCGCACCGCGCGCCGCCCTTGCTGGGGCAGCACACCGAGGAAATTCTGCGCGAGGCAGGCTTTGGCCCCGACATGATCCGGCGCTACCAGGCCGACGGCATCGTGGCGGTCGCCGGATCCGTCACGTAGTGAGCGCGAGGCAAGCCCGCCCCCAAGTCAACTGAAGCCCGTCCCATATCCACTCAATGGAATCCATGTCCTCCATCCGCTATGCCGTGCGCGACCAGGTCGCCGAAATCCAGCTGGACAGCCTGCCAGTCAATGCGCTGAACGAGGCCATGATCGACGACCTGATCGGCGCCTTGCGGCGCGCCGCCGAAGACGACTCGGTGCGCGCCGTCATCCTCGGCAGCGCCATCCCGCGCCGCTTCTGTGCCGGCCTGCGGCTCGATGCCGTGCAGCAGTCTTCACCGAGCCAGCTCTATGCGCTGGTGGAGAAACTCTATGTGGGGTTGTGCGAGGCGCAGTTCCAGCTGAAGAAGCCGTCGATCGCGGCGGTCGAGGGTGCGGCGCGCGGCGGTGGCATGACCCTGGCCATCTCGTGCGACATGATCGTCGCGGCCGAGGACGCAACATTTGGCTATCCCGAGATCGACGTCGGCATGATCCCTGCCATCCACTACACGCATCTGCCGCGCATCGTCGGGCGCCACCGCGCCTTTGACCTGCTGTTCACCGGGCGCGCATTCGATGCCGACGAAGCCTGGCGGCTGGGCCTGGTCAGCCGCGTCGTGCCGCAGCCGGACGTCATGCGCGAAGCCCGGGCGCTGGCGCAATCCTTCTGCGAGAAATCGCCCACCATCGTGCGGATGGGCCGCGCCGCCTTCCTGCGCGCCAACGACTCCGACTACCGCCGCGGCGTAGCCGGTGCGGTGGAGAGCTTCGGGAATATCGCGGTAACCGATGACGCAAAGGAAGGCGTGGCGGCGTTCGTGGAGAAGCGCAAGCCGGCATGGTCGCCAGGGTGACTGTGATCCCGTCAGGAGAACGCAACCCAGCAGTGCTTTCATCAAAGGGCCAACCATGCCAGATCATTCCCGAGCCGATCGCCTCGAAGCATTCCGCCAGGAGGTTCGCAGCTTCCTGCGCGAGGTGGTCCCGCCCGATATCCGGGCCGCTTCGCGCGCCCATTGCCTGGTGACGCGCGAGCAGGCCGTGCGCTGGCAGCGGATCCTGCATGCGCGCGGGTGGGCGGCACCTGGCTGGCCGCGGGAGTACGGCGGCCCGGGATGGTCGCTGGTGGAGCAGGCAATCTTCCGGGAAGAGCTGGCGGCCAGCGACGCGCCGCGCTATGACAATCTCGGCATCGATACCATCGGACCCACGCTGATCCGCTATGGCACGCCCGAGCAGTGCCGGCGCTTCCTGCCCGGCATGCTGTCCTTCGATGACTTCTGGGCGCAAGGCTATTCCGAGCCCGACGCCGGGTCCGACCTAGCGTCATTGCGCACCGTTGCGCGCCGCGATGGCGACGAATGGGTCGTCAACGGCAGCAAGATCTGGCAGACCCTGGGCCAGTGGGCCAACTGGGCACTGGTGCTGGTCCGCACCGATCCGTCTGCCCGACGCAAGCAAGAAGGCATCTCGGTGCTGCTGATGGACCTGCGCACACCGGGCGTGACGGTGCGGCCGATCCGCTTTATCAACGGCGCGCACTTCCACGTGCAGATGTTCTTCGACGACGTGCGGGTGCCCGCGGCCAACCTGGTGGGCGTGGAACACGCCGGCTGGTCCATCGCCAAGGGACTGCTGGTGATCGAGCGCCTGTTCGTCGCCCGGGTGGGAGACTGCAAGGCGGAGCTGGCCAGCGTCGCGAAACTGGCCGGCAAATGGCGCCCGGGCCCCGGCGCGCAGATCGACGATGCCTTGCTGGCGCGCCGGCATGCCGAGCTCGATATTCGCATGCGCGCGCTCGAAGCCGCGTGGTGGCCGGCAGTGCGGTTTGCTGAGCAGGGCGGCAGCCCTGAGCTGGAAGCCTCGCTGCTCAAGCTCGATGGCAACCTGCTGCTGCAGGACCTGCACACGTTCAAGCTGGATGCGTTGGGCGCCCGAACATTGCCCTTCGATCCCCGCGCGATCGATGGCGAGCCCAGTCCGGAGCCGCTATCTCCTGGCCATGCCGAGAATTTTCCGCTGCACTACTGGCGCTACCGTGGCATCACGCTGGCCGGGGGCTCGTCGGAGATACAACGCCAGATCGTTGCCAAGGCTGTGTTCGGCGGACTGACCGAGATCGACCGCCCCCGCCAGGACCAGATGGACGAGCAGCAGGCGATCATGGACGGCACCCTGCGCCGCTGGCTGGACAAGCACTACGGCTTCGAGCGCAGGCGCGAGACCGTGGCTGCCAGGGACGGTTTCGACCCTGCCGCATGGGCTGCCCTTGCCGAGCTGGGCCTGACCGGCCTGCTGATCCCGGAGTGCGACGGCGGCCTGGGCGGCACCCTGTCCGACCTCATGCCATTGCTGGAAGCGCTCGGCGAGGCCCTGGTGGTGGAGCCTATGCTCTGGAGCGCGGTCCTCGGCACGCAGGTGCTGCTTGGCGCGGAGAACGCAGAAGGACGCGAACCGCTGCTCGCAGCGCTGGCCAGCGGCCAGGCCCGCTGCGCGCTGGCTTATCGCGAGGGCCAGTCCCGCCGCGACGTCCACCATCCTGAAACCGTTGCGCGCCGGGATGGCGCGCACTGGCGCCTGCACGGCGTCAACCGGCTGGTGATGGGCGCCGCCCAGGCGCAGCATCTGTTTGTTACGGCTTGCCTGCCTGAAGGCGGGCTGGCGCTGTTCGATGTGCCGAGCCAGGCGGCCGGTGTCGGCCTGCGTGCCTATCAGCTCCACGACGGGCGCAGCGCGGCGGACATTCGCTTCGACAACGTCGAACTGCCTGCGTCCGCGCTGCTCTGCGGCGCGGACCACGCCACGGCGTTGCTGGACGACGCGCTGGAACTTGCCACCCTCGCCCTCTGCGCGGAAAGCATCGGGGCCATGCGGCGATCGCTTGCCCTCACGGTTGAGTACATGCGCATGCGCAAGCAGTTCGGCCGCACCCTTTCAGAGCAGCAAGTGCTTCAGCATCGGGTGGCCGACCACTATCGCGGCTGGCATGCCGCACGCCAGCTGGTGCGCGAAGCCGTTGCAGGCTGGTCCCTGGTGCCGCCGGCCGAGCGCTCGCGCCGCGTCAGCGCCGCCAAGTACATGGTTGGCCATGCCAGCCGTGTGCTTGCGCTTGACGCCCTGCAACTGCATGGGGCGATCGGCATGCAGGACGAAACCCCGATCAGTCACTACAGCAAGCGCCTGATGGCCAACGATGCACTGCTCGGCAATGCCTCGGCGCATCTCGGGCGCTTTGTCGATGCCGGCCATCGCTCGCAGGCGTGAACAGGACAACACTGAGAAGAAAGAGGCAATGCCATGCAAGCACTTCGCAGTACCAGGCGCCTGGCGCTCGCACTTGCCGCTGCCCTGGGCGCAATGATGGCGGCCCCGGCTGTGTCCGCGCAAACGGGCGCGGCGTGGCCTGCGCGGCCGGTTACCATCATCGTGCCGGGCGCGGCAGGGGGCACGATCGATATTCCCATCCGCCTGCTCGCGCAGAAACTGAGCCTTCGCCTTGGCCAGCCTGTCATCGTGGACAACCGGCCCGGCAGCGGGGGCATCATCGGCACACAGGCGGCGCTACGCGCGCCCGCCGACGGCTACACGCTCCTGGCCGGGAATGTCGGGCCGCAGGCCATCAACTACAGCGCCTACAAGACCCTGCCATACAAGCCGGACGACCTGGTGGGGATTACCGATGTCATCTCTTTTCCCAGCGTCCTGGTCGTCAACGCACAGTCGCCGATCCGGAGCGCCGCCGACCTGGTCGCGCAAATGAGGGCGCAGGCGGGAAAGCTGTCCTTCGGCTCCTCCGGCATCGGCCAGACCAGCCACCTGACCGGCGAACTGCTCAAGCAGCGCACGGGAACGGATGCCATTCACGTTCCCTATCGCGGTTCCACGCCGGCGACCACCGCGCTGCTGGCCGGTGAAACGACTTTCCAGTTCGACAACCTGACCCAGGCCCTGCCGCATATCCGGGCCGGCAAGCTGCGCCCGCTCGCCGTGACGTCGGCACGGCGAATCCCCAGCCTGCCCGAGGTGCCGACCATGGAGGAAACCGGGGTGGGCAACCTCTTGTCGACGGCGTGGATCGGCATCTTTGTGAAAGCCGGCACGCCGCCGGAGATCGCAGCCAGGCTGCATGAGCACCTGGTCGCGGTCCTGCGCGCCCCGGACGTGGTTACCGAAATCAGCCGGATGGGCGGTATTCCAGGCGGACAGGCACAGGAGAGATTCGCCGCCTTTGTCACGGCGGAACGCTTGCGCTGGAGCGAAACCATCAAGACATCGCAGCTGAGCCTGGATTGAGGTCAGGCGCTGCGCCTTATTTTCCGATGCAAAACCGCGTAAAGATCGTCCCCAGCAGATCATCACTGGTGAACTCACCCGTAATGCTGTTCAGGCAATCCTGTGCCAGCCGCAGTTCTTCGGCAAACAGGTCCAGCGCCTGCGCCTGGTGCTCGGCCTGCTCGGCGGCGATATCCAGGTGCGATTGCGCATTCCGCAGCGCCGTCAGGTGCCGCTCGCGCGCCAGGAAGTTGCCTTCATTGCCCGACTGCCAGCCCACCAGCCGCAGCAGCTCACGGCGCAGCAGTTCAATGCCGGCCCCGGTGCGCGCCGAGATCCAGATCTCGGTCGGGTTGGGGCCGTTGGCGGCGACCACGTGCGGGCGGTTGCCGCCGAAGACGACATCGCCAACCGCGGGCGCCTTGTCGATCTTGTTGACGATGCGCACGATCGGCGAGCCCGGCGGCAGCTGGCCGCTGAGCTGGTCGTCGATGGCGTCGTCAGTCTCTGACAGGCCATGGCGCAGGTAGTCGGTGGCGTCGACCAGGTGCAGCACGATGTCGGCGCGGCGGATAGCGTCCCAGGTGCGTTCGATGCCGATGCGCTCGACTTCGTCGGCGGCATGCTCGCGCAGGCCGGCGGTGTCGATGATATGCAGCGGGATGCCGTCGATCTGGATGGTCTCGCGCACGCGGTCGCGCGTGGTGCCGGCGATGGGCGTGACGATGGCCAGCTCCGCGCCGGCCAGCGCGTTCAGCAGCGACGACTTGCCCACGTTGGGCTGGCCCGCCAGCACCACCGACAGGCCCTCGCGCAGCAGCGCGCCCTGGCGCGCCTGCGCCAGCACGCCGCTCAGTTCGGTGCGGATGGTGGCAAGCTGGCCGCGCGCGTCGGACTGTTCCAGGAAATCGATCTCTTCTTCGGGGAAGTCCAGCGTGGCTTCGACCAGCATGCGCAGGTGGATGACCTTGTCCACAAGCTGGCGGATGGCGTTGGAGAATTCGCCCTCCATTGAACGCGCCGCCGAGCGCGCCGCGGCCTCGGTGCTGGCTTCGATCAGGTCGGCCACGGCCTCGGCCTGGGCCAGGTCGAGCTTGTCGTTGAGGAAGGCGCGCCGCGTGAACTCGCCGGGCTCTGCCAGGCGCAGGCCGATGCCGTCGCCCGCTTGCAGGCAGCGTGTCAGTAGCATCTGCATCACCACCGGCCCGCCGTGGCCCTGCAGCTCGAGCACTTCCTCGCCGGTATAGGAATTGGGCGCCGGGAAATACAGCGCCAGGCCGTGGTCGATGACCTTGCCATGGCCATCGAGGAACGGCAGGTAGGTGGCGTGGCGCGGCTTCAGTGCCTGGCCGCAGACGGCGCGCATCACGGGGCCAACATCGGGGCCCGACACGCGCACCACGCCGATGCCGCCGCGTCCGGGCGCGGTGGCGATGGCGGCAATGGGAACCTGGGGAGCAGTCATGGCGCTATTGTCGCAGATCGGGTGCGGTTGGCGTGGCACGCGGTGGGCAGGCCGCCATGGCGGGCGGGTGGTCAGCTGGCACCGGGCAGCGGGCGCGGCGGCGCCTCGTCCGGCATTGCCTGCGCCTGCAGGCAATCGGCCAGCAGCCGGCGCGCGACGATGCCGTCGACAAGGCGGCCGAGCTTTGCCTGCCCTTTGACCAGCTTGCGATGCAGGTCCCTGGTGTAGCGGGATGGCAGCACCGGCTCGAATGCCTCGATCACATAGCGCAGTCGCTTGCCGGCGATGCGCTGCTCATGCACCGCGCGGGGATCGCCGCGGCGTGCGGCCTTTGCCAGCGCGCGCAGGCGCTTGCGGCCGCGGCGCACGCGCTTGCGCGCAAAGGGCCCGAGGCGGCCACCGCCATTGCGGGCGCGGGCGGCCAGCTGGGCCAGGTGCGCCAGGTCGCGATGCAGCGCTGGCAGCGGCCAGTCACGGTAACCGGCCAGGGCCGCCAGCATGGTTTGCCGTGCGGTGTCGCGGCGCTCTCGGGCGGTGTCGGCGATGGCCGACAGCACGGTATCGTCCGGTTCCAGTTTGCGTGCCGGGGCAATGGTTTCGGCCAGGAATACGTCCCAGTCGCGCACGTCGCTGGTGGCGCGCGCCAGCATGCGCAGGTCATGCTTCCAGCGATCGCGCTCCTGCCGCGGCAACGACGGCCCCAGGGCCCAGAGCACCGCGCGCGCATGGCGCACCGCCACGCGCAGCGCGTGCAGGTCTTCGGGCTCGTCGCGGCGCAGCAACTGGGCCAGGCTCGCTTCGATGCGCGCCAGGCTTGCCTGCGTCAGCGCGGCAAAGGCCGCGGCGGGCCGCGTCTTGCGGCGCAGTGTGGGGGGATGGGTGTCGGCGATCATTGCGGGCTGCATGCGCTCAGGCGCGCACTCGGGTCGCGGATGCTTCCAGTGTAGGCGACGGCACGCCGGCCCGCTTCCGCGCGGCGTAACAGGCGCATGGATGGTTGACAGCCCCGCGCCTTCACGCTGCAATGCGCACATCCCGGTGATGCAGTGACCCGACAAGGAACAGCCATGACCACCGAACAGGAACGGCTTCTGCTGCGCGACACCATCGAGGCGGGCTTTCGCCAGGCCGCCTTTGTCAACGATGTCGGCATCACGCTGGCGGACTGCGGGCCCGGCTGGTGCGAATCCACGCTGGCCATTGCGCCGCGCCACCTGCAGCACGGCGGCATCGTCCATGCGGGCGTGCAGGCCACCATCGCGGACCACACCGCGGGCGCGGCGGCATCCACCATCCTGGAGGCAGGCCAGCACGTGGTCACCGCGGAGTTCAAGATCAACCTGCTCAGGGCCGTGCGCAGCGAACGGCTGCGCTGCCGTGCCGATGTGCTCAAGTCCGGCCGTTCGATCATCGTGGTGGAGGCGGATGTCTTCGCCGACGTCCACGGTGAATCGGTGCTGGTCAGCCGCCTGAACGCCACCATGAGCGTGCTGGACCTGGCCTGAGCCCTCTCCCACCGTTGAAAGGAAGCGACCCATGATCGACCACACCGGCGTAAGCGTCAGTGACTACGGCAAGAGCCGCGCCTTCTACCAGGCGGCGCTGGGCGCCATCGGCTATGTGCTGGACAAGGAATTCCCGGCCAGCGTCACCGGCAGCACCGATGTCGCAGGCTTCGGCCCACCGGGGCAACCCGACTTCTGGATCCACCGCGGCACGCCCAACCAGCCGCCGCTGCATGTGGCCTTCCGCGTGGACAGCCGCGAGACCGTCGATGCCTTCCATCGCGCGGCGCTGGCCGCGGGCGGGCGCGACAACGGCGCGCCGGGCATCCGCGCGCACTACCACCCCAACTACTACGGCGCCTTCGTGCTGGATCCGGACGGGCACAACATCGAAGCGGTGTGCCACAAGCCGGCGTAGGGCTGGCGTCAGCGCGTCGCGACGATAAACAGGCGCGGGAACGGCAGCAGCACCGACCCGTCCGGCAGCGCCGGGTACGCTTTGGCAATCTCGGTCTGGTAGCGCGCCAGGTAGGCGGCGCGCTCGGCCTCGTCCAGCGGTTGCAGGAAGGGGCGCAGGCCGCTGCCCTTGAACCACTCCACCACCGCGGCCGGGCCGCCCGCCAGCGGATGGTGGTACGTGGTCAGCCATACGTCCACGCGCTGGCACAGCGGGCGCAACAGCTCGTAGTACCACTGCGCCGGGGCACGCTCGGCGCGGGCCTTGCTGGCGCCGGCGAGCTTTTCTGCCCACGGGCTTTCCGCCGCCACCTGGCGCATCAGCCGGTGCGCGGGTTCTTCCAGGTTGTCCGGCATCTGCACGGCCAGCGTGCCGCCGGGAGCGAGCCTGGATACCAGTGCCGGGAACAGGCTGGCGTGGTCAGGCAGCCACTGCAGCACGGCATTGGCCAGGATCACGTCATAGGGCCCGGCCTCGTCCCAGGCGCCGATGTCGGCCACGCGGAACTGCACCGCGGGCAGGCGCTTGCGCGCCGCATCGACCATGTCCTGCGAGCTGTCCAGCCCGGTCACCGACGCCCCCGCATAGCGCGCCAGCAGCACCTCGGTGGAGTTGCCCGGCCCGCAGCCGATATCCACCGCGCTGCGCGCGATCTCATTGGGGATGGCAGCCACCAGGTCGCGGACCGGGCGGGTGCGTTCGTCTTCGAAGGCGACGTATTGGTGGGCGGACCAGCTCATGGGGGATCTCCTGACTTTTAGAGCAGGCCAGTAGGATACGCCTGCCGCAGCGGTTCGCTGGCCCTGTCAGCCAGCCCTTACCCCAGCTTCTTCTTCAGCAGCTCATTCACCTGCGCCGGATTGGCCTTGCCCTTGGTCGCCTTCATCGCCTGCCCGACCAGCGCATTGAACGCCTTCTCCTTGCCCGCGCGGAATTCCTCGACCGACCTGGCGTTGGCGGCCAGCACGTCGTCGATGATCTTCTCCAGCTCGCCGGTGTCGGACATCTGCTTCAGGCCCTTGGCCGCGATGATGGCGTCGGCATCGCCGCCGTGCTCGCCGGCCCACATCGCCGGGAACACGTCCTTCTTGGCGGTGTTGTTCGATACCGTGCCGTCGGCGATGCGCGCGAGCAGCCTGGCCAGTTGCGCCGGCGTGACCGGTGCGGCGTCGATGGCGATGCCTTCGCGGTTCAGCTGCGAGGCCACATCGCCCATCAGCCAGTTGGCCGCGGGCTTGGCGTTGGCGGCGCCGGCGTCGGCCACCACGGCCTCGTAGTAGGCGGCGAAGGCCTTGGTCGCGGTCAGCGTGGTGGCGTCATAGGCCGACAGGCCGTACTGCGAGACAAAGCGCGCCTGCATCGCCACCGGCAGTTCCGGCAGCTCGCCGCGCACGCGCTCGACCCAGCTCGCGTCGATTTCCAGCGGCATCAGGTCGGGGTCTGGGAAGTAGCGGTAATCGTGCGCGTCTTCCTTGGTGCGCATGGCGCGCGTTTCGCCCGTTTCCGGGTCGAACAGCACGGTGGCCTGCTGGATCTTGCGGCCGTCCTCGATCTCGGCGATCTGCCACTGCACTTCGTACTCGATGGCCTGCTGCAGGAATCGGAACGAATTCAGGTTCTTGATTTCGCGGCGGGTGCCGAATTCCTTCTGGCCGAGCGGGCGCACCGACACGTTGGCGTCGCAGCGGAAGCTGCCTTCCTGCATGTTGCCATCGCAGATGCCCAGCCACACCACCAGCGAGTGCAGCGCCTTGGCATAGGCCACGGCTTCGGCGGCGCTGCGCATGTCGGGCTCGGTGACGATTTCCAGCAGCGGGGTGCCGGCGCGGTTCAGGTCGATGCCGGTCATGCCGGCAAAGTCTTCGTGCAGGGACTTGCCCGCGTCTTCTTCCAGGTGGGCGCGGGTCAGGTTGACGGTCTTTTCGTAGAACTCGCCCTTCTTGCCTTCGACCTGGATGGTGATGGTGCCGCCCTGTACCACCGGGATCTCATACTGGCTGATCTGGTAGCCCTTGGGCAGGTCGGGGTAGAAGTAGTTCTTGCGCGCAAAGACGCTGCGCGGCGAAATGGTGGCGCCGATCGCCAGGCCGAACTGGATGGCGCGCTCGACCGCGCCCTTGTTGAGCACCGGCAGCACGCCCGGCAGCGCCAGGTCCACCGGCGAGGCCTGCGTGTTGGCCTCGGCCCCGAAGGCGGTGGAGGTGCCGGAAAAAATCTTGGAGGCCGTCGAAAGCTGAGCGTGCGTTTCGAGGCCGATCACCACTTCCCATTGCATGGCGGTATTCCTGTTCGGTTCTTTCGGTTCTGTCTGTTGCGGTGGAGCGGCGCAGCCGCCCCGGGGTTCAGTCTGGTCTTGCCCCGGCCCTCAGGGGTCGGGGCTGGCAAGCCATGAGTCGAGCTGGGCCAGCGCGGCGACGCGGGCCACCGCATCGCCGCCGACGGTGACGCCCTGGGTCTTGCGCATGCCCGCCGGTACGTCGCGGCGCATATGCAGCTCGCTGGTGCCGTCAAAGCCGTGATAGGCGCCGGGGTAGATCTCCAGCCGGAAGCGCGCGCCCGGCTGGCGCGCCAGCACCGCGCTTTGCAGCATGGCGCAGCGGGTGGCGGGCGTCCAGTCGTCGGCGCCGCCGATCATCAGCAGCATAGGCGCGCGCAGGCGGAAGTTGTGCTGCTGCACGGCGCGCCTGCAGCCCGGGTAGAACGCCACCGCGCGCTCCACCTGGGGCGTGCCGGCCGGCCACGGGCGGCTGGCATCGACGGTAGCCAGCACCGCCTGCGCGCCGTTGGACCAGCCCAGCAGCACGATACGCGCGGTGTCGACCGCCGGCTGCTGCGCCACCCAGCGCAGCGCGGCCAGCGCATCGGCGCGGCGCGTGCGGTCGTCGATGCCGCGCGCGTCGATGGGTTCGGAGCAGATGCCGTGGGGCCTGCCGCGCGCGCTGAAGCTGTCCGGCATCAGCACGGCATAGCCGCGCTCGTTCAGCCAGTGCGCGTATTCGCGGTAGCGTTGCTGCAGCAGTCCGGAAACGTCCGCCTGGGCGGTTCCGGCGGCACCCGCCGCGCTCGCGCGCGCGGGGCGCGCGGACAGCAGGCCGCCGCAGCCGTGCAACGCCACCACCACCGGCAGCGCGCGCGGGGTGGCGCCCTCGCGCGGCAGGAACCAGTAGGCGGTGAGCGCGGGCGTGGCCGCATCGCCGCGCAGCTGGACACGCTGCGCCGGCACGGGTGCCGTGGCCGCGGATCCTGGCGCGGCCCGGCTCACCGCATTCGGCGCCAGCACGCCGGCGGGCGTCAGCGGCGCCGGCTGCGCCAGCGCGGGCGCGGGCAGTTCCGGTGTATGCGCGGATGCGCCGGCCAGCCATGCGCCCAGTCCCAGTGCCACCGCGGCGCGCAGCACCGCCACCGCCGGACGGGCGGTGCGCGGTGAGCGTTGCGGGGTGGCGGGTGCGTGGGTCATGGCCGGCTTCGGTGGCTTCAGCGCGTGCGGGCGCAGGCGCCGCTGCCCGGCTCGAACATCACGGGCCAGGCTTCTTCGTAGACGCCGGGGGTGCAGCGCTGCTGGCAGTTGGCGTGCGCCAGCGTAACGCGGCGCGGGTCCTGCCAGACCATCAGCTTGCAGCCGCTGCCGTCATTGGCGCGCAGCTCGATATGCGGCTTCTTCTGGACCTGGCGGAAGTCCGCCAGGTTGAAGCTGCACGAGCCGCGCTTGCCTACCCACAGCTTCCACGACAGCTGCTGCACGCTGTTGTCCGACACGCGCAGCTGGGCGTCTTCGCGGAAGCCGTCTTCCTCGGTGCGGCGGCAGTCGCCGGCCAGGTCGATGTCGCGGCTGGCGATTGGAGCGGGCCGGCCCAGCCCGCCCGGCAGCGGGATGCAGCCGGCCACCGCCGCGGCGAGCGCGGCCGCGGCCATCAGGCGCAGGGTCAGCGAGGAGCGCGCGGTCATGTTCATGCCTTGCCCGGACGGCGCAGGTGCCAGTCGGTCGCCTGCTGGAACGCGTGCGCGGTCTGCAGCAGGCGCGCCTCGTCGAAGTAGTTGCCGATCAGCTGCAGGCCCACCGGCATGCCGGCCTCGCCAAAGCCGCACGGCACGCTCATGCCGGGCAGGCCGGCCAGGCTGGTCGACAGCGTGAAGATATCGGCCAGGTACATCTGCACCGGGTCCGAGGTCTTCTCGCCCAGTTTCCACGCCACCGTCGGCGCCACCGGCCCCATGATCACGTCGCACTGGGCGAAGGCACGCTGGAAGTCGTCGGCGATGATGCGGCGGATCTTCTGCGCCTGCAGGTAGTAGGCGTCGTAGTAGCCATGCGACAGCACATAGGTGCCGACCATGATGCGGCGCTTGACCTCGGCGCCGAAGCCTTCGGCGCGGCTCTTCTTGTACATGTCGAGCAGGTCGCGGTATTCGGCCGCGCGGTGGCCGTAGCGTACGCCGTCAAAGCGCGACAGGTTGGACGAGGCCTCGGCCGGCGCGATCACGTAGTACACCGGGATCGACAGCTCGGTCTTTGGCAGCGTCACCTCGACCAGCGTGGCGCCCAGCTTTTCATACTCGGCCAGCGCGGCGCGCACGGCCTGCTCGACGTCGGCCGACAGGCCCTTGCCGAAGTATTCCTTCGGCAGGCCGATGCGCAGGCCGGCGAGCGGGCGCTCGGTAGTGGCGCCGGCGCGCGGCTGGCCCAGCAGGCGGGTGTAGTCCTCGTCCACGCCGCCCTGCGCGGGCGTGATGCTGGTGGAGTCCCTGGGGTCGAAGCCGGCCATGGCGTTGAGCAGCAGCGCGCAGTCTTCGGCGCTATGGGCCATCGGGCCGGCCTGGTCCAGCGACGAGGCGAAGGCGATCATGCCGTAGCGCGATACGCGGCCGTAGGTCGGCTTGATGCCGGTGATGCCCGAGAACGACGACGGCTGGCGGATCGAGCCGCCGGTGTCGGTGCCGGTGGCGGCGGGGGCCAGGCCGGCGGCCACGGCCGCGGCCGAGCCGCCCGACGAGCCGCCGGGCACGCGGCTGGTGTCCCAGGGGTTGCGCACCGGGCCGAAATGCGAGTTCTCGTTGGACGAGCCCATCGCGAACTCGTCCATATTGGTCTTGCCCAGCGTGACCATGCCGGCCGCGGCCATGCGTTCGACCACGGTGGCGTCGAACGGGCTTTCATAGTTGGCCAGCATCTTCGAGCCGGCGGTGGCACGCCAGCCGCGCGTGACGAACACGTCCTTGTGCGCGATCGGCACGCCGGTCAGCGGCGCGGCCTCGCCGCGGGCGCGGCGTTCATCGGCGGCGCGCGCCTGCGCCAGGGTCCGCTCGGCATCGACGTGGATAAACGCGTTGAGCGCGGCAGCCTGCTCGATGCGGGCCAGGTACTCGCGTGCGAGTTCCTCGGCGGAGACGGAGCGCGCGGCCAGCGCATCGGCTAGCTGGCGCAGGGAGGTCACGGAATCAGCGGAAAAGGGCATGACAGTCGGTTGGCATCAGGGGGTGGCGTACTGGCGGGTGGCCGGCGCCGGACAGGCATGCACAGGTGCGTCGGGTCCGGGCCGGGCGGCGGTCATTCGATGACCTTGGGCACCAGGTACAGGCCGTCTTCGGTGGCCGGCGCGGGGCGCTGGTAGTCGGCACGGCGGTCGGATTCGGTGACCACGTCCTCGCGCAGGCGCTGGACCATGTCGCGCACGGCTGACAGCGGGTGGGCCAGCGGCTCGATACCGGTGGTGTCGACCGCCTGCATCTGCTCGACCAGCGAGAAAAAGTTGTTCAGCTGCGCAAGCGTCTGGGCGGCCTCGTCATCGCTGATTTCGATGCGGGCCAGGTGGGCGATGCGCTTGACGTCGGATAGAGCGAGGGCCATGGCGTGGTGGTTCGGATGCTCGGATGCGGGGGCGCGGGCTGCGCCGGCGGCTGGCTCATGGGGCGGCTGCGTCGCACGGCCCGTGGCCTGACCGGGGGCGCCGGAGTGGCGCCCCGGAGTCGTCGGAATTACAGGTATTTTCAGGCTGTAAACGCCCGAAGCAGCAGGAATTATAAGGTATCATTGCGAGTTACCGACCCTTGGCAACGCTTACGCCACATGGCCGCAAGCCGGCCGCTGGCCGGCGCGCTTGCGCCTGGCATCCACAGGCGCCCGAAGGGCGGACCTGGGTCCTCTGATTAGGCCTCTGCAGCCGGCCAGCGCATGTCGCAGTGATTCGATATGGTGCGCCGGTGCCTGCACATTTCCGCGAACTTTTCCGCGGGGTCTAATCAAAGGTTCCCGTAGGGCCGGCGCGCGCGGTGCGCCGGCGATTGCCGTTCCCATTCCATTCCATCCCGGCCCGGGCAGCCCCGTGCCGGACGGCGGGCGGACCGGGAAGCCGGGAACCATTCCGTATTCAACACAACGTATTTCGTGGCCGGGCCGTTCGCGGTGCCGGCCGCTTCGCCTACCCGCGAACACCACCACAGACAGGATTCCTGATGTTCGGATTTCTCCGCAGCTACTTCTCCAACGACCTGGCGATCGACCTCGGCACCGCCAACACGCTGATCTACATGCGCGACAAGGGCATCGTGCTGGACGAGCCCTCGGTCGTCGCGATCCGCCAGGAAGGCGGCCCCAACGCCAAGAAGACCATCACGGCGGTGGGCAAGGAAGCCAAGCAGATGCTGGGCAAGGTGCCGGGCAATATCGAGGCGATCCGCCCGATGAAGGACGGCGTGATCGCCGACTTCACCGTCACCGAGCAGATGCTCAAGCAATTCATCAAGATGGTGCACGACAGCAAGCTGCTGCGCCCGAGCCCGCGCATCATCATCTGCGTGCCGTGCGGCTCGACCCAGGTCGAGCGCCGCGCCATCCGCGAATCGGCGCTGGGCGCCGGTGCCAGCCAGGTCTACCTGATCGAGGAGCCGATGTCGGCCGCGATCGGCGCCGGCCTGCCGGTGTCCGAGCCGTCGGGCTCGATGGTGGTGGATATCGGCGGCGGCACCACCGAGGTGGGCATCATCTCGCTGGGTGGCATGGTCTACAAGGGTTCGGTGCGCGTGGGCGGCGACAAGTTCGACGAGGCCATCGTCAACTACATCCGCCGCAACTACGGCATGCTGATCGGCGAACAGACCGCCGAAGCGATCAAGAAGGAAATCGGCTCGGCCTTCCCGGGCTCCGAAGTCCGCGAGATGGAAGTCAAGGGCCGCAATCTGTCCGAAGGCATCCCGCGCGCCTTCACCGTGTCGTCCAATGAAATCCTCGAAGCCCTTACCGATCCGCTGAACCAGATCGTTTCGGCGGTGAAGATCGCGCTGGAACAGACCCCGCCCGAACTGGGCGCCGACATCGCCGAACGCGGCATGATGCTGACCGGCGGCGGCGCGCTGCTGCGCGACCTGGACCGCCTGCTGGCGGAAGAAACCGGCCTGCCGGTGCTGGTGGCCGAAGACCCGCTGACCTGCGTGGTGCGCGGTTCCGGCATGGCGCTGGAACGCATGGACAAGCTCGGCAGCATCTTCTCCTACGAGTAAGAAGGACGCTCACGTGGCGATGCGCGGCCTGCCGGATCCAGCGATCAGGGCGGCGTCGCGGCGCCTCATCCGCCGGGGCCGGGCCCTGGCAGTTCCCGCCGCCCGGCCGTGCCGCTCCCGTCCCCGCAAGGGACCCGGGCGTGGCACGGCGGGCGGCGGGGCGTTTCCGCGTGGGCTTTGGCCTTTGTTCGGGTAAATGGATTACTCCCCTCCGCCGCTCTTCAAGCAAGGCACCTCGGCTGTCGCCAGGCTGGTCCTGTACGTGGGTATCGCGCTGGCGCTGCTGGTGGTCGATGCCCGTTTCGACGCGCTCAGCGTGGGCCGGCAGGTTGCCGCCACCGTGCTGATGCCGGTCGAACGCCTGGTGCTGACGCCGCGCGACGCACTGCGCACGATGTTCGACTATGCGCAGTCGTCGGCGATGCTCGCCACCGAAAACCGCGAACTGCGCCAGAACGCCGTGCAGCAGGCCCAGGCCTCGGTGCGCCAGGCGCAGCTGGAGTCCGAGAACAACCAGCTGCGCAAGCTGCTCGGGCTGGCGCAGCAGTCGGCCACGCCGGTGACGGCCGCCGAGATCCTGTATGACGCGCGCGATCCCTACACCCAGCGTATCGTGATCGACAAGGGCAGCCAGCACGGCCTGCGCGCCGGCTACCCGGTGATCGACGAGCGCGGCGTGGTGGGGCAGGTCACGCGCGTGTCGCCGTTCCAGTCCGAGGTGACGCTGCTCACCGACAAGGACCAGGCCATCCCCGTGCAGGTGGTGCGCAACGGGCTGCGCAGCGTGGCCTTCGGCGGCGCGCGCGCGGGCCAGCTGGACCTGCGCTTCATGGCCGCCGCCGCCGACCTGCAGCAGGGCGACCTGCTGGTGACCTCGGGCCTGGACGGCACCTACCCGCCGGGCCTGCCGGTGGCAAAGATCGTCCATATCGAGCGCAAGGCCGATACCGCGTTCTCGCGCGTGTACTGCGAGCCGGTGGCCGGCGTGCGCGCGCACCGCCTGCTGCTGGTGGTGCGCTACGACGCAGCCATTCCCGCGCGGGAAACGGTCGAGGCCAAGCCGGAGGCGCCGGTCAAGGGCGCCAAGTCCGCTGCGGCACGCGCTGCCGCCGATAGCGCAGCGGCTGCCAAGGCCGCACCCGCCAAGGAGGCACCACGGTGACCAATCCCCAATACCTGCTGCGGCCGGTCAATCCCGCCTTTATCGCCTTCAGCTTCGTGCTGGCGTTCCTGTTCAACCTGATGCCCTGGGGCACCACGCTGTGGGTCCCCGACATGGTGGCGCTGGTGCTGGTGTTCTGGAACATCCACCAGCCGCGCAAGGTGGGCATGGGCGTGGCCTTCCTGCTGGGCCTGCTGATGGACGTGCACGATGCCCGGCTGCTGGGCGAGCACGCACTGGCCTACACTCTGCTGGCCTACTTCGCCATCACCATCCACCGCCGCGTGCTGTGGTTCACCGTCTATACCCAGGCGCTGCACGTGCTGCCGCTGCTGTTCGTCGTGCACGCGGTGCCGGTGCTGATCCGGCTGGCCATGGGTGCGCCGCTGCCGGGCTGGCAACTGCTGCTGGCACCGGCGATCGAGGCGCTGCTGTGGCCGCTGGCCACCAGCCTGCTGCTGGCGCCGCAGCGCCGTTCGAGCGATGTCGACGAGACGCGTCCGATCTGACGCCGCACGCACCTGACTGCACCTAAACGCTCATCCCTGGCCAACGCAGTACCATGACCGAAATCCGCAACGTCGAACTGGAAATCGGCCGCTTCCGCATCCGCGTGGCGGCCGCGGCCCTGTTCACGGTGATCTGCTTTGGCCTGCTGTTCACGCGCTTCCTGTGGCTGCAGTGGTACAAGCATGACCAGTACTCGGCCAAGGCCGAGGACAATCGCATCTCGGTGGCGCCGATCGAGCCCAACCGCGGCATCATCATGGACCGCAACGGGATCGTGCTGGCGCGCAATTATTCCGCGTACACGCTGGAGATCACGCCGTCCAAGCTGGGCGATACGCTGGACAACACCATCGAAGGCCTGTCGGCGCTGGTGGATATCCAGCCGCGCGACCGGCGCCGCTTCAAGCGGCTGATGGAAGAGTCGCGCAGCTTTGAAAGCCTGCCGATCCGCAGCCAGCTGAGCGACGAGGAAGTGGCGCGCTTCTCCGCGCAGCGCTTCCGCTTCCCGGGCGTGGATGTGCGCGCGCGGCTGTTCCGGCAGTACCCGCTGGGCGAGTCGGCTTCGCACGTGATCGGCTACCTGGGCCGCATCTCGCAGCGCGACCAGGAACGCATCGAGGCCATGGACGAGGCCAACGATGCCGACGGCGCCAAATACGATCCGCGCAAGGACGCCGACAACTACAAGGGCACCAACTACATCGGCAAGATCGGCCTGGAGCAGAGCTACGAGAGCGAGCTGCACGGCCTGACCGGCTTCGAGGAAGTGGAAGTGAGCGCGGGCGGGCGCCCCATCCGCACGCTTTCGACCTCACCCGCCACGCCGGGCAACAACCTGATCCTGTCGCTGGACATCCGCCTGCAGCAGCTGGCCGAGGCACTCTACGGCAACCGCCGCGGCGCACTGGTGGCGATCGAGCCGTCCACCGGCGACATCCTGGCCTTTGTCTCCAAGCCGACCTACGACCCCAACCTGTTCGTCGAGGGCATCGACACCAATACCTGGAACGAGCTCAACAACTCGCCCGACAAGCCACTGCTGAACCGCCCGCTGCGCGGCACCTACCCGCCGGGCTCGACCTACAAGCCGTTCATGGCGCTGGCCGCGCTGACCACCGGCAAGCGCACCGCGGCCTGGGGCATGTCCGACCCCGGCTTCTTCACGCTGGGCAACCATACCTTCCGCGACGACAAGCCGGGCGGCCATGGCTGGGTCGACATGCACAGCTCGATCGTGCATTCGTGCGACACCTACTACTACGCGCTGGCGCGCGACATGGGCGTCAACGGCATCCATGACTTCATGAAGCCGCTGGGCTTCGGCCAGATCACGGGCATCGACATCGAGGGCGAAAGCCGCGGCATCCTGCCGTCGACCGACTGGAAGCGCAAGGCGTACCGCAAGCCCGAGCAGCAGAAGTGGTACGACGGCGAGACCATCTCGCTGGGCATCGGCCAGGGCTACAACAGCTTCACCATCCTGCAGCTGGCGCAGGCCACCTCGGTCATCGTCAACGACGGCAAGGTGATGAAGCCCCACCTGGTCAAGGCCGTGGAGGATGCGGTCACGCGCAAGCGCACGCTGACCGTGCCCAAGGAAAGCTACACGATCCCGCTCAAGCAGGCCGACATCAACGTGATCAAGCGCGCCATGGTGGCGGTGACGCATTCCGGCACGGCCGCGCGCGTGTTCGCCGGCGCCGCCTACGAATCGGCGGGCAAGACCGGCACGGCGCAGACCTACAGCCTGGCCAAGGGCGAGAAGTACAACCACCACGCGCTGGACGAGCGCAAGCGCGACCACTCGCTGTACACGGCCTTCGCGCCCGCGGACAACCCCAGGATCGCGATTGCGCTGATCGTCGAGAACGCCGGCTTCGGCGCCGCGGTGGCCGCGCCGATCGCGCGCAAGGTGATGGACTACTACCTGACCGGCAAATGGCCGGCGGAGCTGGAAGCCATCGCGCCGCCGGAAGCCGAGCGCATGGCGGGCCGCCCGCCGGTGGCAACGCCGAGCGTGTTCACCACCGGCCAGACCGCCAGCATTGCCAGCGCCACGGTGATGTCGAGCGGCAGCGCGCCGGCCAGCGGCGCGGCCGCCAGCGAGGTCGCCGCGGCGTCGGGCGCGCATGCCGGGGCGTCTGACGCGATCGCGGCGGCGCTGGACCCGGCCGCGATCGCACCGGCCTCGGCCGTGCAGACGCTGGATGAACGCATGCTGCAGGCGCTGGGCCACAGCAAGCCGAAGGTGCCGCCGCCGGCTTCCGCGCCGGTCGTGCCGGCCAAGGCGCCCGCGCCCAAACCACGCGTCAAGCCCGTGGCTGCCAAGGCAGCCAGCGGTGCCGACGCCACTCGCTGAAGGAGACGCGCATGGATCGACGCCGCGTCCTGTCCCTGATCAAGACCGCGCTGACCGGTTTTGACAAACCACTCTCGCTGATCGTCTTCCTGCTGTTCGCCACTGGCATCGTGGCGCTGTACTCGGCCGCCATCGACATGCCGGGCCGGGTTGAGGATCAGCTGCGCAATATCCTGCTGTCTTATGTGGTGATGATCGTGATCGCCTACCTGCCTACGCAGACGCTGATGCGGGTGGCGGTGCCGATCTACACGGTCGGAGTGGCGCTGCTGATCGCGGTGGCCATGTTCGGCCTGATCCGCAAGGGCGCGCGCCGCTGGCTCTATGTCGGCATGGTGATCCAGCCGTCCGAGATCATGAAGATCTCGATGCCGCTGATGCTGGCCTGGTATTTCCAGAAGCGCGAGGGCGTGATCAAGTGGTTCGACTTCGTGGTGGCGCTGGGGCTGCTGCTGATCCCGGTCGGCCTGATCGCCAAGCAGCCTGACCTGGGCACGGCACTGCTGGTGATGGCCGCGGGCGTGTACGTGATCTACTTCGCCGGCCTGTCGTGGCGGCTGATCCTGCCGCTGCTGGGGCTGCTGGTGGTGGCGATCACGCTGCTGATCACGTTCCAGAACGATATGTGCGCGCCGGGCGTGAACTGGCCGGTGCTGCACGACTACCAGCAGCACCGCGTCTGCACGCTGCTGGACCCGACCAGCGATCCGCTCGGCAAGGGCTTCCACACGATCCAGTCGATCATCGCCATCGGCTCCGGCGGGGTCGAGGGCAAGGGCTGGCTCAAGGGCACGCAGACGCACCTGGAATTCATCCCGGAAAAGCACACCGACTTTATCTTCGCGGTGTACTCGGAAGAGTTCGGCCTGATCGGCAATGCGGTGCTGCTGGTGCTGTACCTGCTGCTGATCTTTCGCGGCCTGTTTATCGCGGCCAATGCGCCGACGCTGTTCTCGCGGCTGCTGGCGGGATCGATCACGCTGATTTTCTTCACCTATGCCTTCGTCAACATGGGCATGGTCAGCGGCATCCTGCCGGTGGTGGGCGTGCCGCTGCCGCTGATGAGCTATGGCGGCACCGCACTGGTGACGCTGGGCGCGGGCATCGGCATTCTGATGAGCATTTCGCGGCAGAAGCGGCTGATCCAGACGTAGCGCAGCCTGCGTAAAAAGGGGGCCGCGGCTGTGCCGCCGGTCCCCTTTGCTAAACTGCCACCCACTTTACCTCTACCGGTCCACGCCCCATGAACGCCCAAGACGTTGCCGCCTACCTGCAGAGCCACCCCGAATTCTTCGAAGAACACGCCGAGCTGCTGGCCGCGGTGCAGCTGACCAGCCCGCACAGCCACCGCGCCGTGTCGCTGCAGGAACGCCAGATGGAAATCCTGCGCGAGAAGAACAAGGGCCTGGAGCTGCGCCTGGCGGACCTGGTCCGCCACGGCCATGACAACGACCGCACCCAGCAACGCATGCATGCCTGGCAGCTGCGCCTGCTGGCCGAAGCCGATTCGCACGCGCTGCCCTATGCAGTGCAGGACGGCCTGCAGCAGGTGTTCGATGTGCCGGCGGTGGCGCTCAGGCTGTGGGATGTCGCCGAGCAATACGTCCATATGGAAGTGGCGCAGGGCGCCAGCGAAGACCTGCGCATCTTTGCCGAAGGCCTGCGTGCGCCGTACTGCGGCAGCAACGGCGGCTTCGAGGCCGCGGGGCTGCTGGAGCGCGACGATATCACCTCGCTGGCGATGGTGACGCTGCGCGTGCCGGTGCGTGCCGGCGATGCCGAGGCCGGTGCCGACGTGCGCGGCGCAGCCTTTGGCCTGCTGGTGCTGGGCTCGCCCGATCCGCGCCGTTTCCACGAAGGCATGGGCACCGCCTACCTGTCGCAGATCGGCGAAGTCGCCGGCGCCGCGCTGCACCGGCTGCGCGACTGAGGCGCGGCGGCCCACGCCTGACGCCATGACTGCACGCCGGCCGCCCCGCAGCGTGGTTGCGGATATCGCTCCTGCCAGCGACGGCCCGCCGCCGGCACCCGAGCCGCTGGTCACACGCTACCTGGACTGGCTGCGCGGCAGCCGCAAGCTGGCCGAGCACACGCTGACCAGCTACAGCCGCGACCTGCGCGTGCTGCAGGGGCACGCGGCGCGTTATGCACCCGGCGTGGCCCTGCTGGCACTGCAGACCCACCATATCCGCAACTTTGCCGCGCGGCTGCATGGCGCCGGGCTGGTCGGCACCAGCATCGCGCGCACCTTGTCGGCCTGGCGCGGTTTCTTCCAGTGGGCGGCGCGCCACGGCCATGGCGTCACGGTGAACCCGGTCGACGGCGTGCGCGCGCCGCGCTCTGGCCACGCACTGCCCAAGGCCTTGTCGGTCGAACATGCGGTGGCACTGGTCGCGCATCCTGCCGGCACGGATGCCCAGGCACTGCGCGACCAAGCGGTCCATGAGCTGTTCTATTCAAGCGGGCTGCGGCTGTCCGAGCTGGTGCAGCTGGACCTGCGCTATGCCGATGCCGACGGCTACCGCTCCAGCGGCTGGCTCGACCTGGCCGGAGCGGAAGTCACCGTGACCGGCAAGGGTTCGCGCCAGCGCTCGGTGCCGGTCGGCAGCAAGGCCATCGAGGCGCTGCGTGCCTGGCTGGCGGTGCGCGACACGCTGCTGCGCCCAGGCGCCTTGCCGGAAGATGCCCACGCCTTGTTCCTCGGCCCGCGCGGGCGGCGCCTGTCGATGCGCACGGTGCAGTTGCGGCTCAAGCAACAGGCGCTGCGCGCCGGCGTGCCGGCCGATGTGCATCCCCATATGCTGAGGCACTCATTTGCCACCCACGTGCTGCAGTCGTCGGGGGACCTGCGCGCGGTGCAGGAGATGCTGGGCCATGCCAGCATTTCGACCACGCAGGTCTATACCGCGCTCGATTTCCAGCATCTGGCGAAGGTCTACGACAAGGCCCATCCGCGGGCCGGCCGGGCGCGCGCCAGGCCGGCGGCGGACGCAGCCGCCGATCCTGCTGACTCCGGCGAAGCGTCGGAAGACTAGTTCACTCCCACTGCGCCAGCACCTCGCGGAAGCGCTCGATCTCGGGCAGCAGCCAGCCGCGGAACGCCTGCACCTTGGGCAGGTTCAATGAGCCCGGGGCGCATACGAAGTACAGCAGCCATGGACAGGGGATGCTGACATCGAACAGCCGCACCACGCGCCCGGCCAGCAGGTCGTTGTAGGCCAGCGAGGAGCGGATCAGCGCAATGCCCTGGCCTTCGGACGCGGCCTGCAGCAGCAGCGAGGAATCTTCCAGCAGCAGGCCCTTGCGCGGCTCGGGCCAGTCCAGCCCGGCGGCCTCGAACCACGGCTTCCACGGATCGCCCTCGCCGCGCAGCAGCGGCAGCCCCGCCATGTCCTGCGGCCGCTCGGGCAGGCGGCCGCCATTGAAGCCGGGGCTGCAGACCGGGAAGAAGACGTCGTCCAGCAGCCGCTCCACATACAGGCCGGGATAGTCGCCGCTGCCCATGCGCAGCGCGATATCGACTTCCTCATGCGCAAAGTTGACCAGCGTGTTCGACGACAGCAGCTCGACATCCAGCTCCGGGTGGCGCTCGATAAAGCTGCCGATGCGCGGCGTCAGCCAGCGCGCGGCAAACGACGGCATGGTGCTGATGGTCAGGCGCTTGTCGCGGTTGCCGGCCTGCAGCGCGCGCGTGGCATCGGCGATCTGCAGCAGCGCGTCACGCACGCGCTCGGCATAGAGGCGCCCCGACGGCGTCAGCGCGACACGCTTGCCGTGGCGCTCGAACAGCGGCATGCCCAGTTCGTCTTCCAGCGCGCGGATCTGGTGGCTGACCGCGCCGTGCGTGACAAACAGCTCCGTGGCCGCGCGCGAAAAGCTCTCGTGCCGCGCCGCGGCCTCGAAGGCGCGCAGCGCGGTCAGCGCCGGCAGGCGCGGCAGCTCGCGGTGCCAGCCGCGCGGCAGGTCCTTTTCCCAGGCGCTCTTCCATGCCATGGTGGTCTCCAGGCGGTCGTGTGTATGTGAGTTTGTCTAACAAGAACAAAGAAAATATATCGTTTTGATAGTGGCCGGGCAATCACTAATATTCCATCACCGGCCCCCGCAGTAGTCATTTACTTCACGGCGATATTCAGAGGATTTAACTGGCCTGGTCCCCTTGCCGGGCCAGTTCCGGTACCCCGCCGCGAATTCGTACTGGGTTTGGCGTATCCCCGCCGAGGCCGGCTGAACGGAGAACCACCATGAAAACCGTGCTCACAACGACCGTGTTCACCCTGAATCCTGGCGAAGTCACCACGCTGTCGGTGCATGCTGCCCAGCGCCTGCATGTCGAAGAGGCCCGCGGCGCTGACGTATGGCTGACCCGCGAGAAAGATTCAGAGGACTACTGGCTGCGTTGTGGCGGCAGCCTGCTGCTGCGCTCGGGTGACGAGGTGGTGCTGAGCGTTGACCCGCGTGCGCTGCACCCGGTGCGCCTCGCCCTGATCGCGGAAGCCCGCCGCCCGGCGCTGGCGCTGGCTGATGTGCCGCACCTGGTATATCGCAGCCTGCGCCGTCTGGTTCGAGGCACGGAGTGGACGCCTAACCAGGACCAGGTCACTGCATCCTGAGGCGAAGGCCGGCGGGGCATCGTCCGCATCACACCGCAGCCGCGGGCATCTGCGCCTGGTCTGGTCGCGTGACGCATCGGACGATTCCCGCCGGTCCACGCCCTGAGCGGGCAGCACAAGTGACCGAGGCAGGGCCGGCGCAAGCCGGCCCTTTTCGTTACACTCTCGCCATGCATCCGATTCAAGTCATCGAACGCGGCCGCGAGGACTATCAGCCGTGTTTCGACGCGATGCGCGCCTTCACCGCCGCACGCACGCCCGAGACGCCCGACCAGGTCTGGCTGGTCGAGCATCCGCCGGTCTACACGCTGGGCCAGGCGGGCGATCCCGCACACCTGCTCGCCCCGGACGACCAGATTCCCGTCGTGCAGATCGATCGTGGCGGGCAGATCACATATCACGGTCCCGGCCAGGTCGTGGCCTATTTGCTGCTCGATCTGCGCCGCCGCCGCCTGATGGTGCGCGAACTGGTGCACGGCATCGAGCAGGCGGTGCTGGACACGCTCGCGGCGTATAATCTCGCAGCCGAACGCAAGCCCGGCGCCCCCGGCATCTATTTGTCCGACGGGCCGCACCAGGGCGCCAAGATTGCCGCGCTCGGCCTCAAGATCCGCAACGGCTGCAGCTACCACGGCGTCAGCCTCAACGTGCAGATGGACCTGTCGCCGTTCCTGCGCATCAATCCCTGCGGCTATGCCGGGCTGGAAACAGTCGACATGGCCAGCGCAGGCGCCACCTTCGCGGCGGCGGATGCCAACGGCGCCCCCTTGCCCGTGACCGCGGCACAACAACCGGAAATCGCACTGCGCCTGGCGGCAGCATTGTGCGAGGTGCTGGCAGCGCACGAAGCCCGCGCGCTGGCTGCCGAAGGAACTGCCGCCCCGGCTGAAGCGAAGCAGCCGGGTGAGACGGCCCTGGCCTCCTAGTCAAAAGCGAAATGCACGCTGAGCGCGTGCGGAGAAATGTATGAGCGACGCCCTGATCGCCACTTCCAGCGAAGCCCCGCAGTCCCCCGCGGAGCAGTATGACCCGACCCGCAAGCAGAAGTCGGCCGACAAGACCGCACGCATCCCCATCAAGATCGTGCCGGCCGAAAAGCTCAAGAAGCCGGACTGGATCCGCGTCAAGGCCGCCACCGGCAGCTCACGCTTCTACGAGATCAAGGACATCTTGCGTGCCAACAACCTGGTGACGGTGTGCGAGGAAGCGAGCTGCCCCAACATCGGTGAATGCTTCGGCAAGGGCACCGCGACCTTCATGATCATGGGCGACAAGTGCACGCGCCGCTGCCCGTTCTGCGACGTCGGCCACGGCCGCCCCGATCCGCTGGATGTGAACGAGCCGGGCAACCTGGCCCGCACCATCGCCCAGCTCAAGCTGAACTACGTCGTGATCACCAGCGTCGACCGCGACGACCTGCGCGACGGCGGCGCCCAGCACTATGTCGACTGCATCTCGCAGACGCGCGAGTTGTCGCCCGCCACGCGCATCGAAGTGCTGGTGCCCGACTTCCGTGGCCGCCTGGACAAGGCGCTGGACATCCTGCAGGCTTGCCCGCCGGACGTGATGAATCACAACATGGAAACCGTGCCGCGGCTGTACAAGCAGGCGCGCCCGGGCGCGGACTATGAGCACTCGCTCAAGCTGCTGCAGGAATTCAAGCGCCGCAACCCCAACGTGCCGACCAAGTCCGGCCTGATGGTGGGCCTGGGCGAGACCGACGAGGAAATCCTCGAAGTCATGCGCGACATGCGCGCCCACGATATCGACATGCTGACCATCGGCCAGTACCTGGCGCCGTCGAACCACCACTTGCCGGTGCTGCGCTACGTGCATCCCGACACCTTCAAGATGTTCGAGGAAGAGGCTTACAAGATGGGCTTCACCCACGCTGCGGTGGGCGCGATGGTGCGCAGTTCGTACCATGCCGACCAGCAGGCGCATCAGGCTGGGTTTGCCTGAACGACAGCGCTGCACACTGATCGAGCAGAGACGGCCGGGATTTCCCGGCCGTTTTTCTTTGGTGCCCGGCCATGGTGCAGCCGGTCGCAGTGGCCCTTGCGCCCCTAGGGTCAATCCTGACTGTTTCTCCTCGCCTCATTTCGATATTATGAATTCATCGATAAATTATCGATGAAATACAAACACGTCACATTCCGGCTTGCCTGCCTAAACTGGTAGCAAGTGCGCTACCGTGAATCTCATGAACTGCACCGTCCACCGACTCGCCGAGCAGGCGCTGCTGTACAGCGTGGCTCCCCCCGCATCGCTGGAAGTCCAGCGCCGGATCTGGGCGATGGCTGCCCGGGCCGAGGACTGGCGCGGGGTGGTGGACGTGGTGCCGGGCATGAACAACCTGACCGTGATCTTCGACGGCAGCGCCGATGTGGACGCGCTGGAGCGCAACCTGAAGCTCGCCTGGGCCTCCGGCGAGGCACGCAATGCCACCGGCAAGCTGGTGGAGATCCCGGTGCGCTACGGCGGCGAGCATGGCCCGGACCTGGGCGATGTGGCGGCCCATACCGGGCTGACACCGCGGGAAGTGGTGCGCCGCCATGCCGCCGGCGAGTACGTCGTCTACTTCCTGGGCTTCCAGCCGGGATTTGCCTATATGGGCGGTCTGGCGCCGGAGCTGGCCACGCCGCGCCGGCGTGAGCCGCGGGTGGCGGTGCCGGCCGGGTCGGTCGGCATTGGCGGCGAGCAGACCGGGATCTATCCGGCGGTGCTGCCGGGCGGCTGGCAGCTGATCGGGCGCACCGATGCCGAGCTCTTCGTGGCGGACCGGGATCCGCCGTCCCTGTTTGCGCCCGGCGATACCGTGCGCTTTGTTGCCGAGGAAATCATCGCGTGATCGAAATCATTCGTCCCGGCGCGCTTGCCTCGGTGCAGGACCTGGGCCGTACCGGCTTTCGCCGTTTTGGCGTGGGCCGTTGCGGGGCCATGGACATGCTGGCGGTGGAGGTGGGCAACCGCCTGCTCGGCAATGCGCCGGGCTGTGCCGCCATTGAATTCACGCTGGGCCGCGCCGCGCTGCGCTTCCATGCCGATATGCGCGTGGCGCTGGCTGGTGCCGAATGCGGCGCCAACCTGGACGGCGTGCCGGTGTGGTCGTGGCATGCCTTTGACGTGCACAAGGGCGAGACGCTGACGCTGCCGTCGACGCGCGGCGGCACGCGCGTGTACCTGTGCGTGGCGGGCGGCATCGAGGTCGAGCCGGTGATGGGCTCGCGCAGCACCGACCTGAAGTCAGGCTTTGGCGGTCTGGGCGGGCGCGCGCTGCAGGAAGGCGACCGCCTGACGGCGGGGCGCCCGGGGCTGGCGGCCGAGACCGACTGGATCGGCGTGCAGGCGCCGGCGTGGGCGCTGCCTGCCAGCATCGCGGGCAAGGCCACGCCGGTCCGGATGCTGCCGGGGCCTGAATATGAAGACTTCGACGCGGCCTCGCGGGCCGCGCTGTGGCAGGCCGACTGGACCGTCACGCCCAACAGCAACCGCATGGGGCTGCGCCTGAACGGGCCCGCGCTGGCGCGGCGCGCCGAGCGCAGCGCCGACTTGCTGTCGCATGGCGTGGTGCCGGGCGTGATGCAGGTGCCGCCGGGCGGCCAGCCGATCGCGCTGATGGCCGATGCGCAGACCACTGGCGGCTACCCCAAGATCGGCGTGGTGATCGGTGCGGACCTGTGGCGGCTGGCGCAGGTGCCGCTGGGTGCGCCGGTGCGTTTCGTGCAGGTGACGCTGGCGCAGGCAGAGGCGGCGCAGGCCGAGCTGGAGCGCTACCTGCGCCAGATCGACCAGGCGCTGCGGTGGCAGGGCGATGGCATGCCCATCGCCGCGCGGCGGCGCGCAAGCACGCGCGTGGCGGCATAGGCGCGCACGCGCAACATCAATCGGGCGACGCAGTGCGCCGCACAGGAGAATGGCAATGCAGATCGATTTGAACGCTGACCTTGGCGAAGGCTGTGCCAACGACGAGGCGCTGCTGGCGCTGATCAGTTCGGCCAATATCGCATGCGGCTGGCACGCGGGCGACGCGGCCACCATGGTGCAGACGGTGAAGTGGGCGCTGGAGCGCGGCGTGGCGATCGGGGCGCACCCGAGCTACCCGGACCGCGAGAACTTCGGCCGCACCGAGATGCAGCGCGACCCGGAACACGTCTACGCCGACGTGCTGTACCAGATCGGCGCGCTCGACGCGATCGTGCGCGCGCAGGGCGGCGAGCTGCATCACGTCAAGCCGCATGGCGCGCTGTACAACCAGGCCGTGCGCGATCCGGCGCTGGCCCGGGCCATCGTGCGCGCGGTGCGCGACTTCGATGCCGACCTGGTGTTCTTCGGCCTGGCCGGCAGCCAGATGATCGATATCGCCAGGGAAGCCGGCCTGCGCGTCAAGCAGGAGGTCTTTGCCGACCGCGGCTACAACCCCGACGGCACGCTGGTCAAGCGCGGCACGCCGGGCGCGCTGCACGAGGACGAGGAAGTCGCCCTGAACCAGACCCTGACCATGGTGCGCGAGAAACGCGTGCGCGCCATCGACGGCACCTGGGTACCGATTCAAGCCGAAACCGTGTGTCTGCACGGCGACGGCGCCCACGCGCTGGCCTTTGCGCGGCGCATCCGGGAACGGCTGGGCGCGGAAGGCATCGCGGTCCGCGCCGGCGACTGAGCACTCCGTCTCAACCGCCAGCATCCACTGCGGCCGGCGCTGTCGTGCGCTGACACGGCTGCCGTCCGCTCGCTTCCGTCACACTCGTTTGGTGTCTCTTATGGAACAGGCAGTCAATCTCTGGCCCCTTGTCGGGGTCGGCGTCATCATTGTCGGCTTCGTGCTGCGCTTCAATCCCATGCTGGTGGTGGTGCTCGCCGCGCTGGCCACGGGGCTGGCCGCGCCGATGCCGCTGATGCAGATCTTCTCGGCGATCGGCACCGCCTTCGTCAAGGCGCGCAACCTGCCGCTGATCATCCTGCTGCCGCTGGCCGTGATCGGCCTGCTGGAGCGGCACGGGCTGCGCGAACATGCGCAGGCATGGATCGCGCGCATTGCCTCGGCCACGGTTGGCCGCCTGCTGATCGTCTACCTGGGCGTGCGCGAGCTGACCGCCGCGATCGGCCTGACCAGCCTGGGCGGGCACCCGCAGATGGTGCGCCCGCTGCTGGCGCCGATGGCCGAGGGCGCGGCCGAGAACCGCTTCGGCCACCTGCCCGAGCCGGTGCGCCAGCGCGTGCTGGCGTTCTGCGCCGCCACCGACAATGTCGGCCTGTTCTTTGGCGAGGACATCTTCGTGGCCTTCGGCGCGATCGCGCTGATGCACACCTTCCTGCTGTCGTCGAACATCGACGTTGAGCCGCTGCATATTGCTGTGTGGGGCATCCCCACCGCGATCTGCGCCTTCCTGATCCACGCCGTGCGCCTGAAGCGCCTGGACCGCTGGCTCGAGCGCGAACTGGGCGGCAAGGCCGCCGCGGCCGCCGTACCTGCCAAGAGCGCAGAGTAAGGAGCCCGCCATGATCATTTCCATCGAATATCTCTACTGGCTCGCGGGCCTGGTGCTGGCGATCACCGCGCTGATGACCTTCGCCGACCGCGAGCATCCGCGCCGCCTCAGCACCGGCCTGTTCTGGCTGCTGTACGCGATCGTATTCCTGATCGGCGACCGGCTGCCGCCGGCCGCGGTCGGCATCGGCGCGGTGGTGATGGCGCTGATTGCGGGCTTCGGCGGCGTCGGCCACGGCAAGCACCACAGCCTGCCCGAGGAAGAACGCCGCGCCAGCGCGCGCCGCCTGGGCAACAGGCTGTTCATCCCGGCGCTGCTGATCCCGCTGGTGACCGTGATCGGCACCATGCTGTTCAAGGACGTCAAGATCGCCGGCGTGCCGCTGCTCGATCCCAAGAACGTGACCTTTGTCTCGCTGGGGATCGGCTGCCTGATCTCGCTGGCGGTGGTGTGCTGGCTCACGCGCGACACCGTGGCGCAGGGCCTGCGCGAGTCGCGCCGGCTGACCGAGTCGCTGGGCTGGGCGCTGGTGCTGCCGCAGATGCTGGCGATGCTGGGCCTGGTGTTCGCCGACGCGGGCGTGGGCAAGGCGGTGGCGCACCTGTCCACCGCCTATATCAACATGGACTACAAGCTGGTGGCGGTGGCGGTCTATTGCGTGGGCATGGCGCTGTTCACCGTGATCATGGGCAACGGCTTCGCGGCCTTCCCGGTGATGACCGGCGGCGTGGGCGTGCCGATCCTGGTCGGCATGTTCGGCGGCAATCCGGCGGTGATGGCGGCGATCGGCATGTTCTCGGGCTATTGCGGCACGCTGATGACGCCGATGGCGGCCAACTTCAATATCGTGCCGGCGGCGCTGCTGGAACTCGACGACAAGAACGCCGTGATCCGCGCGCAGGTGCCGACCGCGCTGGCGATCCTGGTGGCCAATATCGCGCTGCTGTACTTCCTGATGTAACTGCGGAGCCTCGCCATGCGTACCGTGCTGCTGACCGGCTTCGAGCCGTTCGAGAATGAACCGATCAATCCCTCATGGGAGGCAGTGCGCGCGCTCGACGGCGAGCGCGTGGGCGACGCGGTGATCGTGGCGCGGCAGCTGCCGTGCGTGTTCGGCGCGGCGATCGATACCATCGGCGAGCTGGTCGACGTGCTGCGGCCCGCGCTGGTGATTGCCGTGGGCCAGGCCGGCGGGCGCGCCGAGATGTCGGTGGAGCGCGTGGCGATCAATGTCGACGATGCGCGCATTGCCGACAACGCCGGCGCCCAGCCGATCGATACCGCCATCGTCGCGGGCGGCCCGGCCGCCTACTTTGCCACGCTGCCGATCAAGGCGATGGTGCGCGACATGCGCGCGGCGGGCGTGCCGGCCTCGGTGTCGCAGACCGCCGGCACCTTCGTCTGCAACCATGTCTTCTACGGGTTGATGCACCGGCTGTCGCAGCAGCCGGATGGCGACGTGCGCGGCGGCTTTATCCATATCCCCTACCTGCCCGAGCAGGCGGCGCGCCATCCGGGCCAGCCCAGCCTGGCGCAGGAAACGCTGGTGAAGGGATTGCGCGCGGCGGTGGCGACGGCGTTGTCGACCCGCGCCGATGTGCGCGAGCAAGGCGGGCAGTTGCACTAGGCCCCGTCAGCGCTATTCCTGCGTACCGGCCGCGGCCGCCTCACGGCGCGCCGCGGCTTTTTTCCTGGCATGGCGGCGCAGGCTGACCTGTTCGAAGCGCCAGATCACATAGCAGAATGCCAGGAACGGCCACAGCCAGCCCAGCCATTGCGCCAGGCTGTTGAAGTGGATGAAGCGGCCCATGCGCCAGCCTTGCTCCGAGATCCACGCATAGGGGTTGGATGGCAGCACATTGGTCAGCACCACCAGCACGATCAGTGCCACCATCGCCAGCACCGCGCGCAGCCAGCGCGGCAGGTACAGCAGCAGCGCCAGCACCAGCGAACTGGTCAGCAAGGCAAAGCGCCCGCCCTCGGACAGCCAGACAAAAGCGTTCTCGGACGGAAACTGCAGTTCGGCCGCGGTGGCCTTGAGCAGCAGCGCCGCCGCCAGCAGGCCGGCCAGGATGCGCAGCATCGGCGCGCTGCGGCGCATCGCGATCGAGGCGAACAGGCCGGTGCCGACCCAGCTGCTGGCGGTCACCAGCGATTCCAGCAACTGCTGGCTCTGCATGTCCTCGGGCCGCAGGCCGATATGGTCCTGCCAGGCCTCAAGCTGCGGGAACACCATCTGCAGCGCCTGCATCGGCCAGGACTCCGGGTCGGTCAGCCATTCGCGCACGATGCCGCCCATGCCGAACAGGTGCTCTTGCGGAAACACCTGCGCAAACGGCCACAGCAGCAGCAGGATGATGGCAAAGCTGGCGTGCGGCTCGAACCACGCATGGCGCAGGCGCGTCAGGCGCCCGTCGTCGATCAGGGCCCGGGTGAACGGCGCCACCACCGCGCCGCCCAGCAGCGCGCCCAGCGCATTGGTGATCAGGTCGATATTGGAAGAGATGCGGCTTGGCAGCCAGGTCTGGAAGGCCTCCATGCAGGCCGCCAGCAGCGTCCCGGCCACAAGCGCCACCAGCGTGGCGCGCCCGCCCGACATGCGCGGATGCAGCGACAGCACCACCAGCGCACCGAACGGGAAGTACCCCAGCACATTGGTCAGCAGGTCGAAGTCGGTGATGTAGCGCGGCTTGGGCGCGCTCAGGAAGGCAAACGGCGAAACGCCGTTGTCGACCCAGCCCGAGAACGGGTACAGGCTGGCGTACACGACCAGCAGCGTGAAGCAAATCAGCCCCACTCGGGCCAGCGGCGAGTGCTGCGGGCCGGTGGCTTCCGGCGTTGGCTGAGCCGCCGGGGGCGGCGCGGAGGGCGGCGGGGGAGCCGGCTCCATGGCATTTCTCCTTGCGTGTCTACTTTAGCTGCAGCGTGCCGATCCAGTCGAGCAGCGCCGCGATCACCGCGTCGCTGGCCTCGGCCAGGGCCTTCACGCCGCCGGCGCCATCGGCGCTGGCAGCGGGCCGGCGTGCCTCGAAGGTCTGCTGGCCGAGCATGCCATGCTGGAACACCGTGGCGCGCAGCCGCACCACGCCTTCGCTGGTGGTGGCGCTGTCGAACACCTGGTCGAACTCGATCAGGTCCACCTTCAGCGCCGGCACGCTGCTGTCGCCGAACCAGCTCAGCGTGCCGCGCGCGGCCACGGCCTCGCGCAGCCGCTCGTCGAACAGGCGCGTGGGCGACATCACCCAGCGCTGCGTGGCGTAGGCCTGCAGGCGCTGCGCCTGCGCATACTGCAGCCGGTAGAAGAGGGCGTTGCCATCCAGCCAGTTGGGCCCATCGGTCTGCGCCACGCGCAGTTTGGGCAGCCGCGCCGGCGCAGGGTTCCCGTTGCCGGGGGTGGTGGCGGCCGGCGGGCCGAGGTCGTAGGTGACGCTGGGGTCGTTGCCGCGCGTCAGCGCGCAGCCTGACAGCGCCAGCCCCGCGGCGGCCAGCAGCAGGGCGGCCTGGAGGCGGGGGATCGCGGATCGGAGCAAGCGTGGCATCTCGGTCGCAGGGTTCACGGCGGTATCTCGCGGTTGGCGGTATCGGGTGAGGGGCGGCATGCGGGCCGCGCTACGGCGCGCTGAAGCCCGGCTCGCCCGGACCCGGCGCGGGCGCGGGCGCGCCGAACAGCACGCTGCTCGGGCTTTCGTTGAACTGGCCGGCGGCGCGCTCGAAGGTGCGCGCGGTCTGGCGCGCGTCGCGGGCCAGGCCATTGAGCTGCGGCAGGGTCTCTTCGCTGAAGGTGCCCGCCGCGGACTGCACCGACGAGGCCGCGCCCTGCAGGTCGCGCCCGACGCTGTCGACGGTGCGCATCACTGTGCCGTTGGGGTTGGCCAGCTCCTGCGTCAGGCGCCGGGTCGATTCCAGCGTGGCGTTCAGGTTCTCGGTCACCTTCGGCAGCCGGTTGGCGGCCGGGCCCAGCGAATCGGACAACCGCGAGTAGTCCTCGGCGGTCTTGCGCACCGAGCGGATCGCGGCCATCAGCTCGGCGCGGTTGGCGCCCTGGAACATGTCGTTGAGCGAGGCCATCATCGTCTCGACCTGTGTCAGCAGCGAATCGCCGCGTTTTTCCAGCTCTTCGAAGAAGCCGGGGCGCATGGCGATGCGGGCCACCGCCTTGGGCGAGGTCGGCAGCGGCGGCGAGGCCGTGGTGCCGTCGTGCGTAGCGCTGTCGTCCAGCTGCACGTAGGCGATTCCGGTCACGCCCTGGAAGCCCAGCGTGCCATAGGTGGTGCGCGTGATCGGCGTGTCCTTGTTGACGTTGACGCGCACAATGATCTGGCCCGGCACCTGCGGGTCGAACTTGATCGACTCGACCTTGCCCACCGCAAGCCCGCGGTATTTCACATCGCCCTGCGGCTGCAGGCCGTTGACGGTGGAGCGTGTGATCAGGTCATACGGCACGCGCACCGCGTGGTCGGTGCTGAACCAGAAGATCGCGAACAGCACCAGCACGGCCAGCCCGATGGTGAACACGCCGGCAAGGAATGCGTGTGACTTGTTTTCCATCATGCTTCTCCAGGGGGCGGCGCATCCGGCTGCGCGTGCGGCGGCAGCGCCTGCATGGCGCGCTGGGCGCGCTCGCCCAGGAAATACTCGCGGATGAAGGGGTGGTCCACCTTCACCACTTCAGGGATCGGCGCCGCGGCGATCACCTTGTGGTCGGCCAGCACCGCGACGCGGTCGGACAACGCCACCAGCGTGTCCAGGTCGTGCGTGATCATCACCACCGTCAGGCCCAGTTCGCGGCGCAGTTCGCGGATCAGCGCCACGTAGTCGTCCGAGGCCATCGGGTCCAGCCCGGCGGTGGGCTCATCCAGGAACAGCAGCTCGGGCTCCAGCGCCAGCGCGCGCGCCAGCGCCACGCGCTTGATCATGCCGCCGGACAGGTCCGACGGCATCTTGTCGGCATCGCGCGCTGATAGCCCCACCAGTTGCAGCTTGAGCAGCGCCGCCTGGCAGATCAGGTTGTCGGGCAGCGCGCGCAGTTCACGCAGCGGCAGCGCGATGTTGTCGATCACCGACAGCGCCGAGAACAGTGCGCCGCGCTGGAACTGCAGTCCCCAGCGGTTGCGCAGCGCCTGCAGCTGCGCCGGGCGCAGCCGGGTCGGGTCCTCGCCGAACACCTTGATGCTGCCCGAGGTGGGCCGCTCCAGCCCCACGATCTGGCGCAGCAGCACGGTCTTGCCGCTGCCGGACCCGCCCACGATCGACAGCACCTCGTCGCGGTAGACGTCCAGGTTCACGTGGTCATGCACCATGGCCTTGCCGAAGCGCTTGACCAGGTTGCGCACCTCGATGACCGGGGTGCGGTCCTTTTGGACCTTCCCGTCCTGGGTGGCGGTAGCTGGCGCGGCGCTCACAGGCCCACGTCCTTGAACAGGACGGCGAAGACCGCGTCGGCCAGGATCACGATGGTGATCGCGGTCACCACCGAGGCGGTGGTGCCTTCGCCCAGGCTTTGCGTATTTGGCTTGATGCGCAGCCCGAAGTGGCATGCGGTCAGCGCGATCAGGATGCCGAACACCACGCCCTTGCCCAGCCCCAGCCACAGGTTGGCTACCGGCACCGCATCGGGCAGCTCGCGCAGGAAGAAGGTGGCACTGATGCCCAACTGCATGCGCGCGGCCAGCATGCCACCGGCCAGCGCCATCACGTCGGTCCACGCCACCAGCAGCGGCATGGCGATAGCCAGCGCGATCACGCGCGGCATGATCAGCCGGAAGCCGTGCGAGATGCCCATCACGCGCATCGCGTCGAGCTCCTCGGTCACGCGCATCACGCCGATCTGCGCGGTGATGGCCGAACCCGAGCGCCCCGCGATCAGGATCGCCGCCAGCACCGGGCCCAGCTCGCGGATCACCGCCATGCCCAGGATGTTGACGATAAAGGTGCTGGCGCCGAAGGTGCGCAGCTGGTTGGCCGACAGGTAGGACAGCACGATGCCGATCAGGAAGCCGACCAGCGCGGTGATGCCCAGCGCCTTGTAGCCCACGTTGTAGATATTGGCCGAGATCTCGCGCCATGGGCCGCGCTGCGGCACACCCGCAAAGCGCAGCAGATCGAAGGCCAGCTGGCCCAGCATGGTGATGCCGCTGCGCAGCTGCGCGCCGAACGACAGCACGTTGGCGCCGAACAGCGTGATCGGGTTGAAGCGGTCCATCATGTGCTTCTTCCAGCCCTCGTTCTGCACCGCGGCGATGCGCTCGAACACGCGGCGCTGGCCCTCGCTGGCATCGAGCCGCTGCGGCAGCGCGCCGTTCCAGGCCTGCCACAGCAGTTGCCCGCCGATATGGTCCAGCCGCTCGACGCCGGCCAGCGACCACTGCGCGCTGTCTGGCGCCTGCGCCAGCTCATGCAGCTGCGCGCGCAGCTGCCGCGCCTGGTGGCAGCCGGCCAGGGCGAGCGCGGTCCAGTCGCCACGCAGCGCTACGCTGACGGTTCCGTCCCCGCGCGTGATATCGAAGTCTGGCGTCGTCTGGCGTTCCAAGGGCATGCGATGTGATGGCCGAGTCTCGATTCTAAGCCACCCGCCCCGCTGGCGCGACCGCGCCGTGCCGAGGCGGCGGCGCGGCTACAATGCGGCATCTGCCGCAGGCACCCGGGCCGCACCCCGTCCCCGCCTGTGTTTTCTACGATCGCCATCGATCCCAACCCTTTGCCGCGCATGTCCGCCGTTCCTCCGACTCCATCCGACCCTTCCGCCCCATCCGGCGCCAACTGGCGCATTGATGCCGGCGCGCTGCGCGGCATGCTGTCGCCCGCGCTGAGCGACTGGACGCTGGAGCTGGTGGAGGAAACCGGCTCCACCAATGCCGACCTGACCGCGGCCTGCCGCCAGGCGCCGTGGACCGACGCCGCCAGGCTGCGCCTGGCTTACCGCCAGACCGCCGGGCGCGGGCGCCAGGGCCGGCCATGGCAGGGGCAGGCAGGCATGACCTTCTCGGTGGCACTGCCGCTGGCGCTGGCGCCGGCGCAACTGAGCGGCCTGAGCCTGGCCGTGGGCCTGGCGCTGGCCGAGGCCCTGGGCGATGTCGATGCGCGACTCGGCGCACGGATCGGGCTGAAATGGCCCAACGACCTCCAGATCGATGGCCGCAAGCTGGCCGGCATCCTGATCGAGTCGGTGCCCGCCGGGCCGCAGCGCGTCTGGGCCGTGATCGGCATCGGCCTGAACCTGGTGCGCGACGCGCAGATGGAAGCGGCGCTGGGCCGCGAGCTGGCTGGCGTGGCCGAGGCCATGCCCGGCTTCGACGCGCAGCGCGATGCCCCGCGCCTGCTGGCCGCGCTGCTGGAACGGCTGGCGGCCATGCGCATCGCGTTCCTGGCGCACGGTTTCGGGCCGATGGCACGGCGCTGGTCCGCGGCCGATGCCTACCGCGACCAGCCGGTGCGGCTGCTGCACGAGGGCAAGGTGATCGCCGAAGGCATGGCGCGCGGCGTCGACGAGGCTGGCCACCTGCTGCTGGAAACGCCGGCGGGGCTTGAGCGCATCGCCAGCGGCGAGCTGTCGCTGCGGCCCGCGCCGGGGCAGGGAGACACCGCATGAGCGCGCCGCTCCTGCTGATCGATATCGGCAATACCCGCCTCAAGTGGGCCTGGTGCGAAGCCGGGGCGGCGCTGCCCGCCACCGGCGCGCTGCCCACGCCGTGGCAGCACGGCGGCGCGGTTACCCATGCCGACGCCGGCGCGCTGCAGGCGCTGGCCGCTGACCTGCGCGCGCTGCGCGGCAGCGGGCCGATGCCGTCGGTGTGGATCAGCAACGTCGCCGGGCCGGTGATCGCGGCCGCCGTGGATGTGGCGCTGGCCGACGCCTTCGGAGGCTGTGCGCCGGTGCAATGGGTGCGCAGCGCCGCCGCGCACGGCAACCTGGCCAACGGCTACCGCGAGCCCACGCAACTGGGCGTGGACCGCTGGGTCGGCGCCATCGGCGCGCACCGCTGGCTGCCGCACGACACACTGCTGGTGGTGACCGCGGGCACGGCCACCACGCTGGATATCGTCACGGCCGCGGCGGATGGCAGCGCGCGCTTCGAGGGCGGCCTGATCCTGCCCGGGCTGGCGCTGATGCTGGGCACGCTGGCGCGCAACACCGCGCAGTTGCCGGCGCTGGACGTGGACGATGCCGGCACCGTGGCCGGCGCGCACCTGCGCTGGGCCGACAATACGCACGACGCCATTGCCGCGGGCTGCCTGGCCGCGCAGGCCGGCGCCATCGAACGCACCTGGCGTGTGCTGGGCGAGCGCGGGCCGGGCCCCGTGCGCTGCCTGCTGTCCGGCGGTGCCCGCGGCGCGCTGGCAGGCGCGCTCGCCGTGCCGTTCGAGATGCACGATAATCTGGTGCTGCTCGGCCTGCACGCGATGGCGATGGCATCGGCCGGCGACTAGCGCGCAGCGCAACTTCTCACAGCCTCAATCCGCCCCGACCCATGACCGCCCCAGGCCAGCCCGCCCGGCCACGCTCGCCGCGCATCGTCCCGCTGTTGCTGCTGCTCGCCAATGCCGTGCTGCTGGGGGCGGTGCTCGGGGTGTTCGGCGCGAACCCGCTGGCCGGCTGGTTTGAAACCCCGCGTGAACCGCAACGGCTGCAGCAGCAAGTTCGTGGGGAGCGGATGCGGGTGCAGGCGCCGGCGTCGGCACCGGCGGCGGGTGCCGCACCGCGCAGCGCGCTGCCGTCCGCCACGCTGGCGGCAGCTTGCGTCGAGATCGGTGGCTTCAGCGCCCAGGCGGCGCGCCGCGCCACTGAAGACCTGGCCGCCGCCGCGCTGCGCGTGGAAGCGTTCGCGCGGCAGGAACAGGTGCGCTGGTGGGTCCATCTGCCCGCGCAGCCCACGCGCGAGCATGCCGAGCGCAAGCTGGCCGAACTGCGCCGGCGCAATGTGACCGAGTACTCGCTGGTGACCGCTGGCACGCCCGAGGCCCCCACCTATACGGTGTCGCTGGGCCTCTTCCGCGAGCGCGAGCGTGCCGAGCAATATCTCGATACCCTGCGCGGCTACGGCGTGCGTACCGCCATGCTGACCGAGGCCGCGCGGCCGCTCACGCGGCAGTGGCTGCGCGTGCGCGATGCCGACCACGCGGCGCGTGCCCGGCTCGAGGCCATGCGCCAGCGCTACGGCGCCGAGGACGTGCTGGCCTGCTCCTGAGCGCCCTGGGCTGCCTTAGCTGCCCTGGCGCACCCTGGTCAGCAGCTTGGTGGTCGAGCGGTCGTGCAGGAAGGGGATGGCGTAGGCCTGCCCGCCCCAGCTGCGCACCAGCCGGGTTTCTTCCAGCGTGTCGATGTCGTAGTCGCCGCCCTTGACGTAGATGTCGGGGCGCACCAGGCGGATCAGTTCCACCGGGGTCTGTTCGCGGAACATCGCCACCAGGTCGACCGACTCCAGCGCGGCCAGCAGCGCCATGCGGTCCGATTCATGGTTCAGCGGACGGTCGTCGCCCTTGCCCAGCATCTTTACGGAAGCATCGCTGTTGACGCCAACCACCAGGCTTGCGCCCAGTGCGCGCGCCTGTGCCAGGTAGGTGGCATGGCCGCGGTGCAGGATGTCGAAGACGCCATTGGTGAACACCAGCGGGCGCGGCAAGGCGGCGATGCGCGCGGCCAGCGCGGCGGGGGTGTCAGGCAGGGTCAGCTTGGATTCGAAAGCGGGTACGGACATGGGGTCGGCATCGGAAAGTGGAGGCTGGCCCCTGGTCGGAGCCGGCGTGCTTGCCCGAGATGGTACCCCTTCTTGGGATCCCCGCCGGCGGCGGGGTCCTGGTTACCCCGTCACGCACAGCCTCATGGCCGCGTCGTTGGCGACATCCCTGGCTGCCGGATCGGAGACCGGCCGGGCCTGCTGCACCGACGCGGTGGCAATGCCGCGCAAGGCGCCCTGCAGCGCCTGCCGCACGGCGTCGATATGCGCGGCCTGCGCGTTGCTGCCAGCTGCGGCTGGCGCTAATTCCGATGTTATCGGAATTGCGAGGCATTACACCACGAATTAAATGAATTCGTAATGCTGGATTTGCATCGAATTGATGGCCAGGGTAATTGAGGCGTGATTTAAATATTCTATTTCCGGATATAAATCTATTCGACAAACGGACGCCAGGCATGGGTTTGCCGCCGCCGCGCGAGGGCGCGGCAGTGCGCGGGACGGGAATGGAATGATGTAGTAACCGGTTACTACCCGCGTGGCAACTCGCTCGTTTATCATGCCAGGCGCTCGAATTTCCGGGACAAGGAAATCAGCATCGCAGAATACCCGCCACAGCCGGACCAGGTCCGGTGCGCCGCCGCGGGTCGCATTTGTCGGGAATGCGTCAAGGCAAAAGAAGGGAAAAGAAAAGCCCCGCTTCGGCGGGGCTTTTTTTCGTGCTGCCGGACTGGCCGCTCAGGCTTGCGCCGGCTGGGCCCCGCCCGAGCCTTGCAGGCTGGCGTTCAGTTCCTTGCGGTAGCGGTTCAGGTCCTGCACGGTTTCGAAGGTGCGTTCGAACAGCAGCGACATGTTGTGCAGAATCCGTTCGATGACCTTCTTCTCCCAGCCTTCGTCAAAGCGGATCTGCTCGTCCAGCCAGTGCTCGAGCCAGTCCGGATCCGGCAGGCGCGACTGCACCGTGTCGTTGGGGAACAGCGCCTTGTTGACGTGCAGGTTGGTCGGGTGCAGCGGCTTCTCGGTGCGGCGGGCCGAGGCCATCAGCACGCCGATCTTGGCAAAGGCGGCGCGCGCGCTGTCGCCGAACTGCGCCAGGTATTTCTTCATGTAGCGCAGGTAGGCGCCGCCATGGCGGGCTTCATCCTGCGACAGGGTGCGGTAGATATGCTTGATCACCGGTTCCGTGTGCCATTCGGCGGCGCGGCGGTACCAGTGGTTCAGGCGGATCTCGCCGCAGAAATGCAGCATCAGGGTTTCCAGCGGCGGGGCCGGGTCGAACTCGAAGCGCACCGCGTGCAGTTCTTCCTCGGTCGGCACCAGGTCCGGGCGGAAGCGGCGCAGGTACTCCATCAGCACCAGCGAGTGCTTCTGTTCCTCAAAGAACCAGATGCTCATGAACGCCGAAAAATCAGAATCGTGGCGGTTGTCGCGCAGGAACATCTCGGTCGCGGGCAGGGCGGACCATTCCGTGATCGCATTCATCCGGATGGTCTTGGCCTGGTCGTCCGTCAGCATGCTGGCGTCAAAGGAGTCCCAGGGGATGTCCTTGTCCATGTGCCAGCGGACGGCTTCCAACGATTTGAACAGTTCGGGGTAGAGCATGGTAAGCCTTTGAAATTACGGGCAGATTCTACCAGATGCGAATTATTCTCTTCTCCTTTTTTAGTCCGGATCGGGGCAAATGCAACGCTTTTTGACGCGGTTTGGCGCAGCCGGCTGCATATTGCGGGCGATCAGCGGAGCGCCGAGGCGTCAATGTGCCAGCCGCGGCGCCTGGCAGGACGCCATGTGCGGGCGGGTGCTCAGGGCGAAAGCGCGCGTTCGTCCACCGGCAGCGCGGCCGGTGGCGTGCCCGGGACGACGCCGAACAGGAACGCCGCCAGCTCGTCCGCCTGGGCCTCGGCATCGCGCTCGCCCAGTGCCATCAGGGCCTGGGTGAAGGCGGGTTCGAACAGCAGGTAGCTGGCGAAGGCGGCGCCGCGCGCCTCGGTGCCGCCCAGTGGCGCCAGCAGGGCGCGCACCGTGCGCGGCAGCTGCTTCTGGTGCTCGGCGGCAATGGCTTCGATCGGCTCGCTGGGGGAGATCGTCATCACCTGCACCGGGCGCCAGCCCTCGCGGTCGCCGGCCAGCTCCGGCATGCGCGCCAGCAGGCGGTTGATATGCAGCAGCCGTTCCAGGTCGGCGTTGAGCCCGTCCAGGAAGATGCTGGCCAGCGCCTGTCCGCCCACCTGCGCCAGCGACGGGTAGCCGCCGGCCGGCATGGTGTCGTACCAGCCCGAGCGCTGGCGCGAGGCCGCGCCGATCGCCAGCACGCGCGACGCGCCCAGGTGGATCGCCGGCGACAGCGGCGACATCTGCCGCATGGTGCCGTCGCCGAACCACTCATGGTGGCCGTCCAGCTCCAGCGGCATGGCCGGGAACAGGAACGGGATCGACGCGGATGCCAGCAGGTGGTCAACCGTGATCGGCGCCGGGATCGCAATGCGCTGGCTGCGGTGCCACGGATGGATGCGGTGGTGCGACTGGTAGAAGGTCACGTGGCGCCCGGTGCTGTAGGACAGCGCGGTGACCGCGAAGGCCTGCAGCGCACCGCTGTCCAGGCTGGCCTGCACGCGCTCGGGCTCGAACAGCTCGCCCAGCATGCTGCCCAGCGGGGTGTTGTCGAACAGGGCACGGGGCGCGCGCCGCTGCGTGGCCCAGCCCAGCGCCAGCGTGGACAGCCAGCGCGCACCCGACACGCCCACGCGCAGCACGTCGGTGCGGTAGACGTCGTCGGCATGGATGCTGTGCCACAGCGCCGCCAGGCTCTGCGTGGCGGCCTGGAAGTCCCCCGCCTGGATTGCCAGCCCGGCGCCGTTGATCGCCCCTGCCGAGGTTCCGGCGATGATGCCGAAGGGCATCGCGCCATGGCCCTTGCCGTGCCGCGCGGCAATGCGCGCCAGCCCGCTCAGCACGCCCGCCTGGTAGGCGGCGCGCGCGCCGCCGCCCATCATGATCAGCGCGGTGGCGGCGGGATTGGGTCCGGATTGCGACGCGGGGTGGGGGGCCGGGAAGGACTCGCGGTGCATTGCGTTGGTGTGGACGATTTGTCGGAGTATCTGGCGGTCAGGCTGCGCTGCTGCCGTTGGCGCCGTTGTTGCCCCCGTTCTTGCCATTGTCCTCGCCGTTGCCGGCGTCCCTGGCCGGTTTTGCCTTGGCCGCCTTTTTGGCCGGCGCCTTCTTTGCCGGCGCTTTCCTGGCGGCGGGCTTGCCCGTGCCGGCGGAGGCGGCCTTGCCAGGCGCGTCCGTCTTCGGTTTTGCAGCCGCCGCTTGCGCTGCGGCGTCGGGGCTGGCTGCGGTGCCGAAGCCGCCCACGCCGCCCATGCCGAACGGGGCGATGCTGGCCGCGGCGGCGCTGCTGGCGATCTGGTTGAACTGCTGTTGCAGCAGGTCCCACCACAGCGCGGCGTTGGGCGGCAAGGCGGAATCGGTGTCGCTTGCCGCAGCTTGCGGGCGCTCGGCGGCAGGCGGCTCTTGTTGCGTGCCGCTGTCGGCATCCGCGCCGGCGTCGCGCTCCGGCGCCGCGGCGCTGGGCGTGTTGGCCGCGCGCGCGACGTTTTCCATGGCGGACTGCATGGCCTCGGGCGACAGCGCGTTGCCGAAGGTCTGCAGCGCCACCAGCGTGGCGCGCTGCACTTCCAGGCCCTGGATGGTGGTGCGCAGCAGGTTGGTGTTCAGTTGCAGCCAGCTCTCCACGGCCTTCAGGTCGGCAATGCGCTTGTCGAGGTCGTCGAGGTCCATCGGCGGCGTCATTGCCTGCAGGCCGGGCATCATGCCGGCGGGCATGCCGCTGCCGCTGCCCCACAGCCGGCGCATGAAGTCGAAGCCGTTGGTGAAATCGGGAATCTGTCCGAACATGGTCGAGCGCTCCGTGTGCGGCGCAGCCCCGGGATTGGCCAGGAGGGCCCGTCGGGCCGGCGGCTGCGTCGTCGTTACCTGAACTGTGGCGGCCGCTTCTGGCGCAGGCTCGCCACGCCTTCGTGCACGTCGGGGCCGGCAAAGCCCATGAATTCAAGCGCCAGCGAGGTGTCGAAGGCGGGGCCGGCCATGCGCAGCCAGTTGTTGAGGGCGTACTTGGTCCAGCGGATCGCGGTCTGCGACCCGGCCGCCAGCCGGTTGGCCACCTCGAAGGCGCGCGCCACCAGTTCGTCCTCTTCCACCGCCAGCGAGACCAGGCCGATCCGCTCGGCTTCCTCGCCGCTGACCGACTCGCACAGCATCAGATAGTACTTGGCCTTGGCCATTCCGCACAGCAGCGGCCACACGATCGCGGCATGGTCGCCGGCGGCCACGCCCAGCCGGGTATGGCCGTCGACGATGCGCGCGCTCCTGGCCGCGATCGAGATATCTGCCAGCAGGCCCGCCACCAGCCCGGCGCCGACGGCGGGACCGTGCATGGCTGAGACCACCGGCTTGTCGCAGTTGATGACGTTGTAGACCAGGTCGCGCGCCTCGTGCCAGACGCGGGTGCGGGTCTCGAAGTCGTTGGCCATGTCCTCCACCAGCGCCAGGTCGCCGCCGGCGGAGAAGCCCTTGCCCTCGCCGCGGATCAGCGCCACGCGCACCTCGGGGTCGGCGGATACGTCGCGCCAGATCTCGGCCAGCTCGCGGTGCATGTTGGCGTCCGCCGTGGCCAGCTTCTGGTTGGCCGACTGGGCCGCGCCCATGATGATTTCGAGGATGGGGCCGTGGCGGCGCAGCGTCAGTGCGCGATAGCGCTCGTAGCGGGGGGAGAGGGGGGTGGGGTCAGCGGTGGGGGTAGTCATTGGGGGCCTGAGAGGACGGGGTTAGCGGCGCGCCGCATGTATCGTTATTTGCCAACCGATCGGTCGGTTAATTATATGCACATCCGGCTCGCCGCCGCAGCCCGCGGCCCCCACCTGCGTCAGGCCGCTGCCACCAGCTGGTCGATCGCGCCGAATACCGAATGGCCCTGCGCGTCGAACATCTCGATCTTGACCGCGTCGCCGAACTTCATGAACTCGGTCACGGGCTTGCCTTCATCGATGGTTTCCAGCATGCGCTTCTCGGCAATGCAGCAGTAGCCCTTCTTGCGATCAACGTTGGAGATCGTGCCCGAGCCCACGATGCTGCCGGCGCGCACGTTGCGGGTCTTGCAGATATGCGCGATCAGCTGGCCGAAGTCGAACACCATGTCAGTGCCGCAGTCGGGCTGGCCCACCTTCTTGCTGTTCCAGTGCACGGTCATCGGCAGGTGCACCTTGCGCTCGCGCCAGGCTTCGCCGAGTTCGTCGGGCGTCACCGCCACCGGCGAGAACGCCGTGGCGGGCTTGCTCTGGAAGAAGCCGAAGCCCTTGCCCAGTTCGGCCGGGATCAGGTTGCGCAGCGAGACATCGTTGGCCAGCATCACCAGGCGGATGGCGTCGCCGGCCTGCTCGGGCGTGGCGCCCATCCTCACGTCGCCGGTGATCACGGCCACCTCGGCCTCGAAGTCGATGCCGAAGGCCTCGCTGGCGCAGACGATATCGTCCTGCGGCCCGACGAAGTCGTCCGAGCCGCCCTGGTACATCAGCGGGTCGGTCCAGAACTCGGCTGGCATCTCGGCGCCGCGCGCCTTGCGCACTAGCTCCACATGGTTGACATAGGCCGAGCCGTCGGCCCACTGGTAGGCGCGCGGCAGCGGTGCCATGCAGTCCCTGGGGGCGAACGCGAACGGGTGGCGTGCGCGGCCGGCGTTGAGCGCGTCGTACAGGTCCTGCAGCTGGGGCGCGTAGAAATTCCAGTCGTCCAGCACGGTCTGCAGCTTGCCGGCGATGTCGGTGGCGTAGTGGGCTTGCTTCAGGTCGCGCGACACGACCACCAGCTGGCCGTCGCGCGAACCGTCCTTCAGGGTTGCGAGTTTCATGGGTGCGATGGGGTAGGGATCAGGGGCGCCTGCATCGCAGGCGCGTTGGCCGCTAGTCTACCGTGGCCCGCCCGCGCGCCAGTCAGTCGACGGTGATGCCCTTGGCCTTGATCAGCTTGCCCCAGCGCTCGCCCTCGGCGCGCGCGTAGCTGGCGAATTCCTCGGGCGTGCTGTAGACCGCCTCCACGCCCACGCCTTCCAGCTTCTTCTGCACCTCGGGCGTCTTCAGCGCCTTGACCAGCTCGGCATTCAGGCGCGTGACCACGGCCTTGGGCGTGCCGGCCGGCGCCACCATGCCTTGCCAGGCGTAGGCCTCGAAGCCGGCCACGCCGCCCTCGGCCACGGTCGGCACGCCGGGCAGCACGGTAAGGCGCTTGGGCGTGGCCACGCCGAGCGCGCGCAGCTTGCCCGCCTGCACGTTCTGCTGGCCCGAGGCCAGGTCCAGGAACATCAGGTCGACCTGGCCCGCGAGCAGGTCCTGCACCGCCGGCGCCGCACCCTTGTAGGGCACGTGCGTCATCTTGACCCGGGTCTGGTCCATGAACAGTTCCATCGCCAGGTGGTGCGGGCTGCCCGCGCCCGGCGAGACGAAATTGACCTTGCCCGGGTTCTTCTGCGCGTACGCGACCACTTCCTTGAGCGTGCGCGCCGGGAAGTTGGGATTGGCCACCAGCACCAGCGGGAAGCGCGCAAGCTGGCCGATGTAGACGAAGTCCTTGTCCGGGTTGTACGGCAGCTTCTTGTACAGCGACGGATTGGCGGCCAGCGTGGCGGTGTCGGCGGTCAGCACGGTGTAGCCGTCGGGCTTGGCATGCGCCACGGCATCGGCGCCGACGATGGTGGCCGCGCCCGGGCGGTTGTCGATCACCACCTGCTTGCCCAGCCCCGGGGTGATGGCCTGCGCCACGGTGCGCGCCACCACGTCGGTGCCGCCGCCGGCGGGATAGGGCACGACCCAGCGGATCGGCTGCGACGGCCAGTCATCGGCGCGCGCGGGGGCGCTGGCGGTAAACAGGGCAGCAAACAGGGTACCGGCCGTCAATGCGGCGAGGGCGGGGCGGAAGTGGCCAAGGGGGCGCATCGGTTGTCTCCGTGTTAAAAAGGGGCCCGGTTCGGGCGGGCTTGCACGAGACGCATGTCGCCGGCCAGGTCTGTTGCGAAGAAAGTCTACCGATGGCTTAAAAATTGGTAAATCGATTTCGCTATAGTAAATTTACCTACGAATTTCCCCCGCCCCCCGGGGAGCAAACCATCCGCCGCATGTCAGAGACCGAAGAAGAAGACACCAAGCTGCGTTCCGGCATCCAGTCCATCGAGGTGGGCTTCAGGCTGCTGCAGGCGCTGGCGGTGTCGCCGCGCGCGATGATGCTGCGCGACCTGGCCGCCGCCGCCGACATGAACCCGGCCAAGGCCCATCGCTACCTGGTCAGCTTCATGCGGCTGGGCGCGGTGGCGCAGGACCCCGTCAGCGGGCGCTATGACCTGGGCCCGTTCGCGCTGCAGCTGGGCCTGGCCGGGCTGAACCGCCTCGATCCGGTCAAGAAGGCGCGCCCGATCCTGTCGCAGCTGCGCGACGAACTGGACCTGACCGCCGGCATTGCCGTGTGGGGCAACCACGGTCCCACCGTGGTGCACTGGGAGGAATCCAGCCATCCCGTCACCGTCAGCCTGCGCCTGGGCGATGTGATGCCGATGCTGAACTCCGCCACCGGGCGCCTGTACGGCGCCTACCTGCCGCGCAAGCAGACCCTGCCGCTGATCGAACGCGAGCTGGGCGCTCGCGGCAATGACGGCTTGCCCGACATGCCGCGCTCGCTGGCCGAATACGACGCGATCTGCGCCGAGGTGCGCGCGCATGGCGCGGCGCGCACGCTCGGCGGCGTGCTGCCGGGCATCAATGCGTTCTCGATGCCGGTGTTCAATGCCAACGGCCACCTGGCCATGGGGCTGATCGTACTGGGCGCGCAGAGCATATTCGATGCAGAATGGGGCGGTACGATGGATCGTCGCATCCGCGACATCGCCCAACAGCTCTCATCGGAACTTGGCTACCTTGGTGCAGCCACCCCGGCCGGAGAAACCGGCCAATCCTGATCTCCACGCCCGGCCCGGCGCGGATCCCCGCGTCTGGCGCCGGCGGCGCTGGATCATCGTGATCACCCTGGTGCTGCTGGTCCACGTGCTGGCCGTGGTGGGCTTCGTGCGCATGCCGGGGCCGCTGATCCCGGTGGATGTCAGCAACACGCCCACGCTGGAAGCGGTGCTGCTGCCGCCGCCCAGGCCGCCAGCCCCACCCGCGCCGCGGCCGGTGCCGCGCCCGCGCCCGCAGCCCAGGGCGGCCGCGCCGGCCCCGGAACCCGCGCCGCAGGAAGCCCCCGCTCCCCCGCTCGCCACCAGCCCGCAGGGCGCGACCGAGATGGCGTCGGGCAGTGGCGGCGAGGGCAGCGCGGCCAGGCCTGCCGCCGCTGCCGCGCCGTCCGGCGGGCCGCAGGGCGGCGTCGATGGCGTGCGCTACGACCCGCCGCCATCGGCGACGATGCACTACGCCAGCTTCGTCAACGGCGTGCAGAACCCCGACGGCCTGATCCGCTGGGAGCAGGACGGCAGCCGCTACCGGCTGGCGGTCGAAACCCGCGTGCTGTGGTTCCGCTTTGCCTTCCAGAGCGGCGGCGCGATGGCGGTGCAGGGACTGTTGCCGGAACGCTACGAAGAGCGCCGCCGCAACAAGACCGAGACCTCGCGGTTCGATGCCGCGGCCGGCACCGCGGTATTTGCCTCGGGCACGCAGGTGCCATTCCCGCCCGGCGCGCAGGACCGCTTCAGCGTATTCCTGCAGCTGGTGGGGCTGGTGCGCGGCAATCCCCAGCGATATGCCACCCCCGGAGTGACGGAAGCGTTCCTCGTGGCCGACACGCGGGATGTGGAACCCATGCAAGTGCAGTATGTTGGAGAGGACGAGATCGACACCGGCAACGGCGTGATACGAGCAAAGCACTTTGTGAGGCTGCAGCGCCGTGCCAATGACCGGCGCCGCGTCGAGCTGTGGCTGGCGCAGTCGCTCGGCTGGATGCCGGTGCGCCTGCGCCAGACCGAGCCCGACGGCACCCAGATCGACCTCGTGTACCGCGGCAGGGAAGGGCAGTAGGACCGCGGCGCGCGCCTCCCGACGCATCATCCAACCGAAAGGAGCCCAGCCATGACCGTTGCCACGCCACCCGCCGAAACCCACCGCATCCACGCCGAAGGCGCCGACCTGCACGTGCGCGTGGACGGGGCGGACGGGCCCTGGGTGATACTGGCCCACGCCCTGGCTGCCGACCACACGCTGTGGGACGCCACTGCGCAGCACCTGGCGGGCCGCTATCGCGTGGTGCGCCCTGACATGCGCGGCCACGGCGCCAGCGACGCCCCGCTCGGGCCCTACACCATGACGCGGCTGGCCGACGACGTGGTCGCGGTGATGGACGCGCTGCAGATCCCCCAGGCGCATTTCTGCGGGATTTCCGTGGGCGGCATGATCGGGCAGACCATGGGGCTGCGCCATCCCGAACGGCTGCTGTCGCTGGCGCTGGTGGCCACCAACAGCCAGACCCCGATGGAGGCGCACCCGATGTGGCACAACCGCATCGGCCAGGCCGAGGCCCATGGCATGGCCGGGATGGCCGATGCCACCCTCGGGCGCTGGCTGACGCCGGCCTTCCATGAGGCGCATCGCGACCAGGTGTCGCGCATTCGCGACAGTCTGGTGGCCACGCCGGTACGTGGATACGTGGGTGTGGCCGGGGCAATCATGGCTTTTGACCTTGCCGGCGCGCTTTCCCGCATTCATTGTCCTACGCTGGTAGTAGCGGGCGAGCAGGACCAGGGCGCAACCGTGGCGATGGCGCAGAGCATCGCCGCGGCGATTCCCGGAGCCAGGCTCGAGGTCGTGCCGCAAGCGGCGCACCTGGTGCACGTGGAGCAGCCCGAGCGCTTCCACGCCGCGCTGGACGCCTTTCTCGGGAATGCCGCATGCGGGGGGCAGTGCGACGTTCCGTGACAAGCAACACACTGATGTGGAAGGCTCAAGAAACTTGTTGCATTGGCCGATGCCCAATTCATGTAAGGCAGAAAATCGTGGCAACGAGGTGACCCGCACCAATAACTTGATTTCCCGCCGGTCACCCCAAGTTTGGAGGTAAAGCCGCGGCGCCCCCTCAAGGCATCAACTGAGGCAAGAACCACAAGGGCATGCCGCCCATCCATGACGCCCAGGAGGTGTGCCATGCAAATGATCTACAACAGCGACAACTACTGCATCGTGGAGTTTGGTGCGGATGTCGATCAGGCGCCGCTTGAGTTTGGTGGCTATGAAATCGTCGACAAGAACCTGAAGCGCGAAATCTTCCTCGGCGGCCATCTGGCCGAGAGCTTCCGCGCCGATGTCAAACGCCTGATTGAAAGCGAGCCATCCGTGGAGGAAGTCGACGATTTTCTCGGCAAGTTCGACAACGTCATGATGCACCCGCTGGTGATGCACTGAGCGGCTTTGCCTGGAACGATCACGCCCGCTTCGGCGGGCTTTTTTGTTGGTGGCGGGCGCTGCGGGCCGCGCTCAGTATTGTTCCCACGGCAGCCCGTCATGGCGCCAGCCGTTGACCGTATTGCGGTGGCGCTGCGCATCGAGGTCGCCCTCGAAGCCGTGCAGCACGAACTGGACGTTGGAGAAGCCCGCGCCCTCCAGTGCCCGCGCCGCCGCCGACGAGCGGTTGCCGCTGCGGCAGATCAGCAGCACCGGCCGCGCCGATGCCTGGCCCGCCAGTTTCTTCACCATCTGCACGAAATGCGGGTTGACCTCCCAGTCCGGGCCATCGTTCCAGGGTACGTTGTGCGCGCCCTTCGGATGACCGACGAACAGGTATTCCATCTCGCTGCGGCAGTCGATAAAGAGCGTCTCGGGCGATTGCGCCAGCAGGTCCTGGGCGTCGGCGGGGGAGAGATGTTGCATGGCGGGCAGGGAAGGGGGCAGCGCGAAGCGACCCCGGGGCGGTGACGGTTACGTCTCTCAGTGTAGGCGCCAGCGGGCCGGACAGGCAACCGCGGGTCATCGCGGGCAGCCGCAAGGCCTTGATACACCTGATAAAATCGTCCCTCTTTGGCCAGCATAGGCCACAGCAGCGGCCCGGCGCCGATCCAGCCATGGATACGCCGCAGGCCCGCCTTTCCAGAGTCCCCGCCATGAGTGCCCCTGAATCCACCGCGGCCGCGCCGCGCCCCTACACCCGGGCTGCCGAGTTGCCCCGGCTGCTGCAAGAACGCATTCTGATCCTGGATGGCGCCATGGGCACCATGATCCAGCGCTACAAGCTGACCGAGGCGGACTACCGCGGCGCGCGCTTCGCGGAACACAAGGTGGACGTCAAGGGCAACAACGAGCTGCTGCTGCTGACGCGCCCGCAGGTCATCAGCGAGATCCATGAGCAGTACCTGGCCGCCGGCGCCGACCTGATCGAGACCAATACCTTCGGTGCCACCGGCGTGGCGCAGGAAGACTACAAGATGGCGGACCTGGCGTACGAGATGAACGTCGAGGCCGCGCGCCTGGCGCGCGCCGCCTGCGACAAGTACAGCACGCCGGAGAAGCCGCGCTTTGTCGCCGGCGCCTTCGGCCCGACGCCCAAGACCGCCAGCATCTCGCCCGACGTGAACGACCCGGGCGCGCGCAACGTGACCTTCGAAGAGCTGCGCGATTCCTACTACGAACAGGGCAAGGGCCTGCTGGAAGGCGGCGCCGACGTGTTCCTGGTCGAGACCATCTTCGACACGCTTAACGCCAAGGCGGCGCTGTTCGCCATCGACCAGCTGTTCGAGGACACCGGCGAGCGCCTGCCGGTGATGATCTCCGGCACGGTGACCGATGCTTCGGGCCGGATCCTGTCGGGCCAGACCGTGGAAGCGTTCTGGAACAGCCTGCGCCACGCCCGCCCGATCACCTTCGGGCTGAACTGCGCGCTGGGCGCCACGCTGATGCGCCCGTATATCGCCGAGCTGGCCAAGATCTGCGACGCGGCGGTGTCGTGCTACCCGAACGCGGGTTTGCCGAACCCGATGAGCGACACGGGCTTTGACGAAACGCCCGAGGTCACCTCGTCGCTGGTGGAAGAGTTCGCCGCCTCCGGGCTGGTGAACCTGGTGGGCGGCTGCTGCGGCACCACGCCCGAGCATATTGCCGCGATCGCCCAGCGCGTGGCCAACAAGACCCCCCGCACCTGGCCCGGCCAGTACCGCGACGCTGCCTGAGCCCGGAGCCCGACAACATGACCGACAAGCAACTGCCCCCGCGCCCGATGCGCCTGTCCGGCCTCGAGCCCTTCACCATCGACGACGACACGTTGTTCGTCAACGTCGGCGAGCGCACCAACGTGACCGGCTCCAAGGCCTTCGCGCGCATGATCCTGAATGGCCAGTTCGACGAGGCGCTGGCGGTGGCCCGCCAGCAGGTCGAGAATGGCGCGCAGATCATCGACATCAACATGGACGAGGCCATGCTGGACTCGAAGGCCGCCATGGTTCGCTTCCTGAACCTGATCGCCTCGGAGCCGGACATTGCACGCGTGCCGATCATGATCGACTCGTCCAAGTGGGAAGTGATCGAGGCCGGCCTGCAGTGCGTGCAGGGCAAGCCCGTGGTCAACTCGATCTCGCTCAAGGAGGGCGAGGAACAGTTCCGCCACCACGCCGCGCTGATCCGCCGCTATGGCGCCGCCTCGGTGGTGATGGCCTTCGACGAGAAAGGCCAGGCCGACACCTTCGAGCGCAAGACCGAGATCTGCAAGCGCAGCTACGACATCCTGGTCAATGACGTCGGCTTCCCGCCGGAAGACATCATCTTCGACCCGAACATCTTCGCGGTCGCGACCGGCATCGAGGAGCACAACAACTACGCGGTGGACTTCATCGAGGCCACGCGCTGGATCAAGCAGAACCTGCCGTACGCCAAGGTCAGCGGCGGCGTGTCCAACGTGTCGTTCTCGTTCCGCGGCAACGACACGGTGCGCGAGGCGATCCACACCGTGTTCCTGTACCACGCCATCGGCGCGGGCATGGACATGGGCATCGTCAACGCCGGTCAGCTCGGCGTGTATGACCAGCTCGATCCCGAGCTGCGCGAGCGCGTGGAAGACGTGGTCCTGAACCGCCGCGAAGATTCCACCGACCGCCTGCTGGAGATCGCGGACCGCTTCAAGGGCGGCGGCGCGAAGAAGGAAGAGAACCTGGCCTGGCGCGGCACGCCCGAGCAGCCGGTGCCGGTGGGCGAGCGCCTGGCGCATGCACTGGTGCATGGCATCACCACCTTCATCGTCGAAGACACCGAAGAGGTCCGCCAGCAGGTCGAGGCGCGCGGCGGCCGCCCGATCGAGGTGATCGAAGGCCCGCTGATGGACGGCATGAACATCGTCGGCGACCTGTTCGGCGCGGGCAAGATGTTCCTGCCGCAGGTGGTCAAGAGCGCGCGCGTGATGAAGCAGGCGGTGGCGCACCTGCTGCCCTACATCGAGGAAGAGAAGCGCCTGCTGGCCGAGGCCGGCGGCGACGTCAAGGCGCGCGGCAAGATCGTGATCGCGACGGTGAAGGGCGACGTGCACGACATCGGCAAGAACATCGTGTCGGTGGTGCTCCAGTGCAATAACTTCGAAGTGGTCAACATGGGTGTGATGGTCCCGTGCAACGAGATCCTGGCCCGCGCCAAGGTCGAGGGCGCGGACATCGTCGGGCTGTCGGGCCTGATCACGCCGTCGCTCGAAGAGATGGCCTACGTGGCCTCGGAAATGCAGCGCGACGACTACTTCCGCGTGAAGAAGATCCCGCTGCTGATCGGCGGCGCCACTACGTCGCGCGTGCATACCGCGGTCAAGATCGCGCCCAATTACGAAGGCCCGGTGGTGTACGTGCCGGACGCCTCGCGCTCGGTGAGCGTGGCCTCGAGCCTGCTGTCGGATGAAGGCGCGGCCAAGTACCTGGACGAGCTGAAGACCGACTACGACCGCATCCGCACCCAGCACGCCAACAAGAAGGCGACGCCGATGGTGACGCTGGCGCAGGCGCGCGCCAACAAGACCCCGATCGACTGGAGCAGCTACGTGCCGCCGAAGCCCAAGTTCATCGGCCGGCGCGTGTTCCGCAACTACGACCTGGCGGAACTGGCCAACTACATCGACTGGGGCCCGTTCTTCCAGACCTGGGACCTGGCCGGCAAATTCCCCGACATCCTCAACGACGAGATCGTCGGCGAGTCGGCACGCAAGGTGTTCTCGGACGGCAAGGCCATGCTGTCGCGCCTGATCCAGGGACGCTGGCTGACCGCCAACGGCGTGATCGCGCTGCTGCCGGCCAACACCGTCAACGACGACGATATCGAGATCTACACCGACGAGACCCGCAGCAAGGTCGCGCTGACCTGGCACAACCTGCGCCAGCAGAGCGAGCGCCCGGTGGTCGATGGCGTGCGCCGCCCCAACCGTTGCCTGGCGGATTTTGTCGCGCCCAAGGACAGCGGCATCGCCGACTACGTCGGCCTGTTCGCGGTCACCGCGGGCCTGGGCGTGGAGAAGAAGGAAGCCCAGTTCGAAGCCGACCATGACGACTACAGCGCGATCATGCTCAAGGCACTGGCCGACCGCTTCGCCGAAGGCTTTGCCGAGTGCCTGCACGAACGCGTGCGCAAGGACTTGTGGGGTTATGACGCCGGCGAGCAGCTCAGCAACGAGCAGCTGATCGCCGAGTCGTACCGCGGCATCCGCCCGGCGCCTGGCTACCCGGCGTGCCCGGAGCACACCGTCAAGGGCCCGATGTTCGAGTTCCTCGACGCGGCCGAGATCGGCATGGGCATCACCGAGTCGCTGGCGATGACGCCGGCCGCATCGGTGAGCGGCTTCTACCTGGCGCATCCGCAGTCGACCTACTTCTCCATCGGCAAGATCGGCCAGGACCAGCTCGACGACATGGCGGCGCGCCGCCACGAGGACCGCGCCACGCTGGAGCGCGCGCTGGCGCCCAACCTGTAACCGGGTGCGACGGCAGGGCGGCAGGGGCGGCTGCATCGCCCCGCCGCCAGCCCGTTGATGCAACAGGGAAAACCGCCGCAGGCGGCCGGCAAAGCCGTGCCGGAGCGGCGTGCCAGGCGCCTCACAACTCCTTACAGAGCCTTTCAACTCCTCACAGACCGGCGCAGTCCGGCTCCCTAGACTGAGGGCTCGATACACGCAATCACCAGCGTGATCACCGCGGCGAATGTTTCGCCGCGGGGCATCCTGAAAGGAGTCTGTCCATGAAGAAACTGCTGCTCTCCCTCTCCGCTCTGTCGATCGCTGCCGCTTCCTCGCTGGCCATGGCCCAAGGCACCGGCGTTTCCGTTGGCACGAAGGCCGATGTCGGCGCATCGGTGACCACACCCTCTCCCGCCGCTGCAGCGCAGGGCGGCCTGAACACTGCCGGCAGCGCTGCCACGGGTGCCGCAGGCGCAGCCGAAAAGGGTCTGTCGACTGCGGGCGCGGCGACCAGCAAGGGCCTGTCGGCAGCAGGTTCGGCGGCTGACAAGGGTCTGTCGACCGCCGGCGCTGCGGTCGACAAGAGTGTCGGCACTGCTGCCGACGCCACCGGCGGCGCCGCGGCAGACGCCGGCACCAAGGCCAAGCACGGCAAGCACGCCACCAAGTCGGGCAAGAAGTCGAAGGCCGACGCGAGCGTGGATGTGAGCGCCGGTGCCGCAGCGGGTGCCAAGGCGCAGTAACCTGGCGCGCTAGTCCACAGTCACTGGCAACCAGCTACTAGCCCGGCCTTTTACCGGCGCCGGCGGCGCCAGGGCCCTCCAGGGTGTTTCAGCCCTGACGCGCCGCAGCAAAGCGGGACGGATCGCATCCGTCCCGCTTTGCGTTTGTGCGCGATCGGTGTGCCTAGTGGGCGCTGGCCCCGCCTAATGTCAGCCTGACACCGACAGCCCGCGCCCGCGCCCGGCACTACAATGACATCAACGCAGGCGGTTCCGCCTGCACCCGACTGCACCGGGCATGTGCCGGTCTGTTCAACCCAGTGGAGCCCACATGATCCGCATCCTGATCGCTGACGATCACGAGATTGTGCGTGCCGGGCTGCGCCAGTTCCTTTCCGAAGAGCCCGACATCCAGGTGACAGGCGAGGCCGGAAGCGGCGACCAGGTCATGGCGCAGTTGCGCGATGCCGAGTTCGACGTGCTGGTCCTGGACATCTCGATGCCCGACCGCAACGGCATCGATGTGCTCAAGCTGATCCGTCAGCGCAAGCCCGAATTGCCGGTCCTGATCCTGTCGACCTACCCGGAAGACCAGTACGCGATCAACCTGATCCGTGCCGGCGCTTCTGGCTACCTGACCAAGGAAAGCGCCCCGGACGACCTGGTCAAGGCCATCCGCACGGTGGCCCAGGGCCGCCGCTACGTGAGCGCCACCGTGGCCGACCTGCTGATCGGCGGGCTCGACAAGCCGACCGAGCAGCCGGTGCACCAGATGCTGTCGGAGCGCGAGTTCCAGATCTTCTGCAAGCTGTCGCGGGGGCAGTCGGTGTCGGTGATTGCCGACGAACTGTTTCTCAGCGTCAAGACCGTCAGTACCTATCGTTCGCGCATTCTCGAGAAAATGGGCATGAAGACCAACGCTGACCTGACCTATTACGCCATCAAGAACGGCCTGGTCGAATAGCAGCCCACGATGGGCCGCACCGGACGAGGACCAGCAATACATAACATGTCGGAGCAGGCTTCGAACACTTCCTACCGGGCGCTGAGCATACTGCTGATTGAAGACTCGGCGGTCCTGCGAGGCATGCTGCTCGAATACCTGAAGGATTTCCCGTTCATCGAGAACGTGGACTGGGCCGATACCGAAGCCATGGCCCTGCGGCTGCTCGCCGCCGGCAAGTACGATGTGGTCATCGTCGACCTGCAGCTGCGCCAGGGCAACGGCATCAATGTGCTGCGCGCGATGCAGCGCATCGGCACCGGCGCGGTGCGCATCGTCTACACCAACCACGCCCAGGTCAGCATGTACCGCCGCCAGTGCGCCGAGGCCGGCGCGGACTACTTCTTCGACAAGTCGCTCGAGCTCGAGCAGGTGTTCCGCGTGATCGAGGAGCACGCGGCGCCGGCGCCCTGAGCCGGCCCAGCCCCTCGTTCCTTCATCATTCCCTGCCTGCCGGTGCGCGTCAGGCGCGCGCCGGCTCCTGATTTTCCGGCGCCTCCGCCGGTGCCAGCACCGCTTCCGTCAGCGGCACCTCGATGTGGATGCGCACGCCCGCCTGCGTCGAGGAATCGATCTGCATGCTGCCGCCCAGCGCGGTAACGCGCTGCTCCATGCCCAGCAGCCCGTGGTGGCCGGCGGTGCTGCCGGCGTCGAAGTCCGCCGGCAGGCCCTTGCCGTCGTCGCGCACGGTCAGCGTCAGCAGGTTGTCCTGGCAGGCCAGGCTGACATCGATGTGCCTGGCTTCAGAGTACTTGCTGGCATTGGTCAGCGATTCCTGCACGATCCGGTATAGCGCGATCGCGGCCTCGTCGCGCAGTGGAGGCAGGTCCTCGGGCACGCTGACATCGGTCTCCCAGTCATTGCGCGCGCCCACTTCCTCGACCAGCTGGCAGACCGCCGCGCGCAGGCCCAGGTTCAGCAGCACCGTGGGGCGCAGGTCTTCGATCAGGCGGCGCTTGATCTGGATGCCCTGGTCCACGTGCAGCATCACGCGCGTCAGCCGCTCGGCCGCCACCGGATGGTCCTCCTGCACCTTGCGGCGCACCCAGTGCAGATCCAGCTTGATCGCGGTCAGGATGGCGCCCAGTTCATCGTGCAGCTCGCGCGCCAGGCGTGTCTTCTCGTCCTCGGTCACGCGCTGCAGGTGGGCGGCCAGCGCCGACAGCTGGCGCGTGCGTGCGCGCACCTTGCGGTCCAGCCGCACGCCTTCCTCTTCCAGCTGGGTGCGCACCGCCTCAGCCATCGACAGGCGCTTGGCGTGGCCCACGCCCACCGCCATCATCAGGGTGATGTTGATGGCGGTAAGCAGGCCGATGCCGTAGCGCGACAGCTGCACGTCGTTCTCGGCGCCTTCCAGCCGGTGCGAGACCGCGCCGGCCTCGCGCGCCTGCAGCTGGTCCAGGCCGCGGCGCGCATTGTCCATGGTCTCTTTGCCGTAGTCGGTGCGGATCAGGTCCAGCGCCACTTCCAGGTCGCGCTTGCCGTAAACCAGCGTCAGCGCCATCTCGTTGAGCTTGCTGTTGATCAGCTTGGAGGTGTCGCTGAACTGCTTCAGGCCTTCGGGATCGTTGGCATAGCCGGCGCGGATCTGCGCCATCAGTTCGGCGATGCGCGGCAGGGCCTTGTAGTACGGCTCAAGGTAGCTTTCCTTGCCGGTCAGCAGGAAGCCGCGCTGGCCGGCCTCGGCATTGACCAGCTCGCCGTTGAGCGCGGCCAGCTCGGTCTGCACGCGCTGCGAGCGGATCACGTCGGTATAGCTTTCGCGCAGGCGGATATTGCCGGTTTCCGACGCCACCAGCACCGCCAGCGTCAGCAGGATGCCGCCCGCCAGCAGCAGCGTGTGGGGGAGAAAGGACTGCTTGAACATGGGCAATTCCTGTTTAGTGAAGGCGCGCCGCTCGCCCGCCGCAGCGCCAGGGAGCGCCCATGGAATCACATCGATCGCCATGGGTCAACCTTGAAGCCGGGCCCGCGCGGGCGTCGTCCGGGTGCGTGTAGGACTCGGCTGACAGCGGAATCGGCTCGCTGTCAGTATTGGTGCGCGGGCTGGCTTTCTACGATGAGGCTATGAGCTTGCACCCCTTGGCGCAAGCCCTCACATGGGCCCAGCCAGTGCGCCTGGCGTGGTCCGATTGCTTCGGGAGCCTAGCCATGCTGCAATATGCACTCGTATTTTTCGTCATCGCCCTGATCGCCGCGATCTTCGGCTTCGGCGGAATTGCCGCCGGCGCCGTGGAAATCGCCAAGATCCTGTTCTTCATCTTCCTGGTCGTGGCGCTGGTCGCCGCGGTGATGGGCCTGGTCCGCAGGGGGCGATGACACCGGCCGCGAGCCGTCTTTCCCCACCGCCGACCGAAACTGAGGAGACCGTATGCTGACGCAGAACCCGAAAGTCAGGAAGGAACTGAACCACCTGTCCGACAGTGCCGACAGTGCCATCCGCCATATCAGGCATGCCGCGCGCGACACGCGCGATGCGGCAGCGCCGGTATCCGGCGAGGTCAAGGCGCTGATCGCCCAGCTGGAGCACACCATCGAAGTGCTGGCGCGCGAGGGCTCTGCCGAGAGCATGCGCGCCGGGCAGCGCCTGCGCGAGCGGGCCACCGACATGGCCCATCGGCTGCGCGCCCAGACCACCGACGGCATGATGCGCGCCCGCGAGCGCATGGATGGTGCGGTAGAACACGCCCAGCACCGCGTGGCCGAGTCGCCGCTGAAGGCGGTGGCGATCGCGGCGGCCGTGGGGGCGCTGATCGGGCTGCTGCTGGCCAATGGCCGGCGCCATTCAGAGGAGGATTAGGCCCGCCCCCCAGCCACCAGACCGATACCGGGACCCGTCCGGCACGCCGGGCGGGTCCTGCAAGGGAATCCCCCTTTCCGGAATCCTCGTCCGGAAGCCCGGCAGCCCACTGCGGTGCCGGGCGCTTTTTTAGGCGCGCGGCGATCGTGCCGCACGCAAGCGGGCGTCTGTTCCCGTCACACCCCCCACATCACATTGGCCCCCTCACGCTGGGAGGCACGCAGCATGTCCAGGAACGGGTAGGCGCGCTGGCCCAGGTGCAGCGGTTCTTCCTCGTCTTCGTCGTTGCCGGTGTCCGCTTCGACGGCCGAGCTGGCGGGATGGGCCTTGGCATCGGCGACCGCGGCTTCCAGCTTGTGGATCGCGGTTGGAAGCTCTTCCACGGTGATCACCCCTCGTTCCCCGAGGCGCTTGCCGATGATGCCCAGCAGCGTCATCGCCAGATCCTTCATCATGATCAGGTCCTGCGCGGCGTGGGATTTGAAGGTGATCAGCATGATGTGTTTTCCTTTCACGGAGAGGCGGGGGCGTTCCCCCGGGCGGGAAGTCTCGCTGATTTTGGGCCCGGATTGTGGCCCGGGGCCATCCTCGCGCATGATGTCAGCATAGCACCTGATAAAATTCGGCGTTCCCGATTCCAATGCCTGTCACGCGGCGCGGCGCGGCACTCACTGTTCCTTTGCCGTCACTTGCCGCCTTCCGGGCGACGGCGCCGCCCAAGGCGGTGCCTGAATACCTTGCCCACAGGGCTTCCGACATCCATGCTGCCTGTTCAGACCTCTAATCTTGCCGCCGCGTTCACTGATGCGGTGCGCGCGCTCGCCCCGGCCGATGCCACCCTGCCCGCCGTCACCTTCGAGCGGCCCAAGGTGGCAGCCCACGGCGACCTTGCCTGCAACGTCGCCATGCAGGTCGCGCGCGCGCTCAAGAGCAATCCGCGCGAGCTGGCCCAGCGCATCGTCGATGCCGTGCAGGCCGACACGCGCGCGCAGGGCCTGGTCCAGGCCATGGAGATTGCCGGCCCCGGCTTCATCAACCTGCGCCTGACCCCGGCCGCCAAGGCCGACGTGCTGCGCGCGGTGCTGGCCGAGGGCGACCACTACGGCGCGCGCGAGCGCGGCGTGCACGGCCAGGTGCTGGTGGAGTTCGTCTCGGCCAACCCGACCGGCCCGCTGCACGTCGGCCATGGCCGCCAGGCGGCACTGGGCGACGCGCTGGCCAACCTGCTGTCGTGGCAGGGCTGGCACGTGCACCGCGAGTTCTACTACAACGACGCCGGCGTGCAGATCCAGACCCTGGCGCTGTCGGTGCAGGCGCGCGCGCGCGGCCTCAAGCCCGGCGACGCCAGCTGGCCCGAGGCCGCCTACAACGGCGACTACATCGCCGACATCGCCGCCGACTTCCTGGCCGGCAAGACCGTCAGCGCTTCTGACGGCGAGCCCGTGACCGCGTCGGGCAACGTCGAGGACATCGACTCGATCCGCAAGTTTGCCGTCACTTACCTGCGCAACGAGCAGGACATCGACCTGCAGGCCTTCGGCGTCAAGTTCGACCGCTATTACCTGGAGTCGTCGCTGTACAGCGACGGCCGTGTCGAAGCCGCGGTGCAGTCGCTGGTCGGCAAGGGCAAGACCTACGAGAGCGAGGGCGCGCTGTGGCTGCGCACCACCGACGACGGCGACGACAAGGACCGCGTGATGAAGAAGAGCGACGGCACCTATACGTACTTCGTGCCGGACGTCGCCTACCACACCACCAAGTGGGAGCGCGGCTTCACCAAGGTCATCAACGTGCAGGGCAGCGACCACCACGGCACCATCGCGCGCGTGCGCGCCGGCCTGCAAGGCCTGGACATGGGCATCCCGCAGGGCTATCCCGACTACGTGCTGCACAAGATGGTCACCGTGATGAAGAACGGCGAGGAGGTCAAGATCTCCAAGCGCGCCGGCTCCTATGTCACCGTGCGCGACCTGATCGAATGGTCCAACGGCGGCGACGAGACCATCCGCGGCTGCCTGGATACCGGCGTGGCCGACTGGCCGCAGCACTTCACCCGCGGCCGCGACGCGGTGCGCTTCTTCCTGCTGTCGCGCAAGGCCGATACCGAGTTCGTTTTCGATGTCGACCTGGCGCTCAAGCAGAACGACGAGAACCCGGTGTACTACGTGCAGTACGCCCACGCCCGCATCTGCTCGATCTTCGAGTCGTGGGGCGGCGCGGACTGGGAAGCCCGCCTGGCCGAGCTGGCCGGCGCCGACCTGTCCGCCGTGACCGGACCCGAAGCCAGCGCCCAGGCGCAGGCGCTGGGCCGCCGTCTGGCCGAGTTCCCGGACATGCTGTCGGGCGCCGCCGCCGAGCTGGCGCCGCATGCGGTCGCCTTCTACCTGCGCGACCTGGCCGGCGACTTCCACGCCTTCTACAACGCCGACCGCGTGCTGGTTGACGACGAGGCCGTCAAGCGCGCCCGGCTGGCGCTGCTGGCGGCCACGCGCCAGGTGCTGCGCAATGGCCTGGCGGTGATCGGCGTGTCCGCCCCGCGCCGGATGTAAGCAGGCGTCCGGCGCCCCCCGCGCGGGGGTACGGGGCTGTCCGGCCCCGAGGACGATGCCAGTGCTGCCGTTGGCGGCGCTGGCCCTATAATCCCGGCATCACCGAAGAGGACTTCATGCAACAGCAACGCAAGCGCGAGTCGCGCCATGTCCGCCGCAACCAGCAACGCGGCGGTACGTTCCTGGGCCTGGTGCTCGGGCTGATCGTCGGGCTGGCCATCGCCGTGGTGGTCGCCCTGTACATCACCAAGTCGCCGACCCCGTTCCAGCAGAAGAGTGCCCCGCGCCCGAGCGAGCCGGGCAATGTCACCAGCCAGCTGCCGCCGCCGGCCCAGCGCGCCGACGAGGGCCCGAGCGACCCCAACAAGCCGCTGTGGAGCAAGACCCCGGCCAAGCCGGTGGGCCAGGCGCCCGAGCCGGAACCGAAGCAGAACGGCCAGCATGGCCAGAACGGCCAGCAACCCCCGGTGGCCGTCGCCCGTCCGGCCGAGAAGCCGGTGGAAAAGCCCGTGGAGAAGCCGGCTGACAAGCCTGTCGCCAGCAAGCCGGCCGAGAAGCCGGTGGCCGACCCGATCGCCGAGATCGCCCAGGCCGATGCCAACAAGGTGGGCTACCTGCTGCAGGTGGGCGCGTTCCGCTCGTCGGACGACGCCGACCGCCAGAAGGCCAACCTGGCGATGCAGGGCTTCGAAGCCCGGATCACCGAGCGCGATGTCAACGGCGTCAAGATGTACCGGGTGCGCCTGGGGCCGTTCAACCGCATCGAAGACATGAACAAGGCACGCGACCGGCTGCAGTCGTCCGGCTTCGAGGCCTCGGTGATCCGCTTCACCAAGCAGTAAGCCGGACCGCAGGGTCAGGCGTTATTCCGGTCGTGTCCGGCGGCACTGGCAGTAATCGCCGGTAACCGCCGCAACACGTTGTCACCAGAAGCAGCCGGCGTTTCGCTGAACCGGACGCCGCCGCCGCTGTCATACGCTCATCGTCCAACCGCAAGGCCGCACCAAGATGAAAAAACTCGCCGCACTGTTCGCCATGTTCGCCGCCGTGGGCGGCCTGCTGATGTCCGCCCCGTCCCGGGCGGCGCCCGCCGAGGGCAAGGAATACCAGGTCCTGAAGGCGGCCCAACCGGTCGCCGCGGGCAAGATCGAGGTGACCGAGTTCTTCTGGTACGGCTGCCCGCACTGCTACGATTTCGAGCCGGACCTGGAAGCCTGGGTCAGGAAGCAGGGCGGCAACGTGGTCTTCAAGCGCGTGCCGGTCGCGTTCCGTGACGACCTGCTGCCGCACACCAAGATCTTCTATGCGCTGGAAGCCATCGGCAAGCTCGACGCCATGCACAACAAGGTCTTCAACGCCATCCACGTGGACCGCAAGCGCATGACGGACCCCAACGAGATCGCCGACTTCATGGCCAAGAACGGCGTGGACCGCAAGGCCTTCCTGGATGCCTACAACTCGTTCACGGTGACCACCAACTCGCAGCGCGCCAACAAGATCGCCGACGCCTACAAGATCGACGGCGTGCCGACCGTGGTGGTGCAGGGCAAGTACGTGACCTCGCCGTCGATTGCCGGCAACAAGCAGGGCGCGATCCAGACCATGGATTACCTGGTGGATCAGGTTAAGGCGAAGAAGATGTAATCTGCTGGCGACCTTCGCAAGCCGAGGGTTATCCAACACCAGTAGCAAGCCAAACGGCTGGTATCCTGTACCAGCCGTTTTTTTTCAGACTGCAACCCTGCCTTCATGCGTCCCCTCAAAGTCTTCCTCACCGGCGCCTCCAGCGGCCTGGGCCAGGCTCTCGCGCGCGAATACGCGTCGCAAGGCGCCATCCTCGGGCTGGTGGCGCGCCGCGAGGACGCGCTGCGCGAGTTTGTCGCCACGCTGCCCAACCCGGGCGCGGTGCGCGTCTACGGCGCCGATGTGCGCGATGCCGACGCCATGGCGCGTGCCGCTGGAGACTTCCTCGGCCATTTCGGCTGCCCGGACGTGGTGATCGCCAATGCCGGGGTCTCGGTCGGCACCGTCGCCAGCGAGCGCGAGGACCTCGACGCCTTCCGCCAGGTGATGGATACCAACTGGTTCGGCGTGCTGACCACCTTCCAGCCGTTCATGCATGCGATGCAGGAGCGCGAGCCCGGCCACTTCGGGCGCCGCGGCACGCTGGTGGGCATTGCCAGTGTCGCCGGCGTGCGCGGGCTGCCGGGCGCGGGCGCCTACAGCGCGTCCAAGTCGGCGGTGATCAAGCTGCTGGAAAGCCTGCGGCTGGAGCAGCGCGCGCACGGCATCCGCGTGGTCACGATCGCGCCCGGCTATATCCGCACGCCGATGACCGCGCACAACCCGTACCGCATGCCGTTCCTGACCGATGCCGACGTGTTCGCGCGCAAGGCCGTGCGGGTAATCGCGGCAGGACGGCGCTTCCGCGTGATTCCGTGGCCGATGGGCGTGGTGGCGGCGCTGCTGCACGTGATGCCGCGCTGGCTCTACGATGCGCTGGCCGCGGGCGCCCCGCGCAAGCCGCGGCGCGCCGACCCGCCGCAGGAGCCCTGACCATGTGGCGCGACGCCATCGGCCAGCAGCATGCCGCCGCCAGCGGGGTGGTGCGGATCGCGTCGCTGGTGCCGTCGGTGACTGAGTTGCTGTTCGCGCTCGGGATGGCCCGGCAGATGGTGGCACGCACCGGCTTCTGCATCCACCCGGAACCGGCCGTGCGCGCGGTGCCCAAGGTCGGCGGCACCAAGGACGTGAACGTGGCGCGGCTGCGCGAGCTGGCACCCACGCACGTGGTGGTCAATATCGATGAGAACCGGCGCGAGACCGTGGACGAAATCCGCGCATTCGTGCCCAATGTGATCGTCACCCATCCATGCGCGCCGGAAGACAACCTGGGGCTGTACCAGCTGCTGGGCGGGATCTTCGGCTGCCACGCCGAGGCCGAGGCGCTGTGCACGGCGCTGCAGGTGCAGCTCGATGCCATCCGCGTGCGCGCGTGGCCGGCTCGCCGCGTGCTGTATGCGATCTGGCAGGACCCGTGGATGACGGTGTCGCGCGATACCTATATCAGCCGCATGCTGGCATTGGCCAACTGGCACACCTGGCCCGAGGGCAGTGCCGCATTGCAGGCCTGCGCGGGCGGCGACTGCAGCCGCCCCAACGCGCCTGGCGATCGCTATCCCACCTTCCGCTGGAGCGACGCGCTGGTGCGCGAGCTCGACCTGGTGCTGCTGTCGACCGAGCCCTACCGCTTCACCGAAGACCACGCCGACGCGCTCGAGCGCCAGCTTGGCAAGCCGGTGCTGCTGGTCGACGGCGAGATGCTGTCCTGGTACGGCAGCCGCGCCATCGACGGGGTGCGCTACCTGGCGGCACTGGCGGCCGCCAACTAGGCCAGTCAGGCCGCGCGGAAGCGGATCACGCCGTCGTCGCCGGTTTCCCGCACCAGTTCGCCGCGGTGCCACAGGCAGTGCAGGTGGGCCAGCGACTCGCCCATGGCGAAGGTCATCTGGTGGATGTCGAACTGGCGCTTGAAGATCACGCTGACGATGTCGTGCGCGCTGCAGGCCTTCTCGCCGCAGGCTTCGAGCGTTTCGGCGAGGCGGTCGGCATGGTGCTCGCGCAGCTGCATGATGCGGGTATGCAGGTTGCGGAAGGGGCGGCCATGCGAGGGCAGGATCAGCACGTCCTGCGGCAGCGGTTCGTACTTGCCGAGCGAATCCAGGTAGAGCTGCAGCGAATTGCCTTCGGGCTCCATGTCGAACACGCTGACATTGGTCGAGATGCGCGGCAGCACCATGTCGCCGGAGATCAGCACATTGGTGGCGGCGTTGTACAGTGCCACATGCTCGGGCGAATGGCCGAAGCCGGTGATCACGTGCCAGGCCGAGGTCGCCGCATCGGTGCCGATCCGCACCGTGTCGCCCTCCATCATGCGGCGGTACTGCGCCGGCAGCTCCGGCACCAGCGACGGGTAGTAGGTCTTGCGCGCGCGCAGCTTTTCCTGGCTGTCGGCATCGGTCAGGCCGTGCAGCGCGAAGTGCGCGGCGGCGGCGTCGCCGCCCGCGCTGGAGCCGGCACCGGTGCCGCTGCCCATCACGCGCGCGCTCATGTAGTCGCCCAGGCTCATCCACAGCCGCACGCCGAAGCGTTTGCACAGCCAGTGCGCCAGGCCGACGTGGTCGGGGTGGCTGTGCGTCACCAGCACGCGCACCACCGGCAGTCCTTCCAGCTCATTGGCGAAGATGGTTTCCCAGTGGCCCTTGATGATGTCGTTGGTGATGCCGCAGTCGATGATGGTCCAGCCGTCGCGGCCGTCCAGGCGGTCGCGCAGCAGCCACAGGTTGATATGGTCGAGCGCGAACGGCAGCGGCATGCGCAGCCAGTAGACGCCGGGGGCGACTTCCTGCTTGGAGCCGGGCTCGGGCATGGTGTCGCCGAACGGGTATTGGAGCTGGTGTTCGAGTGCGTTCATGAGGAGTCTCGTGGTCGAAGCCTGGCGCGGGGGCGCGGGCTTTCTCGTTCTGCCGGCACGCCAAGCATTGAGCAAGGCGTGCAAGCACCGGTTGCCAGCCGATCTGGTTGACGCTAACGTAAACGTCAATCATACGGGTTCGTTTCCATCTTAAGCGAAAACTTGACTTCACAACGAACGACCGTTCACTTTCTTTGGGCAGGCTATGTCAGCGACGCCAGCGGCGGCTTCCGCCACCTACACCATCACCGACCTTGCGCGTGAATTCGACATCACGCCCCGGGCCATCCGTTTCTACGAGGACCAGGGTCTGCTGTCGCCGGAGCGCGAAGGGCCGGGCGGGCGCAAGCGGGTCTACAACGGCCGTGAACGGACCCGGCTGAAGCTGACACTGCGCGGCAAGAGGTTGGGGCTTACTCTCAATGAGATCCGCGAGATCCTTGACCTCTACGAGTCACCACGCGACACAGCCCCGCAGCTGGAGCGCTTCCTGCACTCGCTCGCGGCGCACCGGCGCACGCTTGAGCGGCAGATGGAAGACCTGCAGGCGCAACTGGCCGAGATCGACCAGCATGAGCGCCAGTGCAGGGCTTTGCTGGCCGCGCAGACCGGCAAGCAGCAACCGGCCACGGAAGACGGCGATGCGCCGGCCCGGACCTCGGTCGCCTGAAGCGGCACTTCCACCGGCATCCGTGCCGGATGGGATTGACGTTTACGTAAACGTCAATAGAATACCCCGACAGCGCGCGCAGCCTGTTGCTGCCGGCGACCCAACGTTCTCACACCGGAACTCCGCCATGACGTCATCCAACGCCAGTGCCGTACCCGCTGAACCAGGATCGCTGTCCGCCGCGCGCGCCGACGCTATCGCCACCAGCTTTTCCCGCCAGGGGCTGATGACCACCTTTGGCGCGACCCTGCGGCGGGTGGACCGCGGCGAGGTCGAGCTGGCCATGCCGTGGTCCGACGGCGTGACCCAGCAGCACGGCTTCTTCCACGGCGGCGTGGTGGGTGCGCTGGCAGACAGCGCCTGCGGCTACGCCGCGCTGACGATGGTGGGCGAAGATGAGGCGGGCCTGACCGCCGAGTACAAGATCAACCTGCTGTCTCCCGCCCAGGGCGAACGCCTGGTGGCGGTGGGGCGGGTCCTCAAGCCCGGGCGCACGCTGATCGTGGCACAGGGCGATGTCTATGTCGAGCAGGACAGCCGCCGCAAGCAGGTGGCCACCATGCTGATGACGCTGTGCGTGGTCAAGACACTGGGCCACGTCTGAACTGACGGCTCCGGCCATCCATCCGGAACCCGACACACATACCGATTCCAAACAGGAGACCATCATGACCGAACTGCCAGGCCTGAAATTCGATCTGGGCGAAGACATCGAGATGCTGCGCAACTCCGTGCGCGCCTGGGCCCAGGCCGAGCTGGCCCCGCGCGCCGGCGAGATCGACCGCACCGACCAGTTCCCGATGGACGCCTGGAAGAAGATGGGCGACCTGGGCGTGCTGGGCATCACCGTGGCCGAGGAATACGGCGGCGCCAACATGGGCTACCTGGCGCACATGATTGCGATGGAAGAAATCAGCCGCGCCTCGGCGTCGGTCGGCCTGTCGTACGGCGCGCATTCCAACCTGTGCGTGAACCAGATCCACCGCAACGGCACGCCGGCGCAGAAGGCGAAGTACCTGCCCAAGCTGGTCTCGGGCGAATGGATCGGCGCGCTGGCCATGAGCGAGCCCAATGCCGGCTCCGACGTGGTCAGCATGAAGCTGCGCGCCGAGTTCAAGGGCGACCGCTACGTGCTCAACGGCACCAAGATGTGGATCACCAACGGCCCGGACTGCGACGTGCTGGTGGTCTATGCCAAGACCGAGCCTGAGCTGGGCGCGCGCGGCATGACCGCCTTTATCGTCGAAAAGGGCATGAAGGGCTTCTCGGTGGCGCAGAAGCTGGACAAGCTGGGCATGCGCGGCTCGCACACCGGCGAACTGGTGTTCCAGGACGTGGAAGTGCCGGTCGAGAACATCCTTGGCGCCGAGAACGGCGGCGCCAAGGTGCTGATGAGCGGGCTGGACTACGAGCGCGCGGTGCTGTCCGGCGGCCCGGTCGGGATCATGCAGGCGTGCATGGACGTGGTCACGCCGTATATCCACGACCGCAAGCAGTTCGGCCAGAGCATCGGCGAATTCCAGCTGATCCAGGGCAAGGTGGCCGATATGTACACCACGCTGCAGGCCGCGCGCAGCTACCTGTACACGGTCGGCAAGAACCTGGACGCGCTGGGCAGCGGGCACGTGCGCCAGGTGCGCAAGGACTGCGCCGCGGTGATCCTGTACACCGCCGAGAAGGCCACCTGGATGGCGGGCGAGACCGTGCAGATCCTGGGCGGCAACGGCTATATCAATGAATACCCGGCCGGCCGCCTGTGGCGCGACGCCAAGCTGTACGAGATCGGCGCCGGCACCTCGGAAATCCGCCGCATGCTGATCGGCCGCGAGCTGTTCGCCGAAACCATGTAAAGCGCAAGGGGGGCGCCGAAATCACCCGGAGCCCCCGCCCGAACCCCATTACAATCTCAGTACCCGTCGCAAGACCGCTCGCCGCACATTTCTCCCGGCCCCCGTCGACCCATGTCCCACTTCCCCAAACTGCTCTCCTCGCAGATTGCCTTCGATGTGGCGAGAACGATGCTCGACGGGTTCGACAAGCATTACCGCCTGTTCCGCGAGGTCAGCCACCAGGCCAAGCTCAAGTTCGAGGCCGGCGACTGGCACGGGCTGCAGCAGATCCAGCGCGACCGCATTGCGTTCTACAACGAGCGCGTGCGCGAATCGAGCGTGATCCTGGAAGACGAGTACGACGCCGAGAACATCGAGGACGAGATCTGGCAGCAGATCAAGCTGCACTACATCGGCCTGCTGACCAACCACCACCAGCCCGAGCTGGCCGAGACCTTCTTCAACTCGGTCTGCACGCGCATCCTGCACCGCTCGTACTTCAACAACGATTTCATCTTCGTGCGCCCGGCGATCTCGACCGAGTACATCGAGAACGAGGAATCGCCCACGCGCCCCACCTTCCGCGCCTACTACCCGGGCAGCCGCGAGGGCATGGCCGCGTGCTTCGAGCGCATCGTGCACAACTTCCAGCTGGAGAGCCCGTTCGAGGACCTGCAGCGCGACATCGGCTACGTGGTGCGCGCGGTCAGCGAGCATTTCGGCGACCTGCGCATCGCGCCGAATTTCCAGGTCCATACGCTGTCGTCGCTGTTCTTCCGCAACAAGTCGGCCTTTATCATCGGCCGCATCCTGAACGGCGACCGCACTTTCCCGCTGGCGATCCCGATCGTGCACGGCCCCTCGGGCAAGCTGACGCTGGACACCGTGCTGCTGAAGAAGGAACAGTTGCTGATCCTGTTCTCGTTCACGCACTCCTATTTCATGGTCGACATGGAGATCCCGTCGGCCTACGTGACCTTCCTGCGCGACATCATGCCGCGCAAGCCGCGCGCCGAGATCTATACCTCGCTGGGCCTGCAGAAGCAGGGCAAGAACCTGTTCTACCGCGACTTCCTGCACCACCTGCAGCATTCGTCGGACAAGTTCATCGTCGCGCCCGGCATCCGCGGGCTGGTGATGCTGGTGTTCACGCTGCCGTCGTACCCGTACGTGTTCAAGGTCATCAAGGACTTTTTCCCGGCGCCCAAGGAAACCACGCGCGAGCTGGTCAAGTCCAAGTACCAGCTGGTCAAGCAGCACGACCGCGTCGGCCGCATGGCCGATACGCTGGAGTATTCCGACGTGGCCTTCCCGCTCTCGCGCTTCGACGAGGCGCTGGTGCGCGAGTTCGAGCAGCACGCGCCGTCGATGATCGAGTACCAGCGCGGCAAGGATGGCGGCGAAGAGATCGTGGTCCGCCACGTCTATATCGAGCGCCGCATGACGCCGCTGAACATCTACCTGACGGAGGGCACTGACGAGCAGGTCGAGCACGGCGTGATTGAATACGGCAACGCCGTCAAGGAGCTGATCGCTGCGAACATCTTCCCGGGAGACATGCTGTACAAGAACTTCGGCGTCACGCGCCACGGGCGCGTGGTGTTCTACGACTACGACGAGATCGAGTACCTGACCGACTGCAACATCCGCGACGTGCCGCAGCCGCGCAACGAGGAAGAGGAGATGTCGGGCGAGGTCTGGTACACGGTGCGTCCGCACGACATCTTTCCCGAGACCTTCCGCACCTTCCTGCTGGGCGACACGCGCGTGCGCGCGGCGTTCCTGCGCCACCATGCGGACTTTTTCGACCCTGCCATGTGGCAGAGCCACAAGGACCGGCTGCTGGCCGGACATGTTCATGACTTCTTTGCCTATCACAGTTCAGAGCGATTCATTCACCGCTACAGCGAAGCTGGCAGCGCGCAGGGTACCGCTGCCGTTCCCGATCCTGGTCCTGCAAGGAGGGTCGCATGACTGACGCCATCGCCCAGCTGTTCCGCAACAACCGCGAGTGGGTCGACCGCGTCAACGCCGAAGACCCCACCTTCTTCATGCGCCTGGCCAACCAGCAGGCGCCCGAGTACCTGTGGATCGGCTGCTCCGATTCGCGCGTGCCGGCCAACCAGATTCTGGGCCTGGCCCCGGGCGAGGTGTTCGTCCACCGCAATATCGCCAACGTGATCGCGCACAGCGACCTGAACGCGCTGGCGGTGATCCAGTTCGCGGTAGAGGTGCTCAAGGTGCGCCATATCACCGTGGTGGGCCACTACGGCTGCGGCGGTGTCAAGGTCGCGCTCAAGCGCGAGCGCATCGGCCTGGCCGACAACTGGCTGCGCCATGTGCGCGACGTGGCCGACAAGCACGAGGCCTATCTCGGCACGCTGCTGCGCGAAGACGATGCCCATACCCGGCTGTGCGAGCTCAATGTGATCGAGCAGGTCAACAACGTCTGCCAGACCACCGTGCTCCAGGACGCCTGGAGCCGCGGCCAGGCGGTGACCGTGCATGGCTGGGTCTACGGCGTGTCCGACGGCCTGCTGCGCGACCTGGGCATGGCCGCCAGCAGCAACGACGAACTGCGCGAGCAACTGGCCGCGGCCTACCGCCAGTACGGCGATCCGCCGCAGGCGTCGATCCGCTGACCGGACGCACACACCGCTTCTTCATCCACCGATCCAGGAGACCCGACATGGAAGAGATCGTCATCGTTTCAGCCGCCCGCACGCCGATGGCTGCGTTCCAGGGCGAATTCGCCAGCGTCACCGCGCCGCAGCTGGGCGCCGTGGCCATCCGCGCCGCCGTAGAGCGCGCCGGCCTGAAGCCCGAGCAGGTGGAAGAGGTGGTGTTCGGCTGCGTGCTGCCGGCCGGCCAGGGCCAGGCCCCGGCGCGCCAGGCCGCGCTGGGCGCGGGCCTGCCGCTGGGCGTGGGCTGCACCACCGTCAACAAGATGTGCGGCTCGGGCATGCGCGCGGCCATGACCGTCTACGACGGGCTGATCGCGGGCTCGTTCGATATCGCCATTGCCGGCGGCATGGAGAGCATGACCAATGCGCCGTACCTGGTGCCGAAGGGCCGCGGCGGCTACCGCATCGGCCACGGCATGATCTACGACCACATGATGCTGGACGGCCTGGAAGACGCGTATGACAAGGGCCGCGCCATGGGCACCTTCGGTGAGGACTGCGCCGCCAAGTACGGCTTTACGCGCGAGCAGCAGGACGAATTCGCGATGGAAAGCGTGCGCCGCGCCCAGCAGGCCACCGAGAACGGCGACTTCCGCTGGGAGATCGCGCCGGTGACGGTGTCCGGCAGGGGCGGCGACACCGTGATCGACACCGACGAAGGCCCGCGCCGCATCAAGCTGGACAAGATCCCCTCGCTCAAGCCCGCGTTTGCCAAGGACGGCACCATCACGGCGGCCTCGTCGTCGTCCATCAACGACGGCGCCTCGGCGCTGGTGATGATGCGCGCCTCCACCGCGAAGAAGCTGGGCCTGCAGCCGATCGCGCGCATGCTCGGCCACACCACCCACGCGCAGGCGCCGGGCTGGTTCACCACCGCGCCGGTGGAAGCGATTTCCAAGCTGTACCGCAAGCTGGACTGGACCACCGACAGCGTCGACCTGTTCGAGATCAACGAGGCCTTCGCCGTGGTGCCGATGGCGGCCATGCACGACCTCAAGATCCCGCGCGACAAGGTCAATATCCATGGTGGCGCCTGCGCACTGGGCCACCCGATCGGCGCTTCGGGCGCACGCATCATGACCACGCTGATCGGCGCGCTGCGCAAGACCGGGGGCAAGCGTGGGGTGGCGAGCCTGTGCATTGGTGGTGGCGAGGCGACTGCGGTGGGGATCGAGATCCTGTAACGCGTTCCTTCCCGCTTGTTTTCTCCCCTCTCCCGCTTGCGGGGGAGGGAGCAAGACAGAGGCAGTTTGCTGAACCCGTGGCCGGGCGAGCCGTTTCGCGCTCCGGCCAGCCCGACAAAGGAGCACAGCCTTGCCAACCGTCCTGATCCTCGGTGCCTCGCGCGGCATCGGCCTTGAATTCGTGCGCCAGTACCGTGCCGACGGCTGGCGCGTCATTGCGGCGGCGCGTACGCCTGAAGGCGTCGGCGCATTGCAGGCGCTGGGCGCCGAAGCCCATCAGGTCGACCTGTCCGATGCCGGCGCGGTCGCGGGCCTGGGCTGGAAGCTCGACGGCGAAGCCCTCGACGTGGCGATCTACAACGCCGGCGTGCTGGGACCCCGCACCGAAGGCGCGCAACCGGTCACGCCGCAGGAATTCGACCGGGTGATGCATGTCAACGTGCTGGGCCCGATGATGGCGCTGCCGCTGCTGCTGCCCTACGTCGAAGCGGGCCAGTCCGGCCACGGCGGCGTGCTGGCGGTGCTGTCCTCGCGCATGGGCAGCATCACCGCGATGGAGCACAGCACCAGCTGGCTGTACCGCGTCAGCAAGGCCGGCGCCAATGCGGCGCTGCGCGCGGTCTCGCTCGATGCGCGCCACGCCACCTGCGTCGCGCTGCACCCGGGCTGGGTCAAGACCGACATGGGCGGCCAGGAAGCCGACCTGACCGTGCAGCAGAGCGTCAAGGGCATGCGCCAGTTGCTCGCCGGCGTCAAGCGGCGCGACAACGGCACCTTCCACAATTACGACGGCACGCCCATCCCCTGGTAAGCGCGCACGCACACTGAGCATCGAACCGACATGCTGCTGACCCCCGAACAGGAAATGATCCGCGACGCCGTGCGCCAGTTCGCGCAGGAAGTGATCGCGCCGCAGGCCGCGCAGTGGGACCGCGACAAGACCTTCCCCAAGGACGTGCACCGCGAACTGGCGGCGCTGGGCGCCTACGGCGTGGCGGTGCCGGAGGAATACGGCGGCGCCGGACTGGACTACCTGTCGCTGGCGCTGATCCTGGAAGAGATCGCGGCCGGCGATGGCGGCACCTCCACCGTCATCAGCGTCAACAACTGCCCGGTGTGCAGCATGCTGATGTCGTTCGCCAGCGAGGCGCAGAAGCAGCAGTGGCTGGTGCCGCTGGCGCGCGGCGAGATGCTGGGCGCGTTCTGCCTGACCGAGCCGCACGTGGGCTCGGATGCGTCGGCGCTGCGTACCACTGCGGTACGCGATGGCGACCACTACGTGCTCAACGGCGTCAAGCAGTTCATCACCAGCGGCCAGAACGCCGACGTGGCGATCGTGCTGGCCGTGACCGACAAGGCCGCAGGCAAGCGCGGCATCAGCGCCTTTATCGTGCCGACTTCGACCCCGGGCTACGTGGTGGCGCGGCTGGAGGACAAGCTCGGCCAGCATTCGTCGGACACCGCGCAGATCCTGTTCGAGGACTGTCGCGTGCCGGCGGCCAACCTGCTCGGCGACGAGGGCGGCGGCTACAAGATGGCGCTGTCGGGACTGGAAGGCGGGCGCATCGGCATCGCCTCGCAGAGCATCGGCATGGCGCGCGCCGCGTTCGAGGCGGCGCTGGCCTATGCCAAGGAGCGCGAGAGCTTCGGCCAGCCGCTGTTCCAGCACCAGGCGGTGCAGTTCCGCCTGGCCGAGATGGCCACCCGCATCGACGTGGCGCGCCAGATGGTGTGGCACGCCGCCGCGCTGCGCGACGCCGGCCGCCCGTGCCTGAAGGAAGCGGCCATGGCCAAGCTCTTTGCCAGCGAGATGGCTGAGCGGGTGTGCTCGGATGCGATCCAGGTGTTCGGCGGCTACGGCTACGTCAGCGACTTTCCGGTGGAGCGCATCTACCGCGACGTGCGCGTGTGCCAGATCTACGAGGGCACCAGCGATATCCAGAAGATCCTGATCGCGCGCGCGCTGGCCTAGCGATGCGCGTACGATGGGGTGTGTGCCGCGAAGGCGGCACGCTTCCCTGATCCCCGTACCGGCAACCACAACAAGAAGGGCCCCGACATGACCGCAGCGATCGACTTCTACTTTGATTTCTCTTCGCCCTACGGCTACTTTGCCAGTACCCGCATCGACGACCTGGCGCAGAAGTACGGGCGCATCGTCGCCTGGCATCCCATCCTGCTGGGCGTGGTGTTCAAGACCACCGGCGCCTCGCCGCTGCCGCAGCTGCCGCTCAAGGGCGATTATTCGTGGCGCGATTTCGAGCGCACCGCGCGCTTCCACGGCATCGAGTACAAGCGCCCCACGCATTTCCCGCTGCCCACCACGCACGCCGCGCGCGCCATGCTGTGGCTGCAGAACCACCACGGCGATGACATCGCCGCGGCCTTTGCCAAGTCGGTGTACCGCGCGCTGTTCGTCGACGACATCAATATCGCCGAGCCGGCCGAGATCATGAAGCTGGCCGAGCCGCTGGGCGTGGACGTGCAGGCGCTGGATGCCGGCGCCACCAGCTACCAGATCAAGGACCAGCTCAAGGCTGAGATCGACGTGGCGATGGCCAAGGGCGTGTTCGGCTCGCCCTTCGTCATCATCGATGGCGAGCCGTTCTGGGGCTTCGACCGCTTCGACCAGGTCGAGGCCCACCTGAAGAGCCGCCGCCAGACTGAACTCCGGGCTGTGCCGAGCCTGGACACCAAGGAAAAGAAACCCGCATGACTGCAGCAACCCGTGGCCATTCCGGCCGATTCGATTGCGTGATCTTCGACTGCGACGGCGTGCTCGTCGACAGCGAGCCCATCGTCAACCGCGTGCTCAACCAGATGCTGAACGAGCTTGGCATCGAGATCTCGCTGGAAGACTCCACGCGCCTGTTTCTCGGCCGCGCCGTGCGCGAAGAGCTGGAGATGATCGAGCGCATGCGCGGCGCGCCGCTGCCCGAGAACTGGCTGTCGACCTGGCTGGCGCGCCGCAATGCGGTGCTGGAAGCCGAAGTCGCTGCGGTCGCCCATGTGCGCGAGGCGATTGGCAAGATCGCCGCCACCGGCATGCCGGTGTGCGTGGCGTCGGGTGCGGACCGCGTCAAGGTCAAGCTGCAACTGACCAGGACCGGCCTGGTCGAGCTGTTCCAGCAGGATGAGCGCGAGCATATCTTCTCCGCCACCGAAGTGGCACGCAGCAAGCCCGCGCCCGATGTGTACCTGCTGGCCGCGCGCACCATGGGCGTTGAGCCGGCGCGCTGCGCCGTGGTGGAAGACAGCCCGACCGGCGTGACCGCGGGCGTTGCCGCCGGCATGACGGTGTTCGGCTACGCCGAGCGCAACGATGCCGCGCTGCTGCGCGAGGCCGGCGCGGGCACCATCTTCACCGATATGCGCGACCTGCCGGAGCTGGTGGGATGACCGCGAAAGCGGCAGGCCGCCTGCCCAAGGCCGGACCGGTGCCGTGCCCGTGCGGCAGCGCGGACTATGCCGCCTGCTGCGGCCGCTTCCATCGTGGCGAGGCACTGCCGCCCAATGCCGAGGCACTGATGCGCTCCCGCTACAGCGCCTATGTGCTGAACGACATGGAATGGTTGCGGCAGACCTGGCATGCATCGACCTGCCCGGCCGACCTGTTGCCGGATACCGCCACGCGCTGGCTCGGGCTCACGGTGAAGGCGCATGCGCAGCAGGACGATGCGCATGCCGAAGTGGAGTTCGTGGCGCGCTACAAGGTAGGCGGGCGCGCCATGCGGCTGCACGAACGCAGCCGCTTTGTACGCGAGCCGCGCGCGCCTGGCGAGGCACCGCGCTGGCTCTATGTGGATGGCGACATGATCGGGGAGACATCATGAGCATCGAGAAGCGGAATGAGCCTGAGTACCTGCTGTATTGCTTTGCCCAGTCCGGCAATGCCTACAAGGTGGCGCTGCTGCTGGAGACCGTCGGCGTGCAGCGCGGCCAGCAGCTGTGGCAGCCGCGCTTCGTCGATTTCTTCAACGGCGAGACCCGCACGCCCGAATACCGCGCCATCAACGTGATGGGCGAGGTGCCGGTGCTGGAGTGCGGCGGCCAGCGCCTGTCGCAGTCCGGTGCCATCCTGGAAACGCTGGCCACGCGCCTCGATGCCCACGGCCCGCGCGACGAGGCCGAGCGCGCCGAGGTGCTGCGCTGGCTGCTGTTCGACAACCACAAGTTCACCTCCTACACCGCCACCTATCGCTTCATGCGCACCTTTGCCAGGTCGCCGGACCCGGCCGTGCTGGAGTTCTTCCGCGCGCGCTGCGAAGGCGCGTGGAACGTGCTCAACGCGCAACTGGCCGGGCGAGCGTTCCTGCTGGGCGAGCGCGCCACCATCGCGGACTTCTCGCTGTCGGGCTACGTCTTCTTCGACGACGAGATCGGCGTGCACTGGCGCAAGGAGTATCCGCATATCCACGCCTGGGCCGAGCGCATCCGTGCGCTGCCGGGCTGGAAGCACCCCTACGACCTGATGCCGGGGCACCCGCTGCCCAGGCACGCAGGCTGAGCCCGGCCGCTGGCAGGACGGCGAAAACCAATATCAAGCAGGAAGAGACACAGATGCCCACCCTGGAAACCAAACTCAACGCCCGCTCCGAATCCTTCCAGGCCAACGCCGAGTCGATGCAGGCCCTGGTGGCCGACCTCAAGGCCAGGATCGCGAAGCTGGCCGAAGGCGGCGGCGACGACGCGCGCAACAAGCACCTGTCGCGCGGCAAGCTGCTGCCGCGCGACCGCGTGCAGCAACTGCTGGATCCGGGCACGCCGTTCCTGGAGCTGTCGCAGCTTGCTGCGTACGAAATGTACGACGATGCCGCGCCTGGCGCCGGCATCATCACCGGCATCGGCCGCGTGGCCGGGCAGGAATGCGTGATCGTCTGCAATGACGCCACCGTCAAGGGCGGCACCTACTACCCGATGACGGTCAAGAAGCATGTGCGCGCACAGGAGATCGCCGAGCAGAACAACTTGCCCTGCATCTACCTGGTCGATTCCGGCGGCGCCAACCTGCCCAACCAGGACGACGTGTTCCCCGACCGCGACCACTTCGGCCGCATCTTCTACAACCAGGCCAACCTGTCCAAGCAGGGCATCCCGCAGATCGCGGTGGTGATGGGCTCGTGCACCGCCGGCGGCGCCTACGTGCCGGCGATGAGCGACGAGTCCATCATCGTCAAGAACCAGGGCACCATCTTCCTGGGCGGCCCGCCGCTGGTGAAGGCCGCCACCGGCGAGGAGGTCAGCGCCGAAGACCTGGGCGGCGCCGACGTGCATACGCGCCTGTCGGGCGTGGCCGACTACTTCGCGCAGAACGACCACCACGCGCTGTCGCTGGCGCGCAATATCGTGCAGCACCTGAACCGCCGCAAGCCGGACCAGATCCGCCTGCACGAGCCGGTCGAGCCGCTCTACCCGGTGGAAGAACTGTACGGCGTGATCCCGACCGACACGCGCAAGCCCTACGACGTGCGCGAGGTGATCGCGCGCCTGGTCGACGGCTCCGAGTTCGACGAGTTCAAGGCGCGCTACGGCACCACGCTGGTGTGCGGCTTCGCGCGCATCTGGGGCTACCCCGTCGGCATCGTCGCCAACAACGGCATCCTGTTCTCCGAATCCGCACTGAAGGGCGCGCACTTTATCGAGCTGTGCTGCCAGCGCAAGATCCCCCTGGTGTTTCTGCAGAACATCACCGGCTTCATGGTGGGCCGCAAGTACGAGAACGAAGGCATTGCCCGCAACGGCGCCAAGATGGTGACCGCGGTGGCCACCGCGCAGGTGCCCAAGTTCACGGTGATCATCGGCGGCTCGTTCGGCGCCGGCAACTACGGCATGTGCGGGCGCGCGTATTCGCCGCGCTTCCTGTGGATGTGGCCGAACGCGCGCATCTCGGTGATGGGCGGCGAGCAGGCCGCCAGCGTGCTGGCCACGGTGCGCCGCGACGGCATCGAGGGCAAGGGCGGCAAGTGGAGCGCGCAAGAGGAAGAGGCGTTCAAGCAGCCGATCCGCGACCAGTACGAGCACCAGGGCCATCCGTACTACGCCAGCGCGCGGCTGTGGGACGACGGCGTGATCGACCCGGCGCAGACCCGCACCGTGCTGGGCCTGGGTCTTTCCGCGAGCCTGAACGCACCGATCGACGAGATGAAGTTCGGCGTGTTCCGCATGTAATCCCGCCCACGCCGCTACTGTCACATTACCGCCTTCCACCCCATGCGCAGCGTCGCCCGCCTGCTTTGCAGCCCAGCCCTGGTCACGGCGCTTGCCTTGCTGGCGCCGCTGTCGGGGCATGCGCAGAGCGCGAACGGCAACGGCAATCCTGCGCCGCGCATGCGCTTCCAGGAGCAGGTGGTTATGCTGCCCAAGGCGGCGATCCCGTCGCGCATCGACCTGGAGGCCACGGTATTCAAGCCGGCTGGCGATGGGCCGTTCCCGCTGGTGGTGATCAACCACGGCAAGGCGCCGGGCCGGCCCGCGATGCAGGGGCGCGCGCGCTTTCCGGCGCAGAGCCTGGAATTCCTGCGCCGCGGCTACGCCGTGGTGCTGCCGATGCGGCAGGGTTTTGCGCGCTCGGGTGGCGCCTATGTGGGCGGCAGCTGCGACATCGAGACCAACGGCATGATGCAGGCCGACGATGTCGTCGCCACGCTCGACTTCATGGCCACGCAGCCCTATGTGGACATGGACCGCATTGTCGTGATCGGCCAGTCGCACGGGGGCCTGACCACGATGGCGTTCAGCACCATCGGCTATCCGGGGGTGCTGGGCGTGGTCAACTTCGCGGGCGGGCTGCGCAACCTGAACTGCGCGGACTGGGAAGAGCGCCTGGTCGATGCCTTTGCCAGCTATGGCGGCCTGGCGCGCTACCCGTCGCTGTGGGTGTACGGCGACAACGACAGCTACTGGCCGGTGCCCTTGCCCGGCCGCATGTTCAACGCCTTCAAGGCGCGCGCCACCGGTCCCGCGGCCAGATCGCGGCTGGTGGACGTGGGCGAGTTCGGCAACGACTCGCATCGCGTCTTCAGCGCGCGCGAAGGCATCCCGGTGTGGTTGCCTGAAGTCGGCAACTTCTTCCGCTCGCTGGGGCTGCCGTTCGACGCCGGGACCTGAACCGCACCAGACAACTTAATCCGCCAACGGAGCGAACCATGGAATTCACCGCCCTGACCGTCAATATCGCCAGCCACGTCGCCACCGTCACGCTGAACCGGCCCGATGTGCGCAACGCCTTCAACGAGACCGTGATCGCCGAGCTGACCGGCGCCTTCCGCGCGCTGGGCGACATGGACGAGGTGCGCGCCATCGTGCTGGCCGGCAACGGCCCTGCCTTCTGCGCCGGCGCCGACCTGAATTGGATGAAGAAGATGGCCGGCTATTCCGACGACCAGAACCGCGCCGATGCGCTGACCCTGGCGCAGATGCTGCACACCATCTGGTCGTGCCCGCGCCCGGTGATCGCGCGCATCCAGGGCGACACCTACGCCGGCGGCATGGGTCTGGTGGCCGCGTGCGATATCGCGGTGGCTGCCGAGCACGCGCACTTCTGCCTGTCCGAGGCGCGCCTGGGACTGCTGCCCGCCACCATCAGCCCGTATGTGATCCGCGCGCTGGGCGAGCAGGCCGCACGCCGCTACTTCATCACCGCCGAGCGCTTCGATGCCGCCGAGGCGCTGCGGCTGGGCTTTGTGCATGCGGTGGTGCCGGCCGAGGCTCTGGACGCCAAGGTCGCCGAACTGGCGACTGCGCTGGTGGCCAACAGCCCGAACGCCGTGCGCGAAAGCAAGCGACTGGTGCAGGACATCGCCGGGCGCGCGATCGACAACGACTTGCTGGCCGATACCGCGGACCGGATTGCAAAGATCCGGGCGTCGGAAGAGGGGCGTGAAGGGGTGAAGTCGTTCCTGGAGAAGCGCTCGCCGTCGTGGCGGCCGGCTTGAGGCAAAAGACTGGCTTACCGCTTGTTTGCTCCCCTCTTCCGCGCGCGGGAGAGGGGCTGGGGGAGAGGGCGGGCTTATGCCAAGCATGAGGCGCCTGACTTCGTGGGAAGGCCTGCCCTCTCCCCCCATCCCTCTCCCGCAGGCGGGAGAGGGGAGTTCCGTAGCAGCATGCGACAGCATGCCTCCGTAAATAAAGATTGCGTGTAGATCGCAGCACGCTAGCAACAAGAACAAGGCTTCATCATGGAAACATTCGTCAAGTTTCGCTAACGCGCCGCTAACTTGGAAATTCCATTGTCATTGCCAACCTGAAAGAGACATTCCTAACATGACCCTCCCCAACCTGTCCGCCACCGTCGCACAGCCCGGCCTTGCCGGCAACGGCGCGCGCGCGGACGGTCAACAAAGGAGGGCTACCTTGGATCACCTGTCCCTTTCCCCAGGCAGAGACGCGCAGGCACTCGGCCAGCGCAGCCGCAACGCCGTCTGGCATCCATGCACGCGGCTGCGCCCCGACGACGACGCGGTGCCGCTGGCGATCGTGCGCGGCGTCGGCCCGTGGCTGCATGATGCCGACGGCCGCCGCTATTTCGACGCCACCAGTTCGTGGTGGGTCAACCTGTTCGGCCACGCCAACCCGCGCATCAACGCCGCGCTGGCCAGCCAGCTGGAAACGCTTGAGCACGTGATGCTCGCCGGCTGCACCCATGCCCCGGCGGTGGAGCTGGCGGAGCGCCTGTCGGCGCTGACCGGCGGCGCGCTCGGCAATGTCTTCTACGCTTCGGACGGCGCCTCGGCGGTCGAGATCGCGCTGAAGATGAGCTTCCACTACTGGCGCAATACCGGCCTGCCTGCCAAGCGCGAGTTCGTCTGCCTGCGCCACGGCTACCACGGCGAGACCGTGGGCGCGCTCGCGGTGACCGACGTGGAAGTCTTCCGCGATGCCTATGATCCGCTGATCCGCCGCGCACACGTGTTGATGTCGCCCGACGCACGCCAGGCCGCACCCGGCGAGAGCGCTGCGGACGTGGCCGCCCGCGCCCTGGCGGAGCTGGAAACCCTGCTGCGCGAGCGCGCCGGCCAGATCGCCGCGCTGATCGTCGAGCCGCTGGTGCAGGGCGCCGCCGGCATGGCGATGTACGACCCGTCGTATCTGGATGGCGCGCGCGCTTTGTGCGACCGCTACCGGATCCACCTGATCGCCGACGAGATCGCGGTGGGCTGCGGGCGCACCGGCACCTTCTTCGCGTGGGAACAGTCGCGCGCCGGGGAGGCGCCGCTGCCCGCGCACCTGTGGCCCGACTTCCTGTGCCTGTCCAAGGGCATCAGCGGCGGCTACCTGCCGCTGTCGCTGGTGCTGTCGCGCCCGGAGATCCAGCGTGCCTTCGTCGCCGACGAGCTGGCCCGCAGCTTCCTGCATTCGCACTCCTACACCGGCAACCCGCTGGCCTGCCGCGCCGCGCTGGCCACGCTGGACTTGTTCGCGCAGGACGACGTGCTCGCGCGCAACCGCGAGCGCGCGCACTGGCTCGCCGACGGCATGGCCGCGCTGGCCGCCGACGCGCGCCTGCGGCACGTCCGCCAGCGCGGGCTGATCTGGGCCGCCGATGTGCGCGATGACGTCGCCGGCGCCGACTTTGCCGCGCGCTTCCATCACGCCGCGCGCGAGCGCGAGCTGCTGGTGCGCCCGATCGGCAATACGCTGTACGTGATGCCGCCCTACGTCTTCGATGCCGCGCAGGCACGCTGGCTGGGCGAGCAGATGATGGCCACGCTCGACGATGTGACCACGAGCGGGGAGGTGCGCCATGCTGCTTGAACAACTGAGGCGGGCCGCCGAACAGCGCCACGCGCTGGCCCTGACGCGCCGCCGCCGCGTTGCCCACACTGCCTGCGCGCCGCACCAGGCCGTGGGCGAGGACGGGTCCGAGCCGGAATCGCTGCTGACCTTCTGCAGCAACGACTACATGGGGCTGGCCAACCACCCGGACGTGATCGCCGCGCTGGTGGAAGGCGCGCAGCGCTATGGCGCGGGCAGCGGTGCCTCGCACCTGGTCAGCGGGCATTCGCTGGCGCACACCCAGCTGGAAGCGGAACTGGCGCGCTGGCTCGCCCCGCATATCCCGCATGCGTGCACGCTGTATTTCTGCACCGGCTACATGGCCAACATGGCGGTGCTGACCGCGCTGGGCACCGCGGGCGCCACGCTGTTCTGCGAGTCGCTCAACCATGCCTCGCTGATCGATGGGGCGCGGCTCGCGCGCGCCGACGTGCAGCGCTACCCGCATTGCGACACCGCCGCTCTGGAAGCGCTGCTGGCGGCCAGCACCAGCGAGCGCAAGCTGATCGTGACCGACAGCGTGTTCAGCATGGACGGCAATGTCGCGCCGCTGCGCAAGCTGCTGGAACTGGCCGAGCGCCATGACGCCTGGATCATTGTCGATGACGCCCACGGCTTCGGCGTGCTGGGCGAGCAGGGCCACGGCGTGCTGGAAGCGCTGGGGCTGTCGTCCGAGCGGCTGATCTATATCGGCACGCTCGGCAAGGCCGCCGGCGTGGCGGGCGCCTTCGTCGCCGCGCACGAGACCATCATCGAACACCTTGTCAACACCGCGCGGCCGTATATCTACACCACGGCCGCGCCGCCGGCAGTCGCGCATGCGCTGCTGGCCAGCCTGGCGATCATCGAAGGAGAAGAGGGCACGCAACGCCGCGCGCAACTGACGCGCTGCATCGGCATGCTGCGCGAGGGGCTGGCCCAGCTGGCTGCCATCGCGGGCTGGACGCTGGGCGACAGCGAGACCGCGATCCAGCCGCTGATCGTCGGCGACAACGGCGCCGCGCTGGCGCTGTCGGCCACGCTGGAGGCGGATGGCATCCGCGTCGGCGCGATCCGGCCGCCGACCGTGCCGGAAGGGACCGCGCGGCTGCGCATCACGCTGTCGGCCGCGCACACCGAAGACGATGTGCGGCGCCTGCTGGATGCCCTGGGCGCCGCCGTGGCGCAGCGGGAGGTCGCATGAGCACGCGTGCGCCTTTCGCCTGCTTTGTCACCGGCACCGATACCGGCATCGGCAAAACCCACGCCAGCGCCACGCTGCTGCATGCGCTCCATGCCGCCGGCTACCGCACCGCGGGCATGAAGCCCGTGGCCAGCGGCAGTGAGTGGCGCGACGGCCATTGGCACAACGACGACGTGGCGCAGCTGCGCGCCGCCAGCTCGGTGGCGGTGCCGCTGGGCCAGACCTGCCCGTTCCTGCTGCGCACCCCGTGCTCGCCGCACCTGGCCGCCGCGCACGAGGGCGTGCGCATCACGCGCGCGCCGGTCCGTGCCGCCTTCGACGCGCTGCGCCGGCAGGCCGATGCGGTGGTGGTTGAGGGCGTGGGCGGCTTCAATGTGCCGCTCGACGCAGGCGCGGTGCGCTGGAACACCGCCGACCTGGCGGTGATGCTGGCAGTCCCGGTAGTGATGGTGGTCGGCATCCGGCTCGGCTGCCTGAACCACGCCGTGCTGACCGCCGAAGCCATCCGCGCGCGCGGCCTGCCGCTGGCGGGCTGGATCGCCAACCGGGTCGACCCGGACATGCTGCTGGCCGACGAGAACATCGCCACGCTGCACGCGTCGCTGGACGCGCCTTGCCTCGGTGAATTGCCCTGGCAACTGGCGCCCGCCGCTGCCGCTGCCGCTGGCCGGCTCGACCTTGCGCCGCTGTTCGCCGCCGCCACCCAATACCAAGCCGAGGCCGCTGGCCTTGCTGCCTAACCAGAATTCGCATCGATCATGACTCAAGCTCACACCGCTACCACCGTTACTACCGTTTCCGTCGATTCCCTGCGCCAGAGCGCGCGCTCGCACGCACTGCCCGATGACGCCGCGTGGCGCGTCGATGACGTTGCCGCGCTGTTCGCGCTGCCGTTCAACGACCTGCTGTTCCGCGCCCAGCAAGTGCACCGCGAGCACTTCGACGCCAATACCGTGCAGCTGTCCACGCTGCTGTCGATCAAGACCGGCGGCTGCGAAGAGGATTGCGGCTACTGCCCGCAGAGCGCGCACCACGATGCCGGCGTGAAGGCCGAAAAGCTGATGGCGCTGGACGAAGTCCTGGACGCCGCGCGCGCGGCCAAGGCCAATGGCGCCACCCGCTTCTGCATGGGCGCCGCCTGGCGCAGCCCCAAGGACCGCCACCTGGAGCCGGTGATGGACATGGTGCGCGAAGTCAAGGCCATGGGCCTGGAGACCTGCGTCACGCTGGGCATGCTCAAGGCCGAGCAGGCCCAGCAGCTCAAGGAGGCGGGGCTGGACTACTACAACCACAATCTGGATACCTCGCCTGAGTTCTACGGCAAGATCATCACCACGCGCACCTACCAGGACCGGCTCGACACCATCGGCCATGTGCGCGACGCCGGCATCAATGTCTGCTGCGGCGGCATCGTCGGCATGGGCGAGGCGCGCGAAGCGCGCGCCGGCCTGATCGCGCAGCTGGCCAATATGGACCCGTATCCGGAGTCGGTGCCCATCAACAACCTGGTCCAGGTCGAAGGCACGCCACTGGCGGGCACCGAGGCGCTGGACCCGTTCGAGTTCGTCCGCACCATTGCCGTGGCACGCATCACCATGCCGCGCGCCATGGTGCGCCTGTCCGCCGGCCGCGAGGCCATGGACGAAGCGTTGCAGGCGCTGTGCTTCATGGCCGGCGCCAATTCCATTTTTTACGGCGAAAAGCTGCTGACCACCGGCAACCCGCAGGCCGACCGCGATCGCGCCCTGCTGGCCCGCCTCGACATCCGCGCAGAGGGCTACGCGGGATGACGAGGTAAGGAAGCCCACCGGTAATCAGCTGGCTCGCCGTCCTGTCGAAAAACTAGGAGGAGCCATGTTCAGCAAGATCCTGATCGCCAACCGCGGTGAAATCGCCTGCCGCGTGGCCGCCACCTGCCGCCGGCTCGGCATCCGCACCGTCGCGGTGTACTCGGATGCCGACGCCGACGCGCGCCACGTCGCCTTCTGCGACGAGGCCGTGCATATCGGCGGCGCGGCCGCGCGCGACAGCTACCTGCGCGCGGACCACATCATCGAGATGGCGAAGGAGGCCGGCGCCCAGGCCATCCACCCGGGCTACGGCTTCCTGTCCGAGAACGAAGCCTTTGCCGAGGCCTGCGCCGCGGCGGGGCTGGTCTTCATCGGCCCGCCGGCGTCCGCCATCCACGCGATGGGCAGCAAGAGCGCGGCCAAGCAATTGATGGAGAAGGCCGCGGTGCCGCTGGTGCCCGGCTACCACGGCGAGGACCAGGGTCCGGCGCTGCTGCGCCGCGAGGCCGACCGCATCGGCTACCCGGTGCTGCTCAAGGCCAGCGCAGGCGGCGGCGGCAAGGGCATGCGCGTGGTCGAGTCGGGCGACGCCTTCGAGGCCGCGCTGGCCTCGGTCAAGCGCGAGGCCAGCGCCAGCTTTGGCGATGACAAGGTACTGGTGGAGAAGTACCTGACGCGCCCGCGCCATATCGAGATCCAGGTGTTTGCCGATACCCATGGCAACTGCGTCTACCTGTTCGAGCGCGACTGCTCGGTGCAGCGCCGCCACCAGAAGGTGCTGGAAGAAGCCCCCGCGCCAGGCATGACCGAGGCGCGTCGCCGCGCCATGGGCGAAGCGGCGGTGGCCGCGGCCAAGGCGGTCGGCTATGTCGGCGCCGGCACGGTGGAGTTCATCGCCAACCAGGACGGTTCGTTCTACTTCATGGAGATGAACACGCGCCTGCAGGTGGAGCACCCTGTTACCGAGATGATCACCGGGCAGGACCTGGTCGAATGGCAGCTGCGCGTCGCCGCCGGCGAAGCGCTGCCGCTCACGCAGGACCAGCTGCGCATCGACGGCCACGCCCTGGAAGCACGCATCTACGCCGAGAACCCCGACAAGCAGTTCCTGCCATCAACCGGCACGCTGCGCTTCCTGCGCACGCCGCCGGCGGTGCAGTTCATGCGCGGTGAGGATGTGCACGGCCCGGCCGGCATCCGCATCGACGCCGGCGTGCGCGAAGGCGACACCATCAGCCCGTTCTACGACCCGATGATCGCCAAGCTGATCGTCTGGGGCAAGGACCGTGACGAGGCGCTGGCGCGCATGCGCCAGGCGCTGGCGTCGTATCACGTGGTGGGGTTGTCGACCAACGTGGCCTTCCTGCAGCGGCTGGTGTCGTCCCAGGCGTTCCGCACGGCGGACCTCGACACCGGCCTGATCGAGCGCAACGAGAAGGTCTTGTTCCCGCCGCCGGCGCCGGTCGGCCTGGAAGTCATCGCGCTGGCGGTGGCGGCGCTGTTCGACCGCGAGGCCCGCGAGCGTCGCATCGACGCCGCCGACCAGCATTCGCCGTGGACCCATGGCGGCGCGTGGCGGCTGAACGGCGGCGTGTCGCGCACGCTGCGCTTCGGCTATGGCGAGCAGGTGCTGGAGGTGACGCTGAGCACCAATGAGCGCGGTAGCACGCTGATCTATGCGGACCAGGCGGCGCCCTTTGCCTGCACCTGCCAGGCCGACGATATCCGCATCAACCTCGGCACCCGGCGCGCGCACGGGCAGGTGCATGCGGATGGCGAGACCTTCCACGTCTTCTATGCCGGACGGCATGTGAGCCTGGCCTGGCTCGATCCGTTGGCCCATGCCGGCGAGACCGAAAGCGAAGGCGGCAAGCTCACTGCGCCGATGCCCGGGAAGGTCATTGCCGTGATGGTCGAGGCTGGCAGCACCGTCACGCGCGGCACGCCGTTGCTGGTGATGGAGGCCATGAAGATGGAGCACACCATCAGCGCACCGGTGGACGGGGTGGTGAGTGAGGTGCTTTACCGGGTCGGGGAGCAGGTTGTGGAGGGGGCGCAGCTTCTGGCGTTCGAGGGGAAGTCGGGGGCTTGATGCCGACAGGGGCAGGGGCGCGGTCACCGTTGCCCCAACCAACCCCACGTCCGTTCCTCTGCCAAAATACGTCTTTAACCCCACCAGATTCCCCTGGAGACAAAATGAAGTTGCAGTTGTACGTCCCCGATGGCCGCTACGACGCCTGGATCGCAGGATTCGCCGAGGCACTGCCCGAAGCGCAATGCGTGACGTGGGAGGACAGCCGTGGCGAACCGGCCGACTACGCCGTGGTCTGGCGCCCGCCGGTGGAGATGCTGCGTGGCCGTACCGAGCTGAAGGCGGTGTTCAACCTGGGCGCCGGCGTCGACGGCATCCTGCGCCTGCGCGATGAAGCCCCTGACGCCTTGCCCGCGGGCGTGCCGATCGTGCGGCTCGACGATGCCGGCATGGCCGCGCAGATGGCCGAGTACGTCACCCACGCCGTGCTGCGCTATTTCCGCAAGATGGACGCCTACGAGGCCCAGCAGCGCGCCGGCAACTGGAAGTTCCTCAAGCCGCATCGCCGCGCGGACTTCACCATCGGCGTGATGGGGGTGGGCACGCTCGGCACGCATATCGCCCGCACGCTGGCGAGCTTCGGCTTCCCGGTGCGTGGCTGGAGCCGCACCGCGCGCGCCATCGAAGGCGTGAGCGGCTTCTATGGCGATGCCGGGCAGGCGCCGTTCCTCGATGGCCTGCGCGTACTGGTCAATGTGCTGCCGCTGACACCGCAGACCGAGAACATCCTCAACGCCGCGCTGTTCGCGCGGCTGGCACAGGGCGCGTATGTGATCAACGTCGCGCGCGGGCAGCACCTGGTCGAGGAAGACCTGCTCGCCGCGGTGCAGTCGGGGCAGGTTGCGGGTGCCACGCTCGACGTGTTCCGCACCGAGCCGCTGCCTGCCGAACACCCGTTCTGGCAGGAGCCGCGCATCACCGTCACGCCGCATATCTCGGCGCTCACGCTGCGCGAAGACAGCATCGCGCAGATCGCCGGCAAGATCCGCGCGCTGCGCGCGGGCCAGCCGATCGCGGGCGTGGTCGACGTGCAGCGCGGCTACTGAGCGCCCGACCAATACCAATCAAAGACAGGAGACTGCCATGACCATGCCGAACTACGTGAAGATCGTTGAAGTCGGCCCGCGCGACGGCTTGCAGAACGAGAAGGCGATGGTGCCGACCGAGGTCAAGGTCGCGCTGATCAACCAGCTGACCGATGCCGGCTTCGTCAATATCGAGGCCGCGTCGTTCGTGTCGCCCAAGTGGGTGCCGCAGATGGCCGACGGTGCCGACGTGATGGCGCGCATCCAGCGCCGGCCCGGCACACTGTTTTCGGCGCTGACGCCGAACATGAAGGGGTTTGAAGGCGCGATCGAGGCCGGTGCCGACGAGGTCGTGATCTTCGGCGCCGCCAGCGAGGCGTTCTCGCAGAAGAACATCAACTGCTCGATCGCCGAGTCGATCGCGCGCTTTGCGCCGGTGGCCGCCGCAGCCAAGGAGAAGGGCGTGCGCCTGCGCGGCAGCATCTCGTGCGCGCTGGGCTGCCCGTACCAGGGCGAAGTACCGGTGCACGCGGTGGTCGACGTGGTGCGGCGCATGCGCGAACTGGGCTGCGACGAGATCGACATTGCCGACACCATCGGCGTGGGCACTCCCGTGCGCGTGCAGGAAGTGATGCGCGCCGCGGCGGCGGAGTTTGCGCTGGACCGCCTGTCGGGCCATTTCCACGATACCTACGGGCAGGCGCTGTCCAATATCCTGGCCAGCCTGGAAGTGGGTATCTCGATCTTCCATGCGTCGGTGGCGGGGCTGGGCGGCTGCCCGTACGCAAAGGGCGCGACCGGCAACGTGGCGACCGAGGACGTGCTGTACATGCTGCACGGCATGGGCATCCACACCGGCATCGACCTGGAAGCGGTGGTGCGCACCGGCGACTATATCTCGCAGGCAATTGGCCGCGCCAACAGCTCGCGCGTGGGCCGTGCCTTGCTGACCAAGTGGGCCGCCGCCAGCGATGCGGCGCCTGCCTGCGCGTAAGTGCGGATCAGGCGCGGGCCACGGAACAAGGAGAAGTACGCATGACGGTGAATGACGAAGCGCTGCCCGAGTCCGCGCAGCGCGTGGCGGACCTGCTGGCCGGGCTTGGCCATGACCGGCCCGTGGTGATGCTGCCGGCCACCGGCAAGACCTCGGCCGAGGCCGCGGCGGGGCTGGGCTGCAGCGTGGCCGAGATCGCCAAGTCCATCATCTTCCGGCGCGTGGCCGACGATGCGCCGGTGCTGGTGATTGCCAGCGGCAGCAACCGCGTCGACGAGGCCAAGGTGGCCGCGCGCGTAGGCGCGCTGGGCAAGGCCGACGCGCGCTTCGTGCGCGAGAAGACCGGCTACGCCATCGGCGGCGTCTGCCCGATCGGACATGCGGTGGCGCCGGTGATGCTGCTGGACCAGGACCTGTTCCGCTATGACAGCTTGTGGGCCGCGGCGGGGCATCCCCATGCGGTATTCAACCTGACGCCCCACCAGTTGCAGCAGATGACGGGCGCTGAAGTGGCCGACGTCGCGGCAGGCTCAGTGGCATGAGTCCCGACCTGCGCCCCGGCCTGACCTTCAGCTGGCAATACACGGTGCCGCCCAAGGCCACCGTGCCGCGCCTGTACGACGATATCCCGGGCTGCCCCGAGATGCCCGACGTGCTGGCCACCGGCTATATGGTCGGCATCATGGAGTGTGCCTGCCTGCAGATGCTGCGCGAACACCTGGACTGGCCGCGCGAGCAGTCGCTCGGCACGCTGGTCAGCTTCTCGCACCTGGCGCCGACGCCGCCCGGCATGACGGTGACGGTCAAGGGCGAACTGGTGGCGGTGGACGGGCGCCGCCTGCGCTTCCAGCTGAGCGCCTGGGACGGCGAGGACAAGATCTCCGAGGGCGTGCATGAGCGCCACCTGATCGACGCCGGCCGCTTCAATGAGAAGGTCGCCGCCAAGGCCGCGCGCGCGGCGGGCTGAGCGCTGTCCGATGGCCACCATGCCCACGCCCGTCCCCTCCGCGGCTGAACTGGCGGCGCAAGCCGACCTCGCGCTGCGCGCGTCGCCTGTGCCTTCGCCATGCCGCAACATTTGCCACATGGACCCGTTCAGCGGCTACTGCGCAGGTTGCCTGCGCACGATCGACGAAATCGCCGGCTGGTCCTCGGCCAGCGACGAAGACAAGCGCCACGTGTGGGCGCAACTGCCGCAGCGCGCAGCATGGCTGGCAGGCGAGGAGGCATCCCCTTGAGCGCAAGCCCGGTTCCGCAGTTGCCGCCATCCATGCGCGTGTTCGAGCGCGGCTGGCTGTCGGCTAACAATATCCTGTTCGTGGACGGCGACGATACGGTGCTGGTCGATACCGGCTACGTCACCCACGCGCCGCAGACGGTGGCGCTGGTGGCGGCCGCCTTGCAGGGCCGGCCGCTCGCACGCGTGATCAATACCCATCTGCACTCCGACCACTGCGGCGGCAATGCCGCGCTGCAGGCGCGCTGGCAGCCGCGCACCGCTATCCCCGCGGCCGAGGCCGCTGCCGTTGCCGCGTGGGATACAGAAGCGCTCAGCTACAACGCCACCGGCCAGCAGTGCGACCGCTTCACCTTCGACAGCGTGCTGAGCGACGGCGACACGCTGCGCCTGGCCGGCATCGACTGGCAAGTCGTGGCCGCTCCCGGCCATGACCCGCACGCGGTGATGCTGTTCGCACCGGCCGGGCGCATCCTGGTTTCCGGCGATGCGCTGTGGGAGAACGGTTTCGGCGTGATCTTCCCCGAGCTGGATGGCGAGAGCGGCTTCGCCGAGCAGGCGGCGGTGCTGGAGCGCATCGCCCAGCTCGACGCGCGGCTGGTGATCCCGGGCCATGGCCGGATGTTTACCGATGTGGCGGCGGCGGTCGAACGCGCCCAGGGGCGCCTGGCCTACCTGAGCGCCGACCCGGCGCGCAATGCCAGCCATGCGGTCAAGGTGCTGGTGAAGTTCAAGCTGCTGGAGCAGCAGCGCATGGCCCAGGACGCGCTGGTGGCATGGATGGAGGCCGCGCCGCTGATGGTGCGCATCCGCCAGCGCTTCATGCCGGGGCTGGAGATGGCCGAGGTCTGCGCGCAGACGGTGCGCGCGCTGGCGGGAGTGAAGGCGCTGGCGGTGGAGGGGGAGTGGGTGGTGAATCGGGATTGATTCACCACGCCTGCCTGCATCCTCAGAACGACGTCCTGAACCCCACCTTCACACTGCGCCCGGCCAGCGGTGCGATATCACGCAGGATCGAAGCCGAGTTGCGCGCATCCTGGTTGGTCAGGTTGTCGCCGCGCAGGTACACCAGCGTCTGCGTGCCCGACACCTTGAACTTGTAGGTCAGCGCCAGGCTCAGCAGCGTATAGGCATCGGTCGGCGTGTCGTTGGTCGGCACGCGGGTCTGCTTTGCGGCGTAGGTCACGTCGACGCGCGCGCCCCACGGGCCCGCGCCATACACCAGTGCACCGCCCAGGCGCAGCGGTGCCAGGCGCGGCAGCGGTTCGCCGGTATCGCGGTTCTCGCCGCGCACGTAGTCGGCGCGGGCCTCGAAGTCCAGCGTGTCGCTGGTGGTCAGCATTTTCTGCAGCAAGCGCGTCTTGCCTTCCACCTCGAAGCCGTACAGCGTGGCCGGCACACCCAGGTACTGGAACTCCGGCAGCGCGTCCGGGCTGCCGGCGGCGACCACATCGCCCGCCTCGTCACGCGTGCGGCCGGTGGCGTTCAGCGCGAGGTAGTTGGCGAAGCGGCTGTAGTAGCCCGACACGGCGGCGCTGTGCGCGCCGGACTTGAAGCGCACGCCCAGGTCGATAGAGGTGGCCCGTTCCTTGTTGGCATTGGGATCGCCCAGCTCCCACGCGCCGGTGGCCACGTGGGGGCCGTTGGCATACAGCTCGTAGAAGGTCGGCGCGCGCTCGGTGTACGACAGGTTGCTGGTCAGCGACCACAGCGGGTTGACCTTGTAGAGCAGGCCGGCCGACGCGCTGGTGGCGTTGAAGCTGCGGCTGGCATCGGTAAAGCGGTCGTTGCCGTTGGCGCTGGCCTTGATGCTGCTGTGGTCCAGGCGCCCGCCCAGGTTCAGCTTGAGGTCGCCGGAAGCGGTCAGCGGCAGTTCCTCGAACACGAACAGCGCCGCGTTATCCGTATTGGTGCTCGGCACGAATGCCTCTTCGCCCAACGCGGAGAAGTCGGTATGGCCGAACTGTGTGCCGATCACGCCCGTCATGTTGCCGATCTTCGCGTGCCTGGCCTCCAGGCGCGCATCCCAGCCGCGGTTCTTGAAGATCGTGCCGGTCTCGCCGCCCTCGATCTCCTTGTGTTCGTAGTCGGTGTAGCCGAACTTGCCCTTGACCGATTCGAGCCAGCCGGCGGTGTTGCCGGCCAGGTTGCGTGCCTCGCCTTCCAGCGCAAAGCGGTCCTGCCGCATTTTCAGCCGCACGTCGTCCTCGGCGGGCGTGCCGTACTCATTGCGGTAGGCGCTGTAGTTGGCGCCGACGAAGCCATCGGCCCAGGTGTAGGAGCCGCCCATCGCGCCGCCTTCCTGCTGCGCGCTGGTGTTGGGCAGGCGGCCATAGGCTTCGGTCTCGCCTTCCGGCAGAGGATCGGCGCTGCGCAGGCGGTCGCTGCGGGCGTAGCCGGGGATGCGCAGGTCGCTGGTCTTGCGCGCAAAGGCGTCGGCGTGGACGGCGAACTTGCCGTTGCCGGCCTCGATCAGCGCGCTGGCGTTGCGCGCCTGGTCGCCGCCCGCGGTGGCGCTGGCATCGACCGCGCCGCCGATGCCTTCGATCGGCTCCTTCGGAATCCGGTTGTCGATCACGTTGACCACGCCGCCGATGGCGTTGCCGCCGTACATCAGCGCTGCCGGGCCGCGCACGACCTCGATGCGCTCGGCCACGAGCGGGTCCACCGGCACTGCGTGGTCGTAGGACAGCGTGGAGGCGTCGACGGTGGTGCCGCCGTTCTGCAGCACCTTGATGCGGTCGCCGTCCAGGCCGCGGATCACCGGCCGGCTGGCATTGGGGCCGAAGTAGCTGGACGAGACCCCGGGCAGCTTGTCGAGCGTGTCGCCCAGCGTGCTGCCCTGGCGCACGGCCAGGGCGTCGCCGCCGAGCGTCGATACCGGTGCCACCATGTCGTTGAGGTCGCTGCCGAGCGGATTGGCGGTGACCACGACTTCGCGCAGCATGGCGCCGGCTGGCGCGGTGGCGGTGGCGGTGGCCGTGGCCGTGGCCGTGGCGGGTGCGCTGTCGGCGGCAGGTGCCGTGGCCTGTGCCAGCGCGGCGGGCGCGACGAAGGCGGTGGCCATGGTGGCGGTGAGGGACGCGGCAAGGGCCGCCAGCGGGGTCAGGCGCGGTGCGCTGGTTGGTGCGGTGTAACGATTCTTCGACATGGCGCGCGGAGTGAGGCAATGGCAATCGGCCCGGCTGGCACGGCAGCTGCCCGGCACTGCGCCGGCCGCCCGCGATGGGCGTGGCCGCGCAGCCGGAATAGGCAGGCGTTCAGCTCGGAATTGGTCAGGCCGGGTGCGCGGCGAGGGCCGCTTCCCGGATCAGGCGAGGGCGATGGCAGGCGCCGGCGGCGCGCGCGATTGGAAGGGGTGGGTGGCGGGCAGGTCGGGCCAGCGCCAGGCCAGGTTGGCCGGCTTGACCGGTTTGCCAAAGGCAAGCTGCGGCAGCGGCAGCTTGCCGCACAGGGTGTCGGCAACCGTGGCGCCATCGAACAGCACGCACGAGTGGCCGCTGAATTTCTGCGCCAGCGGGTGCGGCTCGGGGTCGTTGGCCGAGGCGGCGTCGGCCGTTGTCACGGAGGCCGACGGCGCAAGCAGGCCGCCATGCACGATGCGGTGGGTCAGCCCGGCGTGCTGCGTCAGCAGCAGGCATAGCGTCAGCCACAGCACGGACCAGAGGCCCGGGCCATGCGCGCGCAGGCGGGCGAACCAGTCAGTGCGCATGCGGATGGCCGGCGTGGTTGCCGTGGTGGTGGTCGGGATCGCCGCAGCCGCAATCATCGCCATGGTCATGATCGTGGTCGTCGTCAAAGTCGTCGACCCAGGCGGGGAAGGGATCCGCATAGCCCGCCCAGGCATCCGCGCCCGCGGCCATCTCGGCATCGGTCAGCAGGCAGGCGTCGAGCCGGGCCTGCAGCGCCGCATGGTCCAGGTCCAGGCCGGTCAGCACCAGTTCCTGGCGGCGGTCGCCGAAGGCTGCCGGGGCACCGTCGACCTGCATGTCGGCTTCGACTTCGGCGCGTTCGGCGCTGTCGGCCGGCCATTCGGCCGGATCCAGCGCGGCCCACCAGGCGCCGGCGCCGCCATGGCGGCAGACGCCGCCGGACTGGTTCCAGTCGCCCGCGGTGTCCATGCGGCTGGCCAGCCAGAACAGGCCCCTGGAACGCAGCACGCTGCCGTGCTCGCGCAGCCATTCGGTATGGATCAGGTCGGCGAAGCGCTGCGGGTGGAACGGGCGGCGGCGGCGGTAGACCAGCGTGGAGACGCCGCTGGCGTCGGCAGCCGGCAACTCGCCGCGCAGCGCGGCGAGCCAGCCCGGTGCGTCCGCGGCGGCTTCGAAGTCGAAGCGGCCGGTGCCTTGCACGCGCTCGGGCGCGACCTTGCCGAAGCTGGCTTCGACGATATCGGCACGCGGGTTCAGCGCCTGCAGCACGGCGTGCAGCCGCGCCAGTTCGGCCGCGCTGGCGAGGTCGGCCTTGTTCAGCACGATCACGTCGCTGCATTCGACCTGCGCAACCAGCACTTCAGCCACGGTCCGGTCATCGTCCGTGGCCGGCGCCAGCCCGCGGTCGGCCAGGAACTCGGCCTCGTTGAGGTCGCGCAGGAAGGTGGCGGCATCGATCACCGTCACCAGCGTGTCGGGTTGCACCGCCGCGTCGGGCCCGGCGCCATGCTTGGCCTCGAACAGGAAGCCCTCGGCAATCGCGAGCGGCTCGTCCAGGCCGTTGGCTTCGATCAGCAGCGAGTCAAAGCGGCGCTCGGCGGCAAGCCGGGCGGCTTCGCCGAGCAGGGCGTCGCCCACGGGCAGCAGCGTGGCCTCGCAACCGGGCGGCAGCGGCGCCAGCGCCTGCCCATGCTGCGGCCCGCAGACCAGCACGGCCAGGCGCCGGCCCGCGCTGTGCGCAAGCAGGTGGTTCAGCAGCGTGGTTTTGCCGGCGCCGGGGAAGCCGGACAGCACGGTGACGGGCAGGCGATCAGCCATGGCAGGAGAGATGGAAGTGACGAGGGACTACGCAGCCCAGGCGAGGGGCGCGTTGTTGCAACAAGGTTGCGAATTTACCAGAAAGGCCGGGGCGGCAACAGCCGGACGATTCTCAATGGTAGGCCGTGGCGACGGCACGACAAGGCGGACGCGGCCCGCCAAAGCAAACGGCCCGGGTAACCGGGCCGTCACGTTACGCCTGCCGCACCGTCCGTGCCGGCGCGCGGCGTATCAGTCGCCGAACAGCTTCTGGCGCAGTTCGCGGCGTTGCTGCGCTTCCAGCGACAGCGTGGCGGTGGGACGGGCCAGCAGGCGCGGCACGCCGATCGGCTCGCCGGTTTCCTCGCACCAGCCGTAGTCGCCGGACTCGATGCGCTGCAGCGACTGCTCCACCTTCTTCAGCAGCTTGCGTTCGCGGTCGCGCGTGCGCAGTTCCAGCGCATGCTCTTCCTCGATGGTGGCACGGTCGGCCGGATCCGGCACGATGACCGTTTCGCGCAGGTGTTCCGTGGTCTGGTCAGCGTTCTTCAGGATTTCGTCGCGCAGCTGCTCAAGACGGTGCTTGAAGAAGGCGAGCTGCGCTTCGTTCATGTAATCCTTGTCGCTCATCTTCAGGATTTCAGCTTCAGTCAGAAGTTTGTTGCTGCTCATGGTTGCTGCTGATTCTCTTGTTGATGCGGCCGGCGGCGTCCGGGTCCGCTCGGGTGCGCTGTCCGCGCGCTTGCGCGCCTCGGTTGTTTCACTCTGGCTGGCTGCAGTCTTGCTGCTTCGCGGGCCTCCCTTCGTTGCGCCCGCTTCGGCGTTCGCCGTACTGCCGCGGGGAGCGGGCGCTGCCTTCACAGGCTGCGCCTTGAGCGTCTCTGCCGCTGCAGTACCAGTCTTGCTGCGGCTTTCTTTCGTCTTCGTTGCGGCTGTCATGGGGACACCTCTCTCTCGCGTCAGTCAGTGACGGCGCGCGTCGGGGCACCCCAGGCGGAAAAAGGCGGTCTCCGCACGAAGCACTGCGACCGCACCTGCCGGCGGCCTGCCTCATGCTGACGACAACCGCCGCCCTGCAAGTCCACCAGATCCGATGGACCAAATGCCGGCAGCGGGAAAAAGGTGCGCCACCGGTATCAAATCCGGCCTATTGTACTTGAACAAATTTTTCCGAGATACGGGGAAAACCGGCTGGCGCTTCGGTATTTCCCCGGTACCCCGAACGGGGGGCGGCCGCGGAGCGGGGTTCGAGGGGGCGTCGCCGATGGGGCGACTGGTGCACTCAGGCCAGGCAGTTCTCCAGGCCCTTGAGGATGGCGTCGCGGGGCAGGTCCACGCCGATGAACACCATGCGCGTGCCCGGGGTCTCTTCCTCCCACTTGGCGCCGATGTCGCTGCCCATCAGCTGGTGGACCCCCTGGAACACCACTTTGCGGTCCACACCGTCCATATATAGTACGCCCTTGTAGCGCAGCAGTTTTTCCCCGTATACGGCCAGGATGCCGGACAGGAATTCCTCCAGCTTGCCGTAGTGGAAGGGCTTGTCGCTGCGGAAGACGAACGACGCAATGCGGTCGGTATGGTGGTGGTGGTGGTGGTCGTGCGCGTGGCCATGGCCGTGCGCATGGTCGTGCCCGTGGTCATGGCCGCAGTCGTCGCCGCAATGCTCGCCATGCTCATGGTCATGATCGTGGTCATGGTCGTCGGCGCGCAGGAATTCCGGGTCGATCTCCAGCTTGGCGTTCAGGTTGAAGCCGCGCAGGTCGAAGATGGTGTCGATCGGCGCCTCGCCGAAGTTGACCAGACGGATCGGCGCGCGCGGGTTCATGTGCAGCAGGCGGTGGCGCAGCTCGGCCACGTCGGCTTCGGTCACCAGGTCGGACTTGGTGATGAAGATGGCGTCGGCAAAGCCAACCTGGCGCTGCGCCTCTTCCTGCTTGTCCAGCTGCAGGTGGGCATGCTTGGCGTCGACCAGCGTGATCACCGCGTCGAGCAGGTAGCGCGAGGCAATTTCCTCGTCCATGAAGAAGGTCTGCGCCACCGGGCCCGGGTTGGCCACGCCCGTGGTCTCGATCACCACGCGGTCGAAGTCGATCTCGCCGGCGTCGCGGCGCGTCAGCAGCGTCGACAGCGCCTGCACCAGATCGCCGCGGATGGTGCAGCAGATGCAGCCGTTGCTCATCTGCACGATCTGCTCGCGGCCGTCCTGCACCAGGATCTCGTTGTCGATGTTCTCTTCGCCGAACTCGTTCTCGATCACGGCGATCTTCATGCCGTGCTGCTCGTTCAGGATGCGCTTGAGCAGGGTGGTCTTGCCGCTGCCGAGAAAGCCGGTCAGGATCGTGACCGGGGTCAGTTTGGACATTGTTGTTCTCCGGGTATGAGAGATTGCCGTTCAGTGCGAAGCGCCGCCAGGCGAGGCGGGCGCACGCTTGCCGCACTCGGCGCAGACGCCGTTTACGGTCAGTTCGACATGTTCGATGGCAAAGCCGCTGGGCACGCGCGGCGCGGCCGGCGGAGCCGGCGCGCTGGCATCGTCCAGGCAGAAGGTGCGGTCGCAGCGGGTGCAGTGGAAATGGCTGTGCTGGCGGTGCTCCTGCGCGCGCGCGGCCTCGTGTTCAACCAGGCTGAAGCGGAACACGCGGTCGTTGCCGGCACGCTTCTGCGCCACGCCCTGTTCCACCAGCCAGTCCAGCACGCGGTAGACGGTGACGCGGTCTATGGTCTCGCCCGGTTCGGGCAGGCGGTCGATCACGGCCTGGTGCGTCAGCGCCTCTTCGCTGCCGATCAGGCAGGCCAGGATGCACAGCCGCGGCTGGGTCACGCGCGCGCCCAGCTGGCGCAGGCGCTCGTGGGCGGCTTCCAGGGACTCAGGGGTGGGGATCGCCGGTTCCGGCACAGCGGCCGGCCGGTCCGGACTGGGACGGGTCATGGGCGGATTTAACCATAGGCCCCCGGTTGATGCAATTCAGTTGCGTCAGTGGGCCGAATGGCGAAGCCGGCGCAGCCACGCCGATGAGGCGGTTTGCGCCTATGATCGGCACAGGACGACCCTTAGAAGCGGAGACGACCCATGCTGAATGACGCCAGCGCGCTGCTGTTCCCGAACTTCGAACCCTTCCGGCAGCGTGTCGGCGAGGTCGAGATCGCCGGCGTGCGCGGCGGTTCGGGACCGCCGCTGCTGCTGTTGCACGGGCACCCGCAGAGCCACCTGATCTGGCACCGGGTGGCGCCGGCGCTGGCCGATCACTTCACGGTGATCGCCACCGACCTGCGCGGCTACGGCAGCAGCTCGGCCCCGCCCGGCAATGCCGGCCACGAGCACTACAGCAAGCGCACCATGGCGCAGGACCAGGTGTCGCTGATGACGGCGTTCGGTTTCGAGCGCTTTGCGCTGTGCGGCCACGACCGCGGTGCCCGCGTCGCGCACCGGCTGTGCATGGACCATCCGGACGCGGTCAGCCGCGCCATGCTGCTGGACATCGCGCCCACGCTGGCGATGTACGAGCGCACCAGCATGGCCTTTGCCGCCGCCTACTGGCACTGGTTCTTCCTGATCCAGCCGGCGCCGTTCCCCGAGACGCTGATCAACGCCGAGCCCGATTTCTACATCGAGAAGCTGATGGGCCTGCGCCACGCGGGCCTGACGCCCTTCGCCCCCGACGCCATGGCTGCCTACACCGCGGCGATGCGCGACCCGGCGCGCGTGCATGCCATGTGCGAGGACTACCGCGCCGCCGCCACCATCGACCTGGAGCACGACCGCGCCGACCGCGAGGCCGGGCGCCGGCTGGCGCTGCCGCTGCGCGTGCTGTGGGGCGAGCACGGCGTGGTGGCGCGCTGCTTCGAGCCGCTGGCGCTGTGGCAGGAGGTGGCGACCGACATCAGCGGCCAGGCGCTGCCGTGCGGGCACTACATCCCGGAAGAGGCCGCCGAACCTCTGCTTGAGGAAATGCTCGGTTTCTTCCGTTAGGCCGCACCGGGTGTCACAAACGCATGCATTTGCATCCGATCTCTGCCATATCCTCCCCGTTTCCCGCCATATGCGGCTGATTGCAAGCGGGTTAGCCCCTATACCTGCGTATTGTCTGGAGTTGCTAACATCAAGGCCCGCCCTTGCCGTTTTACGGCAGGGGCAGCCGAGCCAGCCGGCATGGTCCAAGAGCGCCGCCACAGAGACCGCGCCAGATGCGCCCCGCACAAGCAGGGGCCGGGCCGGCGGCAACGCATTGCAAGACGGGTATCAAAGGGAATCAGGAGAAGAGAGCATGAAACGAGTAATAAAGATGGTCGCGGCCGCGCTGGCAGTCAGCGCAATGGGTGTGGTGTCGGGCGCGTACGCCCAGGAATATCCTGGCAGCAAGCCGGTGTCGGCGGTGGTGCCGTTTGCCGCGGGTGGTCCGACCGACAAGCTCTCGCGCGAGCTGACCGCGATCATGTCCAAGCATCTGGGCGCGACCATGATCATCGAGAACCTCGGCGGCGCCGGCGGCACCATCGGCGCCAAGAAGGTGGCCCAGGCCAAGAACGACGGCCACACCCTGCTGATCCACCATATCGGCATGGCCACGGCCCCGGCGCTGTACCGCAACCTGGGCTTCGATCCGCTCAAGGACTTCGAGATGGTCGGCGAAATCGCCGACGTGCCGATGATCCTGGTCGGCAACAAGCAGCTGCCGCCAAACACCTTCAAGGACCTGCTGCCGTACCTCAAGGCCAACGCCAGCAAGCTGTCGCTGGCCAATGCCGGCATCGGCTCGGCTTCGCACCTGTGCGGCCTGCTGTTCCAGAGCGCGATCCAGACCGAACTGACCACCGTGCCGTACAAGGGCGCCGCGCCGGCACTAACCGATATCCTGGGCGGCCAGGTCAACCTGCTGTGCGACCAGACCACCAATCTCGCAGGCCACCTCAAGGCCAACTCGGTCAAGCCGTACGCGGCCATGCAGGCACGCCGCGTGGAAGCGTTCAAGGATATCCCGACGGCGGCCGAGCAAGGCCTGCCGGGCGTGGAAGTGAAGGTCTGGCACGCCATGTACGCGCCCAAGGGCACGCCCAAGCCGGTGATCGACAAGCTGTCGGCTGCGCTGCAGAAGGCCGTGGCCGACCCGACCTTCCGCTCCAAGATGGCCGAGCTGGGCGCCGAAGCCGCGCCGGCACAGCGCGCCACGCCGGATTCGCTGCGCACCCTCCTGACCGCCGAGATCAACAAGTGGACCCCGGTGATCAAGAAGGCCGGCGTGTATGCGGACTGATCTGGTGGAGTGATGCGCGAGGCGCGCGGGCCAGTGGCCCCGCGCGTCGCGGACAAGGGCCATGCGGCAACGCATGGCCCTTTTTGTTTGGGCGCGGCGTCGGGCAACGTGGCGGCAGGCATCCTATATTGGTCAGACCGCGCCCGGCGCACGCGAGGGCCTTGAAACCCGCCGGGGGCGTCGCCAACTAGGGTCCTGACATATTCACGGAAGCCACCATGGAACAGTATCACGGCACTACCATCGTCAGCGTCCGCCGCGGCAATCAGGTCGCACTCGGCGGTGATGGTCAGGTCACTCTCGGCAATATCGTGATGAAGGGCACCGCGCGCAAGGTGCGCCGCATCTACAACGGCAAGGTCCTGGTCGGGTTTGCCGGCAGCACCGCCGATGCCTTCTCGCTGCTGGACCGCTTCGAGGCCAAGCTGGAAAAGTACCAGGGCAACCTGACCCGCGCCGCGGTCGACCTGGCCAAGGACTGGCGTTCGGACCGCGCCCTGCGCCGGCTGGAAGCCATGCTGATCACCGCCGACCGCGACACCACGCTGGTCATCACCGGCAACGGCGACGTGCTCGACCCCGAGGGCGGCATCGCCGCGATCGGCTCGGGCGGCGCGTATGCGCAGTCGGCCGCCAAGGCGCTGGTCGAGAACACCGAAATGGCGCCCAAGGACGTGGTCGAGAAGGCGCTGACCATTGCCGGCGAGCTCTGCATCTATACCAACACCAACTTCGTCATCGAGACGCTGGAATAAGCGCAGGCCGGCCACCGCGCAGGCCGGCGCGCCCCCACTGAACGGATACCATGTCGCACACCATGACCCCGTCGGAAATCGTTTCCGAACTCGACAAGCACATCATCGGCCAGAACAAGGCCAAGAAGGCCGTGGCGGTGGCGCTGCGCAACCGCTGGCGCCGCCAGCAGGTGGCCGAGCCCCTGCGCCAGGAAATCACTCCCAAGAACATCCTGATGATCGGCCCGACCGGGGTCGGCAAGACCGAGATCGCGCGCCGCCTGGCCAAGCTGGCCGACGCGCCCTTCATCAAGATCGAGGCCACCAAGTTCACCGAGGTGGGCTATGTCGGCCGCGATGTCGACACCATCGTGCGCGACCTGGCCGAGATGGCGATCAAGCAGACGCGCGAGTCCGAGATGAAGAAGGTGCGCACCAAGGCCGAGGACGCGGCCGAGGACCGCCTGCTCGATGTATTGCTGCCGCCGGCGCGCGATATCGGTTTCTCGCAGCCGGAAGAGAAGGATTCCAACACGCGCCAGGTGTTCCGCAAGAAGCTGCGCGAAGGCTCGCTCGACGACAAGGAAATCGAGCTGGAACTCTCCGCCGGCATGCCGAGCATGGACATCATGGGCCCGCCGGGCATGGAAGACATGACCGAGCAGATCCGCACCATGTTTGCCGGGCTGGGCCAGGGCAAGAAGGCGCGCCGCAAGATGAAGGTCAAGGAAGCCTTCAAGCTGCTGATCGACGAAGAGGCCGCCAAGCTGGTCAATGACGAGGAGCTCAAGCACAAGGCCATCGCCAATGTCGAGCAGAACGGCATCGTGTTCCTGGACGAGATCGACAAGATCGCCAGCCGCAGCGAGATCGGCGGCGGCGAGGTGTCGCGCCAGGGCGTGCAGCGCGACCTGCTGCCGCTGGTGGAAGGCACCACGGTGAGCACCAAGTACGGCATGATCAAGACGGACCACATCCTGTTCATTGCCTCGGGTGCGTTCCACCTGTCCAAGCCGAGCGACCTGATTCCCGAACTGCAGGGCCGCTTCCCGATCCGGGTCGAGCTGGATTCGCTGTCCGTGCAGGACTTCGAGGCCATCCTGACGCAGACCGATGCGAGCCTGACCAAGCAGTACCAGGCGCTGCTGAGCACGGAATCGGTCGACCTGGTGTTTGCCGATGACGGCATCCGCCGGCTGGCGGAGATCGCCTTCTCGGTCAATGAGAAGGTGGAGAACATCGGCGCGCGCCGGCTGTACACGGTGATGGAGCGGCTGCTGGAAGACCTGTCGTTCCATGCGACCAAGTCGTCGGGCGAGACCGTGACGATCAACGCGGCATATGTCGATGAGCGCCTGGGTGACCTGGCGGTCAATGAGGATTTGTCGCGCTACGTGCTGTAAGGCAATACGGGCGGAATGCGGGAGGGGCGCACCACGGTGCGCCCTTTTTGCGTCTGTGGGCCAGTTTCCGCCCCTGGCGGGAACGGATTTCACATATCCGTACGTATCCGGCTGCCACATGCGGGTAAGGAGCGTAAGCATTGGTAAGCACGCTGGCGCGCAACGGCCCGACAATGCGACCCTTCGTCACCTTGACGGTCGATTGACCGGTGCGGGAGCCACCGCATCCCACTCAACTCACTGGCAGGAGAAATCGAATGGTCCAATACAAGACCCGCCGTGTCGTGCTGGCCACAGGCGGCCTGCTGGCCGCGCTGGCCGCCGCGACGGCCTTCCTTTGCATCCGTCCCGCCGTGCCCGCCGCCGAGGCTGCGCAATCGGGCTCGCGCGGCGCGGCCACTGCCGCGGCCGCGAAGCTGGCGCTGGATTCTGGCGGCCTGTTCACGCTGGCCGACCGGCATGCCGGCGATGCCTTGCGCATCGTCGCGCAGGGCAGCACGCCGCAGGGCAGCGCCGACGGGCTGGACTGGGACTACGTCCAGTTGCGCCTGTAACGCCGGCAGCAGTTGCCACCGGAAGGGCCGCGCAATCCGCGCGGCCTTTTTCTTTACCGCGACACCGGCCGCTTTCCCAGCTTGCGCTGCAAGGTGCGCCGGTGCATGTTCAGCGCCCGTGCCGTGGCGGAGATATTGCCGTCATGCTCGGCCAGCACGCGCTGGATATGCTCCCATTCCAGCCGCGCCACCGACAGCGGCACCGGCTCTTCCAGCGCGGCCTGCGCCGCATCTTCGGACACGCCCGCCATCAGCGCGGTCAGGATCGAATCGACATTGGCCGGCTTGGCCAGGTATTCGTCCGCGCCTTGCTTGACCGCCGCCACCGCGGTGGCGATGCTGGCGTAGCCGGTCAGGATCAGGATGCGTGCGTCCGGCAACGCCTGGCGCAGCGGCGACACCAGCTGCAGCCCCGATTCGGCGGGCACGGTGCTGCCGGCATCCGGCGGCGGCTCCAGGTGCAGGTCCAGCGTGACATAGGCAAACTCGATGCGTGATGCCAGCGCCAGTGCGGTGCGGCCGTCATGCGCCACCTGCACGGCATAGCCGCGTCGCGTGAGCGCGCGGGCCAGGGTGCCGGCAAAGACTTCGTCGTCGTCGATGACCAGGAAGGGCGTGCCAGCCGGTGCGGTGGCTTCGGGTACCGGGGTGAGGGTGTCGGTCATGGGGTTCGTGGTGCCGTGGCGGCGGCGGATGCGGAAAGGGTGGACAGCGCGGGCAGGCGCAGCTCGGCAACGGTGCCGCCGCCGGCGCGGTCATGCCAGGCCAGTTCGCCGTCCATCTGCCGGGCGGCGCTTTGCGCCAGGTACAGGCCGATGCCCTGGCCGCCGTGCTGGCTGGCCACCGGGGTTTCGCCCAGCTGGCCGCGCAGCATCTCGGGAATGCCGTCGCCGTGGTCAGCGATGCGGAACGACAGCCACGGCGCGGTATTGCCGGGCGCCATGGCGATCTGCAGCTGCAGCGGCTCCTGGCCGCGGCCGGCGGCTTGCTGGCTGCGCGCGGCGTTGTCCAGCAGGATGGTCAGGATCTGGCCCACGCGCGCGGTTTCCACCGCCTGCGCGCCGGCGCCCGGCGTGGCGCTGGCCTGCAGGCTGGCGTTGGGGTGGCGCAGCTGCCAGCGCTCGGCAAAGGCCGGCAGCCAGCCGTCGATGCGCTGCGGCGCCAGCGTGGCCGGGTCTTCGCGCAGGCGCGCGAGCGTGGTGCGGCACAGCGCCAGCTGCTGCTCCATGGTCTGCAGGTCGGGCAGGTAGCTGTTGATTGCGGAGGTGCCGCGGCCCGCGTCGGAGGCATCGGCACGCAGCTCGCCGGCGATGACCGCCAGCGTGGCCAGCGGCGTGCCGATCTCATGCGCGACCGCGGCGGCCTGGCCGTTCAGGTCTTCTACGCGCGCCTCGCGCAGCAGCTGCTCGCGTGCCAGGTTCAGCTGCGCCTCGCGCTGGCGCAGCACGCCGGACAGGCGCGCCACGAACAGCGCGATCATCACCGCGCTGGCAACGAAGTTCAGCCACATGCCGGCCAGGTGGTAGTTCACCGCGTTGTCCGGGTTGTGCAGGTCCAGCGGCACATATTCGAACAGCAGCAGCGTGTAGCAGACGAGCGCGTACAGCGCCAGCGCGATCACCTGGCGCCACGGCAGGATGGCGGCGGCAATGGCCAGCCCCGGCAGGTAGAACGAGACAAAGGGGTTGGTCGCGCCGCCGGTGTAGAACAGGATGGCCGACAGCGCGGTCAGGTCCACCAGCAGCTGGCCCATCAGCTCGGCTTCGCCGGGGGCGCTGTTGCGCCGCGTGTGCTGGCGCAGGCGCAGGCCGGTCAGCAGGTTGAACAGCGCCTGCAGGCCGAACACCACCAGCAGCGGCCCGTAGGGCAGGCGGATGCCGGCGATGGGCTCGCAGCTCAGCACGGTCAGCGCCTGTCCCGCCAGCAGTGCCCAGCGCAGCCAGAACAGCCGGCGCAGCGTCACCTGGCCATGGCGGGCGGAGGTGCCCGCCGGCAGTGGCGACAGGAAGGGGAGGTCGGGCAAGCGGGTCACGGCTGCGGCGGTGGTCATGGCGCGAGTGTATCAATGCGGCCGCGGGGCGCCGGTGCGTGCGACACCTTGCCGCATTGGCGCCGAGCTTGTCGGGCTGCCAGACTAGCCGGCTGTGCGCCGCATGGCGGGGTTGCCTGGGGCATGCACGGGCGGGCATCGCCATGGTCTAATGTCTGCTTTCAGGAGAGCCTTTCATGCAAGCCAAATTCCGCTCGGCCACGCTGGCCGCATCGGTCGCCCTCGCCGCCGCGCTGGCGTCCGGCGCCGCGCTGGCCCAGGTCGATGTCAGCAACGCCTGGGTGCGCGGCACGGTGCCGACCCAGACTGCCTCCGGCGCCTTCATGGTGCTGCACGCGCACGACAACGCGAAGCTGGTCGGCGTGTCGTCGCCGGTGGCCGCGGCCGAGCTGCACGAGATGAAGATGGAAGGCAACGTGATGCGCATGCGCCAGGTCAAGTCGCTGGACCTGCCAAAGATGAAGGACGTCGAGCTGAAGCCGGGCGGCTACCACGTGATGCTGATGGACCTGAAGGCGCAGCTCAAGAAGGGCGACACCGTGCCCATCACGCTGAAGATCGAGCAGGGCGGCAAGATGATCGAGCAGAAGGTCACGGCTGAAGTGCGTGACATGGTGCCCGCCGCCGCCGGCGCGAGCGGCGGCCACGGCGAACACAAGCACTGAGCGCCTGACGGGGCCGGCCTCGTCCATCCACCCATCCAGCCATCATGGCCAACAAGCAGCACGGCACCCGGCAGAAGCTGGTCTTTCGCGGCGACACGCGCCCCGCCAGGCCACCTGCTGTTCCCGCGCAGCGCCGTGATGCCCAGCCCCCGGCGCCAGCCAAGCCGGGGGTGCGCCGTCAGCCGCGCAAGCTGATCGGCTCTTCCGATTCCTGACTGGCCGCCGCGGCCAGCACGCGCTCGCGCAGCCAGGCGTGGGCGGGATCGGCTTCGGTGCGCTCGTGCCAGATCATGCTGAAGGTGAAGTCGTCCAGCGCAAACGGCGGCGCGAACACGGCGTAGCGCGGGTCCTCTTCCAGCGCGGCCAGGCTGCGCCGTGCCGTGGTCAGCACCAGGTTGGTCCCGGCGATCAGCGCCGGCGCCACGCTCCAGTGCGGCACCACGCAGGCGATCTTGCGCCGTCCCCCCAGCTTGGCCACCGCCGTGTCGATCGCGTCCATGCGTTCGCTGTGCGTGGCCACCAGCACGTGCGAGCGCGCCAGGTAGGCCACCTGGTCAAGCCGGCCGCTGTCGCGCACGGTGGCGGCATCCACCGCGCAGGCATAGCTCTCGCAGAACAGCTCGGCGGATTTCACGCCTTCCGGCTGGTGGGTGAACACGCCCAGCGCCATGTCGATCTCGCCATCGGCCACCTGGGCGGTCATGCCTTCGCGGCTGGCCTGCGACACCACCAGGTCGATATTGGGCGCGGCCTTGCGCACCGCGCGCAGCAGCCGCGGCAGCACCACCAGCGCACCGTAGTCGGACATGGCCAGGCGGAAGCTGCGCCGCGCGGTGGCCGGCTGGAAGCCGCTCGGCCCCAGCAGGATGCGCACCTGCGCCAGCGCCTCGGCCAGCGGGCCGGACAGCTCATGGGCGCGCGCGCTCAGCACCAGGCCGCCCTTGCCGCGCACCAGGATGGGGTCGTCGAGCAGCTGCCGCAGGCGCCCGAGCGCGTGGCTGACCGCCGGCTGGCTCAGGTGCAGCCGCAGCGCGGCGCGGGAGATATGGCGCTCGGCCAGCAGTGCTTCGAGCACCACCAGCAGGTTGAGGTCGATTCCGCGTAGGCTATTCATTCGGCGAATAATAAACGTACGAAAGCAGAATTGGAAATTCGCATTGCGATATTTCAAACTGCTGGCATCGCATCTTGCCCTATGGAGCGCTTCATGTCAGGCACCCAGTTGCCGTTTTCCTTCCCGGTTTCACTCTGGCTGCCGCTTGGCACGGCCGTGCTGGCCGGCGCGGCGATCCCCTTCCAGGCCGGCGCCAACGCCACCCTCGGGCGCACACTCGGGCATCCGCTGTCGGCCACGCTGGTGTCGCTGCTGGTCAGCCTGGCGGCGCTGCTGCCCGTGCTGTGGCTGATGCGCGTGCCGCTGCCGGCGCCAGCGGCACTGGCGCGCGCGCCGGGCTGGCTCTGGATCGGCGGGGTGCTTGGGGTGTTCTATATTTCGGCCGCGCTGATGATGGCGCCGAAGCTGGGCGCCGCGGGCTTTATCGCCGCGGTGGTGGCGGGCCAGGTGCTGGCGGCGCTGCTGGTGGACCAGTTCGGGCTGGCCGGCTTTGCGGTGCGCGCGCTCACGCCGGCGCGGCTGGCGGGCGCGGCGCTGATCGTGGCGGGGATGCTGGTGATGCAGTGGGGCAGTGCCGCAGGGCCCGGGCCGGCGCCTCAGCCAGCGGCGGAATCAGGTTCCTGAGCCGCTTGCCGGCGCGCTGCCAGGCAGGCCGGACACAGGCAATGCTGGCCCGGCACGATGCGCCGCGCCGGCAGCAGCGGCTGGCTGGCGCACCAGCACTCGGGCAGCCCCGCCACGTAGCCGCAGACAAAGCCCGCGCCGCAGTGGCTGCAATGTTCGACCGGGCGCAGCTGGCCGGTCAGCACGGTCGAGGCGTCGCTCATGGCTGGCTTCCCGGCGCTGGCGGGAAATCGGGGATGCTGGCTGGCAAGAGGCGGCTGGCGGCGGGCATGATGGCCAAGGTGGGGAACGCTGTGCCGCGGCGCAGGCCAAACGGCTGAGTGGTGGCACGTTGTTGCGTGGACGGAACGCGTTGGTGCCCCGTGGGGCGCTTGCAGGCGGTTCGCGGGACCACGTTCGGCCGGTTGACTCGCGCCCCGCGCGGTTTCTTGTAAAATCGGCGCCTGCCATGGCCGGATGGCGCACTTTCGGGCGATCCCCGTTGGTTATCCCTGGCTACGTGGCCGATTAGCCATCATACCTGTTGATTCTCACGGATGTCCCCCATGAACGCCGACAACCCCGGGCCTGCCGCAACCACGGTGGCCGCCATTGCTCCCGCGCTGAAAGCCGAGATCCTCGCCGAGGCCCTGCCGTATATCCGCAAGTTCCACGGCAAGACCATCGTGGTCAAGTACGGCGGCAATGCCATGACCGAAGAGAAGCTCAAGCATGGCTTCGCGCGCGACGTGATCCTGCTCAAGCTGGTCGGCATGAACCCGGTGGTGGTGCACGGCGGCGGCCCGCAGATCGATGAGGCACTGAAGAAGGTCGGCAAGGTCGGCACCTTCGTGCAGGGCATGCGCGTCACCGACGAAGAGACCATGGAAGTGGTCGAGTGGGTGCTGGGCGGTGAGGTCCAGCAGGACATCGTGATGCTGATCAACCAGTACGGCGGCCAGGCCGTGGGCCTGACCGGCAAGGACGGCGGCCTGATCCGCGCCAAGCGCTTGCAGATGCCGGACCGCGAGAACCCGGGGGCGTTCATCGATATCGGCTACGTCGGCGACATCGAGGCGATCAACCCCGCGGTGGTCAAGGCGCTGCAGGACGACGCCTTTATCCCGGTGATCTCGCCGATCGGCTTCTCCGACGACGGCCAGGCCTACAACATCAACGCCGACGTGGTTGCCGGCAAGATGGCCGAGATCCTGAAGGCCGAGAAGCTGGTGATGATGACCAACATCCCGGGCGTGATGGACAAGAAGGGCAACCTGCTGACCGACCTGTCCGCGCGCGAGATCGAAGAGCTGTTCGCCGACGGCACCATCTCGGGCGGCATGCTGCCGAAGATCTCGTCGGCGCTGGATGCGGCCAAGAGCGGCGTGCATTCGGTGCACATCATCGACGGCCGCATCGAGCATTCGCTGCTGCTGGAAATCCTGACCGAGCAGGCCTTCGGCACCATGATCCGCTCGCACTGAGCGGAGCCTCGGGGCGGTGCCGGCAGCGGCCGGCCGCCCCGGTTATCCCATCACCCTCCGAGTTTGCCCGGCGTGCCTTCCAGTCTTCCTTCTCCGCGCCGTGTCCGCGCTCGCCTCTGCCGCCGCCCCGCGGGCAATACCTCGGGCGATACGGTCTGGCTGTTCGATCTCGACAACACCCTGCACGACGCCTCGCACGCGATCTTCCCGGCCATCAACCGGCTGATGACCGACTACGTGGCGCGCGTGCTCGGCTGCGACGAGGCCACCGCCAGCCGCGTGCGCGTGGACTACTGGCAGCGCTACGGCGCCACGCTGCTCGGCATGATCCGGCACCACGGCGTGGATCCGGCTGACTTCCTGCGCGCCGCGCATGAATTCCCGGCGCTGGCCGACATGGTGCGGGTGCGGCGCGGGCTGGCCGCGCACCTGCGGCGCCTGCCGGGGCGCAAGATCCTGGTCACCAATGCGCCGCAGGACTACGCGCGGGCGGTGCTGGAGATAGCGGGCATACGGCATTGCTTCGAGCGCGTGGTGGCAATCGAGCAGATGTGGGTGCATGGCCACCTGCGGCCCAAGCCGGACCGCCGCATGCTGCGCCGGTTGCTGGTGCAGACCCGCATCGCGCCACATCGCGCGGTGCTGGTGGAAGACACCGTGTCGCACCTCAAGCGCTATGCCGGCACCGGCATCCGCACCGCGTGGGTGACGGGCTACCTGCGCACGATCGCGCCATCGCGCCCGCATGAGGTGCCCGCGGTGCGCGACGACGGCAGCCGGCGCGATGCCGCGGTACGCTCGACGCTGGAGGCGGAGGACCGGCGCCATGTCGGCCACGCCGCGCAGGAGCAGTCGGTGACGCTGGTGGCCGCGGAGACCCAGGCACCGCAGGCGCAGCCCGACAACGTGCGGCGCGTGCGCGCCCGCGTGCCGAACCGGCCGGCCTATGTGGACATAAAAGTACAATCGATGCATCAACTCCAACGACGAATGCGGAGAATCGGGTCATGACGCAAAGCAACGGGCGCGAGCCAGAGGCGGTCATTTCAGGCAGTGCGCAGGATGCGCAGGACGGAGGCCAGCCGCCGGCCACGCCGGCGCGCAAGCGCCCGCGCCCGGGCGAGCGCCGCGTGCAGATCCTGCAGACCCTGGCCACCATGCTGGAGCACCCGCGCGGGGAGAAGATCACAACGGCGGCGCTGGCCGCGCGCCTGAGCGTGTCGGAGGCGGCGCTGTACCGCCATTTCGCCAGCAAGGCGCAGATGTACGAGGGCCTGATCGGCTTTATCGAGCAGACCGTGTTCGGCCTGATCAACCAGATCACCGACAAGGAAGAGCACGGCCTGCGCCAGGCCCACGCCATTGTGCGCATGCTGCTGTCGTTTGCCGAGAAGAACCCTGGCATGACGCGCGTGCTGACCGGCGAGGCGCTGGTGGGCGAGCACGAACGCCTGCAGGAGCGCATCAACCAGGTGGTGGACCGCATCGAGGCCTCGCTGCGCCAGTGCCTGAAGATGGCGGTGACGCAGGCCGCGTTCCCGGCGGATGCCGATATTCCCGCACGCGCGGCGCTGATCATGGCGGTGGTGCAGGGCCAGTGGCACCGCTATGCCAAGAGCGGCTTCCGCAAGTCGCCGTCGGACCATGCCGAGGCGCACCTGAGGGTCTTGCTGGGTTAAGAACCCATTTCACAATGAAGAAGGGGCCCGGCAGCAGCCTTCCCTTCGGGTTCAAGCCAGGCGCGGCGCATGCGTCGTTACGGGCCTTGACCTTGGAATGACCAAGGCCGGCGGCCCGCGCCTAGCCTGCGCCGCGCCTGGCTTGAACGCGTCCCCATCTTCATTGTGAAATGGGTTCTAAATCAACATGCCGGGCCGATTGCTCTATAATTGCCCGGTCGCGCCGATTTGATGACTGGCTTGCGGGCGCGCGGCAGCCAAGGGACCAAGTTCCGGGTTGCCACTACAAATGCGGCTAAAGAGGTTGGGTCGGCGCCCCATGCCTCCACGGTAGTGGATGGCGCCGGCACGCGGAATCCCGCAAGGAATCCAGTGAATCCCGACTTGGCTGCGACGCTTTATACGCAAATGCCGGTCGGGTTTTTTTATGCCCGTTCGCCACGGGCCGGATTCCATGACTGATGTCGCCCTGCCGACCGCCGCGCCTGCCGCGTTCGACCTGCCGCCCGATTCGGTCGGCGTGGTTGCGCCGCAGCGCATGCACTTTGCCGAGCCGCTGAAGCTGCGCAACGGCTCGTCCATTGCCGGCTACGACCTGATGGTCGAGACCTATGGCACGCTCAATGCGGCCCGCTCCAACGCGGTGCTGGTGTGCCACGCGCTCAATGCCTCGCACCATGTGGCCGGCGTCTATGCGGAAGACCCGCGCGACGTGGGCTGGTGGGACAACATGGTCGGGCCCGGCAAGCCGCTCGATACCAATCGCTTTTTCGTCATCGGCGTCAACAACCTGGGCTCGTGCTTCGGCTCGACCGGCCCGATGAGCCTCAATCCGGCCACCGGCGCGCCCTACGGCGCGGCGTTCCCGGTGGTGACGGTGGAAGACTGGGTCAATGCGCAGGCGCTCGTGGCCGACGCGTTCGGCATCACGCAGTTCGCCGCGGTGATGGGCGGCAGCCTGGGCGGCATGCAGGCGGTGGCCTGGAGCCTGCTGTACCCGGAACGCCTGCGCCACTGCATCGTGGTCGCGTCCACGCCCAAGCTGTCGGCGCAGAATATCGCCTTCAACGAGGTCGCGCGCAGCGCCATCCTGTCGGACCCTGATTTCCACGGCGGCAACTACTACGCGCATGGCGTCAAGCCCAAGCGCGGCCTGCGCGTGGCGCGCATGATCGGCCATATCACCTACCTGTCGGACGAGGACATGGCCGAGAAATTCGGCCGCGAGCTGAAGACCGACGACATCCGCTTCTCGTTCGATGTCGAGTTCCAGGTGGAGAGCTACCTGCGCTACCAGGGCGACAAGTTCGCCGAATACTTCGACGCCAACACCTACCTGCTGATCACGCGCGCGCTCGACTACTTCGACCCGGCGCTGGCCTTCGGCGGCGACCTGACGCGCGCGATGGCGCAGACCCAGGCCAGCTTCCTGGTGGCGAGCTTCGGCACCGACTGGCGCTTCGCGCCCAGCCGCAGCCGCGAGCTGGTCAAGGCGCTGCTGGACAACAAGCGCCCGGTCTCGTACGCCGAGATCGATGCGCCGCACGGCCACGATGCCTTCCTGCTCGACGACCCGCGCTATCACAACCTGATGCGCGCCTACTACGACCGCATCGCAGAGGAGATCGGCGCATGAACGCACTGGCCAATCCCAATATCCTGGCGCTGCGCCCCGATTTCCGCGCGATCGCGCGCTGGATCGAACCCCATTCCACCGTGCTCGACCTGGGCTGCGGCGACGGCAGCCTGTTGCGCGTGCTGCAGGACGAACTCGACGTGCAGGCCTACGGCATCGAGATCCGCGACGAAGGCGTGCTGGCGTGCGCGCAGAAGGGCGTCCATGTCATCCAGCAGAACCTGGAGGGCGGGCTGGCGCTGTTCGAGGACAAGAGCTTCGACACGGTGATCCTGTCGCAGACGCTGCAGACCATCCACAACACCGCGCAGGTGCTGCGCGACACGCTGCGGGTGGGGCGCGAGTGCATCGTCTCGTTCCCGAACTTCGGCTACTGGCCGCACCGGCTGTCGGTGTTCCGCGGCCGCATGCCGGTATCGGAATCTCTGCCCTACCAGTGGTACAACACGCCCAATGTGCGCGTGCTGACCATCAGCGACTTCGAGGCGCTGGCGCCCAAGGTCGGCCTGCGCGTGATCGACCGCGTGGTGATGCACGAAGGCGTGACCGTCAACTGGGGCGGCAACTGGCGCGGCAGCCTGGCGGTGTACCGGGTCTGCGCGGCCTGAGCCAGGCGCGTCAGCCGGGCAGCGCGCCCGCCTCGTACTGCGCGGCAAACTCCCCCGACGGCGGGATCGGCTTGATGATGTCGATCAGCACGCCGTTCGGGTCGGCGGTAATGAAATGCCGCTGCCCGAAGGCCTCGTCGCGCAGCGGCAGCAGGATCGGCAGCCCGGCCGCCCGCAGGCGGTCATGGACCGCATCCGGGTCTTCCACTTCGAAGTTCAGCAGCAATCCCCTGGCGCGCTGGCCCCGGGCCGGGGCGGGGATGGTCTCGTGGGTGCCGTCCAGCACCGCGAGGTTGACCGACGGATCGCCGGCCAGTTGCAGGTGCACGTACCAGTCGCTGGTGAACAGCGCCACAAAGCCGAAATGGCGCTGGTAGAACGCGGCCGTGCCGGCAACCTCGCCGGTCATGATGACGGGGTAGTAGCTGGTGATTTTCATGGATGCTCCTCTGTTATTCAGATACATGCAGCCTGTATGTAAATCCATATTAAGATACAGGCTGCATGTATGCAAGGAGGCAATGGTGGCCAGATCCAACCGCGAACGTACCGGGGCAACCCGGCAGGCGCTGCTCGATGCCGCGCGCACGCTGTTTGTCAGCCGCGGCTACGGGGAGACCTCTACCCCTGACATCTGCGCCGCCGCCCGCATCACGCGCGGCGCGCTGTACCACCATTTCGCCGACAAGCGCGACCTGTTCCGGCACGTGCTGGCGGAGGAGGCTGCCGCGGTGGCGGACGATATTGAAGCCGCGGCGCCCGCGGGGCTGGATGCCGCGGACGCCCTGATCGCCGGGGCGCAGGCCTACCTGGACGCAATGACGGTGCCGGGCCGCACGCGCCTGCTGCTGGTGGAAGGGCCGGCGGTGCTGGGACTGCGCGAAATGCTCGCGCTGGACGACGCCAACGCCGCCCGCACGCTGCGCGAGGGGCTGGAGGCCGCGGGCGTGGACCCGCAGGGCGATGTGGCGCCGCTGCTGTCGGCGGCATTCGACCGGGCCGCGCTGGAGATCGAGGCCGGGGCCGATGCCGTGCGCGTGCGCGGCGCGATGCTGTGGTTGCTGCGCCGGGTCCTGGGCCAGTCGGCGCGGTGATCAGCGCGGCGCGTCGTCGGCGGTGCCGGCCAGGTGATCGACAAAGGCGCGCACCTTGGGCGGTACATGCCGGGTGGGCGTGTAGACCGCGTAGGCCGTGCCGATGTAGGGCTCGAGGATGTCCCAGTCGGCCAGCACGGTGACGACCCGGCCCTGGTCCAGCGCATCGCCCAATGAGAAGTCCGGCACCAGCCCGATGCCGGCATCGCGCTCCACCATGCTCATGATCGCCAGGCTGTTGTTCAGCGTCAGGCGTGGCGGGATGCGCACCTCCACTTTCTCGCCGCCGGCCTGGTGGCGCATGGCCCAGCGCTCGCCGAAGTTGCCGTAGCCCAGGTACAGGCAGCGTGCGGCGGGCAGGTCGGCGGGCGTGGCCGGCGTGCCGTGGCGGGCCAGGTAGCCGGGCGAGGCCACCAGCCGGTAGCGCACCTCGCGCAGCGGGCGCGCAGCCAGCCCGGGCGCCAGTTCGCGCGCGATGCGTACGGCCACGTCCATCCCTTCTTCGACCAGGTCGACCATGCGGTCGGCCAGCGTCAGCTGCAGGTCCAGCCCCGGGTATCTGGCCAGCAGCGCCGGCAGCCGCGGCGCCAGCCAGGCCTGCCCGAACGAGACCGGCGCGCTCACGCGCAGCACGCCATGCGGCGTGCCGCCGTGCTCGCCGGCCAGCGCGGTGACGTCGCGCGCTGCCGCGGTCATGCGGGCGCAGGCGGCGTAGACCGACTGGCCCAGTTCAGTCAATGCAAAGGCGCGCGTGGTCCGCTGCAGCAGGCTGGCGCCGAGCGTGGCTTCCAGCCGGGAGACGTGCCGGCTGACCGCCGACGGCGTCATGCCCAGGTCGAGTGCGGCAGCCGAAAAGCTGCCGCACTCGACCACGCGCGCAAACACGGCCATCGCATTAAGTGGCATATCCGGCATGGCACGTCCTCTTTCTTTGACTTCAGATCAAATACTAATTGAGCTCTGACGGGATTGTTGAGCAGATCGCATGATGGAACAATGCGGCCATTGTCTGACCGGAGTCCGTCATGCCCTCGCAACAACCCTTGCCAGGCGGCGCCTGGCGCATGGTCGCGGCCATGCTGCTGTCCGGCACCATCGGCTGGTTCGTGGTCACCAGCGGCCAGCCGCCGCTCGATGTGGTCTTCTTCCGCTGCCTGTTCGGCGGCGCGGCGCTGCTGGGCGTGCTGACGCTGCAGCGCGGCTGGGTGCGGATGAGCCGCGCGCAGCTTGGCTGGCTGGCGCTGGGCGGCGTCACGCTGGTGCTCAACTGGCTGGCCTTGTTCTCGGCGTATGCGTACAGCGGCATCGCCATTGCCACGGTGGTCTACCACACCCAGCCGTTCTTCCTGCTGCTGCTGACCTCGGTGATCCAGCGCGAGCCGTTCCCGTTCGCGCGGCTGCCATGGCTGGTGCTGGCCTTTGCCGGGGTGATGCTGATCACCGGGCTGGAGCATGGCGCCACTGGCACTGCGATGCTGGCCGGCATCGGCCTGGGCCTGCTGGCGGCACTGCTGTATGCGGTGACGACCCTGGCCACGCGGCGGCTGCAGGCCATCCCGCCAGGCCAGATCGCCGGGCTGCAGATGGTGCTGGGCGTGCTGATGCTGGCGCCGCTGGCACATCCCGCGGCCGGCAGCTATGGCACCGGCACCTGGGCCGCGCTGCTGGCGCTGGGGCTAGTGCATACGGGCGTGATGTACACGCTGCTGTATGGCGCGTTCCAGCGGCTCAACGTCGTGTCGATCGCCACACTGTCCTTTATCTATCCGCTGGTTGCGATCGTGATCGACGTGATGGTGTTCGGCGTGGTGCTGGGCCCGCTGCAGATCGCCGGCATGGCGCTGGTGCTGCTGGGCGTGGTCGCCAACCAGCTGGGCTGGAGCCTGCCGCTGCGGCGGCGGGTGCAAGGCTGATGCGGGCGCCACGGTGCCAGCGGCTGGAATATTGGCGTCTTGACCCGAACGCTGACTACGGTTAGTGTAGGCAGAGCGATCGAACGATCGTGCTATTCCCTGCGAGTCACCAACCCATACCAGCCATGTCCACTGCGCCCCAGACCCGGGCGGCCACCGCCGCCAGGCCGCTCCATCCCTTTGACGACGCGCTGGCGCTGGAGCCGGCCGGCGAGCACCGCTTCCTGGGCCGCACCACGCCCGAGTACTGGAACATGATCGGTCCGTTCGGCGGCATCACCGCCGCCACGCTGCTGCAGGCGGCGCTGGATCATCCGCAGCGCCTGGGCGACCCGGTCTCGCTGACGGTCAACTTTGCCGGGCCGATCGCCGAGGGCCCGTTCGAGATCGAGGCGCGCCCGGTGCGCACCAACCGCTCGACCCAGCACTGGACGCTGGAGCTGCGCCAGGGCGATGCCGTGGCCACCACCGCCACCGCCATGTTTGCGGTGCGCCGCGAGACCTGGGCCTGCGGCGAGGCGCTGATGCCGGAGGTGCCGGCGGCCGAAGCCCTCGTGGCGATGAACGGGTTTGCGCCGGTGCGCTGGCTCAAGTCCTACGACATGCGCCCGGTGCGCGGCGCCAAGCCGACCGCCGAGGCCGGCACCGAGCACCCGGACAGCCTGACGCAGTTCTGGCTGCGCGACGCGCCGGCGCGCACGCCGGACTTTGCCGCGGTGGCGGCCTGGGCCGACAGCTTCTACCCGCGCATCTTCCTCAAGCGCGCGGGCTTCGTGCCGGCCGGCACGGTGTCGATGACCACCTATTTCCATGCCGACGCGGCCACGCTGGCGGCGCTGGGCGACAGCCACGTGCTGGCCAGCGCGCAGGCGCAGGTGTTCAGGCAGGGCTTCTTCGACCAGCGCGCGCAGCTATGGAGCGCCGGCGGCGAGCTGATCGCCAGCTCGCACCAGATCGTCTACTACAAGGAGTGAGGCAGGCGCGGGCTCAGGCGATCGCTTCGCGCGCCTGGGCCTCGTAGCGATGCACGGTGTGGCGCATGGCCCAGAGCAGCATCACGCCGGGCAGCGCCACCACCACGGTGCCCAGGTAGAACGGCGCCCAGCCCCAGGCCTCGACCATATAGCCGGAAGTGGGCCCCACATAGACCCGGCCCACCGACGCCAGCGCCGACAGCAGCGCGTACTGCGTGGCCGAGAACGAGCGGTTGCACAGCGTCATCAGCAGCGCCACGAAGGCCGCCGTGCCCATGCCCCCGCACAGGTTTTCGACCGCAATGGTCGCTCCCATGGTCCACAGGTGCGGCGGCGTCACCGCGAGGATCCAGTAGCCCAGGTTAGACACCGCCTGCAGCACGCCGAACAGCATCAGCGAGCGGTACAGGCCCAGGCGCACCATCAGCGTGCCGCCGAACAGCGCGCCGATGATGGTGGCGGCCAGCCCCAGGGTCTTGTTGACGATGCCCACCTCGCCCGCCGAGAAGCCCACGCCGCGGATCAGGAAGGTGGTCGACAGGCTGCCGGCAAAGGCGTCGCCGAGCTTGTACAGCACGATCAGCAGCAGCAGCCACCACGCGCCCTGGCGGCCAAAGAAGTCGCGCAGCGGCCCGACCACCGCCTCTTCCAGCGAGCGCGGCGCGCGTGCGGGCACGTCGGGTTCCGGTGCCCACAGCAGCGTGACGATACCCACGCCCATCAGCGCCGCCATCAGCAGGTAGGTCTGCTGCCAGCCCAGCACGCGGTCGGCCAGCCACAACGCCAGGCCGCCCGAGACCAGCATCGCCAGCCGGTAGCCCAGCACCTTGACCGCCGCGCCGGCGCCGCGCTCGGGCGGGCGCAGCACGTCGGTGCTGTAGGCGTCGAAGACGATGTCCTGCGACGCCGACAGGAAGGCCACCAGCGTGGCCAGCGCCGCCAGCGTCCACAGCGCCTCGCGCGGCGGGCAGAAGGCCATGCCGGCGATGCCCAGCACCAGCCCCAGCTGCGTCACCAGCAGCCAGCCGCGCCGGCGCCCCAGCAGCGGCGGCGTGTAGCGGTCCATCAGCGGCGCCCACAGGAACTTGAAGATATAGGCCTGGCCCACCAGCGAGAAGAAGCCGATGGTCTTGATATCCAGCCCCTCGACCGTCATCCATGCCTGCAGGGTGCCGGAGGTCAGCGCCAGCGGCAGCCCGGAGGCGAAGCCCAGCGCCAGCATGGCGCCGATGCGGCGGTTGCGGAAGATATCGAGATAGGTCTGGAAGGTCATGAACGGGCCGGCGTGAAGCGCCGCGCGGCTGCGCGGGCGCCGTGTATTATTGCATCACCTGTTTGCCTGCCCGCCACATCCGGCACGGCATCGTTGCCGCGGATCACCGATCCGCCTGCCTGGTCTTCCACTGCGTCCGAGGAACCGCAAATGCTCCGCCGCCTGCAAGGTGTTCAGCGTCCTACCCGTGACCGGCTGGTCCGCGCGCTGGCGCTGGCCGCGGTGGCGGCGCCCATGGCCTGGTGCCTGCCCGCCCAGGCGCAGGACAGCGAGGCTGGCGGCATCCGGCTGGACCGCAGCGGCTCGGCCGTGCGCAAGATCGTGCCGGTCGAGGCCATCGAGCAGCAGGCCGCGCAGGAATACGAGCAGCTCAAGCAGGAAGCCATCGCCAAGCATGCACTGGCCGCCGCCGACAACCCGCAGCTGGTGCGCCTGCGCACGATCGGCAAGCGGCTGCTGCCGCAGACCGCACGCTGGAACGAGCGCGCGCGGCAGTGGCAGTGGGAGATCAACCTGATCGGCTCCAGGCAGGTCAATGCGTTCTGCATGCCGGGCGGCAAGATCGCTTTCTATACCGGGTTGCTCGACCAGCTCAAGCTGACCGACGACGAGATCGCCATGGCGATGGGCCACGAGATCGCCCACGCGCTGCAGGAGCATGCGCGCGAGCGCGCCGCCAAGTCCGAGATCACCAACCTCGGCGCCAACGTGATCTCGCAGCTGTTCGGCTTCGGCAACCTTGGCAATATGGCGCTCGGCACCGGCGCCCACCTGCTGACGCTGCGCTTCTCGCGTGCGGATGAATCCGAGGCGGACCTGATCGGCATGGATATCGCCGCGCGCGCCGGCTATGATCCGCGCGCCGCGGTGTCGCTGTGGCAGAAAATGGGCAAGGTGAGCCAGTCCGGCACCGAGTTCCTGTCCACGCATCCGTCCGGGCGGAGCCGCATCGCCGACCTGGAGAAGCACCTGCCGGAGGTGCTGCCGCTCTATGCGCGCGCGAGCAATACCACGGTGGAGAAGCTGCCGCCATACCGCGCCAATATGGCGGGCCTGGGCGGCGCGCCGGTGGACAGCGGCGACGACGACCGGCAAAAGCCGCTGCAACGCTGAGCGGTCCGCTGACGCCAATGAAAAAAGCCGGCAATGCCGGCTTTTTCCTCATTCAGGGCTGGCTGCAGCGTCAGGCGCGCAGCCCCGTGGTCTCGTCGGCGCCCACATGCACGTTCATGCATTGCACCGCGGCGCCGGCCGCGCCCTTGCCCAGGTTGTCCAGGCGAGCCACCAGGTTCAGGCGCTCGGCATTGCCGAACACGAACAGGTCGACACGGTTGGTGTCGTTGTTGGCCTGCACGTCGAAGAAGCCGCCGTCGAGGTTGTCGGCGCTGTTGTACGGCATCACGCGCACGAACTGCTCGCCTTCATAGTGCTTGCGGTAGATCTCGACGATCTGCTCGGCGCTGACCTTGCGCGCCAGCCGGTCCGTGAACACCGGCACCGTCACCGCCAGGCCCTTCAGGAAGTTGCCGACGATCGGGTTGAAGACCGGCGCCTGCGCCAGGCCGGCCTGCACGCGCATCTCGGGCAGGTGCTTGTGTTCCAGGCCCAGCGCGTACGGACGCGGGCTGTCCAGCTTCGGGTTACCGCCGGCTTCGAACTCGGCAATCATCGACTTGCCGCCGCCGCTGTAGCCGGTCAGCGAGAACGCCGAAACCGGGTAGTCGGCTGGCAGCACGCCGGCGTCCACCAGCGGACGCACTGCCAGCACGAAGGCGCTGGCGTGGCAGCCCGGCACCGCAATGCGCTTGCTGTCGCGGATCTTCTCGCGCTGGCCGCGCGCCAGCTCGGGCAGGCCGTAGGCCCAGCTGTCGGCGGTGCGGAACGCCGTGCTGGCGTCGATCACGCAGGTGTTCGGGTTGGTCACCAGCGATACCGCCTCGCGCGAGGCCACATCGGGCAGGCACAGGAAGGCGACGTCGGCGGCATTCAGGAATCGTGCTCGTTCGGCCGGGTCCTTGCGCTTGTCATCGGCAATGCGCAGCAGTTCCACGTCGGAACGGCCGGAAAGATAGTCAAGCAGCCGGAGACCGGTGGTGCCTTCCTGACCATCGACGAACACTTTGAAAACCATGGCTGACTCACTCAATGAAGTGCGGGGGAATGCTTTGGATATGAGAAATCTCCCCTGCCGGGCGCTGTGGGGAACCTGCATTGTAGCGGGGATGGGGGCCGGTCGCAGGGGTTTGTACGGATTGGATTATTGCGATTCGGCACAGTTCGCGGCTTGCAGCATCTAACCAAGTAGGTTAATTTGCATGGGGAAGGGAACGGCGCATTACCCGCTGTGGCGGGTCCGGGAGTTGATTGCGGCAGGGCGGGTCAGCTTGACGATGGCAGCGTTCCAGGGCGCCAGGAACATGTGTCTCACCCGCGGCGACGTCCTTGATGTAGTCGCCAGGATCCAGCCCGCCGACTTCTACAAAAGCATGACGACCTACGTCGACCATACCGTCTGGCAGGATGTGTATCGCCCATGCACATCGTATGGAGCGATATACCTGAAGCTGACGGTGACCGAGGAAGTCCTGATTGTGTCGTTCAAGGCGCGCTAGCGCGTGCGCCGCCTTGCCAGAGGAGCTGTCTATGCGATGCCCAGTATGTGGAGGCGCCGAACTCGAAAGGGGGCGGAAAGACTTTGTCTATACCTACCGTGGCGAGTCCACGGTAATCGAAGCGGTCCTTGCCGACTGGTGTGCTCAGTGTGGAGAAGGTGTGCTGGGCCAGGAAGAGGAAGAGCGGATCGGACCGCTGGCGCTCGCCTTCAACAAGCAAGTCAACGCCTCGCTTGTCGATCCGACTTACATCATGCAAGTCCGCAAGAAACTCCACCTCGACCAGCGCGAAGCCGCAGAGATCTTCGGCGGCGGGGTCAATGCATTCTCGCGCTACGAGACTGGCCGGACCAAGCCGCCGCTTGCGCTGGTAAAATTGCTCAGGCTGCTGGACCGCCACCCGGAACTGCTTGAGGAGGTCCGGGCGGCCTGATGGCTGCGCTCAGAGCGGATAGTCGTAATCGATCGACAGCGGCGCGTGGTCGCTGAACTTCTCGTCCTTGTAGATCGAGCAAAGCCGCGCGGTATCGGCGATCTTCGGCGTGGCCAGGTGGTAATCGATCCGCCACCCCACGTTCTTGGCATAGGCCTGGCCGCGGTTGCTCCACCACGTGTACTGCTCGGGGCGCGGATCCAGCTTGCGGAACACGTCCACATAGCCATGGACGTCGAACAGTTCGCCGATCCAGGCGCGCTCCTCCGGCAGGAAGCCTGAGTTCTTCAGGTTGCCCTTCCAATTCTTGATGTCGATTTCCTTGTGCGCGATGTTGACGTCGCCGCACAGCACGATCTCGCGCCCGCTCGCCTTGAGTTGCAACAGGTGCGGCAGGAACGCTTCCATGAAGCGGAACTTGGCAAGCTGGCGTTCCTCGCCGCTGGAACCCGACGGCACGTAGACCGAGATCACTGCCAGGTGCGGATACTGCACTTCGACGTAGCGGCCCTCGCTGTCGAACTCGGAATTACCGAAGCCGGTGACCACCCGCTCCGGCTTGTGCCGCGTGTACAGGCCCACGCCGCTGTAGCCCTTCTTCTCGGCGTAATGGAAAAAACCATGGTAGCCATGTGGCGCCAGGAACGCTTCGGTCATGTCGGCCTCCTGGGCCTTCAGTTCCTGCACGCAGACCATGTCCGCGTCCTGCTTGCCCATCCAGTCGAAAAAGCCCTTCTTCGACGCGGAGCGGATGCCGTTGAGGTTGGCGCTGATAATCCGTAACATTCGGGGAAATTTTGAATTCAGAGAGAAATGATGACGCAGCAGAAACCGCCCGCGGGTGCCGATCTCAGCCAGACCTTTATCCGCTTTGCGCTCGATGCGGGCGTGCTGTCGTTTGGCGAGTTCGTCACCAAGGCCGGCCGCAAGTCGCCTTACTTCTTCAATGCCGGCCTGTTCAACCAGGGTGCGATGCTGGGCGAGGTGGCGCAATTCTATGCCAAAACGCTGCTGGCCTCGGGCGTGCAGTTCGACGTGCTGTTCGGGCCGGCCTACAAGGGCATCACGCTGGCGTCGGCCACCGCGGTGGCGCTGGCTGGCATGGGACGTGACGTCGGCTTCGCCTACAACCGCAAGGAAGCCAAGGACCACGGCGAAGGCGGCACGCTGGTCGGGGCCAAGCTGCAGGGCAAGGTGGTCATCGTCGACGACGTGATCTCCGCCGGTACCTCGGTGCGCGAATCGGTAAACATGATCCGCGCCGCCGGCGCCGAGCCGGCCGCGGTGCTGATCGCACTGGACCGCATGGAGAAGAGCGGTACCGCCGAGCAGGTCGGCACCCATTCCGCCGTGCAGGACGTGCAGCGTGAGTATGGCATCCCGGTGATCGCCATCGCCAGCCTGAAGGACCTGCTGGCTTACCTCGATGCGTCGCAGGACCCCGCGCTGTCGGCCTCGCGCGAGGCGGTGGCGGCCTATCGTCAGCGCTACGGCGTCTGAAACCGTTGATGGCAAGGGGCGCCGCCAAGCGGCGCCCGTTAAGCATCTGGCGGGCAGGCGGACTTTCCAATCGGCAGGAGCGCGGCGTGGCGGAAAAAGAACGGCAGGAGCGGCAAGTACGGCAAGTGCCGCAAGAGCGGCAGGAAAAGACGGCACGGCAGATGGCACGGCAGCCAACGCAGGCCAAAGCTGAAAGCGGCGCCAATGCCGATTCCCTGGCCGAACGCGGCGCGCAGGTGCAGCCGCGCAAGCCGGTGCGCCGGGCCGCCAAGGCCCCGGACCGGCCGGCGCACGAGGCCTATGCCGTGCGCGCGCTGGTGCTGCAGGGCGGCGGCGCGCTCGGGGCCTACCAGGCCGGCGTGTACCAGGGCCTTGCCGAGGGCGGCATCTACCCGAACTGGGTTGCCGGCATCTCGATCGGTGCGCTCAACGCCGCCATCATCGCCGGCAATCCGCCCCGGCGCCGCGTGGAACAACTGCGCGCCTTCTGGGAGTACATCTGCGCGCAGCCGTGGCTGCCCAGCCTGTCGCATTCCTGGTTCGCCGACCATGCCGAAGGCTGGCCCGAGCCAATGCGGATCTGGTTCGATGGCCTGCATGCAGCGCGTGCCATGCTGGAAGGCCAGCGTGGCTTCTTCCAGCCGCGCGGCTGGCCGGAGCTGATGTCGCGCTACTCGGACCCGAGCCATGTCAGCTTCTACGACACCACGCCGCTGAAGGCGACGCTCGAGCGTTTTGCCGACTTCGACCTGATCAACCACCGCCCCGACCTGATGCGCGTCTCGGTGGGGGCGGTCAATGTGCGCACCGGCAATTTCGCCTACTTCGACAATACCCGCGACAAGCTCTGCCCCGAGCATTTCATGGCCTCGGGCGCGCTGCCGCCGGGCTTTCCGGCGGTGGAGATCGATGGCGAGTACTACTGGGATGGCGGGCTGGTATCGAACACGCCGCTGGCCGAGGTGCTGACGGCGCAGCCGCGGCGCGACGCGCTGATTTTCCAGGTCGACCTGTGGAGCGCGCGCGGCAAGCTGCCGCACGACCTGGTCGACGTGGCCGAGCGCCAGAAGGACATCCAGTACTCCAGCCGCACGCGGGCCATTACCGACTACATGCGCGAGCAGCAGAACATGCGCCGCATGCTCAACGAGGTAATGGCGCTGGTGCCGCCGTCAAAGCGCGACAACGCCTGGTACCGCCGCGCGGCGGAGCAGGCCTGCGACGCGCGCCGCAACGTAATCCAGCTGATCTACCGCGACAAGTCGTTCGAGAACCTGGCCAAGGACTACCAGTTCGGCGCGCTCACCATGCATGAGCACTGGACCAGCGGGCTGGACGATATCCGCCAGACCCTGCGCCACCCGCAATGGCTGGCGATGCCCAGCCGCGAGCACCCCTTCGTCACGCACGACGTGCACCGCGGCAACGGTGGCTGAGGCGGCCGGGCGGCTCAGTCGACCTTGGTACTGGCCAGTTCCGGCCGGGCGGGCGGGTAGGCCGGCTTCAGGTCCTCGAAGACCCTGGTCAGGATCTCCGCCACCATCAGGTTGCGGTGTGTCTTGGAGTCGGCCGGCACCACGTACCACGGGCATTCGGGCGTGCTGGTCGCCATGATGGCAGCCTCGTAGGCGTCCATGTAGGCCTTCCAGTGCTTGCGCTCGGCGAGGTCGTTGGTGTCGAACTTCCAGTGTTTCTCCGGATCCGCCAGGCGCGCTTCGAGCCGTGCCTTCTGCTCGTCGCGGGATATGTGCAGGAAGCACTTGACGATGGTGGTGCCGGTCTCGGTCAGCATCGACTCGAAGTCCCGGATCTGGCGGAAGCGCCGCTCGCACTCGGCGGCGTCGATCCAGTTGTGCACGCGCGTGATCAGTACGTCTTCATAGTGGCTGCGGTTGAAGACCACGATCTCGCCCGTCTTCGGAACCTGCAGGTGGATGCGCCATAGAAAGTCGCGCGCCAGTTCCTCCGGCGACGGGGACTTGAAGCCCACCACGCGGATGCCCAGCGGATCGAAGCTGCGGAACACGCCGCGCACGGTGCCGTCCTTGCCGCTGGTATCCATGCCCTGCAGCACCACCAGCAGCCTGCGCCGGTGCTCGGCGTAAAAGATGTCCTGCTGCGCGTCGAGGGCGTTGCTCAGCTCGATGATGCGGGCCAGGTCTTCTTCTTTCTTGCCGCACGACAGCGGCTTGCTGCCCGGGTCGAAGTCGGCAAGGCGAAAACGCTTGCCTGAGGTAATGCGGAAATCGTCCAGCGGCATGGGCGCTCCATCGGTCTGACCAGCAAGATCAAGGGAATGAGCGCCCCGGCCGGGGCTCCGCGGCAAGGAATGCGGGGCGTGTGGACAGGGGCGCACAGCCCCTATGGTCAGGCCGGCAGGGCTGCCAGGTCAATGCTGCCTTCAAACACGGTGGTGGCCGGGCCGGTCATGCGCACCGGTTCCGCGCCGCCGTCCCAGGCAATGGTCAGATCGCCGCCGTGGGTATGCACCCGCACCGGCGAGTCCAGCAGGCCGCGCCGGATGCCGGCCACCACGGCCGCGCAGGCGCCGGTGCCGCAGGCCAGGGTTTCGCCGGCACCGCGTTCGTAGACGCGCAGCCGGATGGCATGGCGGTCCTGCACCTGCATGAAGCCGGCGTTGACGCGGTTGGGGAAGGCGGCATGGTGCTCCACCACCGGGCCGTCCTGCAGCACCGGGAAGTTCTCCACGTCGTCCACCACCTGCACCGCGTGCGGATTGCCCATCGATACCGCCGAGATCCATTCGGTGCGGCCGTTGACCTCCAGGCCGTACAGCGTGTCCGCGCCTTCCGCGCGGGTGGGCAGGCCTTCCGCACGGAACGGCACGCGCGCCGGTTCCAGTTCGGGCGCACCCATGTCCACCGTGACCTGGCCGTCGTCCTGCAGCGTCAGGGTAATGACGCCGTTCATCACTTCGACGCGCACCGAGCGCTTGTCGGTCATGCCCTTGTCGGTGACAAAACGCACAAAGCAGCGCGCGCCGTTGCCGCAGTGCTCCACCTCGCTGCCATCGGCATTGACGATCCGGTAGCGGAAGTCGACATCGGGGCGGGACGGCTTTTCAACGATCAGGATCTGGTCAGCGCCAACGCCGAAATGCCGGCTGGCCAGCGCACGCCATTGCGCCGGGGTCAGGTCGATCTGCTGGTGGATGCCGTCGAGCACGACAAAGTCGTTGCCCGCGCCGTGCATCTTGGTGAACTGGAGTTTCATGGTGGGGATTGTAGCTGCGCGGCGCCGGACGTGCCGGCGCGCTCAGTAGATCTCGGGCTCGCCCGGCAGGCGGTGCTTGAAGCGCTTGTGCACCCAGTAGTACTCGGGTACGCGCGGGCGGATGCAGTCCTCGAAGAAGGCATTCATGCGGCGCGTGTCGTCGGTGACGCTTGCGCCGGGGTAGTCTTCCCAGGGCGGCAGAATGCGCAGCACATAGCCCTGGTAGTCGGGCAGCATCTCGGTGTAGATCGGCACGACCTTGGCCCCGGTCAGGCGCGCCAGCCGCGACACCGAGGTCAGTGTCAGCGCCTGCACGCCGAAGAACGGCACGAACTCCGAGTCGCGCTCGCCGAAATCCATGTCGGCGATCAGCTGCAGGGCCTCGCCCTTCTTCAGGCAGCGCAGGATGTCGCGCGCGCTGTCGTTGCGCGAGATCATGTTGGCGCCGAAGCGCCCGCGCGCGTGCTTCAGGAAGTGGTCGAACAGGTCGTTCTTCTGCCTGGTATAGAGCGATGCGCCGGAGCGGCCGAGATGCTCGCGCAGGTCGATGGTGAGTCGGATCGCACCGGCTTCCACGCCCGACAGGTGCAGCGTCACCAGGATATGCGGGGTGCCATCCAGGGCCACCAGGCCGGCCTGGTCGTCGATCTGCACCCAGCGGCGCATCTGCGCCTCACTGCCGGTCCAGAAGATGCCGCGTTCGGCAAAGCTGCGGAACAGGATGCGGAAGCTCTGCCGCGACAGTTCATCGATTTCGGCCTCGGTCCGGTCCGGGAAACACAGGCGCAGGTTGGCCTGCACCACGCGGCGCCGCTCGCTCGGCACCAGGTAGAGCAGGCTTCCCAGCGCCTCGCCGAAGCGCGCGACGAACGGATATGGCAGCTTGCCCAGCACCGTCAGCAAGCCGATGCCAAGCCACGTGAACACACGGCTCATGAAATCGATCGATCAGTGGCCGGCTCGGTATCATTGCCCGGCGCGTCCGGGGTACCCGCTCCGGCGGGTTGCTTGTAGCGGTTGTAAGCCCACAGGTACTGCGTGGGGCACAGGCCCACCAGTTCCTCGATAGTCCGGTTGATGACCGCGGCAGCGGCGGCAGGATCGTCCGGCAGCATGCCGCCGTCGTTGATCACGCGCAGGTGACCGCGATAGCCGGTGCCGCGCGGCAGGCGCTCGGCAAAGACCGCCACCACCGGCGCGCCGGTCAGCTGCTGCAGCCGGTGCACCAGTGCCATGGTATAGGCCGGCTTGCCGAAGAACGGCGCCCAGTTGCCCTCGCCGCCGCTGGGCACCTGGTCGGGCAGGATGCCCACCGCCTGGCCGCGCTTGAGTGCCTTGACCAGCATGCGCACACCGCGCGGCGTGGCCGGCGCCATGTGCATGCCGGGCCGGGTGCGCATTTTTTCGATCCAGTCGCGCAGCCAGGGCTGGTGCGGCGGCTTGAACAGGGCGGTGACCGGGCGCTGCAGCGCGTGGGACTGCGGCAGCACTTCAAAGCAGCCCAGGTGCGGGGTCAGGATGATGATGCCCTTGCCGCGCGCCTGCAGCTTGCCCAGCTCGGGCCACAGGTAGTCGTCAAAGCCATGCAGCTTCGCACCGATCTTGCTGCGGCTCCAGAAGTAGGGCATTTCGACGATCATGCGTCCGGCCGAACGGGCCGCTTCGTCGATCATCGCATCGGTGGCGTCGGGAAACGCCTGGCGGAAGTTCTCCCGCAGGCGCTGGCCGTAGCGGCCGGGCAGGCGCGCGCTCAGCAGTCCGAGCGCGCCGCCCGCGGCTTGCAGCAGCCGCAGGGGAAAACGGGAGATCAGCCAGAATAAAAAGGTCATCAGGCGCGAAAAGCGGGTCTGCTACGGGTCTGTGCCGGGGAACAGACGGGCAGGCAGCGTTTTTTCTATGGCGGTATTCAGTTCCGCGCGCAGCGTGCCGTCATCGGATTCATCTGGGCACGGTGCCCCCGGCTGGTTGGCAGGGTGCCGTACCGTACCGTTGGCGCGCTGCAACGAGCCCGGCAGGCGCGTATAATAGCGTGTATCGCCGAGTTAACTGACAACTTGCGGGGCGATGCGGCTCTAACCGGGCTGCTTGAAATACCGCTAAAGCGTCGCCGCCATGAACTGATCGGGCTGGCACGCAATAGCCAACCTGGAGAATAAGTTCGTGGCAAACGACTTCCTTTTTACTTCGGAATCCGTCTCCGAAGGCCATCCCGATAAGGTCGCCGACCAGATTTCCGACGCCGTCCTCGACGCCATCCTGGCCCAGGACAAGTACGCGCGTGTGGCGGCCGAGACGCTTTGCAACACCGGTCTGGTGGTGCTGGCTGGGGAAATCACCACGACCGCCAACGTCGACTATATCCAGATCGCGCGCGACACGATCAAGCGCATCGGCTACGACAACACCGATTACGGCATCGACTACAAGGGCTGCGCGGTGCTGGTCGCCTATGACAAGCAATCGCCCGACATCGCCCAAGGCGTGGACCGCGCCTCTGACGACTACCTGAACCAGGGTGCCGGCGACCAGGGCCTGATGTTCGGCTACGCCTGCGACGAGACCCCGGAACTGATGCCGTTCCCGATCTACTACGCCCACCGCCTGGTCGAGCGCCAGTCGCTGCTGCGCCGCGACGGCCGCCTGCCCTGGCTGCGCCCGGACGCCAAGTCGCAGGTGACGGTGCGTTATGTCGACGGCAAGCCGCACAGCGTGGATACCGTGGTGCTGTCGACCCAGCATTCGCCGGACATCACCCAGGCCCAGATCCGCGAAGCCGTGATCGAGGAAATCATCAAGCCGGTGCTGCCGGCCGAGATGCTGAAGGAAACCAAGTACCTGGTGAACCCGACCGGGCGCTTCGTCATCGGCGGCCCGCAGGGCGACTGCGGCCTGACCGGGCGCAAGATCATCGTCGATACCTACGGCGGCGCCTCGCCGCACGGTGGCGGCGCGTTCTCGGGCAAGGACCCGTCCAAGGTCGACCGCTCGGCCGCCTACGCCGCGCGCTACGTTGCCAAGAACGTGGTGGCTTCGGGCCTGGCGCGCCAGTGCCAGGTGCAGGTCAGCTACGCCATCGGCGTGGCCCGCCCGATCAACGTGACGGTCTACACCGAAGGCACCGGCAAGATCCCCGACGCCAAGATCGCCGAGCTGGTGCAGGAGCACTTCGACCTGCGCCCGAAGGGCATCGTGCAGATGCTGGACCTGCTGCGCCCGATCTACGAGAAGACTGCTGCCTACGGCCACTTCGGCCGCGAAGAGCCGGAATTCTCTTGGGAAGCCACCGACAAGGCGGCTGCCCTGCGCGCCGCGGCCGGCCTGTAAGCGCCACCCGCGCCAGCAGCACTGACGGCAAGCCCCGCCGGCCCGCAAGGGCCCGCGGGGTTTTTTTACGCGGGCTTGATCCTGGTCCAGTCGCCGCGTGACGCCGGCGCCACGGCTGACGGCAGGGAGTAAAATCCCGCCATCCCCAGCCGCCACGCCGGCGGCCGACCCCAAACACTGGTGACCGTTTCCAGAGGATGCCATGTCCGAAGCGCCTGTCCTTGCCCCCTCGACCTCAACCCAGCCGCCCGCCGCCGGCCAGCTCAACCTGATCCGCCCGCAGCCATATGCCGACTGGGCGCCGCAGGTCACGGCCGAAGAACGCGCCACGCTGCGCCGCGAGCTGGAGCAGGGCGCCGTGCTGTACTTCCCGAACCTGAATTTCCGCTTCCAGCCGGGCGAAGAGCGCTTCCTTGACAGCCGCTATTCCGACGGCAAGTCCAAGAACATCAACCTGCGCGCCGACGACACCGCGGTGCGCGGCGCCCAGGGCAGTCCGCAGGACCTGGCGGACCTGTACACGCTGATCCGCCGCTACGCCGACAACAGCGAATTGCTGGTGCGCACGCTGTTCCCTGAATACATCCCGCACATGACGCGCGCCGGCACCTCGCTGCGGCCCAGCGAGATCGCCGGGCGCCCGGTCAGCTGGCGCAAGGACGACACCCGCCTGCACGTGGACTCGTTCCCGTCCAACCCGATGCTGGGCAAGCGCCTGTTGCGCGTGTTCCACAACATCGACCCGGCCGCGGCGCGCGTGTGGCGCGTGGGCGAGCCGTTCGGCGATTTTGCGCAGAAGTTCGTGCCCAAGACCCATGGCATGTGGCCGGGGCAGGCGGCGCTGATGAAGCTGCTGCATATCACCAAGCGCAAGCGCTCGGAATATGACCACCGCATGCTGCAGCTGCATGACTTGGCCAAGGCCGACCTGGATTACCAGGCCAAGGTGCCGCAGCAGGAATTCCACTTCCCGCCGGGTTCCACCTGGATCGTCTTCAGCGACCAGCTGCTGCACGCGGCCATGCGCGGACGGGCGATGATGGAGCAGACCATCTACCTGGCGCCGCAGGCGATTTCCGACCACACCCACTCGCCCGAGGCGGTGCTGTCGCGCATGCTCGGGCGGCCGATGCTGGTGTCCTGATCAACGCAGAAGCAGGCGCAACATGGTTTCGAAGGTCTTGCCGTAAGGCGGCTTGAGCAGTCCTGCGCCGTTCAGGCCGGCCTGGTGGAACACCGGCTTCACCTTGGAGAAGGTGTCGAAGCCCGCCTGGCCGTGATAGGCGCCCATGCCGCTGGCGCCGACCCCGCCGAAGGGCAGGCCGTCCTGGGCGATATGGAACAGGGTGTCGTTGACCGTGACGCCGCCGGCAACGGTCTGCTTCATCACATGGCCGATGGCGCCGCGGTCGCGCTCGAACAGGTATAGCGCCAGCGGCCGCGGGCGCGCATTGATGTAGTCCACCGCCTCGTCCAGGGTGCGGTACGTCACCACGGGCAGTACCGGCCCGAAGATCTCCTCGCGCATCGCCGTGACGCCTTCGGGCACATCCAGCAGCAGCACCGGTGGCAGGCGCCGCGCGTGCGCGTCCGGCTGCGCATCGGACAGCGGCACCACGGTCGCGCCTTGCGCCGCGGCTTCGTCCACCAGCGCCGCCAGCCGCGCGAAGTGGCGCGGGCTGATGATGCTGGTGTAGTCCCGGTTGCGCGCCAGGTCCGGATAGAGCCGGTCAACGCACCGGCGTGCCGCCTCCACCAGCTGCCCGCGCAGGTCTTCCGGCACCAGCACGTAGTCTGGCGCGATGCAGGTCTGGCCCGCGTTCATCAGCTTGCCCACCAGGATGCGTTCCACCGCACGCGGCAGGTCAGCGCCGGCGCCGATAATCGCCGGCGATTTGCCGCCGAGTTCCAGCGTCACCGGGGTCAGGTTGGCGGCTGCCGCGCGCATCACATGGTGGCCGACCGCGGTCGAGCCGGTGAACAGCAGGTGGTCGAAGGGCAGCGCGGTAAAGGCGCTCGCCACCTCGGCATCGCCATTGACCACCATGATCTCGTCCGGCGCAAAGTGCTGCGGCACCAGTTGCGCGAACAAGGCCGCAAAGCGCGGCGTGTATTCCGACAGCTTCACCATGGCGCGGTTGCCCGCCGCCAGCGCGCCGGCCAGCGGCCCTACCGTCAGGTACAGCGGATAGTTCCAGGGCACCACGATGCCCACCACTCCCAGCGGCTGCGGCACCAGCCGCGAGCGGCCCGGGCGGAACCAGAAGCCGGTGGCGGCGCGGCGCACGCGCATCCAGCGCTTGCCGTGGCGCAGCGCGTCGTCGATGCCGCCGAGGCTCGGGAATACCTCCAGCAGCGCGGTTTCCTGCCGCGGCCGGTTGGTGAAGTCCGCGTGAATGGCGGCGGCAATGGCAGCCTCGTTCTCTGTCACCAGCCGGCGCAGGCGCTGCAGGCGGTCGGCACGCACGGCCCAGGCGGGCAGCTGGTCGCGCCGCGACGCGGCGTGCATGGCGCCAAAGACGGACGACAGGTCGGGGACTTCTCGCATTGCTGCGCTCCTGGGCAAGGGACGTGCGGGGAAAGTGGATGTGGATCGCGGCGAGTGGCGCTGCAGCGGTCCGCGTGTTCCCGCGCACGATAAGGTAGCGTGCCAGCCATGGCAATGGAAGTTTCCTACCAGAAGGGCAATTCAAACGCCCGTCTGCGCAGCGCCGGCGGCCCGCGCCACCGGGCTTCTCCACCGTCCGGGCTAGCGCCTACACTGAATCTCACAGCTTGCCATCCGCTGGACGGACAGGGCGCGCATGCACCGGCGCGGCCCGGCTCACGCACGCGCGCCGCCTGCGGACTCGCGGGGAGACAGATGGAAACCACCTTTGACTACGTCATCGTCGGCGCGGGCTCGGCGGGCTGTGCGCTGGCGGGGCGGCTTGCCGACAGCGGCGACGACACCATTGCCCTGGTCGAGGCCGGGCACCACGATCACCATGTGCTGGTACGCACACCCGCGGCGCTTGCCGCGCTGCTGCCGCGCGCGGGGGCACGCAACTATGGCTATGAAACCGTGCCGCAGCCAGGCCTGAACGGCCGCCGCGGCTACCAGCCGCGCGGGCGCGGGCTGGGCGGCAGTTCCTCGATCAACGCCATGATCTACACGCGCGGCCGCGCCGCCGATTATGACGCGTGGGCCGCCGCCGGCTGCGACGGCTGGTCGTGGGACGACGTGCTGCCGTACTTCCGCCGCGCCGAGTGCAATGAACGCCTGGCCGGCAGCGACGACGACCCGCTGCACGGCGGCAACGGGCCGTTGCACGTGAGCGACCTGCGCACCCCCAACCCCTTTGCCGAACGCTTCATCGAGGCCGCGCAGCAGGCGGGCTTCCCGCGCAACGACGATTTCAACGGCGAAGAACAGGAGGGCGTGGGCTGGTACCAGGTCACGCAGCACGCGGGCGAGCGCTGGAACGCGGCGCGTGCCTACCTGCACGGTGGCAACAAGCGCGACCGGGCCTGCAATGGCGGCCGCGCGCACCTGCGGGTGCTGACCGATACGCAGGCGCTGCGCATAGTCTTCGAAGGCCGCCATGCGGCCGGGGTGCAGGTGGTGCGCGAGGGCCGCCGGCAACTGCTGCGCGCGCGCCGCGACGTGATCGTGTGCGCGGGCACGTTCGGCTCGCCGCAGCTGCTGATGGTGTCGGGCGTCGGCCCCGCCGCGCACTTGCGCGAACATGGCATCGCCGTCGTGCATGACCTGCCCGGCGTGGGCGCCAACCTGCAGGACCACTTGGACATCGTGCTGCACAAGCGCGTGGCCGTGCCTGAATTGTTCGGCGTGTCGTTCGGCGGCCTGGCGCGGCTGGTGCCTGAAATGCTGCGCTACCGGCGCGAACGCACCGGCATGATGTCAAGCAACTTTGCCGAGGCAGGCGGCTTCCTGCGCAGCCGCCCGGACCTGCCCGAGCCCGACCTGCAGCTGCATTTCGTGGTCGGCATGGCCGATGACCACATGCGCCGGCTGAACTTCGGCCACGGCTATTCCTGCCATGTCTGCGTGCTGCGCCCGCGCAGCCGCGGCGAGGTGCGGCTGGCCTCGCACGATATCCGGCGCGCGCCGCTGATCGACCCGCAATACCTGAGCGATGCGCGCGACCTGGACGACATGGTCGCCGGCGTTCGCATCGTGCGCAGCATCTTTGCGCAGCCGCAACTGGCCGGCTTCGGCGGGCGCGAACTCTATTCCGCCGGCCTGCGTGCCGATGGCAGCGACGACGCTGCCGTGCGCGAGATGATCCGCGAGCATGCCGACACCATCTACCACCCGGTGGGCACCTGCCGCATGGGCATGGATGCGATGGCGGTGGTGGACCCGCAACTGCGCGTGCGCGGCGTCGAGGGTTTGCGCGTGGTCGATGCATCGGTGATGCCGACCCTGGTCGGCGGCAACATCAATGCGCCCGCGATCATGATCGGCGAGCGCGCGCATGACCTGATCCGCTATGCGCCGCGCGTGATGCTGCGGGTGCTGGAATCGATGGAGGCTTGAATCGCTAGCCTTCGAAGCCGCGCGAGAACACCCGCTTGAGCACGTCGGCATCCGCATCCAGGGTGCCGAACACGCGCCCGTGCTGCCGTCCCAGCCGGCTGGCGACGAACAGCTCGGCATTCTCGGTATCGGCATGCGCCAGCATCAGCGCGGCCTGTGCGGTCAGCACCAACCCCTGCGCAAAGCGTCGGGCGCTGGCTTCCAGCAATTCCGGCGGCTGGCGCAGCAGCGCCTGCAGCGATGCCAGTTCCGCGCGCACCGCCGGATGGCCGCCGGCGCGGCGCGACAGGTCTTGCAGCAAGCGCGCGGCATCGTCGGGATTGCGCTGGATCGCGCGCAGCACGTCCAGGCACATGATGTTGCCCGAGCCTTCCCAGATCGAGTTGACCGGCGCCTCGCGGTACAGCCGCGCCATCGGGCCTTCTTCCACGTAGCCGTTGCCGCCCCAGACTTCCATGGCTTCGCCGGTGGCTTCCAGCGTGCGCTTGCAGACCCAGAATTTGGCCGCGGGGGTGACCACGCGCTTCCACGACGCCGCGAGCGGATCATCGTCAGCGTGCTCGAAGGCGTGGCCCAGTTCCATCATCAGCAGCGTGGCCGCTTCGGATTCCAGCGCCAGGTCGGCCAGCACATTGCGCATCAGCGGCTGGTCGGCCAGCAGGCGCCCGAAGGCGCTGCGGTGGCGCGCATGGTGCAGCGCCTGCACAAAGGCGGCGCGCAGGATCGCGGCACTGCCGATCACGCAGTCCAGCCGCGTGCTGGTGGCCATCTCGATGATGGTCGGGATGCCGCGGCCTTCCTCGCCGATCAGGATGCCGGTGGCGTCGCGGAACTCCACCTCGCTGCTGGAATTGGAGCGGTTGCCTAGCTTGTCCTTGAGCCGCTGGATCAGCACCGCGTTCTTGCTGCCGTCGTCGCGAAAGCGCGGCACGAAGAAGCACGACAGCGGGCCGTCTTCGGCGCCCATGCGCGCGACCACCAGGTGCGCATCGCACATCGGCGCGGAGAAGAACCACTTGTGCCCGGTCAGCGCGTATTCCGCGCCGCGGCCCTCGCCGCGCACCGCGCGCGCCACGGTGGTGTTGGCGCGCACGTCCGAGCCGCCCTGTTTCTCGGTCATGCCCATGCCGATCATGATCGCGCTCTTGCTGCGCCACGGCAGGTCGCGCGCATCGTGTTCGGTCGCATACAACCGCGGCTCAAGCTCGGCAAACAATGCGGTTTCCTTGCGCAGCACCGGGATGCTGGCGAAGGTCATGGTCGGCGGGCACAGCGAGCCGGATTCCACCTGCGCCTGCAGGAAGTAGCCGGCGGTGCGCGCCACCCATGCGCCCGCGCGCGGCTGCGCGAAGGGCAGGGCCTGCAACTGCTGGCTGCGCAACAGGGCCAGCAGCGCGTGCCAGCTCGGGTGGAAATCCACGGCGTCGATGCGCTCGCCGGTGCGGCTGTGTGTGTGCAGCTCGGGCGTGTGGCGGTTGGCATCGGCTGCCCATTGCTGGACTTCCGGCTCGCCCAGGCGCGCGCCGAACTGGCCCAGCGTGCCGGCGTGCCAGCCGCCTCCCAGCCGTTCCAGCGCGCCGCGCAGCGCCGGATCGGTGGCGAACAGGTTGTAGTGCGCGAGATCGGGCACCTGGTTGAACACGCGGTGGGTGGCAGCTTCGGTCATGGCGGGATCGGAAGATGGACGCGTCTTACTGCATGGTAGAGCACGTCGCCGGCGTTTGAGTGCGCGGTTGTCCCCTTGTGAGTGATTATTGCGCTGCAGCATGCGCGATTCGATACCTTTTCGAACAGGTGTGGCACCACAAACGGCAGGGAACTGGCACTGGCGCCCACCGGCACCTTGTGCTTAAATTCACCCCGTTGGATGAAACAGGGGTGCCGTACGGATGGGCCGTGCGGCTGAGAGAGTCCCTTCGAACCCGATCCGGCTAGTACCGGCGTGGGAAGTTTCACAAGACCAAGTCTCCAGTCCCTCCGGGACTCGCCGCCTCAGGCCTCAGGCCCCGGGCAGCGCTCACAAGGCTCCTGGTTTCGTCCACCCCGCAAGAGAGAGGACGACACCCATGGCCCGTACTGCCCCCGCTGCATCCTTCGAATCGCTCGAAAGCGACCTCGACCAGAAATTCGCCTACCCGGCTTCCAGCAAGACCTACCTGACGGGCAGCCGCCCCGATATCCGCGTACCGCTGCGCACCATCCTGCAAACGTCGACGCGCACCGACAAGGGTGAGATGCAGAATCCGCCGATCCCGGTGTACGACACCTCGGGCCCGTACAGCGATCCGGACGTGCATATCGACCTGAAGGCCGGCCTGCCCGCCGTGCGCGCCAAGTGGATCGAAGAGCGTGGCGACACCGAAGTGCTGCCGGGCCTGTCGTCGGAATACGGACGCGACCGTGCCAACGACCCCGCCACCGCACACCTGCGCTTTGCCCAGCTGACCAATCCGCGCCGCGCCAAGGCCGGTGCCAACGTGTCGCAGATGCACTATGCGCGCAAGGGCATCATCACGCCTGAAATGGAGTATGTGGCGCTGCGCGAATCGCTGAACCTGCAGGCGCTGTACGACAAGCCCGACTACAAGGCGCTGCTGCGCCAGCATCCCGGCAATGCGCTGGGCGCCGGCCTGCCGCTGCGTCCGGAAGACATCACGCCGGAATTCGTGCGCCAGGAAATCGCCTCGGGCCGCGCCATCATTCCCGCCAACATCAACCACACCGAACTGGAGCCGATGGCGATCGGGCGCAATTTCCGCGTCAAGATCAACGGCAACCTGGGCAACTCGGCGGTGACCTCGTCGCTGGCCGAGGAAGTGGAAAAGATGGTGTGGTCGATCCGCTGGGGCGCCGACACCATCATGGACCTGTCCACCGGCAAGCACATCCACGAAACCCGCGAATGGATCCTGCGCAACTCGCCGGTCCCGATCGGCACGGTGCCGATCTACCAGGCGCTGGACAAGACCGGCGGCATCGCCGAGGACCTGACCTGGGAGATGTTCCGCGACACGCTGATTGAACAGGCCGAGCAGGGCGTGGACTACTTCACCATTCACGCAGGCGTGCTGCTGCGCTACGTGCCGCTGACCGCCGACCGCGTCACGGGCATCGTTTCGCGCGGTGGTTCGATCATGGCCAAGTGGTGCCTGGCACACCACAAGGAAAACTTCCTGTACACGCACTTCGACGAGATCTGCGAAATCATGAAGGCCTATGACGTGTCGTTCAGCCTCGGCGACGGCCTGCGTCCGGGTTGCATCGCCGACTCGAACGACGACGCCCAGTTCGGCGAACTGCGCACACTGGGCGAACTGACCGCCAAGGCATGGAAGCACGACGTGCAGGTGATGATCGAAGGCCCGGGCCACGTGCCGCTGCAGCGCATCCAGGCCAACATGGACGAAGAGCTCAAGCATTGCTACGAGGCGCCGTTCTACACCCTGGGACCGCTGGTGACGGACATCGCCCCCGGCTACGACCACATCACCAGCGGCATCGGCGCGGCCAATATCGGCTGGATGGGCACCGCCATGCTGTGTTACGTCACGCCCAAGGAGCACCTTGGCCTGCCGGACAAGGAAGACGTGCGCGAAGGCATCATCACCTACAAGATCGCTGCCCACGCTGCCGACCTTGCCAAGGGCTGGCCCGGCGCGCAGCTGCGCGACAACGCGCTGTCCAAGGCACGCTTCGAGTTCCGCTGGGAAGACCAGTTCAACCTGGGCCTCGACCCGGAACGCGCGCGTTCCTACCACGACGCCACGCTGCCGGCCGAGGGCGCCAAGATCGCCCACTTCTGCTCGATGTGCGGGCCGAAGTTCTGCTCGATGAAGATCACGCAGGAAGTGCGCGACTACGCGGCGTCGCTGCCCAAGGAAGCGCAGCAGGGCATGGAAGAGAAGTCGATCGAGTTCCTGAAGAAGGGCAGCAAGATCTACTCGTGATGCAGTGACTGGCAGTACGGGCATGGCTTCGCATCCATGCCCGCTCGTGTTTCGCCGCCGCGCAGCGCCTCGCGCGGCGGCACCGACAACAAGGAGGCCGGCGCGGCCGCACGCGCCGTCCGGCACAACACCCCTCATGACAGCAGTGCAGTCGTTTGACGTCGCCATTCTCGGGGCCGGTCTTGCCGGGCGCCTGGCCGCCTGGCAACTGGTACGCAGCGGCGCCCGCGTGGCGCTGGTGGAGCGGGCCGGTCCGGACGGCGCGGGCTCGGCCGCCTATGTGGCCGCGGCCATGCTGGCGCCGCTGGCGGAATCGGCCATCGCCGAGCGCCGCATCGTCGACCTGGGCATCGCCAGCGTCGACCTGTGGCGCGCGTGGCTGGCCGAGTTGCCTGAGCCGGTCTTCTTCCAGGAGGACGGCACGCTGGTGGTCTGGCATGCGCGCGACCGCGCCGAGATGTCGCTGTTCACCAGCCGCGTGCGCGCGGTGGCGCCGCCCGAACTGGTGTCGCAGCGGCTGCGCGCGCTGGACGGCAAGGGCGTGGGCGAAGTCGAGCCCGCGCTGGCGGGCCGCTTCCCGCAGGGCCTGCTGCTGGCCGGCGAAGGCCAGCTCGACAACCGTGGCGCGCTGCGCGCGCTGTTGTCGTGCGCGGTCAGCGAAGGCGTGCATTGCGTCTGGGAGGCTGGCGAGGTCGATGCCGAATCGCTGCCCAAGCTCGGCATCCGTGCCGACGTGGTGCTGGATTGCCGCGGCCTGGGCGCGCGCTCGGCCTGGCCCGCACAGCCGGGCGGCGACAAGCCGGGCCTGCGCGGCCTGCGCGGCGAAGTGGTGCGCGTGCATGCGCCCGACGTCAGGCTGCATCGGCCGGTGCGGCTGCTGCATCCGCGCTACCCGATCTATATCGCGCCCAAGCCCAACGACCTGTACGTGATCGGTGCCACCGAGCTGGAAAGCGAGGATGATTCGCCCATGAGCGTGCGTTCCGCGCTGGAGCTGCTGTCGGCGGCGCATTCGCTGCATCCCGCCTTCGGCGAGGCCCGCGTGCTGGAACTGAACGTGCAGCGGCGCCCGACGCGGCCCGACCACCTGCCGGCGATCCGCGTGGACCAGCGCGCGCGCGTGGTGCGCGTCAACGGCTTGTACCGGCATGGCTTTCTGATTGCGCCGGCGGTGACCGAGGCCGCGTGCGCGGTGGTTGGCGCGCTGCTCAAGGGCGATCCCGCGGCCCATGCCGTGCCGGCCGCGCTGCGCTGGCCTGGCATGATCGAAGCCGTGACCGAAGCGCCCGCTGCCGCTACCATGGCCGCACCCGGCGGGCTGCTGCACTAACGCATGACTGACATGGAAATCCTGCTCAACGGCCGACCGCTCGCCCTTGCCGATTCCGCCACGCTGGCGGACGCGGTGAGCGCGGCGCAGATCGTGCCCCCCTTTGCCGCGGCGGTCAACGGCCAGTTCGTGCCGCGCGGCGCCCACGCCAACACCCTGCTTGCGGCCGGCGACCGCATCGACCTCGTGCAACCCGTAACGGGAGGCTGACCCATGACATTCGAACCTTCCGAAACCTTGCGCGACCCGTTCGTGCTGTATGGCGAGTCGTTCGGCTCGCGCCTGCTGCTGGGCACCGCGCGCTACCCGTCGCCGGCCACGCTGGAGGCGGCCGTGCAGGCCTCCAGGCCCGCCATGATCACCGTTGCGCTGCGCCGCCAGGGCGCGGTCGGCGCCGGCGAGGGCGGCCAGGCCTTCTGGCAGATGCTCAAGGCGCTGGACGTGCCGGTGCTGCCCAATACCGCCGGCTGCTTCACCGCGCAGGAAGTGATCACCACTGCGATGATGGCGCGCGAGGTCTTCGAAACACCGTGGATCAAGCTGGAGCTGATCGGCGACGACTACACGCTGCAGCCCGATACGCTGAACCTGCCGGCCGTGGCCGAGACCCTGATCAAGGAAGGCTTCAAGGTGCTGCCGTACTGCACCGAGGACCTGGTGCTGTGCCGCCGCCTGCTCGACGTGGGCTGCCAGGCGCTGATGCCATGGGCCGCGCCGATCGGCACCGGCCGCGGCGCGGTCAACCCGCACGCGATGCGCGTGCTGCGCGAGCGCCTGCCCGACACGCCGCTGATCGTCGATGCCGGCCTGGGCCTGCCGTCGCATGCGGCGCAGGTGCTGGAGTGGGGCTACGACGGCGTGCTGCTCAATACCGCGGTGGCGCAGGCCGCCTACCCGGTCAATATGGCGCGCGCCTTTGCGCAGGCCGTTGAGGCTGGCCGCACCGCCTACCTGGCCGGGCCGATGCCCGAGCGCGAGGTGGCGCAGGCCAGCACCCCGGTGGTCGGCATGCCGTTCTGGCACGCCGACAGCACGGAGCAGCGCGCATGACCCGCCGCGCCGTGCATGCCGCCAGCGACGGCCCGCTGCGCCAGGCGGTGCTGGAACACTATGGCGAGACCTTCGGCGTCGATGACAAGCCGTGGCAGGCCTGGCGCCTGGCCGACGCGCCCGCGCAACCCGGCGCCCACGACGTGCTGCTGTTCGACGGCGAAGCCGACGCAGGCACGATCGCGCGCGTCGCCGCCGCGGGCGCCACGCTGATCGAGACCGATCGCGAGGGCGGCCAGTGGATCGACACCGTGCGCTCGCCGATGGGCACGTGGGTCTTCTCCGTCGCCGCCGACACCGACCAGCCGCATTCGCCCGCCTTCGTCGCGGTGCTGCTGGCCAGCCTGGCGCTGCATTTCCCCGCGCACGACGCGCTGTGCCTGGCGCGCGCCTGGGAGCCGGGCTCGGCCGACTGGCCGTCTGACTTTGCCCGCTTCCCGCATGTACGGCACGCCGCCCTGGTGGCACCCGAGCAGGCCGCGGCGCCGTTCGCGCCGTGCCCCGCGCTGGGCCTGTACGTGGTGGTGCCAAGCGCCGAATGGATCGAGCGCCTGGCGCCACTGAACGTACCGACGGTGCAGCTGCGCTTCAAGTCCGAAGACCCGGCCGCGGTGCGCGCCGAGATCGCACGCGCGGCGAAGGCCATGCAGGGCTCGTCTTCGCGCCTGTTCGTCAACGACCACTGGCAGGCCGCGATCGACTACCGCGCCGCCAACGGCGGCGATCAGAGCGGCATCTACGGCATCCACCTTGGCCAGGAAGACCTGGATGATGCCGACCTCGATGCGATCCGCGCTTCGGGCCTGCGCCTGGGTGTCTCCACCCATGGCTATGCCGAGATGCTGCGTGTGGCCGCGATCCGCCCCAGCTACCTGGCGCTGGGCGCGATCTTCCCGACCACCACCAAGGTGATGCCGACCCAGCCGCAGGGCATGGGCCGCTTCCGCGCCTACGTGAAGCTGATGCAGCCGGTGATCCCGTCGCTGGTGGGCATCGGCGGCGTCAACGCGGCCAATATGCGCGAGGTGCTGGCGGTGGGCGTCGGCAGTGCCTCCGTGGTGCGCGCGGTGACCGAGGCTGACGACGTGCCGGCCGCGGTGGCCCAACTGATCAGCCTGTTCCCGGCTGCCTGAGCGCGGAGCCAGCCATGGCTGCTGCTGCGCACATCCGCCTGGCAGCGGCGGACGAGGTGCCGCGCCTGGCCGATATCGAACTGGCCGCCGCGGCGCTCTTCCCTGATACGGACCTGCCGGCACTGCTGCGCCTGGTCAGCACGCCCGAGCCGGTGCTGGCCGCCGCGCAGCGCGAAGCGCGCCTGTGGGTAGCCGAGCGCGATGGGGAACTGGCCGGCTTTGCGCTGGCCAGCCGCAACGGCGAGTGCGCCTACCTTGATGAAATGGATGTGCACCCCGACCACGGGCGCCGCGGCATTGGGCGGGCGCTGGTAGGGGCGGTGCAGGGCTGGGCGCGGGCGGGGGGATCGCACTCGCTCAACCTGACCACGTTTGCCCACCTGCCCTGGAATGCGCCGTTCTATGCATCGCTCGGGTTTCGCCAGTTGCGTGACGACGAGCTGTGTCCGCTGCTGGCCGATGCATTGGCGGCGCAGCGTGCTGCGGGGCTGCGGCAGCGGGTGGCGATGCGGCAGGTGCTCTGAAGGGCGCGCGCGGTGCCAGGATTTGTGCGACATTCGCCCAGCCGCGGGAACCGAACGGGACCCCGCCGTTATGATGTTGGGCAGCATTCCCCCGCCAACCACCCAGCATCCCCCATCATGTCCAGCCAGACCGCCCCCGAAATCACCCCCGTCGCCCCCGGCACGCCCGAGAAGCCCTACTTCGGCATCGACGTGCCGCTGATGCGCTATTTCGGCCTGCAGCCGGAGCTTATCGAGGAGGGCTATTGCCGCACGCGGCTGCCGGCGCACCCGTCGCTGGTCAACAGCCGCGGCGATGTGCATGGCGGCACGCTGATGGCGACGCTGGACTTCACCCTGAGCGGCGCCGCGCGCTCGCATGCGCCGCTGGAAACCGGCGTGATCACGATCGACATGTCCACGCATTTCCTGGCGGCAGCGCGCGGCGAGCTGATGCTGGAGGCGCGCTGCCTGCGCCGCGGCGCGCGCATTGCATTCTGCGAGGGCGAGGTCAAGGATGCTGCCGGCACCGTGGTGTGCGTGGCGCGGGCCGCGTTCAAGCTGGTGCCGCTGTCCGCCGGCGGCAACTGACCCCGGCATCGGCCTGGTCGCTCAGTCCTGCAGCGGCCGGTACACCTGTTCGAAACGAGCGCGCTCGGTGATGCCATAGTCGCCGGGCGCGTATTGCATCAGCCAGTCGCCCGGCTTGCCGTGCAGCACGTCGCCGCCGGCGCTGCGCGCGATGCTGAAGGCCTCGTGCATTTCGCGCGCCAGTACCGGGATCGGCTTGTTGCGGTAGGCGCCGTCCTGGCCGTGCGCCAGCGGCGGCACGGCCTCGTATTTCGGGTCGAAGCGGTCGCGCGAGACGCACCAGCGGTCGCCGCCGCGACTGGTGATCAGCGCATCGCCAGGTTGGTAGCGGTTGGGTCCCTCGCGGCTGATCAGCTCGCCGGGTTCGGTGGCGAACACCACGTCGACAACTTCATGCTTGAGGTAGAACGCGGCAGCCGGGTCGCTGCGCAGGTCGATATCGGCCAGCATCGGCATGTCCGTCAACCCAGCGCGCGCGGCGCGAACAAGTGGTTCAGCGGGCCGTTGCCGGCACCCAGCCGCAGCCCCGCGCCCGCCGCGATGGCCTGCGCCACGTAGTCCAGCGCCGTGCCCACCGCCGGCTCCAGCGCATCGCCGCGCGCAAGCTGCGCGGCAATCGCGGCGGCCAGCGTGCAGCCGGTGCCGTGCAGGTTGCGGGTATCGACACGCGGATGCGTGAACACGCGCACGCTGCCGTCGGCCAGCATCAGCAGGTCATCCAGGCCGCCGGCGGCGGCACCGTCTTCCAGGTGGCCGCCCTTGAGCAGCACCGCGGGGCAGCCCATCGCGATCAGGTCGGCGGCGGCCTGTTCCATCTCCGCACGGCGCGTGATCCTGCGGCCCAGCAGGTAGGAAGCCTCGGGCAGGTTGGGCGTGACCAGCAGCGCGCGCGGGAACAGCAGCCGCACCATCGCCTGCGTGGTGGCGTCATCGGACAGCGTCGCGCCCGAGGTCGAGATCATCACCGGGTCCACCACCAGCTTGCTGATGCCGTGCCGGTCAGCCGCCGCGGCCACGGCCTCGACGATGGCGGCGGTGCCCAGCATGCCGGTCTTGGCCGCGTCCATGCCGATATCGCTGGCCACGGCATCGATCTGCGCGGCCACCATGTCGGCGGGAATGGCGTGCACGCCGGTCACGCCCAGCGTGTTCTGCGCGGTGATCGCGGTGATGGCGCTCATGCCGAAGCAACCCAGCGCGGAAAAGGTCTTCAGGTCGGCCTGGATGCCGGCGCCGCCGCCGGAGTCGGAACCGGCGATGGTCAGGGTACGGGGTGGCGTTGGGATCATCTGTGCAGGAATCGGAGGGAGCCGGTGCGCAAGGCGCCCGGGCACGCTACAATACCGCCACTCCGAGGAGCGTTGCAACGGATGGAGGCCTGCGAAGCACATCGCGCGGCCGGCGGCACAGCCGCCCCATGCCATCCGCCAGGCTCGGACTGTCTTCAACGGCGCTCGCTGATCCGTGGTCCGCACGGAGGCGAGTCGACCTATCCGCGTGCTTCGCATGTGCCCTTGCGCCATGCCACGGCTGCCAGATTCCCCGTACTCGTCACCTGCGTGCCACTCTTCACCGGGAGTGAAACATGAACGCTGTGACCGACCTGAAGCAAGACTACCTCGTCGCCGACATCAACCTGGCCGGCTGGGGCCGCAAGGAAATCGCCATTGCCGAGACCGAGATGCCCGGCCTGATGGCGATCCGCGACGAATTCGCAGCGGCGCAGCCGCTCAAGGGCGCGCGCATTGCCGGCTCGCTGCACATGACGATCCAGACCGCCGTGCTGATCGAGACGCTCAAGGCACTGGGCGCCGACGTGCGCTGGGCCTCGTGCAACATCTTCTCGACGCAGGACCACGCCGCTGCCGCGATCGCCGCAGGCGGCACGCCCGTGTTCGCGTTCAAGGGCGAATCGCTGAAGGAATACTGGGACTTCACCCACCGCATCTTCGACTGGGCGGACGGCGGCACCCCCAACATGATCCTGGATGACGGCGGCGACGCCACGCTGCTGCTGCACCTGGGCGCGCGCGCCGAGAAGGACCAGTCCGTGATTGCCAAGGCCACCAGCGAGGAAGAAACCTACCTGTTTGCCGCGATCAAGGAAAAGCTGGCCAAGGACCCGAGCTGGTACAGCCGCAACCTGGCAGCCATCCGCGGCGTGACCGAGGAAACCACCACCGGCGTGCACCGCCTGTACCAGATGGCCCAGAAGGGCGAACTGCGCTTCCCGGCCATCAACGTCAACGACTCGGTGACCAAGAGCAAGTTCGACAACCTGTACGGCTGCCGCGAGTCGCTGGTGGACGGCATCAAGCGCGCCACCGACGTGATGATCGCCGGCAAGGTTGCCATCGTGGCCGGCTACGGCGACGTGGGCAAGGGCAGCGCACAGGCGCTGCGCGCGCTGTCGGCCCAGGTGTGGGTGACCGAGATCGACCCGATCTGCGCGCTGCAGGCCGCGATGGAAGGCTACCGCGTGGTGACCATGGACTACGCCGCCGAGCATGGCGATATCTTCGTCACCTGCACCGGCAACTACCATGTCATCACCCATGACCACATGGCGAAGATGAAGGACCAGGCCATCGTCTGCAATATCGGCCACTTCGACAACGAGATCGACATCGCCTCGATCGAGAAGTACGAATGGGATGAGATCAAGCCGCAGGTCGATCACGTCAAGTTCCCGGACGGCAAGAAGCTGATCATCCTGGCCAAGGGCCGCCTGGTGAACCTGGGCTGCGCCACCGGCCACCCGTCGTACGTGATGAGCAGCTCGTTCGCCAACCAGACCATCGCCCAGATCGAACTCTGGCAGGAACGCGACAGCGGCAAGTACCCGGTCGGCGTCTACACGCTGCCCAAGCACCTGGACGAGAAGGTGGCGCGCCTGCAGCTGCGCAAGCTGAACGCGCAGCTGACCGAGCTGACCGAACAGCAGGCCGCGTACATCGGCGTGAAGAAGGAAGGCCCGTACAAGGCCGACCACTACCGCTACTGATCCGCACAGGAAGGCAGGGCTCCCCCTCCCGTTTGCGGGAGAGGGGGAGAAACCACATTCAAGGAGCCGTCATGAGATTACTGGTCGTCTGGATCATCAACGCTGTTGCGCTGTTCGTGCTGCCATACATCATCTCGTCGATCCACATCCAGAGCTTTGGCTCGGCGATGCTGGCGGCGCTGGTGCTGGGCCTGGTCAATACGCTGATCCGTCCGATCCTGGTGATCCTGACGCTGCCGGTCACGCTGCTGACGCTGGGGCTGTTTATCTTCGTCATCAACGCGCTGCTGTTCCTGTTTGTCGGCAACCTGCTGTCGGGCTTTACCGTCGGCGGTTTCTGGGCGGCCCTGCTGGGCTCCATCCTGTACAGCGTGATCTCGTGGCTGCTGGCCAGCCTGCTGCTGGGCGAACGCACCGCCTGACGCGGCCTGCACTGACACGAATCCCATACCGCGCGCCGCGCCAACGCGGTGCGCCACCATCATGCAAGACCGCTACTTCAGCTTTGAATTCTTCCCGCCCAAGACGGCGGAGGGCACGGAGAAACTGCGCAACACGCGTGCGCAGCTGGCCCCGCTCAAGCCCAAGTACATCTCGGTGACGTTCGGCGCCGGCGGCACCACGCAGCAGGGCACGCTGGACGCGGTGCTGGAAATCCAGCGCGAAGGCATCGAGGCCGCGCCGCACCTGTCGTGCGTGGGCTCGTCGCGCGAGAGCATCCGCGCTATCCTGCAGCAGTACCGCGACGGCGGCATCCGCCATATCGTCGCGCTGCGCGGCGACATGCCCTCGGGCATGGGCGAGATCGGCGAGTTCCGCTACGCCAACGAACTGGTCGAGTTTATCCGTGCCGAGACCGGCGACTGGTTCAACATCGAAGTCGCGGCCTACCCGGAGTACCACCCGCAGGCCAAGTCTCCGCGCCACGATCTCGAGAACTTCGTGCGCAAGGTCAAGGCCGGCGCCAACTCGGCGATCACGCAGTATTTCTACAACGCTGACGCCTACTTCCGCTTTGTCGATGACGTGCGCGCGACCGGCCTCGAGGTGCCGATCGTGCCGGGCATCATGCCGATCACCAACTACACGCAGCTGATGCGCTTCTCCGAGTCGTGCGGCGCCGAAGTGCCGCGCTGGGTGGCCAAGCGGCTGGAGAGCTTCGGCGACGACCGCGAATCGATCCGCGCCTTCGGCCTGGACGTGGTCACCGCGCTGTGCGAGCGCCTGCTCGCAGCGGGCGTGCCGGGCCTGCACTTCTACACGCTCAATGCCGCCGGCGCCACCAAGGCGATCTGGCAGCGCCTGAAGCTGTAAAGGCCGCCATGGCCACGCGCCGCCCCGATCCCTTCATCGAACATCTGCTCGAGCTGATGGGGCCGCTGGCGGCGCGCATCGGTCCCATTACGGCCAAGCGCATGTTTGGCGGCCATGGCCTGTTCTATGACGGGCTGATGTTTGCGCTGGTGTCGGGAGGCACCTGCTACCTGAAGGCGGATGACGCCACGCGCGGCAAGTTCGAGGCCGAGGGCAGCGAACCCTTCCGCTACCAGTCGGCAAAGCGTGAGGTCACCATGCGCCACTACCTGAGCCTGCCGCCGGCGGCGCTGGAATCGCCTGGCGCGATGACGCCATGGGCGAAGCTGGCGGTGGAGGCGGCGCTGCGGCTGGGGAATGCGGGCTGAGTGTTTGCTCCCCTCTCCCGCAAGCGGGCGAGGGGAGCCTGCTGCGGGCGCTTGTGGTGCTCCCACGATGCCTGCGATCGGTGCCATACTCGGCACCATGGTCACCGCCACCTTCCGCTTCTACGAGGAACTGAACGACTTCCTCGCGCCGGACCAGCGCCGGCGTGACCTGTCCTGCGCCTGCGCGCGCGCCGCCACGGTCAAGCACATGATCGAGGCGCTTGGCGTGCCGCATACCGAAGTCGAGCTGATCCTGGTCAATGGCGAATCGTCCGGGTTCGAGCGGCAGCTGTGCGATGGCGACCGGGTCTCGGTCTATCCCAAGTTCGAACGGCTCGACGTGTCCCCGCTGCTGCGGGTACGCGAGCAGCCGCTGCGGGTGATGCGCTTTGTCGCCGATGCGCACCTGGGCGGCCTGGCGCACCTGCTGCGCATGACCGGCTTCGACACCCTCTACGACAACCATTTCGAAGACAGCGAGATCGAGCGCATCGCCGTCGACCAGGGCCGCGTCGTGCTGACGCGCGACCGCGAGCTGCTCAAGCGCCGCGGCATCACCCACGGCTGCTATGTGCGCGCGATCAAGTCGCAACTGCAGGTGCGGGAGATCTTTGCGCGGCTGGACCTGGCGCGCAGCGCACGGCCGTTTTCGCTATGCCTGGACTGCAATGCGCCGCTGCGCTCGCTGGATGCGGCGGGTGCGGCCGGGCGCGTGCCGCAAGGGGTGCTGGAGCGCCATCGCAGCTTTGTCACCTGCGACCAGTGCCGGCGCGTGTTCTGGGAGGGCTCGCACTGGCGCTGCATGCGTGCGCTGGTGGACGAGCTGGTGCGGCGCGACGAGGCCAAGCAAGGTTAGAACGCGCCGGATTCCGTGACGATCCAGTCCATGGCGATGTCATGCGGCTGCGCCTGCAACGGTGCCCGGCAGTTTTCGTAGCCAATGCCGATCGCCACCGGCCGCTGCGCCATGGCCGCCAGCGTGCGGTCGTAGAAGCCGCCGCCGTAGCCCAGGCGGAACTTGTCCGGGCTGAACCCGACACAGGGAATGAGCAGCGCATCGGGCGTCGCGGCCTCAGTGCCGTCCGGCACCGGGATGCCGTAGTGGCCGGTGGCCATGGGCGTGTCCGGTGTCCACAGGTGGAAATCCAGCGGCGCGCCCGGGCGGCTGACCGACGGCAGCGCGGCGCTGCGGCCAGGCATGGCGGCGAGCCAGATGCCGACCGCGTCGCGTGCGTCGAACTCCTGCTGGATCGGCCAGTAGAAACCGAGGCAGCGCACGGCCAGGCCGGCCAGCAATCCGGACAGCGCGGCGGCGATGCGGGCGTCGGCTTCGGCGCGTGCGGGCAGGGCGGCGCGCTGCGCCAGCAACTGCGTGCGCAGGGCGCGACGGTCTTCGGCGGCGGGGGTGGGTGCGGTCGTGGCAGGAGTGGATGACATGGCGTGGGATAATGCCCCTCGTCCGAACCAACACGAACGGCGGAACCGCGGCTGGGCACAAGATTGCAGGCGCCGGCGCCGCCGTCATCGACAAGGAAGCAAAGAATGCTGAAGGGAGTATATCTGCAGCGTGCCGGCCGGGCCGCCTGGATCGCGCTCGCATGTGCACTGCTTGTCACGCCCGTCCATGCGCAGAAGCGCCCGCAGGCGGTGTCGCGCCCGCAGGCGGCGGTGATCCCGAGCGATCCCGACGAGGCCTTCACCGCGCTGCGCGAAGCCGCGCGCAAGAACGACGTGGAGCGTGCCTACGCGATCTCGGCCACGCTGGTGGACTACCCGGTCCCGTCCTATGTCGAGTACTTCCGCATCAAGCCGCAATTGTTCGACGCCAGCGGCCTGGCGCGCATCGATGCGCCCGACGACCAGGTGCGCGTGTTCCTGCAGCGCTACAAGGGCGACGCCATTGCCGACCGCATGCGCAATGACTGGCTGCTGGTGCTGGGCAAGAAGCGCGACTGGGCCAATTTCGATGTCGAATATCCGCAGTTCGCGCTCAAGGACGATACCCAGGTCGAGTGCTATGCGCTGCTGTCGCGCGCGCTCAAGGGCCAGAACGTGGCCGCCGATGCGCGCAATGTGCTGAGCGACCCCAGGTACTACGGCGAAGGCTGTGTCGACCTGATCGGCTACCTGGCGCAAAGCCAGCAGATCCAGCGCAGCGATGTCGCCTACCAGGCGCGGCTGGCGCTGGAGCAGAACTATGTCACGCTGGCCGGCAAGATCGCCGCGCTGGTGCCCGACGCGCGCGCGGATGGCGATACGCTCGCCACCATCGTCAAGATGGCGCGCAGCGACCCGTCGCAGGCTGCCGCCTACCTCGGCACGGCCCAGGGCGCGCTGTCGCGCGACGAGCAGGGCGCGGCCTGGGGCGTGATCGGCCAGTTCGCGGCCAGGAAGCTGTTGCCCGACGCGGCCGGCTACTACCGCCGCCAGATGGACCTGGGCGGCAACCAGTGGCTCTCCGACGACACCCAGGAATGGCGCGTGCGCGCCGCGCTGCGCCAGGGCGACTGGAAGCAGGTGCGCCAGGCGGTGGAGCTGATGCGCCCCGAACTGCGCGCCAAGGACCCGGCCTGGATCTACTGGTATGGCCGTGCGCTCAAGGCCGACGGCCGCGACACCGAGGCCCAGCAGAACTTCCAGCAGATCGCCGGCCAGTTCAACTTCTACGGGCAGCTGGCCAGCGAAGAGCTGGGCAACCGCATCACGCTGCCGGCGCGCACCACCGTCAGCGACGCCGAGGCCATGGCCATGCGTTCGCGCCCCGGTTTTCAGCGGGCGCAGAAGTTCTACAACATGAACCTGCGCTTCGAAGGCAACCGCGAGTGGAACTGGGAACTGCGCAATATGAGCGACCGGGAGCTGCTGGCCGCGGCCGAGTATGCGCGCCGCCTGGAGCTGCTGGACCGCACCGTCAACTCCGCCGACCGCACCCGCAACGAACATGATTTCACGCTGCGTTTCCTGATGCCGTACCGCGACATCATGCAGCGCGCCACCGACGATGTCGGCCTTGACATGGCGTGGGTTTACGGCCTGATCCGCCAGGAATCGCGCTTCATCATGAATGCGCGCTCGTCGGCGGGCGCACATGGCCTGATGCAGGTGATGCCGGCCACGGCCAAGTACGTCGCGCGCAAGATCGGCATGAACGACTTTTCGCCGTCGATGATGGGCGATCCCAATATCAACATCCTGCTTGGCACCAATTACCTGAACATGGTGCTGACCGACCTGGACAGCTCGTGGACGCTGGCTTCGGCTGCGTACAACGCCGGCCCGGGCCGGCCCAAGGCCTGGCGCAGCACACTGGTGCGGCCGGTGGAAGGCGCGATCTTTGCAGAGACCATTCCGTTCAATGAAACGCGCGGCTATGTGAAGAATGTGCTTTCCAACGCCACGTACTATGCTGCATTGATGAGTGGCCGTCCGCAGTCGCTGAAATCGCGCCTGGGCATGGTCGCGCCGTCGGCGGTGACTACCACCAGCCTGCCCTGAAATTGCCCCTGCGGGGGCGGGCAGGACGGGCCCTGCCGGGACGATCCGGCGGGCCCGGGCTGGCTCAGGGTGCCGCGGCGTGCAGTTTTCTTGGCACGGAGGCATCATGCAGACCAGCAACGTCCTCGTTATCGGTGGCGCCGGCTTTATCGGCAGCCACCTCGTCTCGCGCCTGGCCGGGGCTGCCTCGGCCTCGGGCGCGCCGCTTGAGCCTGGCGCCAACCCCGATTCCCCCATCGCCCCCGACCGCATCGTGGTCGGCACGCGCAATATCGAGCACGCGCAGCATCTGCTGCTGCTGCCGCGCGTGGAAGTGGTGGAGCTGGGCCTGGCCGACAATGCCGCGCTGGACGACGCCATCGGCTCTCTGGGCGTGGATGGCATCGTCGTCAACCTGGTGGGCGTGCTGCACGGCGAGCGCGCCGACCCCTACGGCGAAGCCTTTGCCAGCGCGCATGTGGAGATGGTGCGGCAGATCGCGGCGTCGTGCCTGTCCACCGGCGTGCGCCGGCTGTTGCATATGAGCGCGCTGGGCGCGGACAGCAATGGGCCGTCGATGTACCTGCGCAGCAAGGGCGACGGCGAGCGCGTGGTGCGTGCCAGCGGGCTGGACTGGACCATCTTCCGGCCCTCGGTGGTGTTCGGCCCCGACGACCATTTCCTGAACCTGTTCGCCCACATGCAGCAGATGGCCCCGGTGGTGCCGCTGGCGTGCGCGCATGCGCGCTTCCAGCCGGTATTCGTGCAGGATGTGGTGCAGGCCTACCTGAATGCCATGGTGAACCCGGCAACCATCGGCCACGGCTATGAGTTGGGCGGCCCGCGGGTCTATACACTGGAAGAGCTGGTGCGCTTTGCCGGCCGCGCTTCCGGGCATCCGCGCCCGGTGATCGCGCTGCCCGATGCGCTGGCACGGGTGCAGGCCACCATCATGGAGCATATGCCGGGCGAACCGATGCTGTCGCGCGACAACCTCGACTCGATGCAGCTCGACAATGTGCTGGAGCACCCGGTCGCACCCGAACTGAACCTGCATCCGGTCAGCCTGGAGTCGGTCATGACCGACGCGCTGGCCGGGCGCAACCGCGATACCGCGATGACGCATATGCGGGCCAGTGTGCACCGCTGACGCGCCGGCAGCCCGGTGCGCCCTATGTGACCGGATTTCATATCGGTTGCTAGCGCAATTCACTTTGACGCGGGCGGCAGCACTGGCAGAATGACCAGTCCGGCGCGCGGCCGCCACGCCGTCCTGCAGGCGGCAGGCGCCGCGCCTGCGCCGTCTCCCTCCGTTTCCTCCCCCAAGGACCCACGATGAAGCTTGTCATCGGCAACAAGAACTATTCCTCCTGGTCGCTGCGTCCGTGGCTGTTGCTGCGCCAGGCCGGCATTGATTTCGAAGAAGTGCAGGTGCGCCTGTTCACCGGCAGCTTCGCCGCCGAGATCGCGCGCTACTCGCCCGCGGGCAAGGTGCCGGCGCTGGTCGATGGCGAGGTCACGGTGTGGGATTCGCTGGCGATCTGCGAATACCTGGCCGAGCGCTTCCCGGAAAAGAACCTGTGGCCGGCCGAGCGCGCCCAGCGCGCGGTGGCGCGCGCCGTCTGCGCCGAGATGCATTCGGGCTTCGGCAACCTGCGCAGCCAGTTGCCGATGAACGTGACCGCGGTGCTGCCCGGGCGCGGCTGGAACGTGGCCGTGCAGCGCGACGTGGAGCGCATCGCCGCGATCTGGGAAGGGCTGCGCCAGCAGCACGGCGCGAACGGGCCGTTCCTGTTCGGCGGGTTCACCGTGGCCGACGCGTTCTTTGCGCCGGTGGTGAGCCGCTTTGCCACCTACGGCATCCACCTGCCCGATGACGCCGAGGACGCCAAGGCCTACGCCGACTTCATGCTGGCGCTGCCGGCAATGCAGCAATGGATTGCCGGCGCACGCGAGGAGCGCGACTTCCTGGCCGACGACGAACCCTACCGGCTGGCCCCTGATCGTCCCGATGCGATAATCATCAACCACTGAGCAATACCCGCCGGCGGGCCAGGTCCGGGCGCCGGCACATGACGAGGCCAGAACGATGCAGGTGTATGCCGTCGGCGGCGCGATCCGCGACGAATTGCTGGGCAAGCCCAGCCAGGACCGCGACTACGTGGTAGTGGGCGCGACCCCGGCGCAGATGGAAGCTGCCGGCTACAAGCCGGTCGGCAAGGACTTCCCGGTGTTCCTGCATCCGCGCACCAAAGAGGAATACGCGCTGGCCCGCACCGAACGCAAGACGGCGATGGGCTACAAGGGCTTTGCCTTTTATTGCGAGCCCGATGTCACGCTGGAAGACGACCTGGTGCGGCGCGACCTCACCATCAACGCGATGGCGCGCGCGGTCGATGCCGACGGTAACCTGACCGGCCCGGTCATCGATCCGCACGGCGGCCAGCGCGACCTGGCCGCGCGCCTGTTCCGCCATGTCTCCGACGCTTTTGCCGAAGACCCGGTGCGCATCCTGCGCGTGGCCCGCTTTGCCGCGCGCTTCCATGAATTCGGCGTCGCCGCCGAGACCATGCGGCTGATGCGTGAGATGGTCGCCGCGGGCGAGGTCGACGCGCTGGTGCCCGAGCGCGTCTGGCAGGAGCTGGCGCGCGGGCTGATGGAAGCGAAGCCGTCGCGCATGTTCGAGGTGCTGCGCGAATGCGGCGCGCTGGCGCGGCTGCTGCCCGAGCTGGAGCGGCTGTGGGGCGTGCCCCAGCGCGCCGATTACCATCCGGAAATCGATACCGGCGTGCACGTGATGATGGTGATCGATCAGGCCGCCGCCATGGGCGCGCCGCTCACGGTGCGCTTTGCCGCGCTGGTGCATGATCTGGGTAAGGGCACCACGCCCGCAGACGTGCTGCCGCGCCATATCGGTCACGAATCACGCAGCGCGCAGCTGCTCGAAGACGTCTGCGTGCGCCTGCGCGTGCCCAATGAATGCCGCGACCTGGCGCTGGTGGTGGCGCGCGAGCACGGCAATATCCACCGTTCGCAAGAGTTCAGCGCCGCGGCGGTGATGCGCCTGCTCGAGCGCTGCGATGCGCTGCGCAAGCCGGCACGCTTCGCCGAGGCGCTGCAGGCCTGCGAGGCCGACCTGCGCGGGCGCAAGGGCTTCGAGTCGAGCGCCTACCCGCAGGCGGCGCGCCTGCTGGCGGCGCTGGAGGCGGCGGCGGCGGTCGACGCCGGCGCTATCGCGCGTGCCTGCGGCGATGACGTCGGCCAGATCCGCGACCGTGTCCAAGCGGCGCGCGTGGCGGCGGTGGCGGCGCGCATCGGCGGTTGAGCGCAGCGCACCGGGCGCACCGGCGCGCTAGGTCCTGTTCCGCAGATAACTTGCCAAAGTGAAATTGTCCAGTTGGCTGTCAGGCTAGGCGCGAGGAGGCGCCATAGCCGTAGCTATGGCAACGACGAGCAACGACGCACGGCGGCCAACTGGGCGATTTCATGGCAAGGTATTTGCGGAACAGGACACTAGCGGTAGACCAGCACCGGGATCTTCGTGTGCGTGAGCACCTTCTGCGTCTCGCTGCCGATCACCAGCGCCTGCATCCCGCGCCGCCCGTGCGAGGCCATCACGATCAGGTCGCACTTCCTTGCCTCGGCCTCATCGACGATGGCCTGGAAGATGTGGTCGCCGGTGGGGCAGGCGATTTCGCAGGGCACGCCGGCCGCGGCAGCCTCCTGCACGATCGTCGCCAGGTAGGCCTCGGCCTGCCGGTAGGCTTCCTGCATGAAGCGTTGCCGGGTTTCCTGGAGCATGGCGGTCTGCAGGCGCATCACGTCATAGTGCGCAACGACCTGGATCGCGGTAAGGCGGGCCTGTATCGAGCTGGCCAGCGCGATGGCTTTGCGGTAGGCCGTATCGGACAGGTCCGAGCCGTCGACCGCTACGAGCAGATGCTTGAACATTTGGATCTCCTTGTAAGGCGTCACCGCGCCGCAGCAGTGGTTCAGGTGCCAAGAAACAACCTGCCGACCTCCGGGTCCCGGCCCAGTTCGCTACCCGTTCCGGCCATGGCCAGCTGGCCGGCCACCAGGACATAGCCGACCTTCTCCGTATCGAACGAGCCGGCACGCTCGAAGGCGTCGGCGAAGGCCAGCACCGCGGCGGGGGACCCGGCTGCCTGGTATGGCGCCTCGTAGCGGTACTCCTTCTCGAAGCGCTGCGCATACTGGTCGGCCGTGCCGAACCAGCGGACCTTGTAGCTCAGCGTGCGGTCCCATTGCGAGCCGCACACCGCGAATTCGGCACTCTTGCCGAAATGCCGCTGCCGTCGAAGGGATTCCGAAAACTACAGCAGCTTGCCGATCGCCAGCGCCATCAGCGAAATCAGGATCGTCGACGCAAACGGAAGCACGAATTCGCGCCCGAAAACGCGGAAGCGCACGTCGCCGGGCAGCCGTCCCAGCCCGATCCTCTGCAGCCATGGCAGCGCCGCGGACAGGATGATCACGCTCAGGAAAATGGTCAGGGTCCAGCGCAGCATGGCGGCTCCGGTGCCGTTACAAGGTATGGCAGCGGTCGCCGCGGGTAAAGCCGTCCATCGGTTCGCTGTCGTCCAGGCCGCGCGTGAGCGCGATCACCTTGAACAGCTCGCCCATCTCGGCTTCCGACAACAGCTTCTGCACCGCATTGGCCTGCGGCAGGAAGGCGCGGGCGTCGGACGGGTCCAGCGCCATCAGCAGCTCGGTGATGCCTGCATTCATCAGGAAGCGCGCCTGCGAGGCAAAGCCCGCCACGGTCAGTCCCGCATCCACCGCGGCGAGCGCAATGCCGCTGAAATTCACGTGCGCGGTGATGTCCTGCAGGCCCGGGTACAGGAACGGGTCCGGGTGCGCATGATGGCGGTAGTGGCACATCAGCGTGCCGCCGGCGCGCTGCGGGTGGTAGTACTCGCCCGCCGGGAAGCCGTAGTCGATAAAGAAGGCCGCGCCGCGCGCCAGCATGGCGCCGACCGCGCGGATAAAGCCCTCGGCCTCGGCATGGGTCTCGGTGACGAGGTCGTGGTCGCCGGGGATGGCGCGCAGTGCCTCGGGCATGTCGGCATCGGCCAGCGGGCGGTCCTCGAAGCGGAAGGCGGGGGCGGCATCGTCGCTGCGCGCTACGCTGTGCACTACGCCGCGCTCATGCCAGCGGCCGCCGCTGCGTGCGTAGAGCTGCACCGGCATCGCATCCAGCACTTCATTGCCGACGATCACGCCTTCAAAGCTGGCCGGCAGCGTATCGAGCCAGGTGACGCGGTCCGCCAGGTGCGGCGCGCGCTGCGCCAGCGTGGCCTGCTGGCGCGCACGCAGTTCGCCCGACAGCTCGACGATGGCGTACGTGTCCGGCAACTGGCCTTCCTGCTCCAGCCCCAGCAGCAGGTCCGCCGCCAGCCGGCCGGTGCCGGCGCCGAATTCCAGCATGCGCGGCAATCCCTGTGCCATCAGCGGCGCGAACTGGCGCGCCAGCGTGCGCGCGAAGAAGGGGCTCAGTTCCGGGGCGGTGATGAAGTCGCTGCCGTCGCGGGCATCGCGCCCGAACTTGGCCGAACCGCCGCTGTAATAGCCCAGGCCGGGCGCGTACAGTGCCAGCGCCATATAGCGGTCAAAGCCGATCCAGCCGCCGGCCGCATCGATGGATTCGCCAATGCGGGCCGTAAGGGTATCGGACGCGGCCTGCGCGTCGGCGGGGGGAAGGGGTAAACTAGCGGCTTTCTGCATCCTGCGATTGTAGCAATGCCCGCATCCAAGACTCCTGCCAGCCAGACCGCTGACCAGACCCATAGCCAGACTGGTAGCCAGCGCGCCACCGCCCGCGGCGTGGCGCTGGTGACCGGCGGCGCGCGCCGCCTGGGCCGCGCCATCGCGCTTGAACTGGCGGCGCAGGGCTGGGACGTGGCCGTGCACTGCCATCGCTCGGTGGACGAGGCCGAGGCCCTGGCCACGCAGATCCGCGCGCTGGGCCGCCGTGCCGCGGTGCTGCGCGCCGACCTGGCCGACGAGGCCGCCACCGGCCGCCTGGTGGCCGACTGCACCGCCGTGCTGGGCGTGCCCGCTTGCCTGGTCAACAACGCTTCGCTGTTCCAGTACGACGTGGCGACCAGCTTCTCATATGCGTCGCTGGATACGCATATGCGCACCAACGTCGCCGCGCCGCTGCTGCTGGCGCGGGAACTGCACAAGGCGCTGGGCGCCGCCGCCGGCAAGGACAAGGCCGCCGAACCGCGCGGGGTGGTGATCAACCTGCTGGACCAGAAGCTGGATAACCTGAATCCGGACTTCCTGTCCTACACGCTGTCCAAGGCCGCGCTGCAGACCGCCACGGTGCAGCTGGCCCAGGCGCTGGCGCCGCGCCTGCGCGTGGTGGGCGTGGCCCCGGGTATCACGCTGGTGTCGGGCGAGCAGTCCGAGCAGAGCTTCCGCCGCGCGCACCGGGTGACGCCGCTGGGCCAGTCATCCACGCCCGAGGACATCGCCCAGGCGGTGGCCTACCTGGCGCAGGCGCGCGCCGTGACCGGCACCACGCTGTATGTGGACGGCGGCCAGCACCTGATGCCGCTGGCGCGCGACGTGATGTTCCTGACCGAGTAAGCTGGAAGCCAGCAACCGAATACCGTAGTGCCTGATGTGCCGCGCCCGCCGGGCGCGGCTTCCTTTTCCCCCTCAGCAGCCCGCTCATGACCATGCTCGCCGCCCTTTCCCACCCCAGCCTGCAAGACTGCCGACGCATGTTCCTGCGCAACTACGAAGTGCAGATCAATATCGGCGTGCACGAATTCGAGAAGAAGGGCGAACAGCGGGTGCTGATCAATATCGACCTGTTCGTGCCGCTGGCGCAGAGCACCCCGCAGGCCGACAAGCTCGACGAAGTGGTCGACTACGACTTCATGCGCAACACCGTGGCCGAGCGCATGGCGCAGGGCCACGTGCACCTGCAGGAAACCTTGTGCGACGACGTCGCGCGCGCCATGCTGAAGCATCCCAAGGTGCGCGCGGTGCGTGTCTCGACCGAGAAGCCCGACGTGTACCCGGACTGCGATTCGGTCGGCGTCGAGGTCTTCCATATCAAGCAGGCCTGAGTCGCGGTTCCACTGGCGCCAGCACCGTGCGGGCGCCTAAAGTAAAATGTTGCCCCTTCGCGCCGCGCCGGCCATTCCATCCGGCGGGCGCCACGCAACAGGATGCTCCATGAGCCACTCTAACAACTTCTACCGCCTCGAGACGAGGCTGCAATCGCAAACCGGCAAGGCCATCGGCGACTTCGGCATGATCGAGGACGGCGACACCGTGCTGGTCTGCATGAGTGGCGGCAAGGACTCGTACACCATGCTGTCGGTCCTGATGGCGCTGCAGAAGCGCGCGCCGATCAAGTTCAAGCTGATCGCGATGAACCTGGACCAGAAGCAGCCCGGCTTCCCGGAACACATCCTGCCGGAGTACCTGAAGTCGGTCGGCGTGGAATATGTGATCGTCGAGGCGGATACCTACTCGATCGTCAAGGAGAAGGTGCCCGAGGGCAAGACCACCTGCTCGCTGTGCTCGCGCCTGCGCCGCGGCGTGATCTACCGCACCGCCAAGGAGCTGGGCGCCAACAAGATCGCGCTGGGCCACCACCGCGACGACATCGTCCAGACCTTCTTCCTGAACATGTTCTTCGGCGGCAAGATGAAGGCGATGCCGCCCAAGCTGTCGACCGACGACGGCCAGCACATCGTGATCCGCCCGCTGGCGTATTGCTCGGAGAAGGACATCGCGTCGTACGCGCGCGCCATGGAATTCCCGATCATCCCGTGCAACCTGTGCGGCTCGCAGGAAAACCTGCAGCGCAAGAAGGTCAGCGAGATGCTGCAGGACTGGGAGCGCCAGAACCCGGGCCGTATCGACAATATCTTCTCGGCGCTGCGCAACGTGGTGCCGTCGCACCTGGCCGATACCGACCTGTTCCCGTTCACCGGGCTGGCCACCGGCCTGGCCAAGGTGGATGAGGCGTCACTGTTCGGCGAAACCACCTTCCAGCAGCAGCCGCTGATGTTTGCCGGCAACGTGGAAGAGAACCGGATGGAGTTCGTGCGCTTCGAGCGCCCGCCCGCGGCTGCTGCGGCACCGGCGGCGGAGCAGGCCGGCACGCAGTAGCGCCAGCGCCCGCCGCATGGAAAAACGCCCGCTTGCGCGGGCGTGCTTCGTTTTGGGCAGGGCTTCAGTTTGTCGCCGCCGACTGCACCGGGGCGTTTGCCTTCTCGCGTATCAGCGCATGCGTGTCGTCGATCCATTTCTGGAACCGGTCTTGCGCATGCGCTTTCTGCTGCGGCGTGGTCATGTTGGCGATGGCCACGGTCAGCGCGATGCCCGCATTGATGCTGGCCTCGTGGCTGGCGGCATGCTTGGCTGGCGGGTTCTGCCAGTATTCGCGGAAGCGGCGCAGCACGTCTATCACCTGCGCCTTGGGCGGCTGCGTGGCCTGCACGTAGCGCACCATCCTGAGCCATTCCTGCTGCCGGGCGACGCGCTCGGCGTAGCGCGCCTCGGCATTCTGCACCACCGGGCCCATCCTGGCGCGGATGGCCTTTTCCTGATCGCTGGAGAAGTTGCCGTAGACCAGCCTCGCGTAGTCCATCACCTTGTCATAGCGCGCTTCCTCGCGCTCGGCAGGGTCTGGATTCAGGAATTTCTTGCGGTACTTGGCATTGCCCTCGGCAAATTTCTTTTCCATGCGGCCGATCTGCTCAGGCGTCAGCGTCAGCAACAGGTCGGCGAGGTCGGGCATCGCCTGTTCGAACGACTTGCGCGCCAGTTGCTGCGAGGCATCCTGGAAGTGCTCGACCGTGGCCGGGGTCACCGGTTGGCGCACGTCGGCCTTGGCCTGCTGCAGCAAGGTGGCGATTTCCGGCAACTGCGCCTTGCGATGCCAGGCAAAAAAGCGTGCAATGGCCTCGCGCGTGAGCGGTTCCTGGGCCGTGCTGACATCGACGTAGTTGTCGATCCACCAGTAGGCCAGGTGGTCACCCTGCTGGTATCCCAGCTTCATGGCGCTGCAGGCGCACAAGGCCGCCGCGCCCAGAATCGCGAAAATCCGCCGGGCCCAGCAATTGTGAAATTCGGAAACGACGGTCTGATGCGCAGAAACCGCCATGTTAAAATCGGCGCGCATCGCAACCGGGCCACCCAGATGACTGCCAGCCAAGTCCTGGCAAGGGTTTGCGGGATTATGCGCAGGCCTGGCTGCAGGTTTTCGCCAAGCCTGGCGGCGCAGTCCGCCAAACACCCGGCTGGCGTTTTCAAGAATATTTTCGGACACACTCACCTAGGGGTCTCCTTGTGAATATCGTCATTCTCGCCGCGGGCATGGGCAAGCGGATGTATTCCGATTTGCCCAAGGTACTGCACCCGGTAGCCGGGCGGCCCATGCTCGCGCATGTCCTGGACACGGCACGTGCGCTGTCGCCGTCGCGGCTGGTGGTCGTGGTCGGCCACGGTGCCGGGCACGTGCGCGAGGCCGTTGCCGCCGACGATGTCGCCTTTGCCGAACAGCCCCAGCAGCTGGGCACGGGCCATGCGGTGATGCAGGCACTTCCCTTGTTGGACGACAGCCAGCCCACGTTGGTTCTGTATGGTGACGTTCCGCTCACCAGCGCTGCCACGCTCCAGGCACTCGTGGCCGAAGCCGGCACCCAGCGCTTGGGCGTGCTGACCGTGGAAATGCCCGACCCGACCGGCTACGGCCGCATCGTGCGCGATGCCGCGGGCAGCATCGTCCGCATCGTCGAGCAGAAGGACGCCAGCGAGGCCGAGAAGGCAATCCGCGAGATCAACACCGGCATTATCGTGTGCCCCACCGGCCACCTGCGCAAGTGGCTGTCGACGCTGCGCAACGACAATGCCCAGGGCGAGTACTACCTGACCGACACGGTCGAGCGCGCCGTGGCCGATGGCGTGGAGACTGTCTCGGCCCAGCCGGCGGCGATCTGGGAGACGCTCGGCGTCAACAGCAAGCTGCAGCTGGCCGAGGTCGAGCGCATCCACCAGGGCAACCAGGCCCGGCGGCTGCTGGAAGCCGGCGTAACGCTGCTGGATCCGGCCCGCATCGACGTGCGCGGCGAACTGAGCTGCGGGCGCGACGTCACCATCGACGTCGGCTGCGTATTCGAAGGGCGCGTGCACCTGGAAGACGGTGTGCGCATCGGCGCCCATTGCGTGATCCGCAACAGCACCGTCGGCGCCGGCGCCCAGGTGCACCCGTTCTGCCATATCGACGAGGCCAGGGTTGGCCCCGCCGGGCGCATCGGGCCGTACGCGCGGCTGCGCCCCGGCACCGAGCTGGGCGAGGACGTGCATATCGGCAACTTTGTCGAGGTCAAGAATGCCCAGGTGGCCGCGCACAGCAAGGCCAACCACCTGGCTTATGTGGGCGATGCCACGGTGGGGTCGCGCGTCAATATTGGCGCGGGTACCATCACCTGCAACTATGACGGCGTGAACAAGCACCGCACGGTGATCGAGGACGATGTCTTTATCGGCTCCGACACCCAGCTGGTGGCCCCGGTGACGGTGCGCCGCGGCGCCACGCTGGGCGCCGGCACCACGCTGACCAAGGAGGCGCCCGCCGACAAGCTGACGCTGTCGCGGGCCAAGCAGCTGACCATCGACGCCTGGCAGCGGCCGGTCAAGCAGCCGAAGAAGTAAGCGTCAGAGGGCCGCCCGCGGGCGGCCAGGGCACGCGCCGCCTCGGCGAGGCGGCGCCACAGGATTCATACCGGCGCCTGAGGTCTACGGGCAGGCGCCAGCAAACGGGGGTTCAGCATGTGTGGCATCGTCGGCGCGGTTTCCACGCGCAATATCGTTCCGGTCCTGATCGAAGGGCTGCGCCGCCTGGAGTATCGCGGCTATGACTCGTGCGGCGTCGCCGTCGTGCGCGACGATGCGGTCGAGCGTGCGCGCACCGTGTCGCGCGTGGCCGACCTGGAGGCGCAGACGCAGGCTTCCGGCCTGTCCGGCTTCACCGGCGTGGCGCATACGCGCTGGGCCACGCATGGCAAGCCCGATACCGTCAACGCGCACCCGCACCTGTCGGGCGAGACCATCGCGCTGGTGCACAACGGCATCATCGAGAACTACGAGCCGTTGCGCGAAGAACTGCGCGCGGTCGGCTACGGCTTTGAATCGCAGACCGATACCGAGGTGGTTGCCCACCTGATCCACCAGGCCTACACCTACCCCAGCAGTGCCACGCGCGGCGACCTGTTCGCCTCGGTGCGCGCGGTGACCAAGCGCCTGCACGGCGCCTACGCCATCGCCGTGTTCGCCAAGGACCAGCCCGGCCGCGTGGTCGGCGCGCGCGCCGGTTCGCCGCTGGTGGTGGCGCTGGGCGAGAACGAGGCCTTCCTGGCCTCCGACGCGCTGGCTGTGGCCGGCACCGCCAACCGCATCATCTACCTGGAAGAGGGCGATGTGGTCGAGCTCACGCTGGACGGCGTGACCATCCACGACGTCGACGACCATCCGGTCGAGCGCGAGGCGCGCGTGGTCGAAGCGCACGCCGCGTCGGTGGAGCTGGGCCCGTACCGCCACTTCATGCAGAAGGAGATCTTCGAGCAGCCGCGCGCGCTGGGCGACACGCTGGAAGGCATTGAAAGCATTTCGCCGGAGCTGTTCGGCAGCGGCGCCGCCGAGGTCTTTGCCGGCATCGACAGCGTGCTGATCCTGGCCTGCGGCACCAGCTACTACTCCGGCTGCACCGCCAAATACTGGCTGGAGAGCATTGCCAGGATCCCGACCCAGGTCGAGGTCGCCAGCGAATACCGCTACCGCGAGACCGTGCCCAATCCGCGCGCGCTGGTGGTGGTGATCTCGCAGTCCGGCGAGACCGCCGACACCATGGCCGCGCTGCGCCATGCGCGCGCGCTTGGCCACGTGCACACGCTGGCGGTCTGCAACGTGGCCACCAGCGCCATGGTGCGCGAGACCGAGCTGCGCTTCCTGACGCGCGCCGGCACCGAGATCGGCGTGGCCTCGACCAAGGCCTTCACCACGCAGCTGGCCGCGCTCTACATGCTGACGCTGGCGCTGGCCAAGGTGCGCGGCCTGCTGACCGAAGACGCCGAGGCCAAGGCCCTGACCAACCTGCGCCACCTGCCCGCCGCGCTGCATGGCGTGCTGGCGCTGGAGCCGCAGATCATCGCCTGGTCGGAAGACTTCGCGCGCCGCGAGAACGCATTGTTCCTCGGCCGCGGACTGCATTACCCGATCGCCCTGGAAGGCGCGCTCAAGCTCAAGGAAATCTCCTATATCCATGCCGAGGCCTACCCGGCGGGCGAGCTCAAGCACGGCCCGCTGGCACTGGTCACCGAAGCCATGCCGGTGGTCACCGTCGCCCCCAACGACGCACTGCTGGAAAAACTCAAGTCCAACATCCAGGAAGTGCGCGCCCGCGGTGGCCGCCTGTACGTGTTTGCCGACAGCGACACCCAGATCCAGTCGTCCGACGGCATCCAGGTGATCCGCCTGCCCGAGCACTACGGCGATCTCTCGCCGATCCTGCACGTGGTGCCGCTGCAGCTGCTGGCCTACCACACGGCCTGCGCGCGTGGCACCGACGTGGACAAGCCGCGTAACCTGGCGAAGTCAGTGACGGTGGAGTAAGGCGCGGGCAGCCCCGCTGCACTTGCTGGAAGAACCAAGAGGCCCCGCGGGGCCTCTTGGCATTGGCGGCGCGTGGCTATGCCACGTACAGCAGGAACGCCCGTGCCATCTCCATATCCAGCCGCCGGTCCGACAGCGCAAAGGTGCTGTCGCGGTTGATCAGCGCGTACAGCAGCGTGCCGGCCAGCGCCTGGTGCGCAAAGCGGATGCGCAGTTCCAGTTCCGGCGAGGCGCCCGCCGGGTGGAGTTGCGCAAGCGGCTCGGCCATGCCCTTGCGCAGCGTGGCCAGCACCAGGGCTTGCAGCGCCCTGAAATAGCTATCCTTGCCTTCGAAGCGGCTGTAGAACGCGCCGGTCGTGACGCCGGCCTGCGCGCAGATTTCCTGGATCGAGACCTGTTCCAGCGTGCGCTCGCAGCAGCCGGCGGCCGGCTTCCAGCAGCAGCAGCGTGGTGCGCAGGCCACGCGAACAGCGCGGTGCGATCCTCGCCATCGACGCATCGGTGTCGTCGCTGGCCGGCGTGCTGGTGGCGCTGGCCGGGCTGTACGTGGTCAACCCTGAGCGCTCGCGCCGCCGGCTGGCCGCGCACCTGCCGTCGCGTGTCGAAGCTGTGCAGCCCGCGGTCGCTGCTGGCTGAATCCCCAACGCCCGGGCCATGACCTGGTCCTACAGCCCGGCACCGCCGCCGGCTTGCGCCACTGCTTCATGCACCAGCGCCGCGAAGACGCGCATGGCCGGCGACGGTGAGCGCCCGGCCAGCGACACGATCCCATACTGCGCCCTCAGCTCGGTTGGCGGGTGCATCGGCAGGGCCACGGCCATGCCTTGCGCGCAGGCCTCGGCCATCATCGCCACGGGTACCAGCGCCACGGCATCGACGGCCAGCAGCAGCGAGCGCAGCGCGTGCATGTCGTTGCAGGTGACGGTCATCAGCCCGGGCGCGTCCTCGGAAACCGGGCCGCTGCCACCGCTGGCTTGATGCAGTGCCTGCCGGAAGAAGCGCAGGATATGCGCCGGCAGCCGCGTCCCTGCCACCGGATAGGCGCGCAGCTCGGCCAGGGTGACTTCGCGCTGCCGCGCCAGCGGGTGCCCGCTGCGCACGAAGAATGCCGTTTCCAGTGCCGGCAGCCGGTCAATCTGCAGGTGTCCCAGTTCCGCCAGGCTGCGGCTTTCGCCTACAAAGACATCGAGGCGTTCCGCTTCGAGCGAACGCCGCATGGCCGGCGTGTCCGCGGTTTCCAGGTCGATGCGCAGATGCGGGTAGCGCCGCACCAGCGTCTCGAGCACGGGATCGAGCAGGAACGATGCCGCGAACGGCCCGAAGCCCGCGCGGATCGTGCCGATCTCTACTTCCTCCAGCAGTTGCAGGTCGCGCCGCAACTCGCGCTGTTCGCGCAGCATGCGGCGCGCGCGTTCGAGCGCCAGCATGCCCGCCGCGGTTGGCCGCACCTTGCCGTAGCTGCGGTCGATCAGCGGCCCCAGGTCCGCTTCCAGCGCCTGGATGCTGCGGGTGAGCGCCGGCTGCGACAGGTGCAGGGCGCCGGCGGCTCGGGCAAAACTGCCTTGCTCGACCAGCGTGACGAAGTGATGCAGCTGCCTTAGACCCATGAATTAATCATTCTTGCATCAAAAACTGAAAAATATTGCATTGGACGTAATTTCTCAAGCCAGCTAACGTTGTCCCCCAAAACCATAAAGACGACCTGGAGACGACATGAACCGACGCGCATCGCTCGCGCTGGCCGCTGGTGGGCTGATTGGCGGGCTTTCGCTCAGCCTGGCCCTGCCCGCCGCGGCACAGACCTATCCCGCCAAACCGATCCGCATCGTGGTGCCTTATGTGGCCGGCGGCGGCACTGACACCATCGCCCGTGCCATGGGCGAAAAGCTCAGCAAGCGCCTGGGCCAGCCCGTGGTGGTGGACAACAAGGCGGGCGCCTCGGGCATCATCGGCACCGACGCCGTGGCCAAGGCCGCGCCGGATGGCTACACGTTGTTGATGACCCTGACGCAGTCGGTGCTGACCAACCAGTTCCTGTACCAGAAACTGCCCTACGACCCGCGCAAGGACCTGACCATGATCAGCGTGCTGGCCGATGCGCAGCTGGTGCTGGTGGCCCATCCGTCGGTGCCGGCGCGCACCGTGCGCGAACTGGGCGATTACGCGCGCAGCCGGCCGGGCAAGCTCAGCTATGCCTCGTGGGGCGTGGGTTCGCTGTCGCACCTGAGCGGCGCCTACTACAGCAAGCTGGTGCATGGCCAGGCCGCGCACGTGCCCTACAAGGGCGAGGCGCCGATGATGCAGGACCTGCTGGGCGGGCAGGTGCAGTTCGGCTTTGCCAGCATCCTGACCGCCAAGCCCTATATCCAGAGCGGCAAGCTCAAGGCGCTGGCGGTGACCGGCACGCAGCGCAGCAGCGCGCTGCCTGACATGCCCACCTTCGCTGAGTCCGGCATGCAGGACAGCGCCTTCAAGACCGTCGGCTGGATCGGCCTGGTGGCGCCGGTGGGCGTGCCCGCGCCGATTCTCGCCAGGCTTGAAGGCGAAGTGCGCGCCATCCTGCAGGCGCCCGACATGCAGGAGCGACTGGTCGCGCTGGGGCTGCGCACGGTGGGCAGCTCGCCGGCCGAGGCGCAGGCGCTGTATGCGCGCGACTGGCCGGTGCTGAAGACGCTGGTGGCGGATTCGGGCGCGAAGCTCGACTGATTTTCACGGGTGGCTCCCGATGGCGGGCGGCGCGGCAATTGCCGTGTGCGCCCGCTCTTCTATTTGCACGATGCCGAGCGAAGCGCTTTTGAAAACCGAATGGAAACCATTGGTATTCGCATCCGCAATGGCGCGTGAAAACCCGGCGAAAATGCGGCGGCGAGGCCGAATCTGCTTGATGTCCGCTCTTGCCGGACTACCATGAAGTTCGCGGCGGGATAATCACTGCGGGGTTTTCGTGATTACGAAAATGAGAGTGGGTCCATCGGTTTTGAGGGGGCGTTGGGGGCAGTCATGAAAAGCGACAAAAAGGTGATCCAGTTGCTCAATGGCCAGCTACGCCATGAGTTGACTGCGATCAACCAGTATTTCCTGCATGCCCGCATGTACCGGCATTGGGGGCTCGGTGCGCTGGGCAAGCACGAGTACGAGGAATCGATCGAGGAAATGAAGCACGCGGACAAGCTGATCGAGCGCATCCTGCTGCTCGATGGCCTGCCCAACCTGCAGGACCTGGACAAGCTGCTGCTCGGCGAGAACACCGAGGAGATGCTCGGCTGCGACCTGAAGCTCGAACAGGTGTCGCAGGCCAGCTGCAAGGAAGCGATCAAGTTCTTCGAGTCAGTCGGCGATTATGTCTCGCGCGAGATCGTGGTCGATATCCTTGCCGACACCGAGGAACATATCGACTGGCTCGAGGCGCAGCTGGAACTGGTGAACAAGGTCGGGTTGCAGAACTACATCCAGTCCGCGATGGGCGGCATCGGCTAGCCTTGCCGTCTCCTGCAAAGATTTCCATTTCCCGCTACACTGCGGCCCGCAGCACGTAGCGTCGCACAGACGCGGCGTCAGCGGCGGGGTGGCAGAGTGGTGATGCAACGGCCTGCAAAGCCGTATACGACGGTTCGATTCCGTATCCCCGCCTCCAGTTTTCTTTGCCTGGCACAAGTTGCCGGGCAGTCTTGCGTGCGCCCGCGCAATTTCCCCCATTTTCATACGCGTGTCACAGGGACCGTTCATGCGCGGCAGCCATGTCGTGGTGCGCGTAGTTGCCGTGATCGCGAGGGCCATTTCGGACACCTCTGTTCCGTTACTTCCCCAATAGAACAACGCCACTGAATCGGGTAATGTTGCCTGCCAGGCCACATGGCCTGCGTGCAACCCGTGCCGCCGGATGGCGGCACAACCATGTCCGGGCTTCCATGGTGTCCCCGTCGCGAGGTGATGTGAGAAAGAGAGGCTCCAGATGATCAAGGACTTGCGGATCCGGGCGGCCATGCCCTCGGACGCGCCAGCCGTGGGCAGCGTGCTGGAACGCTGCGGCCTGCCCGTGGACGATGTGGCCCGCTTGCTCGAGCACTTCCACGTCGCCATCCTTGGATCGCAGATCATTGCTTGCGCTGCCGGCGAGCGTTTCGGCGAGACCGTGGTGATCCGCAGCGTTGCCGTATTGCCGGAACACCGCGACCAGGGCGTGGCCACGCATGTGGTGCGCGCCGCGCTGATGCGCGCACGCGCCAACGGCGCGCGGCGCGCGGTGCTGCTGGCCTCAAGCTGCCCGAGCTATTTCTCGCGTTACGGTTTTACGCTGGTGCCGGCCGCGAAGCTGCCGGCCGAAGTCATGTCATCGAGCGAATTCCACCGCCATACCGATACGCCGCCGCTATGCATGTGGTGCGAGTTGGACTGAACCCGCAAGCACCGCTGGCACGCCTCAGTGCGCGCCCTCGCAGCGGCTGATCTCCACCGTCACGTGCACCAGTTCCTCATGCACGGATAGCGCCTCGCGCACGCGCTGCGGGGTCAGCGCCGGATCGTGCGTGACCAGGCAGGCGATGCAGGCAAACTGCTGCCGGCCCACGCGCCAGACATGCAGGTCGGTCACACTGGTGCGCTCCTCGCCGTTGGCGTCGGCAGGGTCCAGGCCCGCCAGCACCTCGCGCACTTCTTCCACCACCGGGTGGTCCATCTCGCGGTCCAGCAGCACGGCGCCGCTCTGGCGCAGGAGGCAGACGGCCCACCTGCCGACCAGCGCGGCGCCCACCAGACCCATCACCGGATCCAGCCACGCCCAGCCCAGCCACCAGCCGCCGGCCAGCGCGACCAGCGCCAGCACCGAGGTCGCGGCGTCGGCCAGCACATGCATGTAGGCGGCGCGCAGGTTGATGTCGTGGTGGTGGCTGTGGCCGTGATCATGGTCGTGGCCGTGGTGATGGTGGCCATGGTCGTGCCCGTGGTCGTGTCCGTGCGCATGGCCGCCCAGGATCAGCGCGCAGCCCAGGTTGACCAGCAGGCCGAGCGCGGTCACGGCCATGGCCTCGCGGTAGTGGATGTCCTGCGGGCTGAGCAGCCGCTCGACCGAGCCGGCCGCCATCAGCGCCGCGATGCCAAGCAGGAACACCGCGCTGGCAAAGCCGGCCAGCACCTCGATCTTCCACGTGCCGAAGGCAAAGCGCCGGTCACCGGCGTAGCGGCGCGCGGCGGCGTAAGCGAAGGCCGACAGGCCGATGGCCAGCGCGTGCGAGCTCATGTGCCAGCCATCGGCCAGCAGCGCCATCGAGTTGAACCAAAGGCCGGCAGCGATCTCTACCACCATAGTGGCGGCGGTGATCGCCATCACCAGGCGTGTGCCGCGTTCGGCGGCGCGGTTGCCGGCGTCGAAGGCGTGGCTGTGGGTCCAGGCGGACAGGTCGTGGCTATGCATGGTCTGGTTCTGCTGCGCTGGAGAGCTGAAATCGTCACCCCGTGTGGGGCAATGCAGGCTCAAGGGTAGCAGAGCCCCGGCGCTTCGGCGGCCGCGTCCCTGACGGTTGCAGGGACAGCTGGCGCGTACTTTGTGTGCTCCCTGCGGTACAAATAGACCCTGGCTGCCAGCGGGGAATCCACGCTGCCCTTACATACATTCATGAATGGATGTATGATTTAACGAAAAATTCACACTGCCTCCACGACTTTGTTGTCCATTCCAAGATGAGTTATCGCTTTATCGCTATCTGCCTGACCGCCTGGCTGGGACTCTGCGCCACCGCAGGCTGGCTCGTCGAGCGCCTCTGGAGCTGACCGCTCCATGCTGCCCGGGTGCTACGCCGCGCGCGGCGCCTGCGCCAGGCGGTCGAAGAACTGCCACAGCTGTGGCGCATCGCCGGTGGCCACGTTGAAGCGGATCCATGGCGAATCGGTCTCGTCCGGCTCGAAATACGACCCTGGCGCGAGCCAGATGCCATGCTCCAGCGCCAGCGTGGCGAGGCGGTTGCCGTGCAGCGGCCCGCCGCGGCGGCTGGCCTGCAGCCGCGCCTGCGCCGCCTCGTTCAGGCGCGCCCAGGCGAACATCCCGCCCTCGGGGCGCAGCAGCACTTCCAGCCCGTGGGCTTCCATCTTTTCCGTCACGCGATCCTGCTGCGCACGCAGCCGCTCGGCCAGCGCCGCCACATGGCGGCCGTAGTGGCCGCTGGTCAGCACCGAGTAGACCAGCCGCTCGGTGACTTCCGATGAGGTCAGGCCGACCGCCATCTTGGTGCGCGCGAAGGCCTTGGCCAGGTCGGGGCTGGCGGCCAGATAGCCGACACGCAGCGACGGCGTGATGGTCTTGGAAAAACCATTGATGTAGACCACCTGCGACAGCCCGTCCATGGCCGCCAGCATCGGCGAGCCGGCCGGCGCCAGCTCGCGGTAGATATCGTCCTCGACCACCAGCAGCCGGTGCTGCTCGGCCAGCTGCAGCACGCGGAAGGCGTTCATGCTGCTCAGGCTGGCGCCGGTCGGGTTCTGCAGCACGGTATTGATAAAGAGCGCGCGCGGGGCATGGGCGCGGATGGCATCGTCCAGCGCGTCGGTATCCAGCCCCGCCGCCGAGCGCGGCACGCCCACCACGCGCAGCCCCGCCAGCCGCAGGATCTGCAAGAGGTTGCAGTAGCAGGGCGATTCCACCAGCACCCTGTCGCCGGCACGCAGCAGTGTGCGCACCACCAGGTCCAGCGCCTGCGTAGCGCCCTGCGTCAGTACTACCTGCTGCGCCTGCAGCGGGATGCCGTACTGGCCCAGGCCGGCGGCGATATGCTCGCGCAGCGGAGCAAAGCCATACGGATGGCCGTAGCCCGACAGCTGCGCCGCCGGCACCCGCGCCGAGGCGCGCATGGCCTGGTGCAGCCCTTCCTCGTTGAGCCAGTCGCCGGGCAGCCAGCCGGCGCCGGCCTTGATCGGCACCGAGTGGTCGGCGAACACATCCGACAGCAGCCACGCTGCGTTCAGTCCCGGCGCCTCCCATTGCGGCGCGCGCGCGTGCCCGGCCGGGGCATGGCGATGTGCAACCGTATAGCCCGAGCCCGGGCGCGCCGCCAGGTAGCCCAGCGCCGTCAGCCGGCCGTAGGCCTCGGCCACGGTGAAGGTGCTGACATGGTGGTGCTGCGCAAAGCGGCGCACCGAGGGCAGGGCGGTGCCGGCGCGCAGCGCGCGCTGCTCGACCAGTGCGGCGATGCCGGCCACGATCTGCTCGGTCAGGGTGTCGCCGTCGCGGCGGGTGCGGGTCAGGTTCAGGGTCAGCATCAGGCACTCGGGCAGGCGTGAACCTGTACAGTTTAGCGGCTGGAGGCAGGCCAGGACGCGGTGGTCTTCCGCAAAGCGAAATTTGCCGCAGTGCAGCGTGGGAAGGCGTACCGCGGTCCAGAGCGGTCGTGGCACAGCGGCGGGCTGGCGGCACCCCGATGACGCTTGCCTGTACGGTTTTGCGTGTTCAAACTGCACGGTAAGGCAATCTTGTCCGGACTGTATATTTTGTCGGCCAGACGCCGCCGGTAGAGTGGCCCTCATTGCCGCCGCGCTGCCAGTCAGCGTGCCACCAGCCAATCCGACCCGATTCCCCCTTAGGAGGACGTATGGACGCCGCCAAGACCGTGATTCCCGATCTCGATGCCCTGTGGATGCCCTTCACCGCCAACCGCCAGTACAAGGCGGCGCCGCGCCTGCTGGCGTCGGCCAGCGGCATGTACTACACCACCCACGACGGCCGCCAGATCCTGGACGGTTGCGCCGGCCTGTGGTGCGTGGCCGCCGGCCACTGCCGCACGGAAATCGCCGAGGCGGTAGCGCGCCAGGCCGCCACGCTGGACTATGCGCCGCCGTTCCAGATGGGCCATCCGCTGTCATTCGAGGCCGCCACCAAGGTGGCCGCGATCATGCCGCAGGGGCTCGACCGCATCTTCTTCACCAACTCTGGCTCGGAGTCGGTCGACACCGCGCTGAAGATCGCGCTGGCCTACCACCGTGCACGCGGCGAAGGCCAGCGCACGCGCTTTATCGGGCGCGAGCGCGGCTATCACGGCGTGGGCTTCGGCGGCATGGCGGTGGGCGGCATCGGCCCCAACCGCAAGGCGTTCTCGGCCAACCTGATGCCGGGCACCGACCACCTGCCGGCCACGCTGAATATCGCCGAGGCCGCCTTCTCCAAGGGCCAGCCGCAGTGGGGCGCGCACCTGGCCGATGAGCTGGAGCGCATCCTCGCGCTGCACGACCCGTCCAACGTTGCCGCCGTGATCGTCGAGCCGCTGGCAGGCTCCGCCGGCGTGCTGGTGCCGCCGGTCGGCTACCTGGAAAAGCTGCGTGAAATCACCAGCAAGCACGGCATCCTGTTGATCTTCGACGAGGTCATCACCGCCTTCGGCCGCCTCGGCGCCGCCACCGCGGCCGAGCGCTTCAAGGTTACGCCGGACCTGATCACCATGGCCAAGGCGATCAACAACGCCGCGGTGCCGATGGGCGCCGTCGCCGTGCGCCGCGAAGTGCATGACACCGTGGTCAATTCGGCCGCGCCGGGCGCGATCGAGCTGCTGCATGGCTACACCTACTCCGGCCACCCGCTGGCCGCGGCTGCCGCCATTGCCACCCTTGACCTGTACCAGCGCGAAAACCTGTTCGGCCGCGCCGCCGAACTGGCGCCGGTGTTCGAAGCCGCGGTGCACGGGGTACGCGGTGCGCCGCACGTGAAGGACATCCGCAACTACGGCCTGGTTGCCGGCATCGAGCTGGAGCCGCGTCCCGGCCAGCCCGGCGCGCGCGCGTATGAGGCCTTCCTGAAGTGCCTGGAACTCGGCGTGCTGGTGCGCTACACCGGCGACATCCTGGCGTTCTCGCCGCCGCTGATCATCTCTGAAGCCCAGATCGGGGAACTGTTCGATACGGTGAAGAAGGCGCTGCAGGACATCAAGTAAGCGGCGCGCGCCGCATCGCATTGCCGCCGGACCTGCGGGTCCGGCCTCCCTGATTGCATGCCGGGGGCGCGCTGACTTGCGTGCCGCGGCTATCGAAGGAAATCCCAAGTGAGCATCGCAGAAAACCGGCAACTGGCCGAGATCCACCATTTCATCGGCGGCGCTGTGCGCCGCGCCGGCGGCCAGCGCCTGGCGGACGTGTTCAACCCCGCCACCGGCGAAGTCGCAGCACGCGTGGCGCTCGGCACCACGCAGGACGTGGCCGACGCCGTTGCCGCCGCCCATGCGGCATTCCCCGCCTGGGCCGACACCCCGCCGCTGCGCCGCGCGCGCATCCTGTTCAAGTTCAAGGAACTGCTCGACCAGCACCACGACGACCTGGCCGCGCTGATCACGCGCGAGCACGGCAAGGTGTTCTCGGACGCCAGGGGCGAAGTCACGCGCGGCATCGAGGTGGTGGAATTTGCCTGCGGCATCCCCAACCTGCTCAAGACCGACTTCACCGACAACATCGGCGGCGGCATCGATAACTGGAACCTGCGCCAGCCGCTGGGCGTGGTGGCCGGCATCACGCCGTTCAACTTCCCGGTGATGGTGCCGATGTGGATGTTCCCGGTGGCGCTGGCGTGCGGCAATACCTTCGTGCTGAAGCCGTCGGAACGTGATCCGTCGCCGAGCCTGCTGATTGCCGACCTGCTGCGCCAGGCTGGTTTGCCCGATGGCGTGTTCAATGTCGTGCAGGGCGACAAGGAAGCCGTCGATGCATTGCTTGCGCATCCGGATGTGCAGGCGCTGTCGTTCGTCGGCTCGACGCCGATCGCCGAGTACATCTACACGGAAGGGACCAGGCACGGCAAGCGCGTGCAGGCATTGGGCGGCGCCAAGAACCACCTGGTGGTGATGCCCGATGCCGATCTCGACCAGGCGGTCGATGCGCTGATCGGTGCCGCGTATGGTTCTGCCGGCGAACGCTGCATGGCGATCTCGGTCGCCGTGGCCGTGGGCGATGTCGCTGACAAGCTCGTGCCGCGCCTCGCCGAACGTGCGAGCTCGCTGAAGATCCGCAACGGCATGGAGTCCGACGCCGAAATGGGTCCGCTGGTAACCGCTGCGCACAAGGCGAAGGTGGAGGGCTATATCGCCAAGGGCGTGGAAGAGGGCGCGACGCTGGTCACGGATGGCCGCGGTCATACCGTACCCGGCCATGAGAACGGCTTCTATGTCGGCGGCACGCTGTTCGACAACGTCAAGCCGGATATGACGATCTACAAGGAAGAGATCTTCGGCCCGGTGCTGTCGGTAGTGCGCGTGCATGACTTTGCCGAAGCGGTGGCGCTGATCAATGCGCATGAATACGGCAACGGCGTGTCGTGCTACACCAGCGATGGCGGCATCGCGCGTGCATTCGCGCGGCAGATCCAGGTCGGCATGGTCGGCATCAATGTGCCGATCCCGGTGCCGATGGCCTGGCATTCGTTCGGTGGCTGGAAGCGATCGCTGTTCGGTGACCACCATGCTTATGGCGAAGAGGGCGTGCGCTTCTACACGCGCTACAAGAGCGTGATGCAGCGCTGGCCGGATTCGATCGCCAAGGGCGCTGAGTTCACCATGCCGGTGGCGAAGTAAGGGGAGAGCGGGCATGAAGGTCAACCGGATCGTTGCCAACATCGCGGTCGCCGACCCGGCCAGTGCCCGCGCTTTCTACCAGGACATCCTGGGCCTGGACGTATTGATGGACCACGGCTGGATCCGGACCTACGGCAGCACCTCGACCATGACCGTCCAGCTCAGTTTCGCCACGGAAGGCGGCAACGGCACGCCGGTGCCGGACCTGTCGATCGAGGTCGATGACGTGGACGAGGCGCATCGCCGCATGCTGGCCGGCGGCTTCGCCATCGAGTACGGTCCCGCGGACGAGCCGTGGGGTGTGCGCCGCTTCTACGTGCGCGATCCGTTGGGCCGGCTGGTCAATATCCTGATGCACACCTGAGCGCGGTCATTCCGCGCTGCCGGCGCGGGCTTGCCGGTAGGCCTTCGGCGTGGCCGGCTCTGCCTTGTTCCAGCACGCGCGGAAGGCCTGCACGCTGGCGAAGCCGCTTTTCAGCGCAATCTCTTCCACCGGCAACGATGACGACGCCAGCAGCTTGCGCGCGCGCGCCATGCGTAGCGTGAGCTGGTACTGCTTGGGCGTGAGGCCGGTTTCTTCGTGGAACACGCGGGACAGGTGCCGCACGCTGATGGCAAAGCGGTCGGCAAAGCGCGGGTCGGCAACATTGGTGTCGAGTTCCCGCGAGATCGCGTCCTGTACCGCATGCACCAGCGGATTGCCGTGCGAGCGCGCGCGCAGCTGCGGGGCGAGCTGCGGATCGCCGCCGAAGCGGCGGAAGGGCACCACGTTGTCGCGCGCCACGGCGATGGCGGCTTCGTCGCCATAGGCATCGGCCACCAGACGCAGCGCCAGATCGATGCCCGAAGCCACGCCGGCTGACGTCCACACATTGCCATCGCGAACGAAGACCCGGTTCTCGATGACCGAGGCGGCGGGGTGCCGCGTGCGCAGGCGGCGGGTATGGGCGTGGTGGGTGGTACACAGGCGGCCGTCGAGCAGGCCGGCGGCGCCGAGCAGGAAGGCACCGGTGCAGACCGCGGCAACCTGTACGTCGGCGTTCCTGCCGTCGGCGAAAGACCTCTTCAGCCAATTCACGCTATCGTGCCATGCCGGCGAACGGGTCAGTGTGTCCAGAAGTTTGCTGCCGATGGCCAGCACCACATCGCCGGAGGCGAGTCGTGCAGGCAGGCGTTCGACCTGGCTCAGTGCCGGCCCCTGGAACGAAGGGACGCTCGAATGTGGCCCGACGCAGCGCACCTTGAGTGGCCCAATACCCAGTTCCGATACGCTGGCCAGGATCTGCAGCGGGCCGCCAAGGTCGAGCATGTGGACGTTGGGCAGCACCAGGAGATAAGCGGTAGTCATCGCGGCAAGGGAAGAGCGAGCGGTACGATGCCGCCATTCTCGCGCGAATCACACCAGGGATGGCCGAAAAGTTGCTTTTCTGGGCCAGGCGGTTGCCATGGCCGGAGGGCGGGCTGGCTTAGCATGGCACCAGGCCTCGCACGACTGAGAGATCGACATGCCCCGCACACGCATCCCCGCCATCACCCTTGCCCTGGTCGCCATCGGCTTCGCCGCGATGTTTGTCTCGACCGCGGTCAAGGGCCTCTACCAGGTGTACTTCGTCGACCTCGCCACGCACTTCGGGCAGGGCCGTGCGCAGTTTGCCTGGTCCGGCAGTGTCTTTATGCTCGCCACCGGGCTGATGTCGCCGGTGGTCGGCGCGCTCAGCGATCGCGTCGGCCCGCTGCGCACCGCGGCCGCTGGGGCGCTGGCGGCAGGCATTGCGCTGGGTGGCGCGGCGCTGTGGCCGGGATCGCTGACGTTCTTCGTGCTGATGTTCGGCCTCGCCGGTGCGTTCGGGCTGGCGGCCATGACCTTTGTGCCGATGGGCATCCTGGTGGACCGGCTGTTCGAGGAGCGCAAGAAGGGGCTGGCCTATGCGGTGGTTACCAACGGCACCGCGATCGGTTTTATCGTGCTGTCGCCGCTGTGGATCTGGCTGCAGCCGCAGGCGGGCTGGATCACGGCGTTCGGCGTGGCCGGTGCGGTGTTTGCGTTGCCGGTGGCCGGCGCCTTGTGGCTGACTTCGCGCTGGGAGCCGGCGTCCGCACCGGCGCCACGCACGGCCGGGGCCGATGTGCCGGCATGGACGGTGGTGCGGCGTGACCCGGTGTTCTATGCGCTGGCGGCCGGCTTCTTCGGCTGCGGTGCCACCATGGCCTTTATCGACGTGCACCTGATCGCGTACTGGCAGGGGCAGGGCGTGCCGCGGCTGGCGATGGGCTATGCGATGAGCACGCTCGGCGCGCTGGAGCTGGCCAGTGGCCTGGTCTCCGGCGCGCTGGCGCTGCGCTGGGACAAGCACCGGCTGCTGGCCGCGTTCTACGCGCTGCGCTCGGCATCGATGCTGTTGCTGCTGGTGCCGGGCCTGGGCGTGCTGCCGTTTGCGGTCGGCTTTGGCGCCAGCTATCTGGGCACGGTGATCCTGACCTCGATGTTCTGCTTCGAGCGCTACGGCAGCCGGATCAAGGGCAAGGTGTTTGGCCTGCTGTTCCTCGGGCACCAGCTGGGCGCCTTCCTGACGGTGCAGCTGGGGGCGTGGTCGTTCGATGCCACGCGCAGCTACCAGCACAGCATCACGGCGCTGGTGGCGGTGACGCTGTGCTCCGCCGCGTGCTCGTGGCTTGGCCTGCGCCGCGCGGGGCCGTTGCCGGCACTTGCCAAGGGCCCGGCACACGCCGCGGTTCCCGAGGCTGCCAGCCGCTGAAGTGCCGATGCTGCCGCGGCTCCTTCTTGCCTGCGCGGCCCTCGCCCCGCTGGGGTTGGCGGCCCTGGCGGTGCCGTGGCCGCTGCGCGCGAGGATTGCAGCGCTGGCGGCACTGGTCCTTGCCGGCGCTGCACTGCTGGCGCTCGATCCGCTTGCCGCCGCCCTGGCGCGCGTGGACGGCATCCTGTCGGCGCCCGGCTGCGGCGGCTGACTTTGCCTGCGGTCAGTGCCGGCCAGCCTGGCCTTTCCTATCATTCGATGACGTGCCTGCCGCGCGCGGGCGCGCAATGTGACGCCTTCGCGCCGCGGCGGGCGTAAACTACCGCCCTTTTTCCGGGCCCGCGCGGCTTGCCGCCGCGTGCCCGGCCACAGTTGCATGGAGTCTGAATGAGCTTGTTCCGCACCAAGGACATCGACGCGATGCTGGCCGTCGCGCGCGATGACGGCCTGAAGAAGGTGCTGGGTCCAACCGACCTGGTGATGATGGGCATCGGCGCCATCATCGGCACCGGCATTTTCGTGCTGACCGGCACCGGCGCGCTGACCGCGGGGCCGGCGCTGACGGTGTCGTTCGTGATCGCGGCGCTGGCGTGCGGCTTTGCCGCGCTGTGCTACGCGGAGTTTGCCTCGGCGATCCCGGTGTCGGGATCGATCTATACGTACAGCTATGCCACGCTGGGCGAGATCGTCGCGTGGATGATCGGCTGGGACCTGCTGCTGGAATACGGGCTGGCCACGTCCGCCGTGTCGGTGGGGTGGTCGGGCTACTTCCAGTCGCTGATGGCGGGCTTCGGGCTGAAACTGCCGGCGGCGCTGACCGCGGCGCCAGGCTCGGTGCCGGGGGTGAAGTCCATGCTGAACCTGCCGGCGTGCCTGATCATGCTGGCCATCACCTGGGTGGTGTCGTACGGCGTGCGCGAATCCACGCGCATCAACAACCTGATGGTGGCGGTCAAGATCGGCGTGGTGCTGCTGTTTATCGCGGTGGGCGTGTGGCATGTGCAGCCGGCCAACTGGCAGCCGTTCGCGCCATTCGGCTTTGCCGGCATCTTCAATGCGGCGGCGCTGGTGTTCTTTGCCTTTATCGGCTTCGACGCGGTGACCTCGGCCGCGGAAGAGGTGCGCAACCCGCGCCGCGACCTGCCGATCGGCATCATCGGTTCGCTGGCGGTGTGCACGATGCTGTATGTGGTGGTGGCCGCCATCATGACCGGCATCGTGCCGTTCGCGAAGTTTGCCGGCGTGGACCACCCGGTCTCACTGGCGCTGCAGTTCGCGGGCCAGAACTGGGTGGCGGGCTTTGTCGACCTGGGCGCGATCCTGGGCATGACCACGGTGATCCTGGTGATGACCTACGGCCAGACCCGCGTGATCTTTGCGATGTCGCGCGACGGCCTGCTGCCCGAGCGGCTGTCATCCGTGCACCCGGTGCATGCCACGCCGTATTTCGCCACCTGGATCGTCGGCATCGTGTTTGCCGCGATTGCCGCCTTCGTGCCGCTGAACGTGCTGGCCGAGCTGATCAATATCGGTACGCTGGCGGCCTTCACGCTGATCTCGGTGGCGGTGCTGGTGCTGCGCAAGACGCGCCCGGAACTGCCGCGCGCATTCCGCTGCCCGGGCGTGCCGGTGGTACCGCTGCTGTCGATCGGCTTCTGCCTGTTCCTGATGGCGCATCTGCAGGCGCTGACCTGGATTGCCTTCCTCGTGTGGCTGTCGGTGGGGCTGGTGATCTACTTCGGCTACGCGCGGCGTAATGCCGTGCTGCATAACCACGGCGGCTGAGCGCCTTCAGCCGCCGCGCCCGGCCGCGGCCTTCATGAAGGCCACCGCGCGCGGCTCGTTGGCATAGGCGGCGTTGATCCGGATCCATGCCGAGGTCTCGCCGCCCGGACGGAAGTAGTTGCCTGGGGCCAGCGTCACGCCGTATTCCTCGCCTAGCGTCACCAGTTCGCGCGAATCCTCGATGCCGGGCGGGCGCGCCCACAGGAAGTTGCCGCCGGACGGCTGGCAGAACACCTCCCAGCCGTTGCCGGTCAGCTGCCGCACGGCATTGGCGCAGGCCTCGCGCACGCGCAGGCGCAGCCGCTCCACATACTTGCGGTAGCCGCCGCGCTCCAGCAGCGCCGCCGTGACTGCTTCCGCGAAGTGCGAACCGGCCACGCTGGTCAGCACCTTCACATCGACCAGGTCCTTGACCAGCGCCTTGTCCGCCACCAGGTAGCCGACCCGCAGCGAGGCCGACACCGTCTTGGAAAAGCCGCCGATGTAGATCACGTGCTCAAGCTGGTCCAGCGTGGCCAGCCGGTCGGTGAAGTGGGTCTGGAAGTCCGAGAAGATATCGTCCTCGACAAAGCGGAAGCCATGCCGGCGCGCCAGCTCCAGCAGCCGGAATGCCACCGGCGGCGCCAGCGTCGATCCGGTCGGGTTCTGCAGCACGCTGTTGGTGAAGAACAGCTTGGGCTTGTGCTGGCGCAGCAGCGCCTCGGTGGCGTCCGGGTCGGGGCCGTTGGCCGTGTGCGGCACGCCCACCAGCTGCACCCCATGCAGCCGCAGCAGCCCGAACAGGTTGTAGTAGCCGGGATCTTCCACGAACACGGTATCGCCGGGCTTGAGCAGGTGGCGTACCACCAGGTCCAGCGCCTGGCTGGCACCGGTGGTGATCAGCACTTGCGGCAGTTCGGCGGCGATGCCCAGCTGGCGCACGCGCAGCAACACCTGGCGACGCAGTTCCGGATGCCCCATCGGCGTGGCGTAGTGGATCACGCTGTCGATCTCATTGCGCGAGATCGCGCGGATCGCCTGCGTCAGCCCCTCGACGTCGCGCCAGGTCTCCGGCACGAAGCCCCCGGCCAGCTTGAGCGTGCCGCTGGGGTGGTTGAACTGCTCGAGGATGTGGTCGGAAAGATCCTCGGCCAGGCTCGGATCGGACCATCCGCACGCCGAGCGCCCCGCCAGCGGGCTGTCCGCCACATAGAAGCCCGAACCCTGGCGCGAATCCAGCAGCCCCTGCGATACCAGCCGGTCATAGGCTTCGATCACCGGGAAGCGGCTGATGCCGTTCTCCGCCGCCAACTGCCGGATTGACGGCAGGCGTGCGCCGGGCCGTGCTTCGCGGTTGCCGATCCACGCTTTCACGCCGGCAACGATCTGCTCGGTCAGTGGAATTCCGGTGGAAGCATCTAAGATTAGTTTCATGGGCAGGCAGCCGGGGGAAGCCGGTAGGCGCAGATCGCTACAAGCGACAACTGTCAGGGAAAACTACTGAACAGTTCATCGAAAACTGTTCACAACTGTACATGGGATTGTAGTGAGGGATGCGAATAATGGAAGCGTGGCGGAGGAAGGCGCCGGCTACCGTGATCATTCGGCATCCACGGGGGCCGGCGCCGGACGCGACCGCCGGGCTATGAGGAGTGGGACATGCGCGAACTACGGACTTTCGAGCTGGACGAGCCTGGGCTGCCAGTGAGCTGGCGCGCCGGTTACGGGCAGACCGTCTGCGCGGTGGCGGGCAAGTTGTGGGTGACGGTGGAAGGCAGTCCCAACGACATCTGGCTGGAGCCGGGCACTGAGCTGGCGTTGCCGGAGGGCTACCGGGTGTGGCTGTCGGGCGATGGCGCGGGCGCGCGCTTTACGCTGGCACAGGTGCCGGCGCCGTGGTCGCTGCGGCGGCTGGTGGCGTGGCTGCGGGCGATGCGGCACCGGGTGGAGGAGCACAGCACGGATGCGTTCGGGGAGTGCCCCAGGATCTGGGCCTGAGCGGACCACTCAAGCTTTGCCGGAACGGCCACCTGAGGGTGGCCTTTCGTTTGCCCGGATGCTTGCGCGGCGCCTGCCGCGGGCGCCTACTCTATAGGGACAGCCTCGTCCCATGCACGCCGGGCTCGGGGTTCCGCCCCATTGCTTTACGTTAACGTCAACGTCATATAATCGATCGGCCCCGACCCGGGGGCGCAGCCCGCGCGTTTGCGGCCAAGCCGGCACAGAGCGGTACTTCAGGCGCACGCCGCGGTGGCAGCCAACACCACAGACGGTGGAGACAATGACCGACCTTTCCGATGTGCATGATGTGCGCCGCGGTGCGCCCCAGCCCAAGCCCACCGCGCAAGGCCGCGGTCCGGTCAACAAGGTGCGCTTTGTCACGGCGGCGTCGCTGTTCGATGGCCATGACGCCTCGATCAACATCATGCGCCGCATCCTGCAGTCGCATGGCTGCGAGGTGGTCCACCTCGGCCACAACCGCTCGGTCGAGGAAGTGGTGACGGCGGCGCTGCAGGAAGACGCGCAGGGCATCGCGATTTCCAGCTACCAGGGCGGCCATGTCGAATATTTCAAGTACATGGTCGACTTGCTGCGCGAGAAGGGCGGCGAGCACGTGCAGGTCTTTGGCGGCGGTGGCGGCGTGATCGTGCCGGACGAGATCCGCGAGCTGCAGGCCTACGGCGTGGCGCGCATCTTCAGCCCCGAGGACGGCCAGCGCATGGGCCTGGCCGGCATGATTGCAGATATGGTGCAGCGCTGCGACATCGACCTGTCGCGCTATGCGCCGGCCTCGCTCGAACCCGTCACCGGCGGCGACCGCCGCGCGCTGGCCCAGTTGATTACCGCGCTGGAGAACGGCAAGGCCGATCCGGCGCTGGTGCAGGCGATGCATGCGCAAGCGGCAGCGGCATCGATCCCGGTGCTCGGCATCACCGGCACCGGCGGCGCCGGCAAGTCTTCACTGACCGACGAACTGATCCGCCGCTTCCGCCTCGACCAGCAGGATGCGCTGTCGATCGCCGTGATCTCGATCGACCCGTCGCGGCGCAAGTCGGGCGGCGCGCTGCTGGGCGACCGCATCCGCATGAACGCGATCAACCACCCGAACATCTTCATGCGCTCGCTGGCCACGCGCGAGGCTGGCTCCGAGATCTCGCAGGCGCTGCCGGACGTGATCGCCGCGTGCAAGGTGGCGGGCTTCGACCTGGTGATCGTCGAGACCTCGGGCATCGGCCAGGGCGACGCGGCCATCGTGCCGCACGTGGACCTGTCGCTCTATGTGATGACGCCCGAGTTCGGCGCGGCCAGCCAGCTCGAGAAGATCGACATGCTGGACTTTGCCGACTTCGTCGCCATCAACAAGTTCGACCGCAAGGGCGCGCAGGACGCGTGGCGCGACGTGGCCAAGCAGGTGCAGCGCAACCGCGAGCAATGGCACGGCAAGGCCGAGGACATGCCGGTCTACGGCACGCAGGCGTCGCGCTTCAATGACGATGGCGTGACCATGCTGTACCAGGGGCTGCGCGCGGCGCTGGCCGAACGCGGCCTGAAGCTGCAGCCGGGCGTGCTGCCGGCGCAGGCGGGGCGCATCTCCACCGGCCAGAATGTGATCGTGCCGCCGGCGCGCAGCCGCTACCTGGCGGAACTGGCAGACACGGTGCGCGGCTACCACCGCCGCGTGATGGAGCAGAGCCGCATTGCACGCGAGCGCCAGCAACTGCGTGAATCGAGCCGCATGGTGCAGGCCGCGCAAGGCGATGGCGCGGCGCTGGATGCGCTGGCGGCGGAGCGCGACAGCGCCCTCGGCCAGGTCGAGCGCAAGCTGCTGGCGATGTGGCCGCAGATGCGCGAAGCCTACAGCGGCGACGAGTACGTAGTGAAAATCCGCGACCGGGAGATCCGCACCGGGCTGGTTACGACCACGCTGTCCGGCACCAAGGTGCGCAAGGTGGTGCTGCCGCGCTTCGAGGACGACGGCGAGGTGCTGAAGTGGCTGATGCGCGAGAACGTTCCCGGCAGCTTCCCGTACACCGCCGGCGTGTTCGCCTTCAAGCGCGAGAACGAAGACCCCACCCGCATGTTCGCCGGCGAGGGCGATGCCTTCCGCACCAACCGGCGCTTCAAGCTGGTGTCCGAAGGTATGGATGCCAAGCGGCTGTCGACCGCGTTCGACTCGGTCACGCTGTATGGCGAAGACCCGCATGTGCGTCCGGACATCTACGGCAAGGTCGGCAACTCCGGCGTGTCGATCGCCACGCTCGACGACATGAAGGTGCTGTACGACGGCTTCGACCTGACCAGCCCGAGCACCTCGGTGTCGATGACCATCAACGGCCCGGCCCCGACCATTTTGGCGATGTTCATGAACACCGCCATCGACCAGCAGCTCGACAAGTTCCGCGCCGACAACCAGCGCGAGCCCACCGCCGACGAAGAAGCCAAGATCCGCGCCTGGGTGTTGCAGAACGTGCGCGGCACGGTGCAGGCCGACATTCTCAAGGAAGACCAGGGCCAGAACACCTGCATCTTCTCCACCGAGTTCTCGCTCAAGGTGATGGGCGATATCCAGGAGTACTTTGTCCACCACCAGGTGCGCAACTTCTACTCGGTGTCGATCTCCGGCTACCACATCGCCGAGGCCGGCGCGAACCCGATCTCGCAGCTGGCGTTCACGCTGTCCAACGGCTTCACCTATGTGGAGGCGTACCTGGCGCGCGGCATGCATATCGACGATTTCGCGCCCAACCTGTCGTTCTTCTTCTCCAACGGCATGGACCCGGAGTACAGCGTGCTGGGCCGCGTCGCGCGCCGCATCTGGGCCGTGACCATGCGCGACAAATACGGCGCCAACGAGCGCAGCCAGAAGCTGAAGTACCACATCCAGACTTCGGGCCGCTCGCTGCATGCGCAGGAGATCGACTTCAACGATATCCGCACCACGCTGCAGGCGCTGATCGCGATCTACGACAACTGCAATTCGCTGCATACCAATGCCTACGACGAGGCCATCACCACGCCCACCGGCGAGTCGGTGCGCCGCGCGCTGGCGATCCAGCTGATCATCAACCGCGAGTGGGGCGTGGCCAGGTGCGAGAACCCCAACCAGGGCAGCTTCCTGATCGAGGAGCTGACCGACCTGGTGGAAGAGGCGGTGCTGCAGGAGTTCGAGCGCATTGCCGAGCGCGGCGGCGTGCTCGGTGCGATGGAGACCGGCTACCAGCGCGGCAAGATCCAGGAAGAGTCGCTCTACTATGAGCAGCTCAAGCACGACGGCACGCTGCCCATCATCGGCGTGAACACGTTCCGCAACCCGGACGGCGACCCGACCCCGCAGAAGCTGGAGCTGGCGCGCTCCAGCGAGGCCGAGAAGCAGAGCCAGCTCGACCGCCTGCATGCGTTCCAGCAGGCCCACGCGGCCGAGGCGCCGGCCATGCTGGCGCAGTTGCGCCAGGCGGTGATCGACAACCAGAACGTATTTGCGGTGCTGATGGACGCGGTGCGGGTTTGCTCGCTGGGGCAGATCACCCATGCGCTGTTCGAAGTGGGCGGGCAGTACCGGCGCAATATGTAGAGCCGGCGGCACCGCGCAGCAAGCAGTGCCCGATTACCGCGCAGGGCGGCCGCAGTGAGGGGTCGCCCTGCGTTACACTCGAAGGCTGTGCCGGCGGCCGCGCCACGGCAAACGTATTCGAGACAACCGCAAGCCAAAGATCATGGACACCCAGTACAACCCGACCAATATCTTCGCGAAGATCCTGCGCGGCGAGCTGCCGTGCATCAAGGTCTACGAGGACGACGATACCATCGCCTTCATGGACATCATGCCGCAGGCCGACGGCCATACGCTGGTGGTGCCCAAGGAAGCCGCGGTCAACCTGTTCGACCTGTCCGAGCAGGGCGCGCAGGCCGCCATTGTCGCCACGCAGCGCGTGGCGCGCGCGGTGCGCGCGGCGTTTGCGCCCGACGGCATCTCCATCGGCCAGTTCAACGGCGCGGCCGCGGGCCAGACCGTGCCGCACGTCCATTTCCATATCGTGCCGCGCTATGCCGACAGCGCGCTGCGCGGCCATGCACGCGAGATGCAGGACCCGGAACAGCTCAAGGGCCATGCCCAGCGCATCATCGCCGCGCTGCGCGAGCAGGGCGCCTGAGCCGCGCCTGAACCGATCAATCAGCAATCCAACCAAGCAGAGGAAGACAAGATGAGCATCAGGACAGTGGGCATCGTCGGTGCCGGCACCATGGGCAATGGCATCGCCCAGGCCTGCGCAGTGGTAGGTCTCAACGTGGTGATGGTCGACATCAGCGATGCCGCCGTGCAGAAGGGTGTCGCCACCGTGGCAAGCAGCCTGGACCGTCTGATCAAGAAGGAAAAGCTGACCGAGGCCGACAAGGCCAGCGCGCTGGCGCGCATCAAGGGCAGCACCTCGTATGACGATCTCAAGGCCACCGATATCGTGATCGAGGCCGCCACCGAGAACTACGACCTGAAGGTCAAGATCCTCAAGCAGATCGACGGCATCGTCGGCGAGAACGTGATCATCGCGTCCAACACTTCGTCGATCTCGATCACCAAGCTGGCTGCCGTGACCTCGCGCGCCGACCGCTTTATCGGCATGCACTTCTTCAACCCGGTGCCGGTGATGGCGCTGGTGGAACTGATCCGCGGCCTGCAGACCAGCGACACCACCCACGCCGCCGTCGAGGCCCTGTCGAAGCAGCTCGGCAAATACCCGATCACGGTCAAGAACAGCCCGGGCTTCGTCGTCAACCGCATCCTGTGCCCGATGATCAACGAGGCCTTCTGCGTGCTGGGCGAAGGCCTGGCCTCGCCGGAAGAGATCGACGAAGGCATGAAGCTGGGCTGCAACCACCCGATCGGGCCGCTGGCGCTGGCTGACATGATCGGCCTGGACACCATGCTGGCCGTGATGGAAGTGCTGTACACGGAGTTTGCCGATCCGAAGTACCGCCCGGCGATGCTGATGCGCGAGATGGTCGCTGCCGGCTACCTGGGCCGCAAGACTGGCCGCGGCGTGTACGTCTATAGCAAGTAAGCTGCCCGGCACTTGCCGCGTGGTACAGCGGCCGCCTGCGGGCGGCCGCTGCTTTTTCCGGGGCCGGTTCCGGTTGCCGCCAAATCCCGCTTACACGGCGTTATATGCCGAAACACTCCGCCGCATCCGGTAACAGGAATGCGCGGTAGAGTGCACTCATTCCCATTACGACAAAACAAGCTCCATGGCTCCCCCGATTCTCTTTGCTGCGCTGCTCGCGGGCGCAATGTCCCTGCTGGCGGCCCGTTCGGCGATGGCCCATGTGGACGTGGGCGTGCAGATCGGCGCGCCGGTCTATGCGGCGCCGGCCCCGGTCTATGTGGCACCCCCGCCGCACGTGGTGTATGCGCCGCGCCATCACGGCTGGCATGGCGACCGTTATTGGGATGGCCGTCGCTGGTATGGCCGCCATGAGTGGCGCGGCCGCAATCACCACTATCATCGGCATCATCACTATCGCCACCACGGCCATGGGCATCGCGGTCATCACGGTCATCACGGCCATCGTGGTCATCACGGCCACTGACCGCCGCACCGGCTGAGGCGCCGGCCGGCACCACCGCCCGGCCCGGCGTTCAGCGCAGCAGCACCAGCCGCGGCACCGCGTCCGCGCCGCTCCAGACCACCGCGTTCTGTTCGTATTTCTCGCCGAGTGCCCGTGCATCCGCCAGCGACAGCCCCGGCACCAGGAAGCTCGGCTCGGCCGGCCAGCCGTTGCGTGGATGCTCGCCGGCGGCTTCGATTGCGCGCAATCCCATCCTTGCCAAGTCTTGCGCCAGCGCTTGCTGGCGCTTTGCGTTGGTGTCGTCGTCGCAGCGCAGGCTGAACGGGTTGGCGGCGGTAATGAAGGCGCTCGCTGCCACGCCCAGCGCGCGGTGCAGCGCCGCCAGCGGGGCGCTGGGTTGGTCGACCCGCAATACCATCGGCAGGTCGCCCAGCACGCGGTAGTGCGTCTCGCGATAGGCCTGCAGCGTGGCGTCGTCGATGGCGCTGGCCATGTCATTCGCCGTACTGCCGCAACCCCTCCAGGTCCAGCACCTCGATCACGCCGTAGTCCACCCGCACCAGGCCCTGCTGTTCCAGCACCTTGAGCGCCTGGTTGGCGCGCTGGCGCGAGATGCCAGCGAGCAGGCCGATCTCTTCCTGCGAGATCTCCAGCGTCTTGCCGATCCCCGGATACAGGTGCTCATTGAACAGCGACGACACCGCGCGCGCCACGCGCGAATCGATGTCGAGCAGCCGCTCATATTCCACCGCGGCGATGAACTGTCCCAGGCGTTCGTTGAACTGGGTCAGCAGGAAGCGCGTGAACGGCAGGCTGGTATCCAGCAACCACAGAAAAGTGTCGCGCGGCAGGAAGGCGATGGTCGAGCGGCGCAGCGCCATCACGTCGTACTTGCGGATTTCCGACTTGAGCACCGCGCCTTCGCCGAACCAGCCGCCGGTGGGCACGCCGGTGAATGTGACCGACTTGCCCGAGGGCGACACCGTGGTGATCTTGACGATGCCTTCGAGCACGCCCATCCAGTGCTCGGCCATGTCACCCTTGTGACAGACGTAGTCGCCCTGGGTGTACTCGTGCACGAACATGGCGCGGCGCACGCGCTCGCGCTGCTCGGGACTCAGGTCTGCTGCCCACACGCAGCGGTCGACAAAATCGTTCAGCATGGCCTGAATTTGCTCCGGTAGGGATTAACCCGGAATTGTCACCGGCGTGACAACCCGGGTGGATGGCATGGGCTATCTTACGATCACCACGGAGCCGGGAAGTGCCGCAAAACAAGGCACCACGGGCTTGATGCGCTGCGGCATGACTGCCGCCAGGCAAAACAAGCCAAGTATAACCACCGGACCGACGCTTGACACCGCGCGTGGATCCCCACGCCGGAGGGACAGGAGACAGCGATGCAGGAATCGTCGGCGACGACCTTCCCGCGATGGCTGCTGGCGCACGCCCAGCAGCGGCCGGATCATCCGGCTCACCGCGAGAAGGATCTCGGCATCTGGCAGACATACAGCTGGGCCCAGGCGGCGCAGCAGGTGAGGGCACTGGCTTGCGGGCTGGCCGCACTCGGTTTCAGGCGTGGCATGAATCTGGCGGTGGTGGGCGACAACCGCCCGCGGCTGTACTGGGCCATGACCGCGGCGCAGGCGCTGGGCGGTGTGCCGGTGCCGCTGTACCAGGACGCCATCGCCAACGAGATGGTCTACGTGCTCAACGATGCGGAGATCGAGTTCGCCATCGTCGAGGACCAGGAGCAGGTCGACAAGCTGCTGGAAGTGGAAGCGCAGCTGGCCGAGTCCGGCCGCGCCGTGCGCCACGTCATCTTTGAAGACCCGCGCGGCCTGATGGACTACGACCATCCGTCGCTGATGTCTTATGAACAGCTACAGGAACTGGGCCGCGAGTTCGACCAGGCGCACCCGGGCTTCTATGACGAGGCCATCGCCGCCGGCCAGCCCGACGACACCGCGATCATCCTCTATACCTCCGGCACCACCGGCAAGCCCAAGGGCGTGTGCCATTCGCACTACGGCCTGATCGGCGCGGCGCGCAACGGCTGCGCCTTCGACAAGCTCAGCGCGGACGACGACGTGCTGTCCTACCTGCCGATGGCATGGGTGGGCGACAATCTGTTCTCATACGCGCAGGCGATGGTGGCGGGCTTCACGGTGAACTGCCCGGAATCGCGCGAAACGGTGATGACCGACCTGCGCGAGATCGGCCCCACCTACTACTTTGCGCCGCCGCGCATCTATGAAGGGCTGCTGACGCAGGTGATGATCCGCATGGAGGATGCCGGCTGGATCAAGCGCAAGCTGTTCCACTGGGCCATGGACGTGGCGAAGCGCTGCGGCACCGATATCCTCGACGGCAAGCCGGTATCGCTCGCGGACCGCGCGCGCTACGCCCTTGGCGAAGCGCTGGTCTACGGCCCGTTGCGCAATGTGCTGGGCATGAGCCGCATCCGCGTGGGCTATACCGCGGGCGAGGCGATCGGACCGGACCTGTTCCGCTTCTACCGCTCGATCGGCGTGAACCTGAAGCAGTTCTACGGCCAGACCGAGACCTGCGCCTATGTGTGCCTGCAGCCGGACGGCAAGGTCAAGTTCGATTCAGTCGGCCCGGCGGCGCCCGGCATGGAAATCCGCATCGCCGACAACGGCGAGGTGCTGGTGCGCGGCGTGGGCCTGCTCAAGTCCTACTACAAGCGCGATGACGCCACGCGCGAGGCCATCAACGACGAGGGCTACTTCATGACCGGCGACGCCGGCGTGATCGACGCCGACGGCCACCTGAAGATCATCGACCGCGCCAAGGACGTGGGCAAGCTGGCCGATGGCTCGATGTTCGCGCCAAAGTACATCGAGAACAAGCTCAAGTTCTTCCCGTACATCAAGGAAGCGGTGGCCTTCGGCAATGACCGCGACCAGGTCTGCGCGTTTATCAATATCGACTTCGAGGCCGTGGGCAACTGGGCCGAGCGCCGCCACCTGCCGTACGCCGGCTATGTCGACCTGGCCGCGCAGCCCGAGGTGCTGGAAATGATCGGCGAATGCGTGAACCAGGTGAATGCCGACCTGGCCAACGACCCGATGCTGGCCGGATCGCAGGTGGCACGCTTCCTGGTCCTGCACAAGGAACTGGATCCGGACGACGACGAGCTCACGCGCACGCGCAAGGTGCGCCGCGGCTTTATCGCCGACAAATACGGCGTGCTGGTGGAGGCGCTCTATGCGGGCAAGTCCGAGCAGTTCATCGAGACGCGCGTCAAGTTCGAAGACGGACGCGAGGGCAGCGTGTCGGCCACGCTGAAGCTGGTCAATGCGAAGCGCCTGCCGGTGGCGGCGCGCGCGGCATGAGCGAGGGCAGCAAGATGACGCAAGTAGCCTGGCAAGGCGCGGGGCAGCGCGAATGGGCGGGGACGGCACGCACGGATGCCAGCGGTGCCGGCAGCGGCGGCGCGATCGCACCTACGGGTCCGATGTCTCCTGCGGAACTGACGGATGACAGCGGCGCGCATCCCGGCACGCAGCGCGCGCAGCGCACCGGCGAACAGGCGCGCACCGGCGGCGAGGTGATCCTGGACCTGCAGCATATCTCGCTGTCGTTCGGCGGGGTCAAGGCGCTGACCGATATCTCGTTCGATGTGTGCGAGCACGAGGTGCGCGCCATCATCGGCCCCAACGGCGCCGGCAAGAGTTCGATGCTCAACGTGATCAACGGCGTCTATCACCCGCAGCAGGGACGCATCGTGTTCCGCGGCGAGGAGCGCAAGCAGATGCACCCGACCGCCGCGGCGCGCCAGGGCATTGCGCGTACCTTCCAGAACATCGCGCTGTTCAAGGGCATGACGGTGCTGGACAACATCATGACCGGGCGCAACACGCAGTTCCGCACCGGGCTCTTCGCCCACGCGCTGTGGTGGGGCCCGGCGCGCAACGAAGAGATGCGCCATCGCCAGAAGGTCGAGGAAGTGATCGACTTCCTCGAGATCCAGTCGATCCGCAAGACCCCGGTCGGGCGCCTGCCGTATGGCCTGCAGAAGCGCGTCGAACTGGCGCGCGCACTCGCGGCCGAGCCCTCGATGCTGCTGCTGGACGAGCCCATGGCCGGCATGAACGTGGAAGAGAAGCAGGACATGTGCCGCTTCATCCTGGACGTGAACCGGCAGTTCGGCACCACCATCGTGCTGATCGAGCACGACATGGGCGTGGTGATGGATATCTCCGACCGCGTGGTGGTGCTCGACTACGGCAAGAAGATCGGCGACGGCACGCCGGAAGAGGTCAAGGGCAACCCTGACGTGATCAAGGCGTACCTGGGCACTTCGCACTGAGGCTCTGAACCATGACGTTCTTCTTTGAAATCCTGATCGGCGGCTTGCTCTCTGGCCTGATGTACTCGCTGGTGGCGCTGGGCTTCGTGCTGATCTACAAGGCCTCGGGCGTGTTCAACTTTGCCCAGGGCGCGATGGTGTACTTCGCCGCGCTGGCGGTGGTGGGGCTGATGGACAAGGGCCTGCCGATGTGGGCCGCGGTGATCGGCGCCTTCGTGGTGATGATCCTGGTCGGCATGAGCACCGAGCGCTTCGTGCTGCGCAAGCTGGTCAACCAGCCGCCGATCACGCTGTTCATGGCGACCATCGGGCTGTCGTTCTTCCTCGAGGGCCTGGGGCCGCTGCTGTTCGGCAATGAGGTGCGCCCGATCAACCTGGGCATCGTCGACGAGCCGATCGAGTCGATCATGACCAACTTCAACATCGTGCTGTCCAAGTTCGATATTGCGGCGGCGGCCATTGCCGGCCTGCTGGTCGGATCGCTGGCGCTGTTCTTCCAGTACACCAAGGTCGGACGTGCGCTGCGCGCGGTCGCTGACGACCACCAGGCGGCGCTGTCGCTGGGCATCCCGCTGCAGAACATCTGGGCGATCGTGTGGGGCGTGGCGGGTTTCGTCGCGCTGGTGGCCGGCATGCTGTGGGGCTCGCGCAATGGCGTGCAGTTCGCGCTCACGCTGACCGCGCTCAAGGCGCTGCCGGTGCTGATCCTGGGTGGCTTCACCTCGGTGCCCGGCGCCATCGTCGGCGGGCTGATCATCGGTGCCTCGGAGAAGCTGGCCGAGATCTATATCCCGCCGGTGTTCCAGTCGATGTTCGGGGGCAACTTCGGCGGCATCGAAGGGTGGTTCCCGTATGTGTTTGCCTTGCTGTTTCTGCTGGTGCGGCCCGAAGGGCTGTTCGGCGAGAAACACATCGATCGCGTCTGACCGACTTCGCACAGGAGACTTGCCATGTTTTATCGTGAAGCCGGCCAGTTCAAGACCAGCTACGTCGCCGACAGCCAGATCTTTCCCATCCGCCAGGACCGCATCGGCTTTGCCGTGCTGATGGCGGTGGCCTTCGTGGCGATCCCGTTCGTCGGGTCGGAATACTGGTTCTCGGCCATCCTGATCCCGTTCCTGATTTTCTCGCTGGCGGCACTGGGGCTGAATATCCTGACCGGCTATGCCGGCCAGCTGTCGCTCGGTACCGCGGCCTTCATGGCGGTGGGTGCCTACGCGGCCTACAATTTCCAGCTGCGCGTGGAAGGCATGCCGGTGCTGCTGACATTCGTGATGGCGGGCCTTTCCGCGGCATTGGTGGGGGTGGCCTTCGGCCTGCCGTCGCTGCGCATCAAGGGCTTCTACCTCGCGGTGGCGACGCTGGCGGCGCAGTTCTTCGTGGTGTGGGCGCTGACCAAGTTCCCCTGGTTCTCCAACAACAGCTCGTCGGGCGTGATCACGGCGCAGCGGCTGGGCCTGTTCGGCTTCGCCATCGACACCCCGCTGAAGAAGTACCTGTTCGTGCTGGCCATCGTCACGGTGCTGGCGCTGGCGGCCAAGAACCTGGTGCGCTCGGCCACCGGGCGCGCATGGATGTCGGTGCGCGACATGGACGTGGCGGCAGAGGTGATCGGCATCCCACTGATGCGCACCAAGCTGCTGGCGTTCGCGGTCAGCTCGTTCTACTGCGGCGTGGCCGGCGCGCTCTATGCGTTCTGCTACCTGGGCTCGGTCGAGCCGGATGGCTTCTCGCTGGACCTGTCGTTCCGCGTGCTGTTCATGATCATCATCGGCGGCGTGGGCAGCATCCTGGGCTCGTTCCTGGGCGCGGCCTTCATCCTGCTGCTGCCGATCTTCCTGGACAACGTGCTGCCGTCGCTGGCCGCGCTGCTGCACCTGCCATTCACCAATGCCACCGTGTCGCACATCCAGCTGATGGTGTTCGGCGGGCTGATCATCTTCTTCCTGATCGTGGAGCCGCACGGGCTGGCCCGGCTGTGGCAGATCGCCAAGGAGAAGCTGAGGCTGTGGCCGTTCCCTCATTGACGGGAGGGGGGCCTGTATTACCGCAGTTCCTGTGTGAAGTTCTGAAGCTTACGCATAACGAAACGCTCCCTTGAGGGCGATGGAGACTGTCATGACCAACCTGATTCGCAATGTGCAACGCGCCGCCCTGGTGGTCAGCGCCGCGGCGGCACTGCTGGCGCCGGCGGCGCCGGCCATGGCGCAGAGCAACGAGCAGTTCGTGGCGCTGCCAAGCTACCGCGTGGGGCCGTATGGCGCCAACGGCCAGTCCTGGTATGGCGGCTTCATCGACTACCTCAACTACGTCAACCTGAAGGAAGGCGGGGTCAACGGCGTCAAGCTGTCGTGGGAAGAGTGCGAGACCGAGTACAACAACGCCAAGGGCGTGGAGTGCTATGAACGCCTGAAGTCCAAGAACGCCACCACCAAGGGCACGGCCTACCACGCCATGTCCACCGGCATCTCGTACGCGCTGGTCGACAAGACCGCTGCCGACAAGGTGCCGCTGGTGATGATGGGCTACGGCCGCACCGACGCGGTGGATGGCTCGGTGTTCCCGTATGCGTTCCCGCTGGTGACTACGTACCAGATGCAGGTCTCGGCCATCGTCAAGTACCTGGCCTCGAAGAACGGCGGCTCGCTGGCCGGCAAGAAGATCGTCTACCTGTATCACGACTCGGCCTATGGCAAGGAGCCGATCGTGGCGCTGCAGGCCGAGGCCAAGCTGGGCAAGTTCAACCTGGTGGAGATCCCGGTGGCGCACCCCGGCAACGAGCAGGGCGCGCAGTGGCTGAAGATCCGCCAGGAGAACCCCGACTACGTGATCTTCTGGGGCTGGGGCGTGATGAACCAGACCGCGCTGAAGGCCGCGCAGAAGGTGGGTTTTGCGCGCGACAAGATAATCGGCTCGTGGTGGGCCGGCTCGGAGGAAGACACGGTGCCGGCGGGTGATGCCTCCAAGGGCTACATGAGCGCCACCTGGAACGTGGCGGGCCGCAACGTGCCGCTGATCGCCGATATCGAGAAGGTGGTCTACGGTGCCGGCAAGGGCAATATGCAGGACAAGAACAAGGTGGGTTCGGTGCTGTACAACCGCGGCGTGTCGGCGGCGGTGGTGACGGTGGAAGCGGTGCGCGTGGCGCAGGCCAAGTTCGGCAAGGGCAAGCCCATGACCGGCGAGCAGATGCGCTGGGCCTTCGAGAACCTGAACCTGACCAACGCGCGCCTGCAGCAACTGGGCGCGACCGGCCTGCTGCCCGAGATCAAGACCAGCTGCGACAACCACGAGGGCTCGGGCAAGGTGAAGATCCAGCAGTGGGACGGCACCAAGTGGGTGGTGGTGTCGGACTGGATCGAGGGCAACAAGGGCCTGATCCACCCGCTGTTCAAGGCCACGGCGGCGCAGTACGCGAAGGAGAAGGGGATTACGCCGGCTTGTTCGAAGTCCTGATAGCAACCTGGCGGGCATGCGGTGCCTGGCGCCGCGTGCTCGCCTGAGCCGAACCGTCTTACCAACACGAGCCGCACCATGAGCCTTCTGTCCGTCAACAATATCGAAGTCATCTACGATCACGTGATCCTGGTGCTCAAGGGCGTCTCGCTCGAAGTGCCGGAAGGCAAGATCGTGGCGCTGCTCGGCGCCAACGGCGCGGGCAAGACCACCACGCTCAAGGCCATCTCCAACCTGCTGCAGGCCGAGCGCGGCGATGTCACCAAGGGCTCGATCGAATATCGCGGCGACCGCGTCGACCAGCTCACGCCCAACGACCTGGTGCGCCGCGGCGTGATCCAGGTGATGGAAGGGCGCCACTGCTTCGCGCACCTGACCATCGAAGAGAACCTGCTCACCGGTGCCTACACGCGCGGCCTGTCGCGCGGCCAGACGCGCGACGAGCTGGAAAAGATCTACGAATACTTCCCGCGGCTGAAGACGCGCCGCAAGTCGCAGGCCGGCTACACCTCCGGCGGCGAGCAGCAGATGTGCGCGATCGGCCGGGCCATGATGGCCAAGCCCGCGATGATCCTGCTGGACGAGCCTTCGATGGGGCTGGCGCCGCAGATCGTCGAGGAGATCTTCGAGATCGTGCGCGGCCTGAATTCGCGCGAGAACGTCAGCTTCCTGCTGGCCGAGCAGAACACCATGGTGGCGCTGCGCTATGCCGACTACGGCTACATCCTGGAAAACGGCCGCGTGGTGATGGACGGCGACGCCGAGTCGCTGCGCACCAACGAGGACGTCAAGGAGTTCTACCTGGGCGTGGCCGCCAACGATGCGGACGACGGTGCCGGGCGCAAGTCGTTCCGCGATGTGAAGAGCTACCGGCGCCGCAAGCGCTGGCTGGCGTAGGCACCCGACCGATTTCATCCGGCATTGCCACCACGCGCCCAGCGGCGCGGCGGCATGCCGCATCCCATTCCCTGACGCATAGCACCATGCCAGAACACTTCGATTCGCTCGAAACCCGCGCGCCGGAAGTCCGCGAGCAGGCGCTCCTTGCCGCCCTGGCACGCCAGGTGGCCCATGCGCGCGACAACGCGCCTTACTTTGCCGAGATGCTGGGCGGCGTCGACCCGCGGCTGCTGAGCTCGCGCGCGGCGCTGGCGGCGCTGCCGGTCACGCGCAAGTCGGACCTGACCGCGCGCCAGCGCGCACTGCCGCCGCTGGGCGGGCTCAACGCCACGCCGCTGGGCAAGCTGCGCCATGTGTTCCAGTCGCCCGGCCCGATCCATGAACCCGACGGCCATGACGCCGACTGGTGGCGCGTGGCCCGCGCCATGCATGCGGCGGGCTTCCGCGCCGGCGAGCTGGTCTACAACACCTTCTCCTACCACTTCACCCCGGCCGGCATGATGATGGAGACCGGCGCGCACCGGCTGGGCTGCTGCGTGTTCCCGGCCGGCGTCGGCCAGACCGATTCGCAGGTGCAGGCGCTGGCCAGCCTGCAGCCCACGGCCTACGCCGGCACGCCGTCGTTCCTGAAGCTGCTGCTGGAGCGCGGCGACGAGCTGGGCACGCCCTGCACCAGCCTGGCCAAGGCGCTGGTCTCGGGCGAGGCGCTGCCGCCGTCGCTGCGTGCCTGGTTCCAGGCGCGCGGCGTGCGCGTGCAGCAGATGTATGGCACCGCGGATGTCGGCCTGATTGCCTATGAGACCGAGGGCGGCGATGGCTGGGTGGTGGACGAGGGCGTGCTGGTAGAGATCGTCGAGCCCGGCGGTTCCCGGCCGATGCCCGAGGGCGAGACCGGCGAGGTGGTGGTGACGGTGCTGGGCAACGGCGACTACCCGCTGATCCGCTTCGGCACCGGCGACCTCTCGGCCATCGTGGCGGAGTCGTCGCAGCGGCCCAGCCCGTGCGGGCGCACCAATATCCGACTCAAGGGCTGGCTGGGCCGTGCCGACCAGGCCACCAAGGTCAAGGGCATGTTCGTGCATCCCGGGCAGGTGGCAGACGTGCTGCGGCGGCATCCGGAGATCCGCGCGGCGCGGCTGGTGGTGACTGGCGACCCAGGCGCGGACGTGATGACGCTGCGCTGCGAGGCTACGCGCGAGGATGGTGACTTGCAGCGTGCGGTGGCGGAATCGCTGCGCGAAGTGATGCGGCTGCGCGGTGAGGTAGCTTTCGTTGCGGCGGGGTCGTTGCCGCAGGATGGGAAGCTGATCGAGGATGCGCGCAGCTACGATTGAGTTGGGTGGCGGCTGGCAGGATCGACTTCGTTGATACGCTGGCCCTCTCCCCCGGCCCCTCTCCCGCAGGCGGGAGAGGGGCCGGCCGGGGATAGGGCCGGTGCGTCGACGGAGTGACGCGCTTCAATACGCCCGCATCCTCAAGACTTCCCCCCCTCCACCGGCCGCGTCGGCAGCCGGGCCATCCAGACACTCACCCCCACCGCGCAAGCCAGCAACGCCGCCGAGGCAAGCGGCCGCGCCCGCAGCATCCACGCGGTCGTCCCCATCGACGCCCACATCATCGACAACGCCAGGCACTTGGCCCGGAAGGGAATGCTGCGATGGCGCTGCCAGTCGCTGACCAGCGGCCCGAAGCGCGGATGTCCCAGCAGCCATTCATGGAAGCGCCGGGATCCCCGCGCGAAGCATGCCGCGGCCAGCAGCACGAATGGCGTGGTCGGCAGCACCGGCAGGAAGATGCCGATCACCCCCAGCAGCAGGAAGACCGCGCCCAGCACCACCCACATGGCGCGCAGCGCCTGCTGCCGGCGGCTCAACGTGGCGTCGGAATCGGGCGGGGTGGTGGAGCTTGGACCAGGCAATGGTTGAATGAAGGGCCGCAATAGCGGCCCGGTAAAAACCTCGGTTAGCGCGCGATACCCAGGCGCGCCTTGGCGGCATCGTACTCCGCTTTCATGCGCGCGACGATTTCGCCGGCGGTGGGGATGTCGTGGATCTGGCCCACGCCCTGGCCGGCGCCCCAGACGTCCTTCCATGCCTTGGCCTTGGAGGCGCCGCTGGAGAAGTCCATCTTGCTCTTGTCGGCCACCGGCAGGTTGTCCGGATCCAGCCCCACGTTGCTGATGCTTTCGCGGATGTAGTTGCCGTGCACGCCGGTGAACAGGTTGGTGTAGATGATATCGGCGGCGGCCGAGCTGGTGATCGACTGCTTGTACGATTCCGCCGCGTGGGCCTCCTGCGAGGCGATAAAGCGCGTGCCGACGTAGGCAAAGTCCGCGCCCATGGCCTGCGCGGCCAGCACCGCCTCGCCGGTGGCGATCGAGCCCGACAGCGCGATCGGGCCGTCGAAGATCTTGCGCACCTCGCCCACCAGCGCGAACGGCGACAGCATGCCGGCATGGCCGCCGGCGCCGGCGGCCACCAGGATCAGGCCGTCGACGCCGGCCTCGATCGCCTTCTCGGCATGGCGCATGCTGATCACGTCGTGCAGCACGATGCCGCCATAGCTGTGCACCGCGTCGATCATTTCCTTGACCGGTGCGCGCAGCGAGGTGATGAAGATCGGCACCTTGTGGTCCACGCACACCTTTACGTCGTGTTCGAGCCGCGCGTTCGAGGTATGCACGATCTGGTTGACCGCGACCGGGCCCACCTGCGCGCCCGGGTTGGCGGCCTTGAAGGTGGCCAGCTCGCCTTCGATCTGGGTGAGCCACTCGTCGAGCAGCTCCGCCGGGCGCGCATTGAGCGCCGGGAATGAGCCGACGATGCCGGCCTTGCACTGCGCCAGCACCAGCTCCGGGTAGCTGACGATGAACATGGGCGAGGCGATGACGGGCAGGGCCAGGTTCTGCAGGGCCTGGGGCAGTTGCTTGGCGGCGGGCATGGTGTCTCCTGAACTACTGACGGGCACAGTGCAGGTGCCCTAAATGAACGGTCGTTCGATTATAGGGAGTTTCAGCGCGGTCACGTTAGAAGCCCCAGTCTATGCCGGTCCGGTCACCTCGTCGAACTACCCGGCCGGAAGGGTCAGTTCCGCCAGCGCGCCGCCGCCGGGGCGGTTGGCCAGCGTTACATCGCCATCATGCAACGTTGCCACCTCGCGTGCAAAGCACAGGCCCAGGCCGGTGCTCTTGTCCGCACCGTGCGGGCGTGGCAGCGAGTAGAAGCGCTCGAACACGCGCGGCAGCGCGTAGTCGGGGATGCCCGGGCCCTGGTCGGCGACGGCGATGGCCAGCGCGCCGCCGCGGCGCTCCAGCCGCACCATGACTTCGCTGTCCGGCGGGGCGAAATCGATGGCGTTCTCCAGCAGGTTGGCGATGGCCTGGCGCAGCAGGAACGGATCGCCGGCGACCAGGTCCGGGCTGGCGTCGGCGGCCAGCCGCAGCGTGACGCCGCGCTGGCGCGCGCGCGGTTCCAGCTCGCTGCCCAGTTGCGCCAGCAGCGGCGCCAGCCGCACCGGCTCGCGCACTTCCAGGCGCTGGCGCTGCTCGACATCGGCCAGTGCCAGCAGCTTGCGGATCATGGTTTCAAGCCGCCCGGATTGTGCACGGATATTGGCGACGAAGCGCTGGCGGTCCGCCGCCGGCATCTCTTCCTGCAGCAGCTCGGCGGCGCCGCCGATCGCGGCCAGCGGGCTCTTCATCTCATGGGTCAGCGTGTGGATGTAGTGCTCGACATACTGCTTGTCTTCCAGCCGCTCGCGCATGCCCTGCACCGCGCGGCCCAGCTCGGCCAGCTCGCTGCCGCCGCGCAGCGGCATCTCCGCGCGTTCGCCGGCCGCCACCGCGCGCGCATACCCGCGCAGCCGGCTAAGTCCATGCGCCAGCCACAGCGTGCAGGCCAGCCCGATCACGCAGGCAGCGCCGATCAGCAGGCCGCCGTAGAGCAGGATCTTGCGCTGGCTGCGCTCGATGAAGGGCGCCATCGCCGCATTGGGCTTGGCCACGGTCAGCACGCCGATGATGCGCTCGCCGTCCGCGTCGCGTATTGGCGCGGCCACGTGCATCACGGTGCTGGCCTCGTCGTCGGGGTCGGTGCGCGTGCTGCGTGCGCCGTACTTGCCGCGCAGCGTCAGGTAAACATCGTTCCAGCGCGAATAGTCGCGGCCCACGTCAGTACCGGTGGAGTCAAAGCGCACGATGCCGTTGGCATCGGTCACGTAGACGCGGTAGCCGATGCTGTCCTTGTGCAGGCCCGACACATCGGCATTCACCGCCACATCGCGCAGCGCCGCCATGTGCCGCGCGAAATCGCCGTCGGCAATGCGTCCGGCCTTCATGTCGTCGGCGGCAAGCGCCGCCAGCACGTGCGCGGTGTCGATCAGCGTGTCTTCCATGGCCTGGCGCACGCCGGGCTTGACCTCCTGCACAAACACGCGCAGCGTCAGCACCGTGGCCAGTCCAACGATCAGGAAGAAGCCGAAGAAGATGCGCAGGCCGATATGCATGGCGTGCGCTCAGGGTTCCAGCGAATAGCCCATGCCGCGATGGGTGCGGATGCGCTCGGCGCCGTCGGCGGAAGCCTCCCGCAGCTTGGCGCGCAGGGTCTTGATATGGGTGTCGACGGTGCGGTCGCTGGTGTCGAGTGCATCTTCCCAGACGCACTCCATCAGCTGCGCGCGCGAGTAGATGCGGCCCGGATGTGTCACCAGCCAGGCCAGCAGCAGGTACTCGTAGCGGGTCAGCTCCAGCCAGCGGCCGCGGTAGGCCAGGCGCGCGCCGTCCTTGTCGTGCGTGAAGCCGGCAACTTCGTCGCTCTTCGCCGCGGTAGCACCGCCGCCGCGCGCCCGGCGCAGGATGGCGCGCACGCGCGCGGCCAGCTCGCGCGGCGAGAAGGGCTTGACCACGTAGTCGTCGGCGCCGATTTCCAGCCCGACGATGCGGTCGATCTCTTCATGGCGCGCGGTCAGGAAGACCACCGGCGCATTGCTGAACGTGCGTAGCGTGCGGCAGACCTCGAAACCGCTCAGATCCGGCAGGCCCACGTCCAGGATTACCAGGTCGGCCGCGCCGGCGCGCATGCGCTCGAGCGCGGCGCCGCCGAGCGTGCAGTGCTCGGCCAGCATGCCGTCGGTGCGCAAGGCATAGAGGATGGTGTCGGCGATGGCCTGCTCGTCTTCCACCACCAGGATCCGCGGTTGTTCCATGCCCGGCATTTTAGTCCACTGAATCACTGAAATCGGTCGGCGCCTGCCATGTCATGCGGGCGCATCGCGTCGTTGCAAATGCTCGCAATAGCCGTGCTATTGCTGCGCCCTGCCCTTGCAGGGCGCACATGCGCTTGCAAGCGCATGCCGCTACGCAGGCGGATTGCCATGCAATCCGAAACCCCTGCTTCGCCCTAGCGCTGCATCCCGCATGACATGTCCTTCGCCTCCCATTTCAGTGATTCAGTGGACCAGCCGGTCAGGCGCTGGTGGCTGCGCGCGGCGGCGGCGCGGGATCCTCGCCTCGGCGCTTGTGGAAATAGATCTGCTCCGCCGCCCAGCGCAGCGGCGGCGAGTACAGCATCAGGTCGAAGGGCCAGTCGCACTGGAAGCGGTCGAACATCCAGCGCAGCGCACGTTTGGCGCGAAAGCGCGGCGCGCCGGCGGTGGCGACCGCTTCCGGGGCCGGGCCGCCGCGCAGCAGGTGCGCGGCCACGGCCTGGCCGACCGACTCGCCATGGGCAAAGGCATAGTGGATGCCCCCGGCGGTGACCGGCGACACGATGCCGGCGGCATCTCCCGTCAGGATCACGCCGTCGCGCGCCAGCGGGAAGGCCGGGCCGCCGCATGGGATCAGCCCCGCGCGCGTCGCCGCAGGCTGCGCCAGTTGCGGCAGGCCGGCGCGCTCGCGCACATGCGCCAGCAGACCGTCCAGGTCTGGCGCGCGGCCGTGCCGAGGCAGGTAGCGCAGCGCCAGGCCGGCCTGCACGCCGGTGGGGTTCTGCGCGATCCAGCCGATATAGCCGGGTGCGAAGCGCCGGGTGATGAAGCAGTGCAGCGCGCCCGGCTCGGGCAGCGCCAGTCCCGGGAACTCATACTCCACGCCATACAGGAAGCTGTGCACGCGCCCCAGCCCGGCACACTGGGCCACGCGCGATTTCGCGCCATCCGCGCCGACCAGATAGCGCGTATTGCCCACGCCGGTCACATGCCAACCGCCGTTGCGCGGCACCGCGCCCACGAACGCCTGGCCCAGGCGCAGCTCGACCCGGTGGCGCACCAGCTCGGCGGCCAGCCAGCGCATCAGGCGCGGCGTATCGGTGGTGTGGAAATAATAGCCGGGCGCACTCAGGTCGATGCTGCGCAGCCTGGGCGAGTACAGCCGCACCTGCTCCACGCGGTGCACGCAATCGGCCGGCGCGCGGCCCAGCCAGGTCTGCTCGATGGCTTCCTTGACCAGGATGCCGGTGGTGTGGAGCTTGTCGCCGGGATCGGTCTTGCGTTCCAGCACCAGCACGCGCAGGCCGGCGCGCGCCGCGGCCAGGGCGCAGGCGGCGCCGGCAAAGCTGGCGCCGGCGATGACGATGTCGTAGTCGAAGGAGGGCATGGCGGGTCCCGGAGATGGCAGGGCTCCAGTCTGGCCAGAGGGGGTGAGGGGAATGTGTGGCGAGTGTGAAGTGGCGGGGCGGGGTGCACAACCCAAAAAAACGCCCCGCATACGCGGGGCCGTCAATTACCACGAAGATTGATACACACGGCGGGCACCTGCCAATGCCGCAGCCGCCATCGAAGAATAGGCCGCCAATGTGACGGCGGCATGGCAGCGCAATGAAGGCAGCATGACATCACAGCCCGTAGCGCTTGATTTTGTCATAGAGCGTGGCCTTGCCGACTTGCAGCAAGTCCGCCGCCTGGCTGACCGCGCCGCCGGTGCGTGCCAGTGCATCCGCAATCACCGCGCGCTCGAAGTGCTCCATCCGCTCTCGCAGCGGCGCGGTTTCATCGGGGCCCGCGGCCTGCGCACCTGCCTGCCCGCCCTCCGGCACGCCCAGCACCATCCGATCCGCCGCATTGCGCAGCTCGCGCACATTGCCCGGCCAGGGACGCTGGGCCAGTGCCTGGCGTTGCGCCTCGGACAGGATCGGCGCCGGCCGCTGGTAGCGCACCGCGGACACCAGCGAGAAATGCTCGAACAGCGGCACGATGTCCTCGCGCCGCTCGCGCAGCGGCGGCAGCGCGATGGTGACCACGTTCAGCCGGTAATACAGGTCCTCGCGGAAGCTGCCCTGTACCACCAGCGCATCCATGTCGCCCTTGGCCGCGGCGACGATGCGCACATCGATCTTCACCGAGGCATTCGACCCCAGCCGCTCCAGCGAGCCTTCCTGCAGTACCCGCAGCAGCTTGACCTGCAGCGCCAGCGGCATGCTCTCGATCTCGTCGAGGAAGAGCGTGCCGCCCGAGGCATGCTCGAGCTTGCCGATGCGGCGCTTGCCGGCCCCGGTGAAGGCGCCGGCCTCGTGGCCGAACATCTCGCTCTCGAAGATGGCCTCGGGCACCGCGCCGCAGTTCAGCGCGATAAACGGGCCTTCGGCGCGGCCGGACAGCGCGTGCAGGCTGCGCGCCACCAGTTCCTTGCCGGTGCCGGTCTCGCCGTTGATCATCACCGGCACGTCGGTGGGCGCGACATTGGCCACCAGCGCGCGCACCTGCCCGATCGCGGGCGAGCGGCCGATGATGCGCGTGCCCGCCGCGGGGCCGGCCAGTTCGCGGCGCAGCGCCTGGTTTTCCAGTTCCAGCGCGCGGCGTTCCAGCGCGCGGCGCACAGTGTCGGTGAGGCGGTCGGCGCCGAAGGGCTTTTCGATAAAGTCGTAGGCGCCTTCGCGCATGGCTTGCACGGCCATGGTGATGTCGCCGTGGCCGGTCACCAGGATCACCGGCACGCCCGGCGCGGCGTTGCGGCAGTGCTGCAGCAGGTCCAGCCCGCTGGCGCCGGGCAGGCGCACGTCGGTCACCACCACGCCGGCAAAGGCGCCGTGCAGGTGCGGGATCGCGGCCTCGGCGGAGGGCAGCGCCAGCACCGCGAAGCCGGCCAGCTCCAGGCTCTGCGCGGTGGCCTGGCGCACCAGCGGCTCGTCTTCGACAAACAGGACACGCAGACCGTCTTGCATGGCAATACTCATTGAGAGGCGGAAACCGATGGCGCCGGATCGATGGCGGGGGCGCGCGCCAGCACCAGCGTGAACTGCGCGCCGCCGCCGGGCACGTTGGCCACGCTCAGCTGGCCGTTGAACTCGCGCACGATCGACGACGAGATCGCCAGCCCCAGCCCCAGACCCTGCCCGGTTTCCTTGGTAGTGAAGAAGGGTTCGAACAGGCGCGGCAGCGCTTGTGGCGCGATGCCGGTGCCGTTGTCGCGCACGACGATGGTGACGGCGTGGTCTTTTGCCTGTACCTCAAGATCGATCTGTCCCTGCGCCGGCGCGGCCGCCGCAATCGCATCCAGCGCGTTGCCGAGCAGGTTCAGCAGCACTTGCTCCAGCTTCAGCTCATCGGCGCGCACGGCCAGCCCGGGCAGGGCGTCCAGGCCGGTGACGTTGACGGTGACCGCGCCAAGGCGCGGTGCCAGCAGCGCCAGCACATGATCGACCGCGGCGCGCAGCGCGACCGGCCGGTGCACCGGGCGCGCCTTGCCGGCGAACAGCTTGAGCTGCCCGGTGATCTTGCCCATGCGCTCGGTCAGGTCGGCAATGGCGGTCAGGTTGCCTTCGGCCGCGGCCAGCTGGCCGCGCTCCAGCAGCACGCGGGTGTTGTCCGAGAACGTGCGCAGCGCCGCCAGCGGCTGGTTCAGCTCATGCGTGATGCCGGCCGCCATCTGCCCCAGCGCGGCCAGCTTGCTGGCCTGCACCAGTTCGTCCTGGGCCGCGCGCAGCTCGCTTTCAGCACGGGTACGCTCGGCCACTTCATCTTCCAGCTTTTCATTGATCGCCATCAGGTCGGCGGTGCGGGCCTCGACGCGGCGCTCCAGCTGGTCGTAGGCGGCTTCAAGCAGGCGGCGGCTGTACTGCATGTCGCGCGCGCGCTGGCGGCGCTGGCGCCAGTTGACCAGCAGCAGGCAGATGCAGGCATAGGCCAGCGCCGCCGCCACGGTGGCGTTGCGCGCATTGGCCAGCACCGGCTCCAGCGGCGCCATCACCTGCATGGTCCAGCCAGCCGCGCCGACCGTGCGGTCCAGTTCCAGGTAGCGGACGGCGCGTTCGGCGCCGTCCGGGGCAGAGGTGGTCTTGCTGGCGGGCGATTCGTCGCGCACGCGCACCAGCCGCGCGCCGTCGGCCAGCGTGGTGTCCGCCAGCCAGCGCGTGACCGGCGAGGTCAGCGGCTCCAGCGGCAGCGGCGTCACCGCGCGGCCGTGGTACTGGCGTGTCTTTTCGATCTCGGCCTGCAGCGGCGGCGGCAGCGGGCGCAGGGTGCGGTACTGCCAGGCCGATACCGACGACAGGAAGATCACGCCATGCTCGTCACTGACCATCAGCGGCTCGGCGCCGCTGCCGGCGCGCTGGAACCACTCCAGGTTGAGCTTGACCACGGTTACGCCGATGACCTTGCCGCCGGACTCGACCGGCTGCGCGAGGTAGTAGCCGGGCTCGTCGCTGGTGATGCCGATGGCATAGAAGCGCCCCATCTTGCCGCCCGCGGCGGTCTGGAAGTAGGGGCGGAAGCGGTAGTCTGTGCCGACAAAGCTGCCGGGCTGGCCGTGGTTGCTGGCCGCCAGCGCAATGCCGTTGGCGGCGATCACATAAGTGGCCGAGGCATGCGCGCGGCGGTTGACCTCCGCCAGGTACTGGTTGGCGGCGGCCACGCGTTGCGGGTCGTCGGGGGAGTCCAGCAGCCCGCGCACGAAGGGGTGCAGCGAGACCAGCGCGGGCAGGAATTCGTAGCGGTCGAGGGTGCTTTCCAGCGTGGCGGCGTAGCGGTCGGCGCGCGTGGCCGTGCTTTGCTGGAGGCTGGCCAGGCCGCGCTGGACCGAGACCAGCCAGGTCAGCGCGCACAGCAGCAGGAGACCCGCGGCCAGCGCCACGGCAAAGCCCCACCACCGCCCGCTGCCGACGTCCGGCGCGTGGGCCGGACGGGTGGCGGCGGGGTCATGCACGGCGAGAAAATCGTCTGAGTGGGTCATCGGCGCGCGCGGGGGCTGTCGCGCCGATGATACCTGCTGGCGGGCGGCCGGGGCAGCCGTCCGCGCAGCGGTGGTGGCGCCCTCAGCGGACGCCCTGGCCCACGTCGGCAAGATCCGCCACATCGCCGCTGCCGCCGTTCAGCACGCTGGCCAGGCGCTTGCGGTCAAGCTCGCGCTCCCATGCCGAGACCACCACCGTGGCCACGCCGTTGCCGATGATGTTGGTCAGCGCGCGGCACTCGCTCATGAAGCGGTCGATGCCGAGGATCAGCACCATGCCCGCCACGGGGATGGTCGGCACCACCGCCAGCGTCGCGGCCAGCGTGATGAAGCCCGAGCCGGTCACGCCGCTGGCGCCCTTGGAGGTGATCATCGCCACCGCCAGGATGGTCAGCTGCTGCATCAGCGTCAGCTCGATGCCGGTGGCCTGCGCGATGAAGATCACCGCCATCGTCATGTAGATGTTGGTGCCGTCCAGGTTGAACGAATAGCCGGTGGGCACCACCAGGCCCACCACCGAGCGCGAGCAGCCGAGCTTTTCCAGCTTCTCCATCATGTGCGGCAGCGCCGCTTCCGACGAGCTGGTGCCCAGCACGATCAGCAGCTCTTCCTTGATGTACGAGATGAAGCGCACGATGCTGAAGCCGGTCATGCGTGCGATCGTGCCCAGCACCACCAGCACGAAGATGATGGCCGTGAAGTAGAAGGTGCCGATCAGCTTGAGCAGCGGCACCAGCGAGCCCAGGCCGTACTTGCCGATGGTGAACGCCATCGCGCCGAAGGCGCCGATCGGGGCCACCTTGGTGATCACGTGGACGATATGGAAGAACACCTTGGAGACCTGCTCGATCAGCTGCACCACGATGCGCGCGCGTTCGCCGAGCACGGCCAGCGCGGCGCCGAAGAACAGCGACACCAGCAGGATCTGCAGGATGTCGCCGTTGGCAAAGGCGCTGAAGACCGTGTCCGGGATGATGTGCATCAGGAACTCGACCGTGCTCTGGCCGTGCGCCTTGGACACGTACTGGGCAATCGCCTTGGTGTCCAGCGTGGCCGGGTCGATGTTGAAGCCCACGCCCGGCTTGAGCAGGTGCGCGGCGCCCAGCCCGATCAGCAATGCGAAGGTCGACACCACCTCGAAGTACAGCAGCGCCTTGCCGCCGACGCGGCCGACCTTCTTCATGTCGCTCATGCCGGCGATGCCGGTCACCACGGTGCAGAAGATGATCGGGCCGATGATCATCTTGATCAGCTTGATAAAGCCATCGCCGAGCGGCTTCATGGCCACGCCGGTGTCGGGCCAGTAGTGGCCGAGCAGGATGCCGACGCAGATGGCGAACAGGACCTGCACGTACAGGATCTTGTAGAAGGGTTTTCTCATGATGTCGTCCTCGGTGTTGACCGTACCCGGGCGCTATCGCTCGGGCCGCGCGCCGTCACGGTTGCGGCGCGTTCAGGGACGGGAATTCGCAACCGCCGTGCCAGTCAAACCGGCATTGCTAACTGGTTGATTCACAAGGAAACACCGGCCCGGCAGGGGCGCGCGGCCTCCGGGATTCCGGAAATCCGGACGGCGCGACTCCGGGGTTTCGGAATGCCGGATGCATCGCAGGTGCGCGAAGCGCCACCCGATGGGGGCCGGCGGCAACTTAGACCGCCGTGCCAGGGCGCCGCCATCGCGGCCATGCCGCCGCGACACCGTATAATTCCGAGCTTCCGTTCAATGCCGTCCGGGCCGTGCCGCCGTCCGGGGCCGCCTTCTCACACCGTACGCATGAGCAGCTACTACCAGCACCACGTCTTCTTCTGCCTGAACCAGCGCGAGGCCGGCGAGAACTGCTGCGCCAACCACAACGCCCAGGCGATGCAGGAATACGCCAAGAAGCGTTGCAAGGAACTGGGCATCGCCGGCGGCGAAGGCCGCGTGCGCATCAACAAGGCAGGCTGCCTGAACCGTTGTGAACTCGGCCCGGTGCTGGTGGTCTACCCCGAGGCCATCTGGTACACCTTTGTCGACGAGCACGACATCGATGAAATCATCGACAGCCACCTGATGAAGGGCAAGCCTGTCGAACGGCTGATGGTGGACCGCTGAACCAACCGAAGCCGGCGCATGCCGGCTTGTTGCTTCCCTGTTTTGCCGCTTTGCCGTATTGCCCCGCCGCCCGCCAGCCGGACGGTTTTTTCATTTTTGCCCGGGCTTCCCGCCGGGCGCTGGCTTCACCGCCATCCTGACCGCCATCATGAACGCGCATACCCAGGTACTTTCCATCGCCGGTCCCGCCGGTGCGATCGATCTCTCGGTAGACCTGCCGCAAGGTGAGCCGCGCGGCCTGGCGCTGGTAGCGCATCCGCATCCGCTGTTCGGCGGCACCAAGGACAACAAGGTCGCGCAGACGCTGGCGCGCAGCTTCGTGCAACTGGGCTATGCCACGGTGCGCCCCAACTTCCGCGGCGTCGGCGGCAGCGCCGGCGAGCATGACAACGGCATCGCCGAGCAGGACGACCTGCTGGCCGTGGTGGCCTGGATGCGCCAGCAGACCGCGTGGTCGGCACAGGCCGCAACGCTGCCGCTGGCCATGGGCGGGTTCTCGTTCGGCAGCTTCGTCACCACCCACGTGGCGCGCCGCCTGGCCGAGGCCGGCACGCCCGCGCAGCGCCTGGTGCTGGTGGGCACCGCCGCCAGCCGCTGGCAGGTAGCCGAGGTGCCGGCCGACACCATCGTGATCCATGGCGAACAGGACGACACCGTGCCGCTGGCCAGCGTGTTCGACTGGGCCCGCCCGCAGGAGCTGCCGGTGATCGTGATCCCCGGCGCCGACCATTTCTTTCACCGCAAGCTGCACCTGATCAAGCAGCTCGTCGTCAATGCGTGGGACCGGTGAGGCCGGCACGCCGCCACCCGGACCATCCCCGCGCCACCTTCTTACTGTCGGAAAACAGAAACATGCTGAATCGAGCCACGACACGCCTTTCGTCCGCTTTTGCTCCCGCCGCCATCGCCGCCGCCATCGTGCTGGCCGCCGCGCCTGCCGCCGTCCTGGCGCAGGGCGTGCCGATGCCGCAAGTCGCAGCCAAGTCGTGGATGCTGTATGACGTGACCAGCGGCCAGGCCCTGGCGTCGCAGAATGCCGATGCGCGCATCGAGCCGGCCTCGCTGACCAAGCTGATGACCGCCTACCTGGCGTTCGAGGCACTCAAGGAAAAGCGCCTGACGCTGGACCAGGCGGTGGTGCCGACCAGCGTGGTGCTCAAGGTCAAAAGCGACGAGTCGCGCATGTTCATCGAGCCCAACAAGCCGGTCACCGTGCAGGACCTGCTGCTGGGCCTGATCGTGCAGTCGGGCAACGACGCCGCGCTGGCGCTGGCCGAAGCCGTGGGCGGCTCGGAAGAGGGCTTCGTCGCGATGATGAACCGCGAGGCCCAGCGCATGGGCATGAAGAACACCCACTTCACCAACACCGACGGCATTCCCGACCCGAACCACTACACCACCGCGGTCGACCTGGCCACGCTGACCACGCGCCTGATCAAGGACTTTCCCGAGTACTACGCCATGTACTCGCAGAAGGAGTTCACCTATAACAAGATCAGGCAGCCCAACCGCAACCGCCTGCTGTACATCGACCCGACCGTGGACGGTGTCAAGACCGGCCACACCAAGTCCGCCGGCTACTGCCTGATCTCGTCGGCCAAGCGGCCGCTGGCCAACGTGCCGGACGGCTCGCGCCGCCTGATCTCGATCGTGATCGGCACCACCACCGAACAGGTGCGCACCCAGGAAAGCCTGAAGATCCTCAACTACGGCTTCCAGTTCTTCGACACGCTGCGCCTGTACGACAAGGGCCAGGTGCTGGCCACGCCGGACATCTACAAGGGCAAGAGCGGCACGGTCAAGATCGGCGTGCAGAACGAGACCTTCGTCACCGTGCCCAAGGGCACCGGCGGACGCCTCAAGCCGGTGCTGGAGCGCCAGGAACTACTGATCGCGCCGATCTCGGCAGGCCAGCAGGTGGGCATGGTCAAGCTGATGGACGGCACCAACAAGGTGGCGGAGTTCCCGGTGGTGGCGCTGGAAGAAGTGCCCGAGGCCGGCTTCTTCGGCCGCCTGTGGGACACCATCCGCCTGTGGTTCAAGCGCAAGTGACCTGAATGCGCGTAAGCCGGCGCGCCATGCGGCGCGCCGGTTTCGTGCCGGAGAATCCGACATGACAACCGACAAGCAAGGCAGCAACAAGCCGGCCGACATCCCGCCGGAGCAGTCGCTGATCGAATACCCCAGCCACTTTCCCATCAAGGTGATGGGCGCGATGCAGGACGGCTTTGCCGAGGCCATCGTCACGCTGGTGCAGGAGTTCGATCCCGACTTCCACGCCGGCAAGATGGAAATGCGCCCCTCCAGCGGCGGCAACTACCTGGGCCTGACCGTGACGGTGTGGGTCACCAGCCGCGAGCAGCTCGACGACTTGTATCGGGCGCTGACTTCGCATCCGATGGTGAAGGTCGTCCTCTAACCCGTCCTTCCCGCATTGTTTTCTCCCCTCTCCCGCGCGCGGGAGAGGGGAGTCGCCTTGATGCGTTCGCGCCAGTTTCAATTGCTGGTGGTCTGCAGTTTCCCCATACCAACATGAACACCATCACCCTGAAACCCGGCAAGGAAAAATCCCTGCTGCGCCGCCACCCGTGGATCTACGCCACCGGCATTGCCACGACCGAAGGGCGCTGCGAGCCGGGCGCGACCGTGATTGTGCGCGCCGCCGACGGCCGCTTCCTGGCCAAGGCCGCCTACAGCCCCGAGTCGCAGATCCGCGCGCGCGCGTGGACCTTCGATGAAAACGAGCCGGTCGACCACGCCCTGTTCAAGCGCCGCGTGGCCGCGGCCGTTGCCTACCGGCGCCAATGGGTGAAGGACAGCGACGCAGTGCGGCTGATCTTCGGCGAATCCGACCGGCTGCCCGGCCTGATCGTCGACTACTACGGCAACGGTGATAAGGGCCAGCTGGTGTGCCAGTTCAATTCGGCCGGCGTGGAACACTGGAAGACCGCGATCGTGCAGGCACTGGTCAAGGAAACCGGCTGCCCCAACGTCTATGAGCGTTCCGACGCCGCCGTGCGCCAGCGCGAAGGCCTGGAGCTGGTGACCGGGGTGCTGGCCGGCGCCGAGCCGGATCCGGCGCTGTCGGTCACCGAGCACGGCGTGCGCTACTACGTCGACGTGCGCAACGGCCACAAGACCGGCTTCTATGTCGACCAGCGCGACAACCGCAAGCTGGTGGGCGACCTGGCCGGCGGGCGCGAGGTGCTGAACTGCTTCTGCTATACCGGCGGCTTCTCGCTGGCGGCGCTGCGCGGCGGCGCCACCTCGGTGACCTCGATCGATTCGTCGGGCGAGGCGCTGAAGATCGCCGCGGGCAATGTCACGCTCAACGGCTTCGAACCCGAGCGCGCCACCTGGCTCGATGCCGACGTGTTCAAGACCCTGCGTGAATTCCGCGCCGAGGGCCGCCAGTTCGACCTGATCGTGCTGGACCCGCCCAAGTTCGCCCCGTCGGCGCAGCATATCGACCGCGCCGCGCGCGCCTACAAGGAAATCAACCTGGTCGGCATGCAGCTGCTGCGCCCGGGCGGGCTGCTGTTCACCTACTCGTGCTCGGGCGCGATCAGCATGGAGCTGTTCCAGAAGATCGTGGCGGGCGCGGTGACCGATGCGCGCGCCGATGCACGCATCCTGCGGCGGCTGTCGGCCGGCACGGATCACCCGATGCTGGCGGCGTTCCCGGAAGGCGAGTACCTTAAGGGTTTGCTGTTGGAGAAGGTAGCGTAAGACGGATGTGTGGCGCTGGTCAGCGCCACATATTCCGCATCCGGCTGGCCAGGTCCACCGGCGCCAGCGCGGGTCTGGCCGGCCCTTCGCCCGGCATCGGCGGGGGTGGCCACGAGCGGCTGTAGAAGTTGGGCATCACGCGGTTGGGCAGGAAGCGCGTGCGCGACGCATACACATGCCGGTCGCCGAAGCCCACCTGCTGGTGCACGTAGAAGCGCTGCGGCACCACGATGTCCAGGTGGTCCCTGGCCCGCGTCATTGCCACATAGAGCAGCCGCCGTTCTTCCTCGATCTCTTCGGTGGTGCCGGTCGCCAGGTCGCTCGGCATGCAGCCGTCGACCGCATTGAGCACGTACACCGCCTTCCATTCCTGGCCCTTGGCCGAGTGGATGGTCGACAGGATCAGGTAGTCCTCGTCGCGCGAGGGCACGCCGGATTCGTCGCTGGAGGCGCTGGGCGGGTCCAGCGTCAGTTCGGTCAGGAAGCGCTCGCGCGCGCCGTAGGTGGCGGCGATGCGCTCCAGCTGCTGCAGGTCGGCCTGGCGCGCGGCGGCATCGTCGTGCAGGCGCTCCAGGTGCGGCGCGTACCAGGCCAGCACTTGCTCGAACTCCGACGGCCACGGCGAGGTGGGCGCCATCAGCGCGCGCGCCAGCGCCAGCAGGTCGGCCCAGGCGGGCGCTGCGGCCGGCGGCGGCTCGAATTGCTCCAGCGAGAACAAGGGCTCGGTGGCCAGCGCCAGCGCATCGAGCACGCGCGCCGCGGTCTTGGGGCCGATGCCGGGCAGCAGCTGCAGCGTGCGGAAGCCCGCCATGCGGTCGCGCGGGTTCTCCAGCCAGCGCACCACCGCCAGCGCGTCCTTGACGTGGGTCGATTCCAGGAATTTCAGCCCGCCGAACTTCACGAACGGGATATTGCGCCGGGCCAGCTCGATCTCTACCTGCGCGCTGTGGTCGGCGGCGCGGAACAGCACCGCCTGTGCCATCAGCGTCAGGCCGGCCTCGCGCCGCGCCAGCACCTGCTCGACCACGTAGCGGGCCTGGTCGGCCTCATCGTTGACCACGATCACGCCGGGCTTTTCGGCCGAGGCGCGCTCGGACCACAGGTCCTTGGTATAGCGCTCGGCCGCCAGCCCGATCACGGCGTTGGCGGCCTGCAGGATCGGCTGCGTCGAGCGGTAGTTCTGCGACAGCGTGACCTGCTGCGCGGCCGGCGTGAACTGCGCCGGGAAGTCCAGGATATTGCGCACGGTGGCGCCGCGGAAGGCGTAGATCGACTGCGCGTCGTCTCCCACCACGGTCAGGCCGCGGCCGTCCGGCCGCATGGCCAGCAGGATCGACGCCTGCAGCGCATTGGTGTCCTGGTATTCGTCGACCAGCACGTGGTCGAAGCGCGCGCCCATGTCCTGCGCGATGGTGGGCTCGGCCATGGCCTGCGCCCAGTACAGCAGCAGGTCGTCATAGTCCAGCACATGCTGCTTCTGCTTGGCCTCGACATAGCCGGCGAACAGGGTGCGCAGCGCATCCGCCCACATCGCGTAGCGCGGGAACTGCTGCTTGAGCACGTCTTCCAGCGGCGCCTGGGTGTTGACCACGCGCGAGTAGATCGCCAGGCAGGTTTCCTTCTTCGGGAAGCGGCTGGCGGTCTCCGACAGGCCCAGGTCGTGGCGCACCACGTGCATCAGGTCGGCGGCATCGCCGCGGTCGCTGATGGTGAAGGCGGGCGACAGGCCCAGGGTCTCGGCGTATTCGCGCAGCAGGCGCGCGCCGATGGCGTGGAAGGTGCCGGACCACTGCAGCGCCGCGCGCCCCGCGCCGGTCTGGGTGCCCAGCGCCTGGTCGACGATGCGCTCGACGCGCCGTCCCATCTCGGCCGCGGCGCGGCGCGAGAACGTCAGCAGCAGGATGCGGCGCGGATCGGCGCCGGCCAGCACCAGGTGCGCGACCCGGTGCGCCAGCGTATTGGTCTTGCCCGAGCCGGCGCCGGCGATGATCAGCAGCGGCGCGTCGCTGCCGTGTTCCACCGCGGCGCGCTGCTCCGGGTTGAGCCGGGACAGGTAGGCGGGGACATCATCGGCTTCAGGGGCAGCGAGGTCGGCGGCGGGGGCTAGGTCCAAAGTCACAGGCGGGGCTCGGGGAAGGCTCGGAAAACTCAGAAAAAGGCTGGCGCCAACTGTATATCCATACAGGGATGTCGCGCAACCTGCTGCCCTGGCGATCGTGCGTAAAAACAAAAAAAGGTGCTCGATGAGCACCTTTTCGCTGCGGTTGCCGCGGGAGCGTTACGCGGACTTTGCCAGCGCGCCATCCAGCAGCTTGTGCAGCGCATCCCACTCGGGCTCGCCCACATAGCGTTTCAGGATGCGGCCGTCCTTGTCGACCACGAAGGTGGTCGGCGTCAGCTGCACATTGCCGAAGGCCCTGGCCGCGGCGCCGTCGGAATCCATCGCCACCTTGAACGGCAGGCCGCGCGTCCTGGCGTAGTTCATCACATACATGGGCGGGTCGTAGTTCATCGCCACGGCGACGAATTCCAGCCCCTTGCCCTTGAACTGCTCATAGGTGCGGACCATGTCAGGCATTTCCTTGACGCAGGTGGCGCAGCTGGTGGCCCAGAAGTTGATCATATAGACCTTGCCCTTGAGGTCGGCGGTGCTGACCTTCTCGCCCGACAGCAGCGTGAAGGTGGCCGCCGGGGCCGTATTGGCCGGCGCCAGCGCGCGGTAGCCGAACCAGCCCAGCAGCGCGAGCACGACCACGGCCGCGACGATGGGCCAGGGCTTGCGGGAGGATTTGGTGGCAGGGGCAGCAGTGGTCATGGAATCCGGGTCAGGCAGGTTCGGTCAGCAATGGGACATTCTAATGCCGCAGGCGTTCGCGCGCTGCGCGGGGCCGGGCTGCGGCAATCCGCCGCAAGCGTCCCGATCGATTCAGCGCCGGACGGTGGCGCGTGCCTGGTCCAGCGCCTGTTCCAGGTAGGCGCCGTAGAAATCCGGCTGCATGCCGCGCAGCGGGCCGGCGGCGGCGCGGCCCTGGCGGTCCAGGAACAGCACCGTGGGCGCCACCCGCACCTGGTGCGCCCGGGCCCACGCGCGCGCGGTGGTCAGGCTGCCGTCGGCGTCGCGCAGCGGGGTGTCGGCGGTCATGTCGAGCTCGCGCACGGCAATCTCGCCGGCGGCGGCCTGCGGGCCCAGGTAGTTGCGGCGCACCGCGTCGCAATAGCTGCAGCCCGGCATCGACACCAGCACCACCAGCGGCTCGCCGCGGCGCGCGGCCTCGGTGCCGTGGGCGGCCAGGTCGGTGGCCGGCGGCAGGTGGGCGGGGCTGGCCGCGGCTGCGGGCATGCCGGCCGCGGCTGCCAGCAACGCACCCGCGGCCACCCAGCGCAGGCTGGCTATGGCGAAGGCGTGGCGGGCAATGAGGGCGGCAGGCATGGCTGGAACGTGGGGGCAGGGCGGTAGCGGGAGCGGGAGCGGCGCAGCAAGCACTGGAGCGCCGCTTTCGGGATAATACCGGTTTCCGCCCGCAGGCGATGGCGTCCGCCAGCGCCGCCCGCAGCCTGCGCGCGCCGTCCCCCATGGATTCCCGATGCGTCTTGTGCCGCCCCCGCCGAGCTTTCCTGCCGCTGTCCGCCGCCCGCTGCTGTGCTGTGCCGCCGTGCTGGCATTCGCCCTGTGCGCCTGTTCACCGCGCTATGACTGGCGCACCATCCAGTCCGGCGAGGGCGCCTACGCCGCGCTCTATCCGGGCAAGCCCACCAGCGCCGCGCGCGACGTGACCATTGCCGGGCGCAAGCTGCCGATGACGATGGAAGCTGCGCGCGTCGACGACACGCTGTTCGCCGTGGGCGTGGTGACGCTGCCCGCCGATGACGAAGCGCTGCGGCGCGAGGCGCTGGCGGCGATGCAGGCCGGCCTGCTGGCCAACCTCGGCACGCCGTCGGGCGAGCCGCGCGCGCGGCCCGTCACCGTGATGAGCGCCGACCGTCCGGGCCGCCCGCTTGCCGGCGTGGAAGTGCAGGCCAGCGGGGTGTCGCCGCAGGACCAGTCGCCGCGCCGGCTGACGGCGCGCCTGGTGGCGGTGGGTACGCGCGCGTACCAGGCGGTGGTGCTGGAATCGGGCGATGCCGCGCGCGACGCGCGCCAGGCCGAGCAGGTGGAGCAGTTCCTGGGCGGCTTCCACCCGTTCTGACGCGCCGCGTCGCAGGAAAGATTGTTGGTGCCGTGGCTGCGGGAGCGTGGCCCCGGCATGGTTGTCGTCAAAGGAGAGTGGGATGCGTTGGGAAGTATGGTTGGCTTTTTTCGCCGCGTGCTGGGTGATCGCCGTGTCGCCGGGGTCGGGCGCGGTGCTGTCGATGAGCCATGGGCTCTCGTACGGGCTGCGCAGGACCACCACCACCATCTTTGGCCTGCAGGCCGGGCTGGTGATCGTGCTGCTGGTGGCGGGCGGCGGCCTGGGCGCGCTGCTGCTGGCCTCGGAGCAGGCCTTCATGGTGGTCAAGACGATAGGCGCGCTGTACCTGATCTACCTCGGCGTGCAGCAATGGCGCGCGCAGGTAGAGAGCGGGGCGGACCAGGGTGGCAGCACCGCCCCCGTGCGCGTAGCGGTGATGAGCCGGCGCCGGCGCTTTGCCACCGGCCTGCTGACCAATGTGACCAACCCCAAGGGCATCATCTTCATGGTCGCGGTGCTGCCGCAGTTCATCGATCCCAACCGGCCGCTTGCGCTGCAGCTGGCGATCCTGGCGGCCACCATGTGCTGCGTGGACCTGGTGGTGATGCATGGCTATGCGCTGCTGGCGTCGCGCATGCAGGGGCTGTTCCGTAATGCGCGCGCGGTGCGCTGGCAGAACCGCTTCTTTGGCAGCGTGCTGATGGCGGTGGGCGCGGCGCTGTTCTTCGTGCGCCGGCAACACGCCTGAGCGGCGTCTGCATCAATACTGGCGCGCACCGGCCGGGTTTGCTTCAATGAGGAGGAAACCCGGCCACGGAGACCCCGCATGCCCGCCTTGCCGAACCCCCACGCCGGTGCGCGCCTGCAGCCGCGCCATACCGTGCCCCCGGTCGAAGAGCCCGGGCCGCCGGGCATCCCCCCGGACTTGCCGTTGCCGCCAGAGGAAGATCCGACCCCGCCCCCGGTCGAGCCGCCGGTTGCCGGGCGTGCCGGGCACTACTGCTTCAGCTCGTAGAAATCGTTCAGGCAGTAGCCGTCGGTCAGTTCGACCGGCTGGTCGCCATGGGTGTAGCCGGTGCGCAGGATATGCAGCAGCGGCTCGCCGGGCGCGATCTGCAGGCGCGCGGCCAGTGCTTCGCCGGCGACGATCGCGCGCAGCCTTTCGGTGACGCGCAGCACCGGCTTGCCGATCCGCTCCAGGTAGGCGTACAGCGATTCGCCGATGGCGCTGGCGTCGGGCAGCACGGCCAGTGCCAGCGTGGTGACATCCATCCAGAAGACCTGCCCGTCGGCCTTGCGCAGGCGGGTCAGGCTGACAATCTCTTCCCCTTCCTGCAGCGCCAGCGCCGCAGCCTCCTGGGGCGTGGCGCGGCGGCGTTCGAACGCCACCAGTTCGCTGGCCGGCGTCATGCCGCGCCGGCGCGCCAGCTCGCTGAAGTTGTCCAGCCGCGCCGCCTTCTGCTCAGGGCGCGGCGCGACAAAGGTGCCCGCGCCGCGGCTGCGCGTGATCGCGCCTTCCTCTGCCAGCACCTGCAGCGCGCGCCGCGCCGTGACGCGTGAAATCTCCAGTGAATCCACCAGCGTGCGCTCGGACGGCAGCGCGTCGCCAACCCGCCATTGGCCGGCCTGGATGGCCGCGGCCAGCCTGCGCGCCACTTGCAGGTAGATCGGCGTCGCCTCCGCTTCGTCCGGCTTGAGAGCCTGCAGCCGTTGATCCATTGCGAATCCTCGTAGGTACCAGAGTGTGGAGGTGATGATACCACTTTAGGACATTTGACGTCCATGGGGCGGCATTGCGTCATCTGGGCGATAACATCGCCATCGCTTCGCTTTACGTCAATTGGTATTGAAATGGCTCTGCTGATTATGGCGTCGGAAAATGCTGCTGTGATTTGGAAAAATCTTACCTATCTCCGTGGGTTATGGTGATTAAGGCGAATGTGAGGACCATCCAAAGACTGTTTTGCCTTGCCTCAATAAAGATGCCACTTAGATACAATATTGTCGTAGTGGTTTTCACTGGTATTTTTATTGTCGGTTGCCGTCTATCTTTCGCCTGACCCTGGCGCCGTCGCATTTCTGCACCGGCCGCCGCGACTTCTGGAAGCAAAATGGCTGAGACGAGCGAAACCCTGTTGCTGCGGGCTCCGGTGAGCGGAGTGCTGCTTCCCCTCGCGGCCGTGCCGGACCCGGTCTTTGCCGACGGCATGTTCGGCGACGGCCTGGCCATCGACCCCCTGAGCGACACGCTGGTGGCGCCTTGCGACGGCACCATCGTCCACCTGGCCGCCACCGGCCACGCCCTGACGCTGCAGGCTCCGTGCGGGGCGCAGGTGCTGCTCCATGTCGGCATCGATACGGTGTCGCTGCGCGGCGAAGGCTTTGCGCCTTGCGTGGCGCAGGGCGCTGCCGTGCGCCAGGGGGATGCGCTGATCCGTTTCGATGTCGACCGTGTCGCGCAGCAGGCGTCGAGCCTGGTGACGGTGATGGCAATCGCCAATGGCGATGCCTTCACGGTCGCCGGCAGGACCGGCGCGGCGCAGGCCGAGGCGGGCCGCACGGTGCTGCTGCAGGTGCGTGCCGCGGGTGCCGCGGCGCCCGCGCAGGAAGACCGCGCGAGCGCAGCCGAACAGCGGCGCACGGTCACGCTGGCCTGCCCTGGCGGCTTGCACGCGCGGCCCGCGGCACGGGCGCGCGAAGCCGCGCGCGGCCTGGACGCCGCCGTCGCATTGCACTACGGCGGCCGGCAGGCGAGCCTGGCCAGCCTGGTGGCGCTGCTGGGCCTGGCCGCCGACGAGGGCGCCGCGGTCGAGCTGGTGGCGACCGGCCGCGATGCCGGTGCCGCGCTCGATGCGGTCGCATACGAACTGCAGCGCGCCGGCGTGGGCGAAGAAGAACCCGTGCCCACGGTGGCCGCACCGATTGCGCAGCCTGGGCCGGGCGCCGGCCTGCCGGCGGATGGCATCCCCGGCGTGGCTGCCGCCCCCGGCATCGCGATCGGCACGCTGCACTGGTGGCGCGAGACCACGCCGGAGCCGGCCGAGGCCGGCCAGGGCATTGCTGCCGAGCGCGAGGCCCTGCGCGCCGCGCTGGCGGCCATCGACGCCCAGCTGGCGCATGAGAGCGAAGCCGCCACCGCACGCCGCGCCGGCGCCGAGGCCGGCATCTTCGCCATGCATCGCGCGCTGCTGGAAGACCCGGCCCTGCAGGCCGCGGCCGAGACCATGATCGCCGCCGGCAAGAGCGCGGGCTTTGCCTGGCGCGAGGCCACCCGGGCCGAAGCCGCCATGCTGTCCGCGATGGCCGACCGCCGCATGGCCGAACGCGCTGCCGACCTGCTGGACCTGGGCAAGCGCGTGCTGCGTGCGCTGGCCCCGGCGGGCAGTGTCCCGGTCCAGCTGCCCGCACCGGCCGCCGACGGCGATGTCATCGTGCTGGCCGCCGGGGAATTCACGCCGTCCGACCTGACCGGACTGGACCGCACCCGGGTTGCCGCACTGGTGATGGCGCGCGGCGGCCCGACCTCGCACGCGGCCATCATCGCGCGTCAGCTCGGCATCCCTTGCCTGGTGGCTCTGGGCAGCGCGCTGGAGCGCCTGCAGGACGGCACGCCGGTCATCGCCGACGGCGACAGCGCCCGCCTGCACGCCTGCCCCGATGCGCATTTGCTGGCCGCCGCCGCCAGCGCCGTCAGGCTGCGCGCGCAGCAGCGCGAGGCCGACCTGCGCGCCGCGCACGCCGCGGCCAGCACCCGCGACGGCGTGCCTATTGAGGTGGCCGCGAATATCGGCAGCCTCGACGACGCCCGCAATGCCGTGGCGCATGGTGCCGACGCGGTCGGCTTGCTGCGCACCGAACTGCTGTTCCTGCACGGCGACGCAGCCCCCGCGGCGGCGGACCACACCGCCAGCTGCCAGGCCATTGCCGATGCCCTGCAGGGCCGCAGCGCGATCGTGCGCACGCTTGATATCGGCGCCGACAAGGACGCCGCCTGGCTGCACCTGCCTGCCGAAGACAACCCCGCCCTGGGCCTGCGCGGCGTGCGCCTGGCGCAGGTGCGCCCGCAACTGCTGGACGACCAGCTGCGCGGCCTGCTTGCAGTGCGCGCGAGCGGGCCGCTGCGCATCCTGCTGCCGATGGTCAGCGAGGTCGGCGAACTGCTGGCCTGGCGCGAACGCATCCGTGCGCTGGCGGCCGAAGCCGGTACCGATCCCGAGATCGAGGTCGGCGTGATGATCGAAGTCCCTTCCGCCGCGCTGCTGGCCGACCAGCTGGCCGAGCACGCCGATTTCTTCTCGATCGGCACCAACGACCTGACCCAGTACACCCTGGCCATTGACCGCTGCCAGCCGGAGCTGGCGGCACGCATGGATGGCCTGCATCCCGCGGTGCTGCGCATGATCGCCGCCACCACCGAGGGCGCCGCGCGCCACGGGCGCTGGGTAGGCGTGTGCGGCGCGCTGGCGGGCGACCCGCTGGCCGTGCCGGTGCTGGTCGGGCTGGGCGTGACCGAGTTGTCAGTCGACGCCGGGCTGGTGCCGGGCGTCAAGGCGCGCGTGCGCGCGCTCTCGCATGCCGATTGCCGGCAGCGCGCAGGCGAATTGTTGCGGCTGCCGTCAGCCGCCGCGGTGCGCGACGCGTGCCGCCGCTACTGGCCGGCATAAGCGCCGGTCGACCACAACCCAATACGCGCCACGCGCGCACAGATTCGGAGAACGCCAATGAAGATGGACCTGCTGCCCAGGGTGCAACGCCTGGGCGCCACGCTGATGCTGCCGATTGCCGTGCTGCCCGTGGCCGGCCTGCTGCTGCGCCTGGGCCAGCCCGACGTATTCGACATCAAGCTGATGGCCGAGGCCGGCAACGCGGTCTTTGCCAACCTGGCCCTGCTGTTCGCGATCGGCGTGGCGGTGGGCTTTGCGCGCGACAACAACGGCGCGGCGGCACTGGCCGGCACCATCGGCTACCTGGTGCTGACCACGGTGCTGAAGACCATCGACAAATCGCTCGACATGGGCGTGCTGGCCGGCATCGTCGCCGGCGCGGTGGCGGGTGGGCTCTACAATCGCTATCGCAATGTCGCGCTGCCACCCTATCTGGGCTTCTTTTCCGGCAAGCGCTTCGTTCCCATCGTCACCGCGCTGTGCTGCCTGCTGCTGGGCATCGTGCTGGCCTATGCGTGGGCGCCGGTGCAGGCCGGCATCAACGCGGCCGGCGCGTGGCTGACCACGGCGGGCTCGGCCGGCGCCTTGGTGTTCGGGCTGCTGAACCGGCTGCTGCTGGTCACCGGGCTGCACCACCTGATCAATACCCTGGCGTGGTTCGTGTTCGGCAACTACGCCGATCCGGCCACGGGGGCGGCGGTATCGGGCGACCTGCACCGCTACTTTGCCGGCGACCCCGGCGCAGGCCTGTTCATGACCGGCTTTTTCCCGGTGATGATGTTCGGCCTGCCCGCGGCCTGCCTGGCGATGTACCACGAGACGCCGCCGGCGCGGCGCGCGCTGGTTGGCGGCATGCTGTTCTCGATGGCACTGACCTCGTTCCTGACCGGCATCACCGAGCCGATCGAGTTCAGCTTCATGTTCCTGGCGCCGGTGCTGTACGGCCTGCATGCGCTGATGACCGGCCTGTCGATGGCGCTGTGCCATGCGCTCGATATCCGGCTGGGCTTCACCTTCTCGGCCGGCGCGATCGACTATGTGCTGGGCTACGGGCTGTCCAGCCGCGGCTGGCTGGCGATTCCGCTGGGGCTGGCCTATGCGCTGGTCTATTACGGGCTGTTCCGCTTCTTTATCCGCCGCTTCAACCTGCTGACGCCGGGCCGCGATGAAGTGGTGCCCGTGGCGGCCGCCGGCGGTGCCGCGCAGCCGGCCGCGGGCAGCGTGGCGCAACAGTATGTCGAAGCGCTGGGCGGCCCTGCCAACCTGGTCGTGGTCGATGCCTGCACCACGCGTCTGCGGCTGAACGTGGCCGACATCGGCGCGGTGTCCGAGCCGCGGCTCAAGGCACTGGGCGTACGCGGCGTGCTCAAGCGCCCGCCCAATGTGGTGCAGGTGGTGATCGGGCCGCAGGCCGAGCAGGTTGCCGGTGATATCCGCGCGGTGCTGCAGCAGGCGCCGCAGGCCACGGCCGTGGTGGCTGCTGCGCCCGCCGTTGCTACCCAGGCGTCCGTGCCGGCTGCCGGTGCTTTCGATCCCGCCTGGTGGATCGATGCGCTGGGCGGCGCCGCCAATATCGCCTCGGTCGGCGTGGTGGCACTGACGCGGCTGCGCGTGGTGGTGCGCGAGCGCGCCCGGGTGCGCGCCGACCACCTTGCGGGCAGCCAGCTGATGTGGATCGGCGATGACACCGCCCATATCGCCTTCGGCCATGCGGCAGACGGACACGCTGCCGCCTTCGAGCGCGCCCTGCAGGCCATGCCCACCTGACCCCCGCCGCCGCAGCCGTGCGGCTGCGGTCGACCTTCCCCATCGGCAACAACAACGACGGCCGCGACGACAGCCGCGCCGGTGGATACCGTCTGCTTATCCAGGAGTCATTGATCGTGAAACGCATTGCACTGACGGCGCTGCTCGCAGCGTCGGCCGGGGGCGCCTGCGCCCAGTCCGCCGGCACCGGCATCACCTTGTATGGCCGCGCCGTGGCCGGCCTCGACTATGTCAACGGCATCGCCCGCCCGGGCGGCGACGTCGACACCTTCCGCTTCGGCAGCAACCAGTACGGCGTCAGCTTCTGGGGCATGCGCGGCGCAGAAGACCTTGGCGGCGGCCTGCGCGGGGTCTTCAACCTGGAGGGCATGATCACCTCCGGCACCGGGCGCTCCGATCCGCTGTTCAACCGGCGCGCGCAAGTGGGCCTGGCCAGTAACGACTGGGGCACGCTGCTGCTGGGCCGGGCCATGAGCCTGACCGACGACGAGAGCGGCGCGATCGACCCGATGGGCCTGCAGGCCAGCTCGGTCGCGACGCTGGTCTATGGCCGCAACTGGGGCTCGCGCACCAATGCCGTGACCTACAACTCGCCGGTGTGGGGCGGGCTGAGTGTGCGCGCGCAGGCCGGCAGCGACGGCGTGGCGGGCAGCTTCAACAGCGGCAAGCAGTTGAGCGCGGCCGTCAAGTACGCGCAGGGCAACCTGAGCCTGACCGGCATCTACGAGGAACTGCGCGACACGCAGGGCCGCATGGACAACCTGTATGTCAACTCGCGCCAGTACACGCTCGGTGGCAGCTATGCGCTGAACAACCTGCGCCTGTTCGCCGGCTATAACCTGACCGTGTCCTCGGGCGATACCGTGGCCACGCCGGAGAACCCCTACGCCGCCACGCGCAGCCAGATGGCATGGGTCGGCGCCAACTACCGCCTGCTGCCGGCGCTGACGCTGCTGTCCGGCGTCTACTACGCCACCCTGAACAATGGCGGCGGGCATGGCACGCTTGTCACACTGGGCGCAAAGTATGACTTGTCGAAGCGCACCTCGCTGTATGGCACGGTGGCGTCGGTGTTCAACTCGCGCAATGCCACCTTCTCGGTGGAGGCGTCGCCGGACACCATGCCGGGCGCCGGGGCGAACCAGCAGGGCGCCTATGCCGGCATCATCCACCTGTTCTGACGGTGGCTGGCCGGTGATCTGAATGTATTGGAGAGTATTGCCATGAAAGGAAACATCCTGACGCCGGCCGGCTGGATCTTCGGAGAGATCCATGCCGGCCCGGACGGACGCATCGCGCGCATCGAGGGCGTGCCCGCCTCGCCTGAGCACAACGATGCCCCGTACGTGCTGCCGGGGTTTGTCGACCTGCTCAACCACGGCGGCGGCGGCAAGGACTTCATGGATGGCGAGGCCGCGGTGCCGGTGATCCTGCGCGCGCATGTGCGCTTTGGCACCACCAGCCTGCTGGGCAGCACCATGACCTCGCCGCACGACGTGCTGCTGCCCGCACTGCAGGCGCTGAACCGCGCCTGCGCGCAGCGCCCGCCCGGCGCGGCGCGCATGCTGGGCGTGCACCTGGAAGGGCCGTATATCAACCCCGGCAAGCTGGGCGCGCAGCCCGATACCTCGGCCACTGCCACGCCGGAAGAACTGGAGCAGTACCTCGGCGCCGCGCCGCTGAAGGTGGTGACGCTGGCGCCCGAACTGCCGGGGCATCTGGACATCATCCGCCTGCTGGTCGCGCGCGGCGTGCGCGTGCAGCTGGGCCACACGCTGGGCACCTATGAGGACGCGGTGGCCGCGCTGGATGCCGGCGCCAGCGGCTTCACCCACCTGTTCAACGCGATGACCCCGCTGCAGCACCGCGCGCCCGGCATGGTGGCGGCAGCGCTGGCCCATGCCGAGTTTGCCGAGCTGATCCCCGACCTGCTGCACGTTCATCCGGGCGCGATCCGCGCCGCGCTGCGCGCGATTCCGCGGCTGTATGCGGTGACGGACGCCACCGCCGCCGCGGGCATGCCGGACGGCGTGTACCACCTGGGCAGCCAGACCGTCTACAAGGTCCACGGCAGCGTGCGCCTGGCCGATGGCACGCTGGCCGGCAGCGTGCTGACCATGGACCAGGCGCTGCGCAACTTCGTGTCGATCGGGCTGGACCTCGCCGATGCGTCGCGGCGCGTTTCGCTGTATCCGGCCCAGTACCTGGGCATGTCCGACCGCGGCATGCTGGCACAGGGCTGCTGGGCCGACGTGGTCGTGCTGGACCGCGCGCTCTTGGTGCGCACCGTTTATGTCGAAGGAGAATGCTGTGTCGAGAATGCTTGAAGAGGCGCTGAGCGCGCCGGCCGTGGTGGCCGCGCAGTTGGCGCAGGCGCCGCGCGTGGCCGCGCTGGCTGCGCAACTCGCCGCGCAGGCCTGGCCCGCGGCGCTGACCGTGGCGCGCGGCAGCTCGGACCATGCCGCCAGCTACTTCGCCACGCTGGTCACGCGCCGGCTGGGCGTGCCGGTGGCCTCGCTGCCGATGTCGACGGTGACGCTGCACGACAGCGCGCTGCGCGTGGCCGGGCAGCTGGCGGTGGCGTTCTCGCAGTCGGGCCGCAGCCCCGACCTGGTCGAGACCATGCAAGCGCTGCGCGACCGCGGCGCCGCCACCGTGGCGCTGGTCAACGCGCCCGATTCGCCGCTGGCGCAGGCGTGCGCGCATGAACTGCCCCTGCTTGCCGGCCCCGAGCAGAGCGTGGCCGCGACCAAGAGCTATATCGCCATGCTGTCGATGTCGGCGCTGCTGGTGGGGCATCTCGAGGCCGCACGCAGCGGCGAGCACGAACTGGTCGATGCCTGCGCAGGCTTGCCGGCCGCGCTGGCGCAAGCGGCCGCGCAGGACTGGTCGGCGCTGGTGCCAGCGCTGCGCGACGTCGAGCGCATGATCGTGCTGGGCCGCGGCGCGGGCCTGGCGATCGCGCAGGAAGCGGCGCTCAAGCTCAAGGAGACCTCCGGCATCCAGGCCGAGGCTTTCTCCGGCGCCGAAGTGCGGCATGGCCCGATGGAAATCATCGGCGACGGCTACCCGCTGCTGGTGTTCGCGCCGCGCGGACCGGAACAGGCGGGACTGCTGGCGCTGGCCGCCGAGATGCGCAAGCGCGGTGCGCGCGTGCTGCTGGCGGCGCCTCCTGGCACGGTTGATGCGGAGCTGCCCCTGGAGTTGCCGCTGGTGCCGGCCGGCCATCCGCTGCTCGATCCGGTCTGCGCCATCCAGGGCTTCTATGTCGCGGCGCAGGCGCTGGCGCTGGCACGCGGCCGCAATCCCGACCAGCCGCAGTACCTGCGCAAGGTGACCGAGACGCGCTGAGCCGGCCCATACCGCCCCAATACCGCCCCATGCCGCCCCGGCAAGCAAGGAGTCCGTCATGCAAACCACCCGAACCGCCTCTTCTTCCGGCACTGCCGACGCGCGGCCACTGGACCTCGTCATCTTCGGCGGCGCCGGCGACCTGTCGGCACGCAAGCTGCTGCCATCGCTCTACATGTGCCACCGCGACGGCAACCTGCCCGACGGCACCCGCATCATCGGCGTGGGCCGGCACCGCTGGGACCGCGAGGCCTTTGTCAATTTTGCCGATGAAAGCGCACAACCCTTTGTCGAAGCGCGCTATCTCGAGCCGGCCAAATGGCAGACCTTCCTGCAGCGGCTGGATTTCGTGCACGTTGACGCGTCGCAGTCCGGGGACTATCCGGCGCTGGCCGCGCAACTGCGCCAGGAGGCGCTGCGCATCTATTACATGGCGATGCCGCCGGGCTTGTTCGCGGCCACCTGCGACAACCTTGCCAGCCATGGCCTGATCGCCAACGACACCCGGCTGGTGCTGGAAAAACCGCTGGGCGTGGACCTGGCCTCGGCCATCGGCATCGGCGAGGTGGTCAGCCGCTACTTCAGCGAGGACCGCACCTACCGGATCGACCACTACCTGGGCAAGGAAACGGTGCAGAACCTGATGGCGCTGCGCTTCGGCAATTCGATCTTCGAGCCGCTGTGGCGCACGCCGTTCGTGCGCAGCGTGCAGATCACCGTGGCCGAGACCGTGGGCGTGGGCACGCGCGGCGGCTTCTACGACGAGGCCGGCGCCATGCGCGACATGGTGCAGAACCACCTGCTGCAGCTGGTCAGCATCCTGGCGATGGAGCCGCCGGCAGCGCTCACCTCCGATGCGGTGCGCGATGAAAAGCTCAAGGTGCTGCGCTCGCTGCGGCCGATGTCGCCCGAGGACGTACGCCGCAATACCGTGCGCGGCCAGTACACCGCGGGCGCCATCGCCGGCGAGCTGGTGCGCGGCTACCTGCAGGAAGAAGGCATTCCGCCAGACAGCCGCACCGAGACCTTCGTCGCGATGCGCGCCGAGCTCGGCACGTGGCGCTGGAACAAGGTGCCGTTCTATCTGCGCACCGGCAAGCGCATGCAGGAGCGCGTGACCGAGGTGGTGATCAACTTCGCCGAGGTGCCGCATTCGATCTTCGATGCCGGCAGCACGCTGCAGCCCAACCGCATGGTGATCCGGCTGCAGCCGGAAGAGTCGGTGCGGCTGACGCTGATGGTCAAGCAGCCAGGCGAGGGCATGAAGCTGAAGCCGCTGAGCCTGGCGCTGAACCTGGACTCGGCCTTCACCACCCGGCGCGCCGAAGCCTACGAGCGCCTGCTGCTCGACGTGATACGCGGACGGCTGGCGCTGTTCGTGCGGCGCGACGAACTGCAGGCCGCCTGGACCTGGGTCGACCCGATCCTGGAAGCGTGGCGCCAGCAGGACGAAGGCCCGCGCCCCTATACCGCCGGCACCTGGGGCCCGGCGGCTTCGTCGGCGTTCATGGCGCGCGAAGGCGTGCAGTGGTCTGAGGAGGCGTGATGCGGCTGACCGAACGCGGGCTGCGACGCTGGCTTCGCTTGTAGCTTAGGCCGAGGCATTCAACCGCCCGCCATCCGCAACGCCCGCCGGTACTGGATCGCCTCGCCCACATGCGTGGCGGTCAGCACCTCGGCACCTTCCAGGTCCGCGATGGTGCGGGCCACCTTCAGCACGCGGTAGTACGACCGCGCCGACCACGCCAGCCGCGTCATCGCGCCGCGCAGCAGTGCCTGCGCCTGTGCTTCCATCGTGCAGTGCTGTTCGATCTCGCGTCCGCCCAGTTCATTGTTGGGCTTGCCCTGCCGGGCCAGCTGGCGCTCGCGCGCGGCCAGCACGCGGGTGCGCACCACGGCGCTGGGTTCGCCAGGCGGGCCGTCGAGCATCTCGCCCTGGTCCTGCGCTGGGACTTCCACCTGCAGGTCGATGCGGTCGAGCATCGGGCCGGAGATGCGGGACTGGTAGCGCCGCACCTGGTCGGGCGTGCAGCGGCAGGGGCGGTCGGGATGGCCGAGGTAGCCGCACGGGCAGGGGTTCATCGCCGCGACGAACTGGAAGCAGGCGGGGAAGTCGGCGTGGCCGGCGGCGCGGGCGATGGTGATGCGGCCGGATTCCAGCGGCTCGCGCAGGACTTCCAGCACCCTGCGGTCGAATTCGGGCAGCTCGTCCAGGAACAGCACGCCGTGGTGCGCCAGCGAGATCTCGCCCGGGCGCGGGTTGCCGCCGCCGCCGACCATGGCCGGCCCCGATGCCGTATGGTGCGGCGACCGGAACGGGCGCTGGCCCCATAGCGCGGTGCGGAAGCCGCCCGGCGTCAGGCTCATGACCGCGGCGGACTCCAGTGCTTCCTGCAGCGTCATCGGCGGCAGCAGCCCGGGCAGGCGCTGCGCCAGCATCGACTTGCCGGTGCCCGGCGGGCCCACCAGCAGGGCGGAATGCTGGCCGGCGGCGGCCACTTCCATGGCCCGGCGCGCCTGGGCCTGGCCGCGCACGTCGCGCATGTCGGGGCCGCGGTCCGTGGCGGCGGGCAGCAACGCCGGCATGGAGCGGGGCAGCCGCGCGTCGGGCAGGGGGCAGAGATGGTCGCACGCCTGGCGCAGCGTCGCGGCGGCATGCACCGCCAGGTCCTCGATCAGCGCGGCTTCGGCGCCATTGCCTGCGGCCACCAGGAAGGCGCGCGGCGCCTCGCCGGCGGCGGCGCGGGCGGCGTTGTCGCGTGCCAGGCCCATGGCCATGGCCAGCGCGCCGCGCACGGGGCGCAGTTCGCCGGACAGGGACAGCTCGGCGGCGAACTCATGAGCATCCAGTGCCTCGGACGGGATCTGGCCGCTGGCGGCCAGGATGCCCAGCGCGATGGCCAGGTCGAAGCGGCCGGATTCCTTGGGCAGGTCGGCCGGGGCCAGGTTGACGGTGATGCGGCGGTTGGGGAACTCGTAACCGCTGTTGAGGATGGCGGCGCGCACGCGCTCGCGGCTTTCGCGCACGCCGGTGTCGGCCAGGCCGACGATGGTGAATGCCGGCAGGCCGTTGGCGAGGTGGGTCTCGACCCGCACCGGCGGCGCGGCGATGCCGGTCAGTGCCCGGCTGCGTAGGACGGCAAGGCTCATGTCATCGAACTGTTAACGAAAAAGGCCGCCAGGAGTGGCGGCCTTCAGGCGGCGGGTTGGATCGGGCAGGACCGGCGTGCTCACGCGCCCCCGGTCGAGTCCACCGAGCCGGCGCCGGGCGTGATGCCGGCGCGGCGCTCAAGCTCCGCCACGCGGCCCTCCAGTTCCTCCAGGCGGGCGCGGGTGCGGGCCAGCACCTGCGACTGGACGTCGAATTCCTCGCGCGTGACCAGGTCCAGCTTGGCAAAGCCCTGGGTCATCATGCTGCGCACGTTCTTTTCGATGTCCCTTGCCGGCGAGTTGCGCAGCGCCTCGCTGACCTTGTTCTGCAGGTCGTTGAAGAGATCGGTCGGTTTCATGGTTTCTCCTTTGCGCACCTAACTGGTGCCAATCCGGGTGGGCATCTGGCGTTTAGCGCGCTTTCGCACAGGAATTGGGCGCCCCGATTGCGGGCGCGCGGCCTGGGTGTCGCGCACGCGGCCACCGTCAGGACTCAATTATCGCCCGTGAGGCACGTGGGCGAAAGCTCCGGCGCATCCGCGTTCACACCTTTTAACCTGATCTGGCTTCGCTGCAGGGCAGATTCAAGTCTGGCTTTGGTCACGGCACGCCATCACGGCCAACATGGGCCGCCGATTTCCGAAGAGCTGGCATGGCAGTTGCAGTAGTTGGTGCGCCAGCGTCATTGAATCACCGAAATCCAAGAAACGAAATCCGAGCCTCAGGAAAAAAGGAGAAGAAACCCATGAAGAAGTTGGCCCTTGCAGTCAGCGCGCTTGTCCTGACTAGTGCCGCCGCCACCGCCCACGCGCAAAGCACGGACGCGGCGGCCCCGGCACCGGCCGCCGCCGCTGCCGAGCCGGCATCGCCGCATACGTTCACGGCCAACGTGTCGCTGGTCTCGGACTACCGCTATCGCGGCATCAGCCAGACCAACCTGCGCCCGGCCATCCAGGGTGGCTTTGACTACGCCCACGAAAGCGGCTTCTATCTGGGCAACTGGAACTCCAGCATCAGCTGGCTCGAGGATGCCAACCCGGCGGTCTCGGCCCCGGTCGAGATGGATTTCTACGGCGGCTTCAAGAACACCTTCAAGGTTGCCGGCACCGAGTTCAGCTATGACCTGGGCGTGCTTGAGTACTACTACCCGGGCGGCTACAACAACCCGCGCCCGTACACCACCGAGCTGTACGCCGGCATCGGCTGGGGCCCGGTGTTCCTGAAGTACTCGCACTCGGTCACCAACCTGTTTGGCTGGGCCGACAGCAAGAACAGCGGCTACATCGACCTGAGCGCCAACGTGCCGCTGAACTTCTGGGACCTGACCCTGAATGCGCACGTCGGCTACCAGGACGTCAAGCACAACAGCGACGCCTCGTACACCGACTGGAAGATCGGCCTGACCAAGGACCTGGGCAAGGGCTTCGCGCTGGCGGTTGCCTATGTCGACACCAACGCCAAGGAAGTGGCCTACACCAGCGCCAACCGCGGCCGCTACCTGGGCAAGGCCACGGCCTGGGCCTCGATCACCAAGACTTTCTAATCATTGCCGCAGGCCGGGCAGGCAGCGCCGGCCTGCCCCGAGGAGAAATCGGATGAAACTCATCATCGCAGTCATCAAGCCGTTCAAGCTCGACGAAGTGCGCGAAGCGCTGTCGGACGTGGGCGTGTCCGGCATTACCGTGACCGAAGTGAAAGGCTTCGGCCGCCAGAAGGGCCACACCGAGCTGTACCGCGGCGCCGAATACATCGTCGACTTCCTGCCCAAGGTGAAGATCGAGGTGGCGGTGCCCGACGACGTGGTCGAGCGCGCCATCGAGGCGGTCGAGAAATCGGCCCGCACCGGCAAGATCGGCGACGGCAAGATCTTCGTGGCACCGATCGAGCAGGTCATCCGCATCCGCACCGGCGAGACCGGCGGCGATGCCCTGTGACCCGAGACAGCACATCACAAGAGGTTAAGCACATGAAAACCTGGTTCAAGCGATTCCTGACGGCCGGCGCGATGGCGCTGGCCATCGGCACGGCGGGCGTGGGCATCTCCACGCCGGCCGCCGCACAGGACAAGCCGGCCGCCGAGGCATCTGCCCCGGCCGCCTCCGCCGCCCCCGCTGCAGCCGCTGCCGAAGCTTCGGCGCCGGCTGCTCCCGCTGCCGCCGCGGCCGCACCGGCCGCCGCCCCCGCGGAAGCGGCCGCCGCGCCGGCCGCACCGGTGCCCAACAAGGGCGACACCGCCTGGCTGCTGGTCTCGACCGCCTTCGTGATCCTGATGACGCTGCCCGGCCTGGCGCTGTTCTACGGCGGCCTGGTGCGCTCCAAGAACATGCTGTCGGTGCTGATGCAGTGCCTGGTGATCTTCTCGCTGGTGGCGCTGCTGTGGGCGATCTATGGCTACAGCTTTGCCTTCACCGAGGGCAACGCCTTCTTCGGCGGCACCGACCGGCTCTTCATGAAGGGGCTGACGGTCGAGGCCGTGGCCGCCACCTTCAGCAAGGGCGTGGTGGTGCCGGAACTGGGCTACTTCGCCTTCCAGTGCGCCTTCGCCTGCATCACCTGCGGCCTGATCATCGGCGCCTTCGCCGAACGCGCCAAGTTCTCGGCCGTGCTGGTGTTCGTGGTGCTGTGGTTCACCTTCTCCTACATCCCGATGGCCCACATGGTCTGGTTCTGGCCGGGTCCGGACGCCTACACCGACGCTGCTGCCGGCGCCGCCGCGACCGCCAAGTCGGGCTGGCTGTTCCAGAAGGGCGCGCTCGACTTCGCCGGCGGCACCGTGGTGCACATCAACGCGGCCGTGGCCGGCCTGGTGGGCGCCTACATGTTCGGCAAGCGCATCGGCTTCGGCCGTGAGGCGATCCGTCCGCACAGCCTGACCTTCACCATGGTGGGTGCCTCGCTGCTGTGGTTCGGCTGGTTCGGCTTCAACGCCGGCTCGGCGCTGGAAGCCAACGGCTCGGCCGCGCTGGCCTTCGTCAACACGCTGCTGGCCACCTGCGCAGCAGTGCTGGCGTGGACCTTCGGCGAGTGGATCGGCAAGGGCAAGCCGTCGATGCTGGGCGGCGCCTCGGGCGCGGTGGCTGGCCTGGTGGCGATCACCCCGGCGGCCGGCTTTGTCGGCCCGATGGGCTCGATCGTGATGGGCCTGATCGCCGGCCTGCTGTGCCTGTGGGGAGTGACCGGCCTGAAGCGCATGCTGGGCATGGACGACTCGCTGGATGTGTTCGGCGTGCACGGCGTGGGCGGCATCGTGGGTGCGCTGCTGACCGGCGTGTTTGCCGCGCCCAGCCTCGGCGGCACGGGCATCTACGACTACGTGGCCAACAAGGTGGCGGACGACTACTCGATCGCCGGCCAGCTGTGGATCCAGTTCGAAGGCGTGCTGACCACCGTGGTGTGGTCCGGCGTGGTCGCCTTCGTGGCCTACAAGCTGGTGGACATGCTGATCGGCCTGCGGGTGCCGGAAGACGAAGAACGCGAGGGCCTGGATATCACCTCGCACGGCGAGACCGCGTATGAAGTCTGAGCGCAAAAGTGTTGTGCTGGAGAGCTGATTGGGAATCTTCTCTCAGGAGTTTTCGCCCGGCCGCGTGCCGGGCTTTTTTCTTTCCGGCATTGCCTGAGATTGCATACATTTGGCGGTCAGCCATGGCCGAACAACGCGTGCCGCGAATGCTTCGGGGGGACTTCCGAGCTTTCTCGCAAAACCCGCCAGCCGAGCGCCGGCAAGGGCTGGCTGGCGATCCCCCCGCGCGCTGCGCGGGCTTTTCGCAAAGTGCTTAACTCCGATCTTAAAAAGCTTCAATTGTCTTTAATGTGCGGGGCACATACATTGCCAGTGAGGCAGTTTCCTCCACCTGCAGAACGCTCCCCGTATCTGTCAGGCCATTTAAGAGCGCGGCATTGCCGCGCTTTTTTTTTGCCGGTGCGGCCGGCTCTTTATTTCGCGCCGCCCATCCCCATATCGTTATCCCTCAGGCCCGGCCATGCATATCCTTATAAGGGGTGTGCCAGCGCCTGGTTGGCCGTTCCTCTACAATCGGGGCGAACGATTAAGACGACGATTTATAGGATGGATATGGTCCCGCATCTCATCACCGCGCTGAACGGTCCGCTGCTCGAACTGGAAAAGAAAATCCTGGACGCCACGCCGTCCATCGAGCGCTGGTTCAGGCTGGAATGGCAGGAGCATACCCCTCCGTTCTATTGCTCGGTGGACCTGCGCAACGCCGGCTTCAAGCTGGCGCCGGTCGACACCAACCTGTTCCCGGGCGGATTCAACAACCTGGCCCCGGAAATGCTGCCGCTGGCGGTGCAGGCGGCGATGGCGGCGATCGAGAAGATCTGCCCGGACGCCAAGAACCTGCTGCTGATCCCCGAGCGGCATACCCGCAACATGTTCTATCTGCAGAACGTGGCGCGGCTGTCGCTGATCATGCGCCAGGCGGGCCTGAACGTGCGCCTGGGCTCGCTCTCCGAGGAAATCACCGAACCGACCCCGATCGAGCTGCCGGACGGCCAGACCCTGGTGGTCGAGCCGCTCGCGCGCCTGGGCACCAGGGGCCGCCGGCTGGGGCTGAAGGACTTCGACCCCTGTTCGATCCTGCTGAACAACGACCTGTCGGCCGGCATCCCGCCGATCCTGGAAAACATCAACGAGCAGTACCTGCTGCCGCCGCTGCATGCCGGCTGGTCCACGCGCCGCAAGAGCAGCCACTTTGCCGCCTATGACGAGGTGGCCAAGAAGTTCGCCAAGCTGATCGACATCGACCAGTGGATGGTCAACCCGTACTTCGCCCGCTGCTCCGGCGTGGACTTCCACGAGCGCGTGGGCGAGGAAGAACTGGCCGACGCGGTCGAGGGCGTGCTCAAGAAAATCGCCAAGAAGTACCGCGAGTACGGCATCAAGGAAACCCCGTACGTGGTGGTCAAGGCCGATGCCGGCACCTACGGCATGGGCATCATGACCGTGCGCGATCCGTCCGAGGTCAAGGGCCTGAACCGGAAGGAGCGCAACAAGATGAGCGTCGTCAAGGAAGGCCTTGAGGTCAGCGACGTCATCATCCAGGAAGGCGTGCACACCTTCGAGAAGGTCAATGAAGCGGTGGCTGAGCCGGTGGTGTACATGATCGACCGCTACGTGGTCGGCGGCTTCTACCGCGTGCACACGGGCCGCGGCAACGACGAGAACCTGAACGCGCCGGGCATGCATTTCGTGCCGCTGGCGTTTGCGCCCAACGGTATCCCCGACTCCCACGCCAAGCCCGGCGCGGCGGTGCCTAACCGGTTCTACATGTACGGCGTGGTGGCGCGATTGGCGCTGCTGGCGGCGTCCCTGGAACTCGAGAAAACCGACCCGAACCCGATCCTGTGACGAGCCCCATGCGCATCCTCTTCATCACTGACCCGCTGGAGACCTTCAAGACCTACAAGGACTCCACCTACGCCATGATGACCGAGGCCGCCGCGCGCGGCCACGAGCTGTACTGGTGCTTGCAGCCGCAACTGACCCTGTCCGGCCGTGTGGTCGAGACCATGGCCACGCGACTGCACCTGACCGGCGACGACCACGCCTGGTACCGCGAAGGCAACAGCGCGCTGGAGCCGCTGTCGGCATTCGACGCGGTGCTGATGCGCAAGGACCCGCCCTTCGACATGGAGTACGTCACCAGCACCTGGCTGCTGGAGCTGGCCGAGGCGCAGGGCGCGCGCGTGTTCAACAAGCCGCGCGCGATCCGCGACCATTCCGAGAAGCTGGCGATTGCCCAGTACCCGGAATTCATCACGCCGACGCTGGTTACGCGCGACCTGGCACGCATCCGCGACTTCCACGCCGAGCACCGCGACATCATCGTCAAGCCGCTCGACGGCATGGGCGGCATGGGCGTGTTCCGCGTCGGCGCGGACGGCATGAACCTGGCCGCGATCGTCGAGACTTTGGGCCACGACGGCGCCCGCACGCTGATGGTGCAGCGCTATATCCCGGCGATCAAGGACGGCGACAAGCGCATCCTGCTGATCGGCGGCGTGCCGGTGCCATATTCGCTGGCGCGCGTGCCGATGGCCGGCGAGGTGCGCGGCAACCTGGCTGCCGGCGGCACCGGCCGCGCGCAGGAACTGAGCCCGCGCGACCGCGAGATCGCCGAGGCTCTGGCGCCGGGGCTGTGGGAGCAGGGCCTGCTGCTGGTGGGCCTGGACGTCATCGGCGACTACCTGACCGAGGTCAATGTGACGAGTCCGACCTGTTTCCAGGAGATCACCCAGCAAACCGGCTTCCATGTCGCGGCGATGTTCATCGACGCGCTGGAGCACGCCGTGGACGCGGCCGGGCGCTGAGCCTGGCCGGCAGCGGGAGCGCGGGGGGCCGCCTGCTACAATCGGGGCAATCCAACGGATTCACCATCATGGCAGGCATTCTGATCATCGCGCACACCCCGCTGGCTTCGGCGCTGCGCGATTGCGCCGCCCACGTCTACTGCGGCCAGCCGCAGCGGCTGGAATCCATCGACGTCCTTCCCGATGCCGACCCCGCCGTCGTGCTGGCCGAGGCCAGGCGCCGGCTGGCGGCCATCTGCGAGGACAACGGCGCGCTGGTCCTCACCGATATCTTCGGCGCCACCCCCGCCAATATCGCCGCACGCCTGGCCGAGCCGGGCCGCGTGCGGGTGCTGGCCGGCGTCAACCTTCCCATGCTCGTGCGCGCGATCTGCTACCGCGGCGAAAAGCTCGACCAGCTTGCCACCAAGGCCCTGGCCGGCGGCTCGCAGGGTGTGCTGCAGGTCGGCACCACGACTGTCCAGAACCAAACCGCAAACCATCCCGACAAATATGCTGCAGAGGGACACCACCATCATCAATAAACTCGGCCTGCATGCGCGCGCGTCCGCCAAGCTGACCCAGCTCGCCGGCAACTTTGTCAGCCAGGTCAAGATGTCCCGCAATGGTCGCCAGGTCGACGCCAAGAGCATCATGGGCGTCATGATGCTGGCCGCCGGGATCGGCTCGACGGTGACCCTCGAGACCGACGGCCCCGACGAGCAGGAGGCGATGGACGCGCTGCTGGCGCTGATCGCCAACCGCTTTGGTGAGGGAGAGTGAGGCCGGCGGCCTCGACCCGAATTCTTAAACGTTCCTGACGGAGCGGTACATGCCTTTCGCCCTGCACGGCATCCCGGTCTCGCGCGGCGTCGCCATCGGGCGCGCGCACCTGCTTGCGCCCGCGGCGCTGGACGTGTCGCACTACCTGGTCGATGAAGACCAGCTCGACGCCGAGGTCGAACGGCTGCGCGCAGCGCGCGCCGCGGTGCGGGCGGAGCTGGCCGCGCTCAAGCGCGACCTGCCGCGCGATGCGCCCGAGGAGCTGGGCGCATTCCTGGACGTGCACGCGATGATCCTCGACGACGAGGCGCTGGCGCGCGAGCCCGAGGCCCTGATCCGGGGCCGCCGCTACAACGCAGAGTGGGCACTTACCACGCGCCTCGAAGAGCTGATGCGCCAGTTCGACGAGATCGAGGATGAATACCTGCGCGAGCGCAAGACCGATATCCGGCAGGTGGTCGAGCGCATCCTGAAGGCGCTCGCCGGGGCTCCGGTGCTGGTGCCCGCGCCGGTGCCGGCGCTGGCCGCCGACGGCGAGGCCGCGACCGGGGTGATCGTGGTGGCCCACGATATCGCCCCGGCCGACATGCTGCAGTTCCGCCATACCATCTTCCACGGCTTCGTCACCGACATGGGCGGACGCACCTCGCATACCGCCATCGTCGCGCGCAGCTTGGACATCCCGGCCGCGGTCGGCGTGCAGAGCGCGAGCGAGCTGATCCGCCAGGACGACTGGATCATCATCGACGGCGATGCCGGGCTGGTGATCGTCGACCCGACCGCCATCATCCTGGAAGAGTACCGCCACCGGCAGAGCGAGCGCGCGCTGGAAAAGAAGCGCCTGCAGCGGCTGCGGCATACCCCGGCGGTGACGCTGGACGGGCTGGAAATCGACCTGCTGGCCAATATCGAGATGGCCGAGGACGCCGGCGCGGCGCTGGCGGCCGGCGCGGTCGGCGTGGGCCTGTTCCGTTCCGAATTCCTGTTCATGAACCGGCGCGACGAGTTGCCGGGCGAGGACGAGCAGTTCCAGGCCTACCGCGGCGCGGTCGATGCCATGCACGGGCTGCCGGTGACTATCCGCACCATCGACATCGGCGCCGACAAGCCGCTCGATGCCCGCGGCGATGAATTCGAGACCGCGCTGAACCCGGCGCTGGGCCTGCGCGCGATCCGCTGGTCGCTGTCCGAGCCGGGCATGTTCCTGACCCAGCTGCGCGCGCTGCTGCGGGCTTCGGCCTTCGGCCCGGTGCGGCTGCTGGTGCCGATGCTGGCGCATGCCAGCGAGATCGACCAGACCCTGGCGCTGATCGCCAAGGCCAAGCGCCAGCTCGACGAGCGAGGCGAGGCCTATGACCCGGGCATGAAGGTCGGCGCCATGATCGAGATCCCGGCGGCGGTGCTGCTGCTGCCGCTGTTCCTGCGCAAGATGGACTTCCTGTCCATCGGCACCAACGACCTGATCCAGTACACGCTGGCCATCGATCGCGCCGACAACGCGGTGGCGCACCTGTTCGACCCGCTGCACCCGGCGGTGCTGCAGCTGGTGGCGCGCACCATCCGCGAGGCCAACCGCGCCGGCGTGCCGGTGGCCGTGTGCGGCGAAATGGCGGGCGACCCGTCCATGACCCGGCTGCTGCTGGGCATGGGGCTGCGCGAGTTCTCGATGCACCCGGCGCAGCTGCTGCGGGTCAAGCAGGAGATCCTGCATGCCCACTGCGAACGGCTCGAGCCGCTGGTCGACCAGGTCCTGCAGGCCTTCGATCCCGAGGAGCAGGCGGCCGCCCTGCGGCAGCTGGCACGACCCTGAAGCCATCAGGGTTTTCTGATGCGGAAAGGCGGCTGGTGCAGCACTTCTGCAAGCCGGAAAGTGCCGCCTCAGCCGCCTTCCTTTTGCATCCTGTGCCGCCTACCCGACCTCTCCCAATGTGGCTTAATGGGAATTGTTATCATTATTGATCTCTGATATTCTGACGTTCATTCGCAGTGGCATGCCGGTGCCACGCGCCCCAACGGAGGGACTTGTGTACGTCTGCATCTGCAACCAGATCACCGATCGTGAGATTCACGGTGCTGCGCACCTGGGCATCGAAACCCTCGACGAACTGGCCGAAACGCTTGGCGTCGGCACCTGCTGCGGCCGCTGCCGCGAGTGCGCGCACCAGGTGTTGCAGGAAGGCGTGGCGGCGGTGCGCAATGTCACCGTTGCGACCCTCGCCAACATCCAGGTTGTGGAGATTTCTTCCTGTTCCGCGTCGGGCCCATGTACCATAATGGACACTCGGGATCCGGCAGTCGCGAACGACCAGCGCAAGGCGCTGGTGGCCTGAACGCGCCCATGAACTGAAGACCAGTTCACGGCGCGCTTTTGCGCTTTTTCCTTTTTCACTGACTGCACGGCGCCATTGGCGCCGTTTCGTGTTTTTGCGCGGGCCCGGTGCAACAGGAGCCGCCAATGAAAGGTGACAAGAAGGTCATCCAGCATCTGAACGCCCAGCTCAAGAACGAGCTGACCGCGATCAACCAGTATTTCCTGCACGCCCGCATGTATCGCCACTGGGGCCTGAAGAAGCTCGGCGACGTGGAGTACAAGGAATCGATCGGCGAAATGAAGCACGCCGACCGCCTGATCGAGCGCATCCTGATGCTGGACGGCCTGCCCAACCTGCAGGATCTGCACAAGCTGCTGCTCGGCGAAGACACGCCCGAGATGCTCAAGTGCGACCTGAAGCTGGAGCAGACCGCGCACGCCACCGTCAAGGAAGGCATCGCCTACTGCGAATCCGTAGGCGATTACGTCAGCCGCGAAATCCTGGTCGATATCCTCACCGATACCGAGGAACATATCGAATACCTGGAAACGCAGCTGGACCTGATCGACAAGGTCGGGCTGCAGAACTACCTGCAGTCGCAGATGGAGCCGGGCGAGCAATAAGCCGGTTTCCGGCGTGGCCGCTCTCGATGAGCGGCCGCCCCAGCGCGCGGCGCCGTTCGGCTCCGCCTTGTTGCTCGCCTGCAGGCAGTAACCCTTCTCATTCCGATTCCTGTTCTTTATCCAGGCGTCCCTGGCGGGCAAAGGCTCCTGTCCCGCCACGGCGCCGCGCAAATCTCACCCTACGATTAATGATGCGCCCTGACACCGCGGACTTCCGCACCCTGTTCCTCAGCGGCGTGGCCATGCTTGACGTGCGCGCGCCGCTGGAATTCGCGCGCGGGGCCTTCCCCGGCGCGGTCAACCTGCCGCTGATGGATGATGCCGAGCGCCACGAGGTGGGCCTGTGCTATGCGCAGAAGGGCCAGCAGGCGGCAATCGAACTTGGCCACCAGCTGGTGTCCGGGCTGCGCAAGGCCGCGCGGATCGCAGCCTGGGCGGAGTTTGCGCGCGCGCATCCGGACGGCTACCTGTATTGCTTCCGCGGCGGGCTGCGCTCGCAGCTGGTGCAGCAATGGCTGCATGCGGCCGGTGTCGATTACCCCCGCGTGACCGGCGGCTACAAGGCCATGCGCGGCTTCCTGATCGAGACCACCGATGCCGCGGCGGCCGAGCAGCAATGGTTTGTGCTGGGCGGCCTGACCGGCAGCGGCAAGACCGATGTGCTGGCCGACGTGCCCGCCGCGATCGACCTCGAAGGCCATGCGCGGCACCGCGGCTCGGCCTTCGGCCGGCGCGCGCTGGCGCAGCCGCCGCAGATCGATTTCGAGAACGCGCTGGCCATCGACGTGCTGCGGCATATTGACGCAGGCTGGCGCGCGCTGCTGGTGGAGGACGAGGGCCGCTTTATCGGCAGCCGCGACGTGCCGCAGGTGCTGACGCAGCGCATGCAGGCCAGCCCGCTGGTGTGGCTGGAAGCGTCGTTCGACGAACGCGTGGAGCGCGTGCTGCGCGACTATGTGCAGGGGCTGGCGGCGGAGTTCATTGCCGAGAAGGGCAGCACGGAAGGCTTCGAAGCCTACGCCACGCGCCTGCGCGAGGCCATGGCCGGGATCTCGCCGCGGCTGGGCGGTGCCCGCTACGGCAAGCTGTCGGCGTTGCTGGACCAGGCGCTGGCGCAGCAGGCGGAGCGGGGCGAAGTGGATCTGCACCGCGGCTGGATCGAAGTGCTGCTGCGCGAGTACTACGATCCGATGTACGCCTTCCAGCGCGAACAGCGCGAGGCGCGCATCGTCTTTCGCGGTGACCGCGCCGCAGTCACCGACTGGCTGCGGGCGCACACGGCGCAGCGGGGCTAGTCTGCCGATTCAGTGCCCGGCGCAGACCGGGCAATCCGGCGTGCGTGCCAGCCGCATCGTGGTCCATTCCATCGACAGTGCATTGACCATCAGCAGCCGGCCCGCCAGGCTCTCGCCGACACCCGCGAGCAGCTTGAGCGCCTCGGCCGCCTGCACGGTGCCGACCATGCCGACCAGCGGCGCGAACACGCCCATGGTGGCGCAGGCCACTTCCGGCGCGGGTTCGGCCGGCGGGAACAGGCAGGCGTAGCAGGGCGCGTCGGGCTGGCGCCGGTCGAACACGCTGATCTGGCCATCGAAGCGCAGCGCCGCGCCTGACACCAGCGGCACCTTGTGGCGCACGCAGGCGCGGTTGACTGCCTGGCGCGTAGCGAAGTTGTCGCAGCAATCGAGCACCACGTCGGCGCTGGCGACGAGCTGGGCAAGCTCTGCATCGCCCACGCGCGCGGGCACCGTCACGATCTCCAGCCCCGGGTTGATGCGCAGCATGCCTTCGCGCGCCGAATCCACCTTGGGCCGGCCCACGTTGGCGGTGGTGTGGATGATCTGGCGCTGCAGGTTGGTCAGGTCGACTTCATCGTCGTCGACCACCGTGATGCGGCCCACCCCGGCCGAGGCCAGGAAGGGCAGCGCGGCCGCGCCCAGGCCGCCGGCACCGATCACCAGCGCATGGCCGGCAAGCAGGCGCCGCTGGCCCTCGATGCCGAGCTCGTCCAGCAGGATGTGGCGCGAGTAGCGCAGCAGTTGTTCGTCGTTGAGGCCGTCGTCGCTCATGAGGTAATCCCTCGAGTGCTGAAGGGGAGGGCGGCTTTGGGTGCTCCAAAGCCGCCCGAGCTAGCCCAAGCAAGGTGTACTCCCTCTCCCCTCATGGGGAGAGGGGAGCAAACCGGCAGCCTGAATAAAGCCTCAGGCTCTCAGGGTGCCTTGCCCGTCGGCGTGCCCAGCGGCTCGCCGATCGGAGCGCTGGCCGGCGGCTGCTTGCCGGGGGCCGGCACCGCCGGCTTGGCTGCCGGTGCGCTGGCGCCCTTGGCGCCGCTCTTGCCCGAGGGCTTGGCCGCCTTGCCGTTGTCGGCCGGCGGATTGGTTTCCAGCTTCGACTTGGAGCGCTTGACCGGCTGGCCGTTGAGCTGGGCGATGGCCTGCTGCAGCATGAAGTCGTCGGCCGTACCGAATTCAACCGGCTTCTTGCGGCGGTCCTTCTCGCGCTCTTCCGGCGTCTTCTTCGCGTTCTCTTCTTCCAGGCGGCGCAGTTCGTCCACGCGGCGCTGCTCGCGCTCGGTCATTTCCGGCTGTTCCGATTCCTGCTTGTTGTGCAGGTGGCGCTCGGTGTCGATTTCGCGCGTGATCAGCGCGTCGTCCGGATCGCCTTCGGGGTTCTGGTCGACCGGGATGTCCGGACGGATGCCCTTGGCCTGGATCGACTTGCCGCTCGGCGTGTAGTAGTACGCGATGGTCAGCTTGATGCCGGTGTCGTTGGTCAGCGGGCGCACGGTCTGCACCGAGCCCTTGCCGAAGGTGGTCTTGCCCATGATCTGCGCGCGGTGATGATCCTGCAGCGCGCCCGCCACGATCTCGGAGGCCGAGGCCGAGTAGGCGTTGGTCAGCACCACCATCGGGATCTTCTTGTAGAGCGCGGGCAGGTCCTTGAGCGGATCGTCTTCGAGCGACGACAGGCGGTAGTTGTTGTACGTCGCCTTGTACACGCGCTTGGCATCGGGCACCTGGCCGTTGGTGGACACCACCGTGGCGTCTTCCGGCAGGAAGGCCGCGGCCACGCCGACCGCGCCCTGCAGCACGCCGCCGCCGTTGTTGCGCAGGTCCAGCACCAGGCCCTTCATGTTGGGGTTCTTCTGCGCCAGTTCGGCCAGCTTGCGGGACAGGTCGGCGATGGTGCGTTCCTGGAAGCTGGTCAGGCGGATCCAGCCGATATTGTTGTCCAGCATCTTGGCCTTGACCGACTGCACGCGGATCTCGGCGCGCGTGATCGAGACCGGGAAGGTGCGTTCCTCGCTCTTGCGGTAGATGGTCAGCGTGACCTTGGTGCCGGGCTCGCCGCGCATGCGCTTGACCGCCTGCTCCAGCGGCAGGCCGCGCACGGGCTTGTCGTCGATGCGGGTGATCAGGTCGCCCGGCTGGATGCCGGCGCGGAAGGCAGGGGTGTCCTCGATCGGGTTGATCACCTTGACCAGGCCTTCTTCCTGCGAGATCTCGATGCCCAGGCCGGCGAAGCGTCCGCGCGTGCCTTCTTGCAGTTCCTTGAAGTCTTTCTCGTCGAGATAGGACGAATGCGGGTCGAGGCTGGCGACCATGCCCTTGATGGCTTCGGTCAGCAGCTTCTTGTCATCGACCGGCTCCACGTACTCGCGCTTGATCTGCCCGAAGATATCGGCCATCAGCCGCAGCTGGTCAAGCGGCAAGGGCCCCGATGAATTCTGGGCGGTCGCCGAAATCTGCAGCGTGGCGAGCACGCCGGCGACGAGGCCGACAGAAACCAGGCTGATGTTCTTGAGGGTCTTGCGCATGAGGGCTGCCTGAACGTGTACTCGAAGTACTGGTGTACGGTATGGGGATTATGCCGGCTGCGGCCGCCCGGCGCCGGGCGGTTTGTCGGACAGTATAAGTGCGAGTGGTGGAAAGGGCCTGTCCCGTCCCGGCTCAGGGTGGGCGGCCGCACATCCGCGCGCGGCCGCCCGGGCGGGCTTCAGCGTGCCTTGCCCTGGCTGGCCACGGCCGCCAGCGAGGCGGCGATGGCGTCCTGGTCACCCAGGTAGTAGTGGCGCAGGGGGCGCAGGTCGGCGTCCAGCTCATAGACGAGCGGGGTGCCGTTGGGGATATTGAGTCCGACGATATCGTCATCCGAGATCTGGTCCAGGTATTTCACCAGCGCGCGGATGCTGTTGCCATGGGCGGCAATGACCACGCGCTTGCCCGATTGGATGTCGGGGGCAATGGATTCGTTCCACAGCGGCATCACGCGGGCCACGGTGTCCTTCAGGCATTCGGTCAGCGGGATCTCATTGCGCGGCACATTGGCGTAGCGCGGATCGTCGTACGAGGCACGCGGATCGGTGGGCTCCAGCGCGGGCGGCGGCGTGTCATAGCTGCGGCGCCACACCAGCACCTGCTCGTCGCCGAACTTGGCGGCCGTTTCTGCCTTGTTCAGGCCGGCCAGCGCGCCGTAGTGGCGCTCGTTCAGGCGCCATTCGTTGCGCACCGGGATCCACATCAGGTCCATTTCATCCTGCACATGCCACAGCGTGCGGATGGCACGCTTGAGCACCGAGGTATAGGCCACGTCAAAGCCCAGGCCGGCATCCTTGAGCAGCTTGCCGGCCTGGCGCGCCTGGTCGGCGCCGGTTTCGGTCAGGTCGACGTCGACCCAGCCGGTAAAGCGGTTTTCAAGGTTCCACGTGGATTCGCCGTGGCGGATGAGGACGAGCTTGTACATGCTGCTGCTTCCAGAGAGTAGGTAACCTGCATGCGTCCGCGCCGTCACCTGGAAGGGCTGATGGGTTCCTCGTGGACATCCCATGTCTCAGACAGGCGACAATGGCGGATGGCCATGCGACGGCAGGGCCTGGACGCCAAACCGCGTATTTTATAATGCCGCCGACCCAACCTACCGGAATGCCAACGTGAATTTCTTCGCCGACTACAACAACCTCGCTCTGATCGCCCTTGCCGTGGTCTCGGGCGGCCTGCTGGCCTGGCCCGCGATCTCGCGCAGCACCCGCGGCAAGACCGTCAATACGGCCACCGCGACCCAGCTGATCAACAAGCGCGGCGCGGTCGTGGTCGACATCCGCGAGCCCGCCGAGTATGCCAAGGGTCACCTGCCGCAAGCCAAGAGCGCTCCGCTGGCCGACCTGCCCTCGCGCGCGGCCGGCCTTGCAAAGGACAAGGCTGCCCCCATCATCGTCGTGTGCCAGACCGGCCAGCGCTCGGGCAAGGCCCAGGCAGCGTTGAAGGAAGCCGGTTACAGTGAGATCTACGCGCTCGAGGGCGGCATCGCCGCCTGGCAGCAGGCAGGCCTGCCGCTGGTGAAGTAATCCCGGGCAGCACCGCCGTATCCGTCACAAGGCGCGCCCCCGGCCAGGCCGGGCCGCGCGCGCATTGCATTCAAGGAGAACCCGCATGGCCCGTGTCGTCATGTACAGCACCGTGGTGTGCCCGTATTGCCTGATGGCTGAACGCCTGCTCAAGTCCAGGGGCGTGGAAACGATCGAGAAGGTCCTGATCGACCGCGAACCCGGCAAGCGTGAAGAGATGATGGCCCGTACCGGTCGCCGCACCGTGCCGCAGATCTACATCGACGAGACCCACGTGGGTGGCTTCGACGACCTCTCGGCGCTGGACCGCCAGGGCGGCCTGGTGCCGCTGCTGGCCGCCTGAGCCGGTTGCGCCGGCGCTGGCGCGGAATCGTCTGATTCCGCGCCGCGCTGGTTCCGGCTTACCCCCGGCGCGGGTGAATTCGCCACCCGCGTCATGTACCATATGCGTTTTTCAAGCGGGCACCGGCCAGCCTTGCACGATGCAAGGATTGCGGCCGCCGCGCCCGATGCACACCAGCCCATCCTCCCGGAAGCCTTTCATGAGCGACCAGCAAAACACCCAGCAGGACGATCAACCCTTCTTCAACATCCAGCGCGTCTACCTGAAAGACATGTCGCTGGAGCAGCCCAATTCGCCCGGCATCTTCCTGGAATCGGAAGCCCCGTCGGTGGAAGTGCAGGTCAACGTCGGCGCTTCGCAGCTGCAGGAAGGGATCTTCGAGGTGGTGGTGACGGGCACCGTGACGACCAAGGTGCAGGACAAGGTTGCCTTCCTGGTGGAAGCGCACCAGGCCGGCATCTTCGATATCCGCAACGTGCCGGTGGAGCAGCTGGACCCGCTGCTGGGCATCGCCTGCCCGACCATCCTGTACCCGTACCTGCGCGGCAATATCGCTGACGTGATCACCCGCGCCGGCTTCCAGGCCATCCACCTGTCGGAAATCAACTTCCAGGCGCTGTATGAGCAACGCCTGCAGGCCGCCATGGAAGAAGCCCAGGGTGCCGAAGGCGGCAACAGCGGCATCGTGATGCCCGACGGCAGCCAGGCCCGCCACTGATTCCGGCGTCCTGAGCCATCATCGAAACGGGGCTGCGGCCCCGTTTTGCCTTTGGGCTACCATCGACTGCGTCCATCCTCGGATCAAGCTGCCATGAAACTGACCTTCCTCGGTGCCGGTGCCTGGGGCACCGCCCTCGCCAGCCATGCCGCGGCCGCCAATGACGTGGTGCTGTGGGGGCGCGACCCCGCGCAACTCGCGGCCATCGCGGCCACGCGTGAGAACGCCGCCTACCTGCCCGGCGTGACGCTGTCCGAGAGGCTGGCGGTGCAGGCAGACTTCGAGCAGGCCGTGGCGCATGCCGCCGACGATGCCGACGGCATCGTGGTGGTGGCCACGCCGGTGGCGGGCCTGCGCGAGATGACGCGCCGGCTGGCCGCGCGCGGCGCCAGGCCGGTGTCGATGCTGTGGCTGTGCAAGGGCTTCGAGTCCGGCACCCACCTGCTGCCGCACCAGATGGTGCGGGCCGAACTCGACGCCGCCGGGCGTACCGAGGGCTTTGCCTACGGCGTGCTGACCGGCCCCAGCTTCGCGCGCGAGGTGGCGCTGGGGCTGCCGTGCGCGCTGACCGTGGCAGGCAACGAGCCGTCGCTGGCCGAACGCGCGCAGGCGGCCTTCCACCATCATGCGATGCGCATCTACGGCAGCGACGACCTGATCGGCGTGGAAGTCGGCGGTGCGGTCAAGAACGTGCTGGCCATTGCCACCGGCGCCAGCGACGGGCTGGGCCTGGGCCTGAACGCGCGCGCCGCGCTGGTGACGCGCGGGCTGGCCGAGATGACGCGCCTGGGGCTGGCGCTGGGCGGCCGGGTCGAGACCTTCATGGGCCTGGCCGGCGTGGGCGACCTGATCCTGACCGCCACCGGCGACCTGTCGCGCAACCGCAAGGTCGGCCAGCAGCTGGCGGCGGGGCAGAGCCTGGAGCAGATCCTGGCCGGTCTGGGCCACGTCGCCGAGGGCGTGCGCTGCGCCCAGGCTGTGGCAGAGCTAGCCTCGGCTAACGGTGTCGAGATGCCGATCGCCCGCGCGGTCTGCGCGGTGCTGTTCGACGGGCTGAGCGCCGCCGATGCGGTGGCGCAGCTCCTGCAGCGCGACGCGCGCGACGAATGATGACTCGCGTATCCAAGTTCTGATCCTCCGCACCGCATGCCCACACGACGACAAGCGCTGATCGCGCTGGCTGCCGCCTGCGCCGCCGGGACTTCCGGCGGCGTCTTCGCCCAACCCTGGCCCGCGCGGCCGATCCGCATGGTGGTGCCGTTCCCGCCGGGCTCATCGCCCGACCTGATCGCGCGCATCGTGACCGAAAAGCTGGCCGCCGCGCTGGGCCAGCCGGTGGTGGTGGAAAACCGTCCCGGCGCCGGCGGCAATATCGGCACCGGCATGGTGGCGCGCGCCGCTCCGGATGGCTACACCCTGCTGTTCACCATCAACGGCCCGCTGGTGACCGCGCCGACGCTGTCGCGCAACCTGAACTACGACCCGTTCCGCCAGCTGGCGCCGGTCACGCTGGTGGCGACCTCGCCCAACGTGCTGGTGGTGGATGCACGCCTGCCGGTGCACAACCTGCGCGAGTTCGTCGCGCTGGCACGGGCCAAGCCGGGTGAGTTGAACTATGGCTCGCCCGGCAACGGCAGTGCCTCGCACCTGGCGATGGAGCAACTCAAGGCGATGGCGGGCATCGACCTGCAGCACGTGCCATACCCCGGCTTCCCGCAGATCACCACGGCGATGGTGGGCGGGCAGGTGCAGGCGGGTTTCATGGTGCCGGCGATCGCGATGCCGCAGGTCAACGCGGGCAAGCTGCGCGTGCTGGCCGTGACCACGACGGGGCGCACGGCGGTGTTGCCGTCGGTGCCGACAGTGGCGGAATCCGGCTACCCGGGCTTCGAGGCGATTTCCTGGCAGGCGGTGCTGGCGCCGGCGGGCACGCCGCAGGCTGTGATCGACCGGCTCTACCGCGAGCTGGTGGCGATCATCGGCAGCGCCGACGTGCGCGACAAGATGCGCGCGCAGTATTTCGTGCCGGCCGGCACCGCGCCGGCCTCGCTGCGCCAGACCATGGTGAGCGAGAAGGCGCGCTGGGACAAGGTGATCCGCGCCGCCGGCGTGCAGCCGGAGTAGGCGCTGGCCGGGCGGCTCAGCTGCCGCCTTCGAACCCGTTCTGGCGCCACGCCTCGAACACCACCACGGCGACCGTGTTCGACAGGTTCAGGCTGCGGTTGTCGGGCCGCATCGGCAGCCGGATGCGCTGCGCGGGCGGGAACCAGTCGCGCCGCTCCGGCGATAGCCCGCGTGTTTCGGAACCGAACACGAACCAGTCCCCGGGGCGGAACGCCACCTCGCCGAACGGTGTCGAGCCGCGCGTGGTCAGCGCGAACATGCGCGCCGGGTCGGGCTGCTCGCTGGCCATCAGCGCGTCCCAGCTTTCATGCACGCGCATGGTGGCGTACTCGTGGTAATCCAGTCCCGCGCGGCGCATGCGCGCGTCTTCCAGCGGAAAACCCAGGGGTTTGACCAGATGCAGCTGCGCACCGGTGTTGGCGCACAGGCGGATCACATTGCCGGTATTGGGCGGGATTTCCGGTTCGACCAGGACGACGTTGAACATGATGCGGGGGATGGCGGGCGCACTGCGCCCTTCGTCAGAACGGTGCGCAGCTTACCGCGCGCACCGGCCACTGTCATCCAAAGCTACGGCGTGCGCAGCGCGACGATCACGCTGACGCGGGCCGCGCCATGCGCCTTGAGCACGCCGGCGGCCTCGTGCAGGGTGGCGCCGGAGGTCATCACATCGTCTACCAGCGCCACGTGCATGCCGTCCAGCCGCGCGGCGCGCGCCAGCCTGAAGGCGCCGCGCAGGTTCACCTGACGGGCGGCCAGGTCCAGCGCACGCTGGCTGCCGGTGTCGCGCTGGCGCTGCAGCAGCACCGGGTCGGCGCGCAGGCCCAGGTGGCGCGCCAGCGGCCGCGCGATTTCCCAGGCCTGGTTGAAGCCGCGCGCGGCCAGCCGCTGCGGCGACAGCGGGATCGGCGCCAGCAGGTCGGGCGCGGGCTGTCGGGCCCAGGCCCCCTGCAGTCCCGCGGCCAGCCTGGCCGCGAGCCAGCCCGCCAGCGGCAGGGCGTGGCCGAACTTGAGCGCCAGCACCAGCTGGTCCTGCGGCGAAGCGTAGTCGCCCAGCGTGTGGGCTTGGTCGTAGGCCGGGGGCGATGCCGCGCAGGCCGGGCAGTGGAAGTGGCGCCCCTGCGCCAGCGCGCAGGCGGGGCAGCGCCGCACCGGGCGCAGCAAGTCGGCGGCACAGGGCGCGCAGACCACCTGCCGCTGCACCGCGCCGCACAGCGCGCAGGCGCTTGGCAGCAGCAGTTCGCCGGCGCCGGCCAGCGCCTTGCCGGCGGCGCCGGCAGCCAGCGCGGCGCGCGCGTATACTTGCCGTCCGGCCGCGGCCCATCGGGCGCGGCGGCCGCATTCATCCGGCGCTCGGGCCTGATCCTGTATCTGTCCCCGCGCCGGTTCCTGGTTTTCTTGCTGCCCTGTCTGCCCGTGTCCCTGCATGCCGCTGATTCCCCCGATGCCTTCCTGCCGCCCGCGCGCCTGACCCGGCTCGCCTTCGACCGGCGCAGCCGGGGCTTCGGCCAGCTGGACTTCCTGCTGGGCGAGATCGGCCGCCGCATGCAGGAGCGCATGGAAGTGATCCGCCTGGCGCCGCAGCGCGCGCTGGATATCGGCTGCGGCCACGGCCAGGGCCTGGCCGGGCTGCGCGCGCGCTTCCCGGATGCGCAGATTGCCGGACTGGACATCTCCGGCGCGATGCTGGCCGAGGCCGGCCAGCGCGACCCGCAGCGCCGGCCCGGCTGGATCGGCCGCATGCTGGGCAAGCGGCCGCTCTTTGACCTGGTCCAGGGCGATCTTGCCACACTGCCTTTTGCGCCCGCGAGCTTCGACCTGCTGTGGTCCAACCTGGCGCTGCACTGGCATCCGGAGCCGCACCGCGTGTTCCCGGAGTGGCACCGCGTGGCGCGCGACGAAGGGCTGGTGCTGTTCTCGCTGTTCGGCCCGGACACCCTGAAGGAGCTGCGCGCGGCGTTTGCCGAAGTCGACCAGGCACCCCATACGTTGCGCTTTGTCGACATGCACGATATCGGCGACATGCTGGTGCACAGCGGCTGGTCCACCCCGGTGATGGACATGGAGACGCTGACCGTGACCTACGAGTCCCCCGCCACGCTGCTGCGCGAGGTGCAGGCCTTCGGCGGCCTGCGCGGGCCGGTCGGGTCGCTGCCGCAGGGCCTGCGCGGCCGCGCCTGGTACCAGGCGCTGGCGCAGGCGCTGGAGCGGCGGCGCAACGCCGACGGCGTGATCCCGCTGACCTTCGAGATCGTCTACGGCCACGCCTGGAAGCTGGCCCCGCGTGGCGGCCAGGCGCTCGACGACCAGGGCCGCGCGGTGGTGCCGCTGGACCAGATCGGCCGTGCAAGGCCGCGTCGGACAAGTTAAAACAGAGTTAACTTGCGCCGGTGCTGGATTGCCGCAAACATAGCGCCGGCGCGGCGGGCAGGGCGATGGCGGGGCCCTTCCCTATGCACAGAATCAAGCAGCGCGCAAGCCGTCCGGTCAAGGCGCGCCCTTGTCCGTGTATGGGAAGCGCCCTATAATGCGCCAGTTTGTCGCAGTGGTCCCCTGGCACAAGAACGTCCTGGTTTTGCACTTGCACTGTGCGGCCCGGACGCCATCGTCCCGGGTGTGCATCCGATGCAGAGTGGTTGGCGATGCAAGACTTGGGTATCGCATTCCAGACGGCAGGTGGTGACTCCGGCGGAAATCTCGACGGACCTCCCCCCGCGCCCCACGACTGGCTGATGAAGCGGAATTGCTCGCTGAGTCCACGCCAGGTCGGCTGGTTTTACCTCTCGATCCTCACGGTTTCGCTTGCCATCGCGTTGTTTTTTGCGTGGCAAGGGTCCTGGCTCGTACTGCCGTTTGCGAGCATCGAGCTGATCGGGCTGGGCATCGCACTGCTGGTGTATGCGCGCCATGCGACAGACTATGAGCGCGTCAGCATCACCGACGGCACGCTGGTCGTGGAGACAGCCAGCGCCGGACGGGTGACGCGTCAGGAATTCAATCCGCGCTGGGTGCGGATCGAACTGGGTGAATCGTTCCGCGCGCTGGTGACGCTGCGCTCGGGCGGGCGTGAGGTACAGGTGGGGTGTCACGTGGACCCGTACCGGCGACGCAAGTTCGCGCAGGAGCTCGCAGCGGCCTTGCGCCGCCTCTGAGAGGCGGCGGTGGCGGCGGCGGGGACAGATTTGAATCTGTAAATTGGGTAGATAACAAATGAAAATGTGGAAGAAGGCATCCGCAGTTTGTCTGGCCGGCGCGTCCCTGCTTGCCAGCCAGGCGGCGTCCGCGGTCAGCGACATGCCGGGCGGCCCCGCCGTGCGCCAGCTCAACCTGACCGAGCCGGTTACCAAGATCGCCGAACAGATTCACTGGCTGAACTGGATGATGTTGATCATGTGCACGGTGATCTTCGTCGCGGTATTCAGCGTGATGTTTTATTCCGTCTTCAAGCACCGCAAGGCCAAGGGTGCCAAGCCGGCTGCCTTCCACGAGAGCATCACGGTCGAAGTGATCTGGACCATCGTCCCGTTCATCATCGTGATTGCGATGGCCCTGCCGGCCACCAAGACCGTGGTGGCGATGAAGGACACCACCAACTCCGACATCACCATCAAGGCCACCGGCTACCAGTGGAAGTGGGGCTATGACTACCTGAAGGGCGAAGGCGAAGGCATCTCCTTCGTGTCGACCCTGACCACCCCGCGCGAGCAGATCAACAACGAGCAGCCCAAGTCGAATACCTACCTGATGGAGGTGGACAACGAGCTGGTCGTGCCGGTCAACAAGAAGATCCGCATCGTCACCACCGCCAACGACGTGATCCACGCCTGGATGATCCCGGCCTTCGGCGTCAAGCAGGATGCGATCCCCGGCTTCGTGCGCGACACCTGGTTCAAGGCCGAGAAGATCGGCGTGTACCGCGGCCAGTGCGCCGAGCTGTGCGGCAAGGAGCACGCCTTCATGCCGATCGTGGTGCGCGTGGTCTCGGACGCCGACTACACCAAGTGGGTCGACGGCAAGAAGAAGGAGCTGGCGGCCAAGGCCGACGATCCCAACAAGACCTGGACGCTGGACGAGTCGAAGGTGCGTGGCGAGAAGGTCTACGCCGCCAACTGCGCGGTCTGCCACCAGCCCAACGGCAAGGGCGGCGGCGCCTTCCCGGCGCTGGACGGCTCCAAGCTGGTCAATGGCCCCAAGGCCGGCCAGATGCACATCATGCTGGAAGGCAAGGCTGCCATGCCGTCGTGGAAGCAGCTCTCGGACACCGAGCTGGCCGCGGTCATGACCTATACGCGCAACGCCTGGAGCAACAAGACGGGTGAAGTGGTCCAGCCGAGCGACTTCGTGGGCGCCCGTGCGGGCAAGTTCCCCGAGGGCGGCGGCGCGGCAGGCGGCGCAGCGCCGAAGGCCGAAGCCAAGCCGGCCGACAAGGCTGACAAGCAGGCCAGCCTCGCGGGCAACCGCGTCGCGGGCTGACCCGCTGAAGACAGAACAGGATTAGAGGAGCATTTGCGATGAGTACTGCTACCCCGGACGCGCTCGCCCATCCGCACGATCATGCGCATGACGACCACGCGCACGACCACCCGCATGGCTGGCGCCGCTGGCTGTTCGCGACCAACCACAAGGACATCGGTACGCTGTACCTGCTGTTCTCGTTCATCATGCTGCTGTCGGGCGGCTTGCTGGCACTGCTGATCCGCCTGGAGCTGTTCGAGCCGGGCCTGCAGTTCTTCCGCCCCGAGCTGTTCAACCAGTTCACCACCATGCACGGTCTGGTGATGGTGTTCGGCGCGATCATGCCGGCCTTCGTCGGCTTCGCCAACTGGATGATCCCGCTGCAGATCGGCGCGTCCGACATGGCGTTCGCGCGCATGAACAACTTCAGCTTCTGGCTGATGCCGCCGGCCGCGCTGCTGCTGGCCGGCTCGTTCCTGGTCCCGGGCGGCGCCACCGCCGCCGGCTGGACCCTGTACGCGCCGCTGTCGGTGCAGATGGGCCCGGGCATGGACATGGCCATCTTCGCGATGCACATCATGGGTGCGTCGTCGATCATGGGCTCGATCAACATCATCGTGACCATCCTCAACATGCGCGCCCCGGGCATGACGCTGATGAAGATGCCGATGTTCTGCTGGACCTGGCTGATCACCGCCTACCTGCTGATCGCCGTGATGCCCGTGCTGGCCGGCGCCATCACCATGGTGCTGACCGACCGCCATTTCGGCACGAGCTTCTTCTCGGCCGCCGGTGGTGGTGACCCGGTGATGTACCAGCACATCTTCTGGTTCTTCGGCCACCCCGAGGTGTACATCATGATCCTGCCGGCGTTCGGGATCGTCTCGCAGGTGGTGCCGGCGTTTGCCCGCAAGCGCCTGTTCGGCTACAGCTCGATGGTGTACGCCACCGCCTCGATCGCCATCCTGTCGTTCATCGTGTGGGCCCACCACATGTTCACGACCGGCATGCCGGTGACCGGCCAGCTGTTCTTCATGTACGCGACCATGCTGATCGCGGTGCCCACCGCCGTGAAGATCTTCAACTGGATCGCCACCATGTGGCGCGGCTCGATGACCTTCGAGACCCCGATGCTGTTCTCGATCGGCTTCATCTTCGTGTTCACCATCGGCGGCTTCACCGGCCTGATGCCGGCCGTGGCCCCGATCGACATCCAGCTGCAGGACACCTACTTCATTGTGGCGCACTTCCACTATGTGCTGGTGGCCGGCTCGCTGTTCGCGCTGTTCGCGGGCTTCTACTACTGGGGTCCGAAGTGGAGCGGTTTCATGTACAACGAAACCCGCGGCCAGATCCACTTCTGGGGGTCGATCATCTTCTTCAACGTGACCTTCTTCCCGATGCACTTCCTGGGCCTGGCCGGCATGCCGCGTCGCTATGCCGACTACCCGACCCAGTTCGCTGACTTCAATGCGATCGCGTCGATCGGTGCGCTGGGCTTCGGCCTGATGCAGGTGTACTTCTTCTTCTTCGTGGTGCTGCCGTCGTACCGCGGTGGCGAGAAGGCCGCCGACAAGCCCTGGGATGGCGCAGAGGGCCTGGAGTGGACCGTGCCGTCGCCGGCGCCGTTCCACACCTTTGAAGTTCCCCCGCAGGTCCGCTAAGGCGCGGCCAGCGTAATCAGGCAGCGGGAGGCGGCAGCGTCGCCTCCCGCGCCGGCAAGCAACAGAAGCAGCTATGCAGTCTCCAGACAAAAGCCCATCACGCCCGGACCAGAAGGCCGCCAACCGGCGCCTTGGCCTGATCCTGCTGTCGATCGTGGTGGTTTTCTTTCTGGGGTTCTTCGCCAAGATGATGTTTCTTGGCTGAGGCGGCAGGGTAGCGAGATGAGCATCGACCAGCAGGCTGGCAGGGAAGCGGACAAGCGGTTCAACCGCGGCATGATGCTGCGCCTGGTCGTGATCGTGGCCGTGATGTTCGGCTTCGGCTATGCGCTGGTGCCGCTGTACAAGAAGATCTGCGAGATCACCGGCATCAACGTGATCACCACGCGCGAGCTGCACGGCGCGGTGAAGAACACGCAGGTCGACAAGAGCCGCACCATCACGGTGGAGTTCGACTCCAACGCGCGCGGGCCCTTCGCCTTCCGGCCGGTGAAGAACAGCATGGAAGTGCATCCGGGCGAGATGGCGACGATCGTCTACGAGGTGGCCAACGGACAGCCGCGCGATATTTCGGCGCAGGCCATCCCGAGCTACGCGCCCAAGCAGGCGACCCAGTATTTCATGAAGCTGGAGTGCTTCTGCTTCAAGCAGCAGACGCTCAAGGCGAAAGAGGCGCGCGAGATGCCGGTGGTGTTCGTGATCGATCCCGCGCTGCCCAAGGATGTGAAGAATATTACGCTGTCGTACACCTTCTTCGAGGTGGGTGCGCCGGTGGCGCAGGCGCCCGAGGGCCAGCTGGCGCCGCAGCCGGCAACGGCCGGCAAGGGCATCTGAGGCGGCCGCGGTGCATGCCGGGGCGGAGGAGGACGGGCAATGGATGAGATGAAGGACGCGGTCAAGCGCAAGATGTCGTTCGGGCAGACCATGCGCGCGGTGCTGTGGTCGTTCATCGGCCTGCGCAAAGGCGCCGAGCACGAGCGCGACATGGCCCGGCTGAACCCGGTGCATGTGGTGATCGCCGGAGTGATCGCGGCGGCCATCTTCATCGCGGTGCTGGTGCTCATCGTGCGCACCGTGGTGGGGCAGGCAGCGGGATAGCAGGGCAGGAAGGGTAGACAACAAAAGCAGTCGCAGAACAAAGCAACCGCGGCGGCGGGGCTGGCCCGGAGGAGGGGACGGCCCGCAGTGCCAAAGCGCGGATCACGAATACTGAATCAAAGACTCTGAGCTGGAGATAAAAGAATGAGTGCGAATCGCGCAAACGCTCCGTACTACTTCGTACCGGGCCCGTCGCGCCACCCGATCACGGCAAGCTTCGGCCTGCTGATGACGGGCGCGGGTGCCGCCGGTTGGGTAAACGGGCAGCCCTGGGCGCCGTACCTGTGCGGCCTCGGCCTGCTGTGGTTCCTGTTCGTGCTCAAGAGCTGGTTTGGCGACGCCATCAGCGAGTCCGAAGGCGGCATGTACGGCAAGAACATCGACCTGTCGTTCCGCTGGTCGATGGGCTGGTTCATCTTCTCGGAGGTGATGTTCTTCGCGGCCTTCTTCGGCGCGCTGTTCTATGCCCGCACCATCGCCATGCCGTGGCTGGGCGACCTGAACAACAAGATCCTGTGGCCCGACTTTGCCGCGGTATGGCCCAACACCGGCCCGGCCGGCGTGGTGGAAAGCTTCCAGACCATGGGTCCGTGGCCAATCCCGACCATCAACACCGCGCTGCTGCTGATGTCCGGCCTGACGCTGACCTGGGCGCACCACGCGCTGCTGGCCGGCAAGCGCAGCCAGCTGATTCAGGGCCTGTCGCTGACCATCCTGCTGGGCGCGGTCTTCATGTGCTTCCAGGTGTACGAGTACATGCACGCCTACTCGGAACTGAACCTGAAGCTGACCTCGGGCATCTACGGCTCGACCTTCTTCCTGCTGACCGGCTTCCACGGCTTCCACGTGACCATGGGCGCGATCATGCTGGCCGTGGTGCTGGTCCGCGTGCTGAAGGGCCACTTCACGCCTGACCACCACTTTGCATTCGAAGGCGCCGCCTGGTACTGGCACTTCGTTGACGTGGTGTGGCTGTTCCTCTACGTCGTGGTGTACTGGCTGTAAATCCGGCTGCCGTACCCGCCGGCGCGCCCCCCGGGGGCCGCCGGCGCCAACGCAAAAGAGAAACGCCGCAGGAGGTTGTCCAGCCTGCGGCGTTTGTCTTTTGCGGGCCTGGTGCCCGCGTCCTGGCGTTCAGGGTGCCATGCGGATGCCCGTGCTGTGGATCCAGCCCATCCAGTTCGAGAACAGGATGAACAGGAACAGCGCCATCGAGAACCCGACGCGCAGCATCAGCGAGCGCATCATGTTGGGCGTCGTGCCGCGGTCGCGCATCATGAAGAACAGGGCGGAGGCCAGGCTGGCGATGATCAGGATGAAGGCAACGATGATGACAAAGCGCATGGCGGGGCAGGTCGGGGCCAGGAGCGACGGAAAGACCCATTATCGCACCAGCCCGTTGCCGCTGGCCGCTGCACTGGTGATGATCGCCGTGACCTGCGCGCTGGGCAACTGGCAGCTCAACCGCGCGCACGACAAGGAGGCGCGCGCGGCGCGGCTGCAGGCGCTGTCGGCGCAGCCGCCGGTGGTGCTGGGCACGGCCCCGCTGCCGCAAGTTGTGACCGACCGCACGGTCCGCGTGACCGGGCGCTTTGACACGGCCCGCACCGTCTTGCTGGATAATCGCCCCCACGGCAATGGCAGCAGCCCCGGGGATAGCCGCGCCGGCTTCCTGGTGCTGACGCCGCTGCGGATTTCAGCCGCCTCGCCGGCGCCCGCAGGTGCCGCCGGCGCCATGCAGGCGGTGCTGGTGCTGCGCGGCTGGCTGCCGCGCGATGCCCAGGACCGCACCCGGATTGCGCCGTTCCCCACGCCCGAGGGCGAGGTAACGATCGAAGGCACGGCACTGGCGGCCGTGCCGCGGGTCTATAGCCTGGGCCAGGACGCCGCCGGCAGCAAGATCCGCCAGAACCTGGACCTCGCTGCCTATGCGGCTGAAACCGGCCTGGCGCTGCACCCGCTGGTGCTGGAGCAGCGCAGCGACAGCGGCGATGGCCTGGCGCGCGACTGGGCCCCGGCCGACCTGGGCGCGGACCGGCACTACGGCTATGCCTTCCAGTGGTTCGGGCTGGCCGCGCTGACGGTGGTGCTGGTGGTCGTGCTGGGCTGGCGCCGCGCGCGCCGGGTGGCAGCACCGTAACTCGAATGAACCGGGCGCATGCGCTCGCCGAAGACAAAGGACAGACGTACTCCATGGCACAGCAAGACTCCGCCCCGGCCGCCGCGGCCTCGCCGCCGGATACCCGCATCGATGCGCGCACGCGCCGTGGCCGCCTGCAGATGCTGATGCTGTTGCTGGTGTGCGCGTCGCCGGTGATCGCCTCTTACTTCACCTATTACGTCATCAAGCCGCGTGGCGGCGCCACCAACTACGGCGCGCTGGTCGACCCGCAGCGGCCGATGCCGCCGGTGCGCGTCACCGATGAGCAGGGCCGGGCCGTGCCGCTGGAGCAGTTCCGCGGCAAGTGGCTGCTGGTGACCACCGACCCGTCCGCCTGCGACGAGGCCTGCGCGAAGAAGCTCTTCACCATCCGCCAGATCCGCGCCGGGCAGGGCCAGGACCGCGAACGCATCGTGCCGGTGTGGCTGGTGACCGACGACGGCAAGATCGACGAGCGCCTGAACGCCGCCTACAACGAGCCCTACGCGGGTGTGCGCTTCCTGCGCATCGACCGCCAGGCCGCGCAGCAGTGGCTGCCGGCCGAACCCGGCAAGCGCGCCGAGGACACCCTGTTCCTGGTCGACCCGCTGGGCAACCTGATGATGCGTTTCCCGCAGGATCCGGACCCCAAGAAGATGAGCGGCGACCTGAAGAAGCTGCTCAAGGTCTCGCGCATCGGCTAAAGGGGACGGCATGCTGCTGCAACTGGCCATCATCGGCATCCTGATCGCGCTGTTCCCGCTGTCCTACGTGCTGGTGAAGGGGGACCGCAACAAATACCGCAAGCTCGCCTGGATCACGGCGTTCCTGACGCTGGACCTGATCATGTTCGGCAGCTTCACGCGCCTGACCGACTCCGGCCTGGGCTGCCCCGACTGGCCCGGCTGCTACGGGCACTCCAACCCGCACGCCGCGATGGAGCCGATCCGCGCGGCCGAGACCGCGCTGCCCAGCGGCCCGGTGACGCTGGCCAAGGCGTGGATCGAGATGATCCACCGCTACTTCGCCATGGCGGTCGGGGTGCTGATCATCACGCTGATGGTGCTGGCGTGGGTCAAGCGGCGCGAGCTGAAGCAGTCGCCGTGGTTCGCCACCGGGGTGCTGCTGCTGGTGTGCGTGCAGGGTGCGTTCGGCGCTTTCACCGTGACCCTGAAGCTGCAGCCGATCATTGTGGTCACGCACCTGATGCTGGGCATGGCTCTGCTGGCCGTGCTGATCCAGCTGGGCTCGCGCAACGATCCGCCGCACCCGGTCGCGGCGCGGGCCGCGCGGCTGCGCTGGCCGGTGCGCATCGGCCTGCTGCTGCTGGTGATCCAGATCTTCCTGGGGGGCTGGGTCAGCACCAACTACGCGGTGCTGGCCTGCACCGACTTCCCGCTGTGCAATGGCCAGCTGGTGCCCGAGATGGATTTCCGCCACGGCTTCACCCTGTGGCGCCAGCTGGGCATGACCGCCGATGGCGACTACATCCCGCACGCGGCGCTGGTGGCGATCCACTGGGTGCACCGCGGCTTTGCCTTTGTCGTGCTGGGCTACCTGGCGTGGCTTGGCCTGCGCGCGCGCAGGCTTGAAGGGCTCGCGCGCGCGGCCGGCTGGCTGCTGGCCACGCTGGTGCTGCAACTGGCCACCGGGATGTCCAATATCGTGTTCGACTGGCCGCTGGTGGCCGCGGTTGCGCACAACGGCGGCGCGGCGCTGCTCCTGCTGCTGCTGGTCCGCCTCCACTACAATACAGGGCTCGCAGGGCTCACCATGCGGGCCGCCGGCGCCCCCGCTGCCGTGCCGAACGCCGCCCGCGCCACATGAAAGACAAGACCCCTTCCGTGGTTACCGCTACCCACCCCCATTCGCTGGGCAAGTTGAGCCGGATACGGCACCTTGCCCGACAATATGCCGCCCTGACCAAGCCGCGCGTGACGCAGCTGGCCGTGTTCTGCGCCATCATCGGCATGTTCCTCGCCACGCCCGGCATGGTGCCGTGGCGCGTGCTGATCGGCGGCGCCGCCGGCATCTGGCTGCTGGCCGGTGCGGCCTTTGCCATCAATTGCCTGGTCGAGCAGAAGATCGATGCGCTGATGCGCCGCACCGCGTGGCGCCCGTCGGCCACCGGCGAGATCACCACGCCGCAGACCCTGGTGTTCTCCGCCGTACTGGGCGGCGCCGGCATGTGGCTGCTGCACGTCTACGCCAACGACCTGACGATGTGGCTGACCTTTGCCACCTTCCTCGGCTACGCGGTGGTCTACACCATCCTGCTCAAGCCGGCCACGCCGCAGAACATAGTGATCGGCGGGCTCTCGGGGGCGATGCCGCCGGCGCTGGGCTGGGCCGCGGTGGCGGGCGAGGTACCTGCCGAGGCCTGGTTCCTGGTGCTGATCATCTTCACCTGGACCCCGCCGCACTTCTGGGCCCTGGCGCTGTACCGCCGCGCCGACTACGCCAAGTCCGGCCTGCCGATGCTGCCGGTCACGCACGGCGAGCGCTACACGCTGCTGCATATCCTGCTGTACACGCTGATCATGATCGCCGCGACGCTGCTGCCCTTTGTCTACGGCATGAGCGGCTATATCTACCTGGCGGCCGCGCTGGCGCTGGGCGCGGGTTTCCTGGCCTACGCCTGGAAGATGTACCGTAACTATTCGGACGAGCTGGCGCAGCGCACCTTCCGCTTCTCGATCCTGTACCTGTCGCTGCTGTTCGCCGCGCTGCTGGTCGACCACTACTTCAAGTTCGTGCCGCAGGTCTGACCTGTGGCCGACCGGCTGCGGCATCTTGTCGCGGCCGGCGCAGCGTGGCGGCACGATCGGCGATACTGCGTGATGTCGCCGCCCTCCGGTGCCGCTGTTTCCTCCCACCCCTGACCGGTTTCCGCCGCATGCCCCGCCTAAGCCCCGCCTCCGGCCTGTTCGCCGCCTTCCGCCGCTTTTCCCTGCTGGCCGCGCTTGCGCTGGCCGTGGCTGCCTGCGGGCAGCAGAAGGCCTCGTTCCGCAATGTCGACATCACCGGCGCGGCGGACTTCGGCAAGGACTTCTCGCTGACCGACCATCACGGCAAGGTGCGCACCATCGCCGACTTCAAGGGCAAGGCGGTGGTGATGTTCTTCGGCTACACCCACTGCCCGGACGTGTGCCCGACGACGATGGCCGAACTGAAGGCGGTGATGGAGAAACTGGGCCCGGATGCCGACCGCGTGCAGGTGCTGTTCGTCACGGTCGACCCGGAACGCGACACGCAGGCGCTGCTGGCGCAGTACGTGCCGGCCTTCGATGCGCGCTTCCTGGGGCTGCGCCCGGCCGACGAAGCCGCACTGCAGAAGTTGACCAAGGACTTCAAGGTGTTCTACGCCAAGGTGCCGGGCAGCTCCCCGAACAACTACACGGTGGACCACTCCGCGGGCAGCTATGTGTTCGACCCGGACGGCAAGCTGCGGCTGTTCATCCGCCACGGCCAGGGTCCGGATCCGATCGCGCACGACCTGAAACAGCTGCTGTCGTGACGTGAAAGGGTGGGAAGGGGTGCGGCATAAGGTCGCACTCACCCTCTCGCGGGCAACAAAAAGGCCGGTCCAGTGGACCGGCCTTTTGCATGGCTGGGGGTGCGGATCAGGCGAACGCCTGCAGCGCCCCCTTCATCTTCTTCATGGCCGCGGCCTCGATCTGGCGGATGCGCTCGGCCGAGACGCCGAACTCGTCAGCCAGCTCATGCAGCGTGGAGCCGCCCGAGCCATCGTCTTCGACGTGCAGCCAGCGTGCCTCGATGATGCGGCGGCTGCGTTCGTCCAGCTTGCCCAGCGCTTCTTCCAGGCCCTCGACCTGCATGCGGTCGTGGCGCTTGGCTTCCAGCACGCGGGTGGGCTCGTTGTGGTTGTCCGCCAGGTAGGCGATGGGGGCGAATTCCTCTTCGCCGTCGTCGATCTGGCCTTCCAGCGCCAAGTCGCCGCCCGACAGGCGGGTTTCCATCTCCATCACTTCTTCGGGCTTGACGTTCAGCTCGCGCGCCACGGCCTCGACCTGCTCCGGCGTGAACGTGTGCGCGCCCTGCTTGTGGCTGCGCAGGTTGAAGAACAGCTTGCGCTGGGCCTTGGTGGTGGCCACCTTGACCATGCGCCAGTTCTTCAGCACGTATTCGTGGATCTCGGCCTTGATCCAGTGCATCGCGTACGACACCAGGCGCACGCCCTGGTCGGGGTCGAAGCGCTTGACCGCCTTCATCAGGCCGATATTGCCTTCCTGGATCAGGTCGGCGTGGGGCAGGCCGTAGCCCAGGTACTGGCGGGCGATCGACACCACCAGGCGCAGGTGGGACATCACCATCTGGCGGGCAGCGTCAACGGAATCGTGGTCGCGGAGCTCGCGCGCCAGGCGCTGCTCTTCCTCCGCGGTCAACAGCGGAATCCGGTGGACAGCCTGGATATAGCTGTCGAGGTTGCCAACGGTGGCCGGGAAGGTCAGCGCGAAGCTGCCCGTGCTCCGGGGTGCCGTCGGCAGACGGTTATTCAGGGTTTGGTCGGCAGACAAGACTGCGTTCACTCAATGGCTCCTTTCGCATCCGGCGGTTCGGTTGCCGGGGTGCCGCGCCTGTTGGGGCGGTGGCACTGCAACACATATTAGCACTCAGGCCGGGTGAGTGCTAATTGGAGCCCCGATGGTCGTGATAGTTCCTCTCGATTGCTCTTGCTGCTGGCATAGCTACCTATCAATTCGAGCGGCGGGAACGATACCCACGGTTCGGCGCACTGGATGTTAGAGCGGTGCCGGGCACGGGGGTTCTGCCCGCTGCTGCAATGATTTGTTGCAGCAGCGGCTACACTCGACCAAGCTGCGGCGCGCTGGCATCCTTGCAAGCCTCTCTCATTCCACCGGAGGAGTTATGTCTGCTATCGAACACTTGCTCAAGCCGCATGTGCGCGACCTGGGCGATTTTACCGTGCGCCGGCTGTTGCCCGCCGCCGCCACCCAGACCGTTGGTCCGTTTATCTTCTTCGACCATATGGGGCCGGTGCAACTGCCGCCGGGCGGCGGAGCCGACGTGCGCCCGCATCCACATATCGGACTGGCCACGGTCACTTATCTGTTCGAGGGCGAGATCATCCACCGAGACAGCCTGGGCAGCGACCAGGCGATCCGCCCGGGCGATGTCAACTGGATGACCGCCGGGCACGGCATCGTGCACTCGGAGCGCTCGCCCGAGCATGTGCGCCCCGCCGGGGCCCGCCTGCACGGCATCCAGACCTGGGTGGCACTGCCGCAGGAGCATGAGGGTGCCGAGCCGTCATTTTTCCACCATCCCGCCGCCACGCTGCCACGGATCGAGCGGCCGGGTGTGCGCATGGTGGTGATTGCGGGCGATGCCTTTGGCCAGGTCTCTCCGGTCAAGGTCTTCAGCCGCACCCTGTACGTGGCGATCGAGCTGGATGCGGGCGCGAGCGTGGAGATCCCGGCCGATCATGCCGAGCGGGGCATCTATCCGGTGGACGGGGCGGTGGCGCTCGACGGCGAGCCGCTGCCGGCCGAGCATATGGTGGTGCTCACGCCGGGCCAGCCCGCAACGCTGACGGCCACGACGCCGTCGCGCGTAATGCTGCTGGGCGGCGACCCGACCGACGGGCACCGCTTCATCTACTGGAATTTCGTTGCCAGCAGCAAGGTGGCGATCGAGGCCGCCGCCCAGCGCTGGGAGGACGATCAGTTCCCGCACGTGCCGGGCGAGACCGAGCGCATCCCGCTGCCCCCGCGCAAGCCCTGACAGCGGTCCCGGGGCTGGCTCAGACCGGGCTGGCCCAGGTCACGCGAGTGCCTTGCCGCAGGCATTCGCGGATGGCCTCGACCTGGATCGCGATCGGTGCCGGCACCGGCGCCGCGCCGTCCAGCACGCGCCGGATCCAGGCCACGGTCTGGCCGGCGTCGCTGCCGGGCGGCAGTTCAGGCACTTCGGCCAGCGAACCAACAGCCGGATCGACCAGCGTCTGCTGGTGCCCCTCGTGCAGCCAGTCGATGCGGCTGGTGCGGCGCGCATCGGCCACCACTTCGCCCTCGGTGCCGCGTGCCAGCAGCACGTTGGCGGGTTCATGCGAGAAGTAGTCGGTCAGCGTCTCGCGGTATTCGGGGTGGGTGTAGCTGTACAGGCGCAACCCTTCCGCGGGCGAATGCTCGCCCACCGGCTGCAGCATCTTGGCCACCGTATGCGCCGAATTGCGCAGGCCGATCACGGTGCGCCGCTCCAGCAGCTGCGACAGCCCGGGCGACAGCACATCCACCGGCAGCACCGCCAGCGGCCCGAGGTCGCTGCTCTCGCGCAGCCGTGCCGAGGCGTCGCCGGTAGTCGCGCACAAGGGCACGCCCAGCGCCTCGAACAGCGCCATGCTGGTCACGCGGCCATTGAACAGGCGCGTGCCGTGCACCAGCACGGGGACATCTTCGCGCGCCAGCAGCAGCGCCAGCAGCGGCACCAGGTTGGGTTGCTTGCGCGCACCGTTGTAGCTGGGGATCACCACCACCTGCCGGTCAGGCGGCGCCGGCAGCGGCTGGCAGTGCGCATGGGCGGCTTCCAGCATGCCGGCCAGCTCGTGCGGGGCCTCGCCCTTGATGCGGTAGGCCATCAGGATGGCGCCGAGCTCCAGGTCCGAGACGCGCCCGGCCAGCATGGCGTCGAACAGGGCCTGCGCGTCTTCGCGCGGCAGCGCCCGCGCGCCGTTGACGCCGCGGCCGATCTCCTTGATATAGCGGGCAGCAGGGAAGGACGTGGCTGGCGTGGTCATGGCGGCGTGGGGGTAGTCTGTTCTGGGTTCATGATAGCGGAGCCAGGCCGCCGCGCCCATCGCCGCCTGTGCCACATAGGGCCGCCCACCGGCACGCGGCCGGCGGGCACTACGCGGCTTCCTGCAGCGCCGGGTTGCGCTGCTTGCGGTAGAGGAAGTCCAGCACCGCGGTGCGGCAGGCGTGGTAGGCCTTGTCGTCGGCCAGCGCGACGCGGTCGCGCGGACGCGGAAGCTCCACCTTCAGGATCTCGCCGATGGTCGCGGCCGGACCGTTGGTCATCATGATGATGCGGTCGGCCAGCAGCACGGCCTCGTCGACGTCGTGGGTCACCATCACCACGGTGCTGCGGGTGCGCGCCACGATCTTGATCAGCTCGTCCTGCAGGTGCGCGCGCGTGAGCGCATCGAGCGCGCCGAAGGGCTCGTCCATCAGCAGCACCTTGGGCGCCATCGCCAGCGCGCGGGCAATGCCCACGCGCTGCTTCATGCCGCCGGAGATCTCATGCGGATACTTGTTCTCGGCGTGCGTCAGGCCCACCAGCGCCAGCGTGTCGTGCGTGCGCGCCTTGAGCTGCGGCTTGCTCTCGCTGGCGGCGAAGACGCGCTCCACGCCCAGGTAGACGTTCTCGAAGCACGTCAGCCACGGCAGCAGCGAATGGTTCTGGAACACCACCGCGCGCTCCGGCCCCGGCCCGGCGATCTCGCGCCCGGCGCAGATCAGCGCGCCGGTGGTGGGCGTGGCCAGTCCCGCGACCAGGTTCAGCAGCGTGGACTTGCCGCAGCCTGAATGGCCGATCAGCGTGATGAACTCGCCCTCGGCGATATGCAGGTTGATATCGCGCAGGGCGACGAACGGGCCCTTGCGGGTCTTGAAGGTCTGGCCGACGTTTTCGATGCTGACGAACTTGTCCATGGCGATTCTCCCCGCGTGTCAGTTGGTGCCGTAGCTGAAGCGCCGGGCCAGCGCCAGCAGCGCATGCTCCAGCAGCAGCCCGATGATGCCGATCACGAAGATCGCGATCACGATGTGCTCGACCTTCAGGTTGTTCCATTCGTCCCACAGCCAGAAGCCGATGCCGGTGCCGCCGGTCAGCATCTCGGCCGCGACGATCACCAGCCACGCGGTGCCGATCGACAGCCGCACGCCGGTCAGCATGTAGGGCAGCACCGCGGGGAACAGCACCCGCGTGAACACCTTCCATTCCGACAGGTCCAGCACGCGCGCCACGTTCAGGTAGTCCTGCGGCACGCGCGTGACGCCGACCGCGGTGTTGATCACCATCGGCCAGATCGAGCAGATGAAGATCGCCCAGATCGCGGCCGGGTTGGCGGCCTTGAACAGCAGCAGGCCGATCGGCAGCCACGCCAGCGGCGAGACCGGGCGCAGCAGGCTGATCACCGGCGCGGTCATCGCGTTCAGGAAGGCGAAGCGCCCGATCAGGAAGCCGGCCGGGATGCCGACCAGCGCGGCCAGGCCGAAGCCCGCCGCGACGCGCGCCAGCGATGCCAGCACGTTCCAGCCGATGCCCTGGTCATTGGGCCCGTTGCGGTAGAACGGGTCGGCAAACAGCGGCACCGCGGCGTTCCATGTGGCCTGCGGCGTGGGAATGGCCGGGATCATCGTGGCGATGCCGTGCCAGGCCAGCACGAACAGGGCAAAGCCCAGTACCGGCGGCACGGCCTTGAGCACCAGCGCGGCGACCGCCTCGCGGCGTTGCGCGCGCCGTGCCTGCGCGGCGATTTCCTGCTCGCGCCGGCGCGCCCGCTCCTTGGTGTCGGGGTCGGCGCTGGCGGCTACGGTTGCACCATCGGGCGTGGGGTGGGCTATGGCATTCACGTCTGGCTCCTTTCGTCAGGGGCACTGCGGATCAGTGGGGGAAGGCTTGCGTCAGGCCTTGATCTTGAAACCGTCGGCGTAGGCCTTGGGGTCCTTGCCGTCCCAGACCACGCCGTCGATCAGCTTGGCGCTGCGCATGTCGCTCTTGGGCAGCGGCACCTGCGCGGCGGCGGCGGCCTGCTTGTAGACGTCGATGCGGTTGACCTGCCGGGCCACGGCGAGATAGTCCGGATGTTCCTTCAGCAAGCCCCAGCGCTTGTGCTGGGTCAGGAACCACATGCCGTCGGACAGGTACGGGTAGTTGGCGGCGCCGTCCTGGTAGAACTTCATCGCGTCTGGGTCGTCCCAGGTCTTGCCCAGGCCGTTGGTGTAGCGGCCCAGCATGCGGTCCAGGATGATGTCCATGTCGGTGTTGACGTAGGACTTGGCGGCAATGGTCTCGGCGGTCTTGCGGCGGTTGGAGGCCGACGCATCGATGAACTTCGATGCCTCCAGCACTGCGGCCACCATCGCGCGCGCGGTGTTGGGGTATTTCTGCACGAACTCCGCGGTGGTGCCCAGGGTCTTCTCGGGGTGGCCTTTCCAGATGGCCTGCGTGGTCTCGGCGGTGAAGCCGATCTTGTCGGCGATGGCGCGCGCGCCCCAGGGCTCGCCCACGCAGAAGCCGTCCATATTGCCCACGCGCATATTGGCCACCATCTGCGGCGGCGGCACCGTGATGGCCTTGGCGTCCTGCATCGGGTTGATGCCGTTGGCCGCCAGCCAGTAGTACAGCCACATTGCGTGCGTGCCGGTGGGGAAGGTCTGGGCGAAGGTGTAGTCGCGCTTCTCCTTCATCATCAGCGCCTTCAGGCTGGCGCCGTCCTTGACGCCTTTCTCGGCGAGCTTGGACGACAGCGTGATGGCCTGGCCGTTGTGGTTCAGGTTCATCAGCACGGCCATGTCCTTCTTCGGGCCGCCGATGCCCAGCTGCACGCCGTAGATCAGTCCGTACAGCACGTGCGCCGCGTCCAGCTCGCCGTTGACCAGCTTGTCGCGCACGCCGGCCCATGAGGCTTCCTTGGTCGGCGTGATCTTGATGCCGTATTTCTTGTCCAGCCCGAGCGTCGCGGCCATCACCACCGAGGCGCAGTCGGTCAGCGGGATAAAGCCGATGCGCACGTCGGTCTTCTCGGGCGCGTCCGAGCCCGCTGCCCACGCACCGGCGCGCACCAGCGGATCGACCAGCGTCATCACGCTGGCGCCGGCGATGGTGGCAAGCGCGCGGCGGCGGCCGCTGCTGGCCGGCACGGCGTCGGCAGCCGCGTCGGGAACGTGGACGGCTGCGTGCAGCGGCTTGGCAATCCTGAGGCGAGAGGGCATTGCATGGCTCCAAGAAAAAAGGCGTCCCCTCCGCGACCGGCTTCGCCAGAAGCCCGGTGCGGCGCAGGGACGCCGTTGTCCGTGGCGTGACGCAGCCCGCGTTGGCCGTGTCCGCCGAAATTGTTGGTCGGCCGCCGTTGGCCGATACCTGCATAACGCAAGGCGTGTGCCAGCCTGTGCAGTGCAGCATTCGAGGGCGGATTTGTGACGGATCGGGGGGAAATGATCGGATGTGGTGCGCGCGCGCTGGCCGCCGCCACATTCGGGGGAGCAGGGGAGGGAGGTGACGCAGTGCGGCAGCGCCAGGAGCGTGCATTGCACCAGTCGCGTGCGGCGGCGCACCACGGCTGGCAGGCGGGAGCGGCTCAGCCCATCACGTCGATCACGCGCTGGGCCGCGTCCACCAGCTTCAGGCCGCGCTCCATCGCCATGCTGCGCAGGCGCTTGTAGGCCTCGTCCTCGCTGAGGCCGCGCGCCTGCATCAGCAGTCCCTTGGCGCGCTCGACCACCTTGCGCTCGGCCAGCTTGAGCCGGGTGGCATCGAGCTCGGCGCGCAGCTGCTGATCCAGTTCGAAGCGTGTGTAGGCCACGTCGAGCACGGTCTTGACGCGCTCGGCGCGCAGGCCGTCGACGATATAGGCGGTGATCCCCGCCGTCAGCGCTGCCTTGATGCGCTGGCTGTCGTCGTTGTCGGTGAACAGCACGATCGGGCGCGGCGCATGCTGGGTCGAGACGCAGACATGCTCGATGGTGTCGCGCGCGGCGGATTCAGACGCGATGATCAGCATGTCGGGCTGGGTGGCCGTGATCACATCCGGCAGGCGCAGGTCGGCATCGACGATCTGGATCTCGGTAAAGCCGGCGCTGACCAGCCCGCCGCGGATGGTCTCGACGTTCAGCGGGTCGGCGTCATGCGGGTCGCGCACGAGCAGGATCCGCAACACCCGGCCGCCGGCAGTGGGCGGGGCAGGTGCGGCAGCGGTGGGCGATGGGGGCGGGTGGCGTCGTGTCATGGCTAGGCTCTGTTGCAGTGCGCCATGCAAGATTCGCGCCGGGTAAGTATCCGGCACCTGCGCCAGTTCGGTGCGCTGGCGCTGCGAGGATGCCTGGATTCATTGTATGCGGTCGTACGCAGAGCCAACTCTCGCGGTGTATCCTGTTGCCCTGCTGCGCCGGGCGCGTCTGCTGGCGACGCCGCGCATGGCTGCTTCCTGCAACCCTGCCCACCCGCGCCGCAGCACCGATCAGAACAATCTGGAGAGATGCATGACCGAATTCGTGTTCGCTCCGGCCGCGCCCGTTGGCGTGCCGGTGCGCGGCAGCAATGCTAGTTTCCCGGTACGGCGCGTGTACTGCGTCGGCCGCAACTATGCTGCCCACGCCCGTGAAATGGGCTCGGCCCCCGACCGCGAGCCGCCGTTCTTCTTCTGCAAGCCGTCCGACGCGGTCAGCTACGTCGCCGACGGCACCGAAGGCGCCTTCCCGTACCCGCCGGGCACCAGCAACTGCCACTATGAAGTGGAGCTGGTGGTGGCGATCGGCAAGGGCGGCCGCGACATCCCGGTCGACCAGGCAGCCGGCCACGTGTTCGGCTACGCCGTGGGCCTGGACATGACCCGCCGCGACCTGCAGAACGAATCGAAGAAGACCGGCCGCCCCTGGGAGACCGGCAAGGCCTTCGACCAGTCCGCGCCGATCGGCCCGATCGTGCCGGTCTCGGCCATCGGCCATCCGCAGAAGGGCGCAGTGACGCTGGCGGTCAACGGCGTGGAGAAGCAGCGCGGCGACCTGTCCGACCTGATCTGGTCGGTGCCGGAGATGGTGTCGTACCTGTCGAAGCTGTTCGAGCTGCAGCCGGGCGACCTGATCTTCAGCGGCACGCCCGAAGGCGTGGGCCCGGTGGTCAAGGGCGATGTCATGCAGTGCCACGTCGGCGGCGTGGGCGATCTCACCATCAAGGTAGTCTGATCCGATGCTAAAGCTTTACAGCTATTTCCGCAGTTCGGCCTCATTCCGCGTGCGCATTGCGCTGGAACTCAAGGGGCTGGCCTATGACTATGTGCCGGTGCACCTGCTGAAAGAAGGCGGCCAGCAGCTCAAGCCGGAATTCCGCGCCGTGAATCCCGACGGACTGGTGCCGGCGCTCGCCGACGGCGAGCACGTGCTGCAGCAATCGCTGGCCATCGTCGAATACCTGGACGAGGTCCATCCCGAGCCGAAGCTGCTGCCCGGCACGGCGCTGGACCGCGCCTATGTGCGCGGACTGGCCCAGGAGATCGCGTGCGAGATCCACCCGCTGAACAACCTGCGCGTGCTGAAGTACCTGAAGCACACCGTGGGCGTGACCGACGAGGTCAAGGACGCGTGGTACCACCACTGGATCGAGCTGGGCTTTGCGTCGCTGCAGGCCAACCTGGAGCGCGGCGGCAAGGCCGGGCGCTTCTGCTTTGGCGATACGCCCACGCTGGCCGATATCTGCCTGGTGCCGCAGGTATTCAACGCGCAGCGCTTCAATATCGACCTGGCCCGCTACCCGGCGATCGCCAGGATCTATGAAACCTGCATGGAGCTGCCTGCTTTCCAGAAGGCGGAGCCGAAGGCGCAGCCTGACGCGGAATAAGCGTTCGCAACCGGGCCTTACCCCAGCAGCGCTTCGGCGAACTCATCCGCCTTGAACGGCTGCAGGTCCTCCACCTTCTCGCCCACGCCAATGAAATAAACCGGCACAGGGCGCTGGCGCGCGATAGCCGCCAGGATGCCGCCCTTGGCGGTGCCGTCGAGCTTGGTCACGATCAGGCCGGTCAGGCCCAGCGCGTCGTCGAAGGCGCGGGTTTGCTGCAGGGCGTTCTGGCCGGTGTTGGCGTCGATCACCAGCAGCACCTCGTGCGGCGCGCTCGGCATGGCCTTGCTGATCACGCGCTTGACCTTCTTGAGCTCTTCCATCAGGTGCAGCTGCGTCGGCAGGCGGCCGGCGGTGTCGGCCATGACGATGTCGATGCCGCGCGCCTTGGCCGCATTGACGGCGTCGAAGATCACCGCCGCCGGGTCGCCGCTTTCCTGCGCCACCACGGTGACGTTGTTGCGTTCGCCCCAGATCGTCAGTTGCTCGCGCGCGGCGGCGCGGAAGGTATCGCCGGCGGCCAGCAGCACCTTCTGGTCATAGCGCTGGAAGTGCTTGCACAGCTTGCCGATGCTGGTGGTCTTGCCGGCGCCGTTGACGCCCGCGATCATCATCACCAGCGGCTGCTCGCGGCCCAGCGCCATGGTTTTTTCCAGCGGGCGCAGCAGCTGCGTCAGCAGCTCGCGCAGCGCCGCCTTGACGCCTTCGGCGGTCTCGATGCGCTCGGCCTTGACGCGCTTGCGCAACTCGCCCAGCAGGTACTCGGTGGCTTCCACGCCGGCATCTGCCATCAGCAGCGCGGTTTCCAGTTCTTCGAACAGGGCCTCGTCGACCTTGACGCCGACGAACAGCGTGCCGATGTTGCGGCTGGTCTTGGACAGCCCGGTACGCAGCCGATGCATCCAGCCCAGCTTCGCTTCAGCGGTCTGGGCGGGCGGCGGGACCAGCTCGAGCGCTTCGGCCGGTGCGGGCGCCGGCAGGGGGATCGGGGCCGCCACGGGCGCTGGGGCAGGGGGTGGCACTTGCGCCGGGACCGGTGCCGGTGCGGGCGCAGGGACTGGCGCAGGCGTGGGGGCCGGTGCCGGTACGGGGGCGGGGACCTCGACCGGAGCGGGGGCCGGGGCTGGCGCCTCGGCGGGCGCGGGCTCGGCCTTGCGCTTCTTCCAGAAACTAAACATTGGGGAATGGAGTCAATACCGGGGCCGATACCCTGGCGGCAGCCAAATGCCAGCAGGCAACCGGTTATAAATCAATGGGTTACGCAGGCATCGCGATGGCTGGGGAGAAAGCGTTGTGGTCCCGGCCGGCGATTGCGTATAGTTCGCTACATGGCAGATTCATGCGCGCAGTCTTGCGCACGTGAGTCGATCGGCAAAATTCTAGCAGACGGGGTCGCATGAACCATTGCGCTGTCCTGGCCGCTGCGGGCGCACAAGGCACCAAAGCCTGCGTCGCAACGCGCTTCCAACGCCTTTCACCTTCCTCCAAACCGCTTCCCGCCCGCGCCGCGCGTCTCGCGCGGCGAGTCATTCCCACGCTGCTGCTGGCCTTGCTGCCGTGGTCGATGCCGGCAGGGGCGCAGGGCGTGGTGGCTTCGCCGATGCCCGGCACGCAGACCGCCCCGGCCGGCGCGACCGCGCATGGCACGACCGAATACCGCCTGTCCAACGGGCTGCGGCTGATCGTCAAGGAAGACCACCGCGCGCCCACGGTGGCGCACCAGATCTGGTACCGCGTGGGCGGCATCGACGAGGTCAGCGGCACCACCGGCGTGGCGCACATGCTCGAGCACATGATGTTCAAGGGCACGCCCAAGGTCGGCGTGGGCGAGTTCTCCAAGCAGGTGGCTGCGCTGGGCGGGCGTGAGAACGCCATGACCAACCGCGACTTCACCATGTACTACCAGCAGATCGGCAAGCAGTACCTGCCGAGGATGATGGAGCTGGAGGCCGACCGCATGGCCAACCTCGTCATCACCAAGGACGAGTTCGAACGCGAGATGAAGGTGGTGATGGAAGAACGCCGCCTGCGCACCGATGACTCCGCGCGCGGCACCGTCTATGAGCAGTTGCTGGCCACGGTCTACACCGCCGCCGCGTACCGCCACCCGGTGATCGGCTGGATGGACGACCTGGTCAATATGCGCGTGGACGACGTCAAGGAGTGGTACCGCCACTGGTACGTGCCCAACAACGCCATGGTGATTGTCACCGGCGACGTCAAGGCCGAGGAAGTGCGCGCCCTGGCCGAGCGCTATTACGGCAAGCTCAAGCCGCGTACGCTGCCGCTGCGCAAGGACCAGGAAGAGCCGGCGCAAAAGGGCATCAAGCGCATCTGGGTCAAGGCGCCGGCCGAGAACCAGTACATGGTGATGGCCTACAAGGTGCCGCGCCTGCGCGATATCGAGAAGGACGTCGACCCCTACGCGCTGGAGGTGCTGGCGGCCGTGCTCAACGGCTACGACAACGCACGACTGACGCGCGAACTGGTGCGCGAGCAGCGCCTGGCCGACGACGTCAACGTCGGCTATGACAGCATCAACCGCGGCGAGTCGCTGTTCGTGCTCGACGGCACGCCCGCCACAGGCCACAACACCGACGAGATCGAGCGCGCGCTGCGCGCCGAGGTCCAGCGCATCGCCAAGGAGGGCGTGTCGCCGGAGGAGCTCAAGCGCGTCAAGGCGCAGGTGGTGGCCGGCCAGATCTACAAGCGTGATTCGGTGTTCGGGCAGGGCATGGAAATCGGCGTGTCCGAGATCTCGGATATCTCCTGGCGCCAGATCGACCGCATGCTCGACAAGATCAAGGCCGTCACGCCGGCGCAGGTGCAGGCCGTCGCCGCGAAGTATTTCAACGACGACAACCTGACCGTGGCCACGCTGGTGCCGCAGCCGATCGATCCGAACAAGCCCAAGTCCCAGGCCCCGTCGGGCCTGCGCCACTGAGGAAAGGCGATGACTCAGTCCGTCACCACCCCGCAGCGTGCGCTGCGCAAACTGGCCGGCGCCGCATTGGGCGCCGTGGTCCTGCTGGCTGCGCAACTGGCGCAGGCCGCGATCCCGATCGAGCACTGGACCGCGTCCACCGGCGCCAAGGTGTTCTTCGTGCACAGCCCGTCGATCCCGATGCTCGATGTCAATATCGACTTCGACGCCGGCAGCCGCTATGACCCGCCGGGCAAGGCCGGGCTGGCCACGCTGACCGCCGCGCTGCTGGACAAGGGCGCCGCCGCGCTGGAGGGCCAGCCGGCGCGCGATGAAGCGAAGATCGCCGATGGCTTTGCCGATACCGGTGCGGCCTTTGGCGGTGCTGCCGGCGGCGACCGCGGCGGCATCGGGCTGCGCACGCTGACCGCGCAGCCGGAGCTGGACCAGTCGGTCGCGCTGGCCGCGCAACTGATCAAGGCGCCGACCTACCCGGACGCTGTGGTCGGGCGCGAGAAGCAGCGCCTGATCACCGCCATCCGCGAAGCCGACGCCAAGCCCGGCGTGATCGCCGACAAGGCGCTGGCCAAGGCCATGTACCCTGACCACCCCTATGGCGTGGCCGCGACCCCGGACAGCGTGGCGTCGATCACGCGCGACGACATCGTCAGGTTCTGGCGCGACAACTACGGCGCGAAGCGCGCGGTGGTGACGCTGATCGGCGCGGTCGACCGCAAGCAGGCCGAAGCCATTGCCGAGCAGCTCACGCGCGGGCTGCCGCCCGGCAGCGCGGCGCCGGCCATGCCGCAGGTGCGCCTGAACATCGCCCCGAGCGAGCAGCGCATGCCGCATCCGGCACAGCAGTCCAGCGTGGCCATCGGCCAGCCGGCCATTGCCCGCGGCGACCCCGATTACTTCGCGCTGCTGGTGGGCAACTACGTGCTGGGCGGCGGCGGTTTCAGCTCGCGCCTGACTGACGAGGTGCGCGAGAAGCGCGGCCTGACCTACGGCGTGGACAGCTACTTCGCGCCGTCCAAGCAGCCGGGTCCGTTCGGCATCAGCCTGCAGACCAAGAAGGCGCAGACCGACGAAGCGCTGGCGCTGGTGCGCCAGGTGCTGACGCGCTTTGTCGCCGAGGGCCCGACCGAGAAAGAGCTGCGCGCGGCCAAGGACAACCTCATCAACGGTTTCCCGCTGCGCATCGACAACAACCGCAAGCTGCTGACCAACGTCGCCAATATCGGCTGGTACGGGCTGCCGCTGGATTACCTGGACACCTGGACCGCACAGATTGGCAAGGTCACGCGCGAGCAGGTCAGGGCCGCCTTCCAGCGCCATGTGCGTCCGGACAATATGGCGACGGTGATCGTCGGCGGCCCGGTCGCGGCGCCTGCGACTGCCGCCAGGCAGTGATGCCGGCGCCGCTTGGGCCCGTCATGAGCGCCGGGGCTCCGGTGCGTGCGGCGAACCGGCCCGCAGGCTCTACAATCACGGGATGAATTCGCGTTCCCGATTGCCGTCGCCCGCCACCGGCGGGCGACCCGCCTCTCCTGCCGCTGCCAGCGGCGGGCGTTCCCCCGTTTCCGCGGCGCCACGCCAGGCACCGCGCCAGGAGCCGTCCCAGGTCCGCATCATCGGCGGCCGCTGGAAGCGCACCTTGCTGCCCGTTCCCGATGCTCAGGGCCTGCGCCCCACGCCCGACCGCGTGCGCGAGACGCTCTTCAACTGGCTCGGCCAGGACCTGTCCGGGCTGGAATGCCTGGACCTGTTCGCCGGCTCCGGCGCGCTCGGCTTCGAGGCCGCCTCGCGCGGCGCCGCCGCGGTCACGCTGGTCGAGTCCAATGCGCGCGTGGCCAAGCAGCTGCGCGACAACCAGTACCGGCTCGACGCGGCTCAGGTGCGCGTGATGCAGGGCGATGCCTTTGCCATTGCCGCGCAACTGCCCGATGCCAGCTTCGACGTGGTCTTCCTGGATCCGCCCTTCGCCGAGGACTGGATCGGGCCGGCGCTGGAGCACGCGGCGAGGCTGTCGCGGCCCGGCGGCGCAGTCTATGTCGAGACCGACCATGCGCTGACCGGTGCCGACGCGCCGGTGCCGGCGTCGCTTGAAATCGTGCGCCACGCGCGCGCCGGCGCGGTGCATTTCCACCTGCTGCAGCATCGCGTGCCGGGCAACGGCGCTGCCTGATGCACCAGTCTGGGGCGATGGTCCGGGTAGGCCTGTTCTGCAATGAGGAAGGTCCCCTTCCTCAATGGGAAACGGCTTCATAGCTGCGCTGCGGCAAAACGGTGCGCCGGGCGGCTTCCAAGTGGCGCATTTGGGGTTACACTACGCCGCTGTTACAACGCTCGCGACGCAGCACCCACGCCGGTCCGGCCGGCGCAAGAGGCGGCCCAAGGCCGGCAGCGGGCAGATCAAGGAGGAAGTATGGTCATCGCGGTCTATCCCGGCACGTTCGATCCAATGACCCGGGGACACGAGGATCTGGTCCGCCGTGCGTCGAACATCTTCGACGAACTGGTGGTCGGCGTGGCGCACAGCCCCAACAAGCGCCCGTTCTTTTCGCTCGAAGAGCGCATCGGCATTGCCCGTGAAGTGCTCGGGCATTATCCCAATGTGCGCGTCGAAGGCTTTTCCGGCCTGCTCAAGGACTTTGTGCGCAACAACAATGCGCGCGTGATCGTGCGCGGCCTGCGCGCGGTGTCCGACTTCGAGTACGAATTCCAGATGGCAGGCATGAACCGCTACCTGCTGCCCGACGTGGAAACCATGTTCCTGACGCCGTCGGACCAGTACCAGTTCATCTCCGGCACCTTCGTGCGCGAGATCGCGGTGCTGGGCGGCGATGTCAGCAAGTTCGTGTTCCCGTCGGTGGAACGCTGGCTGCAAGAGAAAATCGGCAAACCGGAATAAAATAGCAGACTCAGATACGTCGAGTCGCGGCCAGTCGGGCGCGGGCGTGTCCGCAGGAAGGAAACACCATGGCGCTGATGATCACTGACGACTGCATCAACTGCGACGTTTGTGAACCCGAGTGCCCGAACGAAGCCATTTCGATGGGGCCCGAGATCTATGAAATCGACCCCAACAAGTGCACCGAGTGTGTCGGGCACTTCGACGAGCCGCAATGCCAGCAGGTCTGCCCGGTCGCCTGTATCCCCAAGGATCCGAACCGCGTCGAAACGCATGAGGTCCTGATGCAGCGCTACCGGCTGCTGACGGCCGCCAAGCACGCGGCCTGACCCGCAGCTTCAGCAAGGCAAAAAAAGCCCCCGGCACCGCAAGGTGACGGGGGTTTAACTTTTCCCCAGTTACTGCTGGTACTACCTTCTATGAGCAGTTGTTTGTCAAGCCCTTCCCACGACCGTGATTAAACCTTTCTACGTGTAGCTATAGTCTGAAGCCGTTTGTGCGCGCGTCAGACGTGACGTCCGACCACCTTCTATCCGCCGGCGCTTGGCCGGCCTCATCCTGCATGCGCATTACGCCGGAATCATCAACCAGGAACATGCCCCATCTACATGAATCGGTTGCATCAGCAACCCAGGGAGTACACGGGCATGCTCACCTCAGACCATTTGTGCTTGCGTAGTTGCCCTGACCGACCGTTACCTCCTTCCTGCAAGCTTCTTGGAGCCTATGCCGACTTGAGCCGTGCGCCTTCGGGAATCTCACCGTCTTTCAGATAGCGCCACAGAGCAATGGCCAGTCGCCGTGCGACGGCAACGATCGCGATGCGCCGAGCCCGCCGGTTTGGTCCCGTGCTCTGGGTGCGCTCGTTGAACCAGCGTGTGAGTGCGCTGTCCGGCTGGTGGCGCAGCCAGCACCACGCCATTTCGACCAATAACGCGCGTACTCGTCGGTTGCCCTGTTTGCTGATTCCCTGGTCGACCTGGCTCTCGCCGCTGTCGTAGGGCTGGGCCACGAGCCCCGTACAGGCACCCACCTGGCGCCGGTTGCTGAACTCCCTCCAGAAGAGTTCGAGCGCGAGGCGCGACGCGCCCACTTCGCCAATTCCTTTCAGGCGCGCCAGGTCATCGCGGCGCTGGCGTGCGGGTGCGGGCAGACTGGCCTGCCGCGTTTTCTCCAGCGCCGCGAGTTGCTGCTGCACCAGCGCCAGCCGTTCGCACTCGCGCAGCAGCCGCTCGCGCATTTCGGGCGGCAACGGCGCGCCGTCGTGACACTTCACCTCGTCACGGGCGAGCCGGAGGGGGAAGTGCCTGTGATCCACCTCATCCCAGCACCCGAGCGTGGTCAGCAATTTGCGCATGCGGTCGAGGTGCTGCAGCAGTTCCTTCTGCAGTTGCCCTCGATCGCGCATCAGGTGCCGCGACGCTTCGTCCTGCGGCGGTGGCACGTGGACCACGTGCATCCGGTCGCGCTCGCCGCGTAGCCATGCGCGCAGGTTGATTACGAGCTTGATGACATCGAGCCGGTCGGTCTTCGCGCGCCGCTTGTGGCGTTCGACCGGAATGCTTGCCGGATCGATGACGTAGCACTCGATGCCGCGCGCCTGAAGCGCGCGACAGATCCAGAATCCGTCTTGCCCGGCCTCGTAGCTTACGACGACGCGCAGACCTGCTGGTAGCGACCACTTATCTTTGTGTTGCTCGATCAGGTCCAACACCGCCTGCAGACGCGCTGAGGCTTGCGGCTGCGCGACCGTATGCACCGCAGGCTGCTCGCGGTGCCCGTCGTGCAACGCGACCTTCCACTTCGCGCCCGCTAGTTCGAGCGAGACTGCCAATACTCGCTCCTCGGTACCCGAGAATGTCTGATCTGTACGACGCATGATGACCTCTCCTGTGAGTCAAGCACGACACGCTGATTCTAAGTCTCAGCATCGGCTTGTCGAGGGCCCTGCTCATAGGATCTACTGCACTGCGCGGTCACGCACCGATCGGCTTGCCGTCGCCACGGCGCACCACGATGGTGGACGAGCGCGGCGGCTTGGCCGCGTCCGGCCACGCGCCGGTGGGGTGCTGGATGTTGATGAAGCAGGTGGTCAGGTCCGGCGTGTAGGCGATGCCGGTGATCTCGCAGCCGGTCGGGCCGACCAGGAAGCGCTTGGACTGACCCGTCGGCGAGATGTAGTACATGCTGTTGTTGCCGAACGTGCTGGTGTAGGTGGCGCTGGTGCTGGAGTCGGTCTGCACCCACAGCCGGCCCTGCGGGTCGACGCGCAGGCCGTCGGGGCTCGAGAACGTGTCGCCGTTGATGTTGCCCTTCAGGTTGTCGGTGGCCAGCGACGGGTCGCCGGCCTGTAGCAGGATGCTCCACGTGAACGTGGTCGCCAGCGGCGAATTACCGGCTTCGTTCCACTTGACGATATGGCCGTGCAGGTTGTTCTTGCGCGGGTTGGCGGCGTCGGTCTGCTGGCGGCCGCTGTTGTTGGTCAGCGTGCAGTACAGGGTCTTGTCAGGTGCGGCCGTGATCCACTCGGGGCGGTCCATCAGCGTGCCACCGGCCACGCGCGCGGCCGACTTGGTGTTGATCAGCACGTCGGCCTGGCTGGCGAAGTCGACCGTGGTCGGCGCCGGCGAGACGGCCGACTGGGTCCAGTTGCCCGGATCCGAAGCGCCCACGGTCAGGCCGTTCTTGCCCTGCGTCAGCTCGATCCACTGGCCGCTGCCGTCGGCGTTGAACCTGGCCACGTAGAGCGTGCCGCTGTCCAGCAGGTTGGCATTGGCGGCGCGGTTGTTCGGATCGAAGGCCTTGCTCGGGATAAATTTGTAGATGCAGCCCGGCGTGCCGTCGTCGCCCATATAGAAGGCGACGTTGTTGCTGGCGTCGGTCAGGAAGGCGACGTTCTCATGGTCGAAGCGGCCCATCGCGGTGCGCTTGGCCGGCGAGCCCAGCGTGCCGTACGGATCGACTTCCACCACCCAGCCGTAGCCGTTCTCAGCCTGGGTCGGGTCGATGTAGTTGTCCGTGCTCTCTTCGCAGGTCAGGTAGGTGCCCCACGGGGTATGGCCGCTCGAGCAGTTGTTGAGCATGCCGACTACGGTCGATCCCACCACCGAAGCAGCCGGGCCGCCCACGCGGTACAGCGTGTTGCCGGTGTAGCGCTTGTTGTAGATCGAGTCGCGCTTGACCTGCCACTTGCCGCTGGCTGCCAGTTCCACTTCGATCACCGAGATGCCGACCGCTGACAGCGCGATGCGCTTCTGCTCGGGACTGGCCGTGGCGGCGTCATAGGTGCCGCCCGCGAACAGGATCTTGTAGTCCGGCAGCTCGTGGTTGATGGCGAGCAGGCCGCCCTTCTGCGGATCGACACCCGGCAGCGCGAAGTAGTGCATGCCGTCGTGGTTGCCGCCGGCCTGGCGCTCGGTTTCGGCCGAGGACTGGAACGCGCCGGCATAGCCGGTGGCACCGGCTTCGACCGGGTCGCCGGCGGAGAACAGCACGTCGACGCTGTAGCCATTGGGCACGACCACGGCATCCGCGGTCGACTTGGCGACCGGCTCGAAGGTGACGTCGTAGCTCGGGGCGGCCGCGGCGGGCGCTGGGGCCGGAGCAGGTGCGGGGGCCGGTGCCGGTGCGGGATCGTCATCGCCGCCACAGGCGGCCAGCAGGCCGCTGCCGAACGCCGAGGCCAGCGACAGGCCCAGGCCGCCGCGCAGCACCCGGCGGCGGGCCGGGTTGGCGGCTACGATGTCTTCGAGCATCTGGCCGGGCACGTCAGCGTCGGGCTTGGCAGCGCGACTGGCGGCCCGCGCTTGATCGGTCAGGTACGACATGGGCTTTCCTCCTGTGGGTTGTCATGCGCATCGGCCACCATGCGATACCGACGCGATTGGAAACCACGGAATGTATGTGCCGCCCATGGCACTTTGATGACATATTGTCTGCAACAGCAGTCTTGGGCCGCCAAACCACGACGGGCCGCAGATGCGGCCCGTTTTCATACTCTTGTCGCAGGAATATGCGTATTTGTCAGCGCGTGGTATGCAGTTGCGCCATGGCGCATTCGGCATCGCCGCGTGCCAGCAGGCCGAGCGGCTCGATGCAGCGGTCGATGGCGGCATCGATGGCTTCCTGCTCCTCGCGCCGCGGCGGCTTGAGCACGAAGTTGACGACGTCCTCGCGGCCCGCGCCGGCGCCGCCGGGCGCGTTGCGCGGATGGCCCACGCCCAGGCGCAGGCGCCAGTAGTCCTGCGTGGACAGGTGGGCCGAGATGTCCTTGAGCCCGTTGTGGCCGCCCGCGCCGCCGCCGCGCTTGAGCTTGGCCGCGCCCGCCGGCAGGTCCATCTCGTCGTGCGCGACCACGATCTCGTCGGGAAGGACCTTGTAGAAGCGCGCGAGCGACACCACGGCCAGGCCGGAGCGGTTCATGAAGGTCGACGGCTTGAGCAGCCAGATGTCCTGGTCCCACAGCCGCGCACGCGCGGCCAGGCCGTGGAAGCGGCCTTCCACGCGCATCGTGGCGCCGCCCATGCGGGCCAGCTGGTCCACCAGCCAGAAGCCGGCGTTGTGTCGGGTGGCCTCGTACTCCGCACCGGGATTGCCGAGGCCGACGATGAGCTTGATCATGCGTTTGACTGGGTCGTTGGCGCGCAAGGCTGCGCCACAAGCGCCAAGGATACCGAAAAACCGGCAGACGGCTGCCGGGCGAAAAAAAACCGCCGCAAGAAGCGGCGGTTTCTTCGTGGCGCGGCCGGCAGGCCGCGACCGCTGCTGCAGCTTAGGCAGCCGGCGTTTCGCCAGCGGCTTCGCCGCCTTCGGCAGCTTCCGACACGGCACCAGCCGGTTGCGAGATGCTGGCGACGGCCGGGTTGTCGTCACCGTGGGTGATCACGGTCACGCCCTTCGGCAGCTTGATGTCCGACAGGTGGACGGTCTGGTTCAGCTCGACGGCGGCCAGGTCCACTTCGATGAACTCGGGCAGGTCGGCCGGCAGGCACGAAACTTCCAGGTCGTTCAGGATGTGGTTGACGATGCCGTGGCCCAGCTTCACGCCAGGAGCGGTTTCCTGGTTCATGAAGTGCAGCGGCACCTTGACGTGGATCTTGTCGTTGGCCGACACGCGCTGGAAATCGACGTGCAGCACCAGCGGCTTGAACGGGTGCATCTGGAATGCGCGCAGCAGGGCCTGTTCCGACTTGCCAGCGACTTCCAGTTCCAGGATCGACGAGTGGAACGCTTCCTTCTTCAGGGCGTGCCACAGCGCGTTGTGATCCAGTTCGATCATCTTCGGCTCGGCGGCGCCGCCGTAGATGATGCCGGGGGTCTTGCCCGAATTGCGCAGGCGGCGGCTCGCACCCGTTCCCTGTACGCTACGCTCGAAAGCGACAACTTTCATGATGACTCCAAAAGTAAGAAGGCCGTCCGCGACCAGACAGCCTCGTTGCGGCGCAAACAGAAAATGATGCGCCGATCAAGTCACGTTGATCGCCGAAAAACGGCGATCAACGCAGTAAAGCCTTAAATTCTATCAGGAACCCGCAAACAGCGACATGATCGAGTCGCCCTTGACGATGCGGGTGAAGGTCTCGGCCAGCAGCGGGGCGGTCGAGAGCTGGCGGATCTTGGTGCACTTGGCGGCTTCTTCGGACAACGGGATGGTGTCGCACACCACCACTTCGTCCAGCGCCGAGTCCGCGATGCGGGCGGCCGCGCCACCCGACAGCACCGGGTGCGTGCAGTAGGCGAAGACCTTCAGCGCGCCGCGCTCCTTCAGCACCTGGGCGGCCTTGCACAGCGTGCCGCCGGTGTCGATCATGTCATCCATGATGACGCAGTTGCGGCCGTCGACTTCACCGATGATGTTCATCACCTCGGCCACGTTGGCCTTGGGACGACGCTTGTCGATGATCGCCAGGTCGCAGTTCAGTTCCTTGGCCAGTGCGCGGGCACGGACCACGCCGCCGACGTCCGGCGACACCACCAGCAGGTCGCCGTAGTTCTTCTCGCGCAGGTCGCCCAGCAGTACCGGCGAAGCGTAGATGTTGTCGACGGGAATATCGAAGAAGCCCTGGATCTGGTCAGCGTGCAGGTCCATCGTCAGCACGCGCTCGACACCGGCGACTTCCAGCATGTTGGCCACGACCTTGGCCGAGATCGCGACGCGCGCCGAACGCGGGCGGCGGTCCTGGCGCGCATAGCCGAAGTAGGGCATGGCGGCGGTGATGCTACGTGCCGAGGCGCGCTTGAGCGCGTCGACCATCACCATCAGCTCCATCAGGTTGTCGTTGGTCGGCGCGCAGGTGGACTGCAGCACGATGACGTGCTTGCCGCGAACGTTTTCCTGGATATCAACTTGAACTTCGCCGTCGGAGAAACGGCCAACCAACGCCTTGCCCAGGGGAATGCCGAGGTGCTGTACGACAGCCTCCGCGAGTTTGGGGTTGGCGTTGCCGGTAAATACCATCAAGCCTTCGCTGCTCATTCGGGGCACCTGTCTTGCTGCTGGGGGAGCTTGGTGTCACCGGCAAAGCCGGTGACTGATACAGAGAGTCCGTAAGGACACTATAGGAATGTAATGGCAGGGGAAGAAGGATTCGAACCTTCGAATGCCGGAATCAAAATCCGGTGCCTTGACCAACTTGGCGACTCCCCTACACAACCGGGCCGTTCTTCGTGGTACCAGACTGCCGTACCGCGCCGAACGAAAACTTGCTACGCGAGCGCTGCGAGCGGATGACGTGCCAGACTGCGCACACACCTGCCGTCCCATTCGGGAGGCAACCTTTCCAAAACCTGCTGCGCTGTTGTTGCGTCGGGAAAACGCGCAAACACGCAGGCTCCGGAACCGGTCATCCTGGCATGCTGATTGTGTTGCTTCAGCCATGCCAGGGCTCGGGCGACTTCGCCGAACTTCGCTGTTGCTATCGGTTCCAGGTCGTTGCGACCGAAATCGAATTTGTTTGTGCGAGCAGCGAAGACCGCAATTATGGAGAGCGGCGTATCCCTTGTCAAGCACTCGTCCGAAAAAATTTCAGCGGTGGGGACATGCTGTTTCGGGTGGATGACCACGAACCAGCTCTCGGGCAGCTCGACTGGCGTCAGGTCCTCGCCGATGCCCTGTGCAAAGGCGTTCTGGCCCAACACGAATACTGGCACGTCGGCGCCCAGCGCCAGCCCGATGCGCATCAGTTCGGCACGCGCAAGGCCCAGTCCCCACAGGTGATTCAGCGCCAGCAGCGTGGTGGCGGCATCGGACGAGCCGCCACCGATGCCGCCGCCCATCGGCAGCACCTTGTCGATGGCTATGTCGGCCCCGAACGTGGCACCGGTGGCCGCCTGTAACGCGCGCGCGGCGCGCACCACCAGGTCGGTCTCGGCCGGCACGCCGGGCACGTCGGTGACGCGTGCGACCACGCCGTCGTCGCGCCGGCGGAAATGCAGCGTGTCGCACCAGTCGACCAGCTGGAACACGGTCTGCAGCGTGTGGTAGCCGTCGGCGCGGCGGCCGGTCACGTGCAGGAACAGGTTGAGCTTGGCCGGCGCGGGGCAGTCGCGCAGTTCGGGCGGGGGCAGGGGCTGGCTGCGATGCATGGCGTGGTTCACGGCGTCCGGGGATCGATCACGAGGCGCACCGACAGCGGATTGCTGCCGGCGTCGCGCGCCAGGTCGATGCGGCGCGGCACCTGGGCGGCTGCGTCCTGCCAGGCGACGTAGCGCACGGTCCAGCCGTTCTGCGCCAGCGTGGCCAGCCGGCCCTGCTCGTCGCGCGTGGTGCGCGCGGGCGCGCCCTGCGTGGCGCGGCCGTGCAGCCAGTCGCGCATGCCGGCCACTGGCAGCGCAAAGCCGAGCGCTTCCTCCATCAGGGTGTCGACCTCTGGCGCGTTGCGCGGCGGCTGGTTGGGCAGGTCGAGCGTGGCGCCGGACGGTGTGGCGGTGACCACGGCCAGGGTCTGGCCGAGCGGGGACACCAGGTCCAGCCGCACGTTGCGGCCCTGCTCTTCCCAGCGGAAGCTTCCCTGCACGCCTTCGTCGCGCCCGTAGCGCACGTAGTTGGCGGAGAAGCGGCCGGTGTATTGCTGGCTGGCGGCGGCCTGGTCGCCATCAAAGCTGCGCGACGGTGCCACGCTGGCACACGCCTGCAGCAGCAGCGGGGCGCCAAGGCAGAAGAGCGCCAGGCGTCGGGATCGGTTCATGGGCTTGGTCGTGAGAACGGCGGCGCGGCGGCGTCCGCCGGCTGACGGAAATCCGGCGCCGCGGACCCGGGCTGCGGGTCGCGGCGGGCGGGGTTACTTGGACACTTGCACGTTGACCTTGTAGCGGCGCAGCGTGTCGACCAGGGTCTCGTTCTCGGGGTCGATGCGGACGGCCTCGGTCCAGGTCTTGCGCGCTTCGTCATGCTCGCCGAGCTGCCACAGCACCTCGCCCAGGTGCGCGCCGATCTCGGCCTCGGGCGCCTTGGAATAGGCATTGCGCAGCAGGTCGGCCGCCGGGCGCAGGTCGCCCATGCGGAATTTGACCCAGGCCAGGCTGTCCATGATGTACGGATCGTCCGGCCCCAGCTCGGAGGCGCGCTCCAGCAGCTTGAGCGCCTCGGGCAGCCGCTCGTTGCGGTCCGCCAGCGAGTAGCCCAGCGCGTTGTAGCCCTGCTTCTGCTGCGGCTGCAGCGCAATCACCTTGCGCAGGCCCTTCTCCATGCTGTCGTAACGCTTCTGGCGCTCGTCGAGCATGGCCAGCTCGTAGATCCAGTCGGCGTTGTCGGGCTCGGCCGTAATGCGGTCGTTGAGCAGCTTGCGGGCGCGGTCATAGGCTTTGCTTTCCATCAGCGTGGCCACCTCGGCCTGGCGGATGGCGGTCATGCGCTGCGCGCGCTGGCCAGGATCGGAGATGTCCTCGGCGTCGGTGAGCATCTCGCCGAAGAGCGCCTGGGCGTCGTCGAGCTTGCCCATGCGCGCCAGCAGCTGTGCGCGCTTGGCGGTCGCCGCGGGCGCCAGCCGGATGTCCTCGATGCGGTCCAGCCACCGGATGGCGCCGGCGTAGTCCTTGCGCTCCTCGGCGATCTGCGCCAGGTACTGGTAGGCAATGTCGGGGTTGGCGGTGGGCTGCTTCTCTACCAGCTGCAGGTATTCCTTCAGGTACTGCTCGGCCTCGCCGTAGCTCTTGGCCTGCAGGCTGGTCAGGCCCAATGCCAGCGGCACGCGCGGGTCGCCCGGGGCTACCTTGCGCAGGGTCTCGAACTCCTGCCGGGCCGACTGCATGTCGTTGCGCAGCAGATACAGCCGCGCCAGCGTGATATGGCCGTTGACCGAATCGGGCGACTTGTCGAGGAAGCGCTTCAGGATCGCGACGGCTTCGTCGGGCTGCTTCTCGGCGCGCAGCTCGGCCGCCATCAGCGCGGCCGCTTCATAGCCCGGGCGCAGCCGCAATGCCTGGTCGAGCGCGGCGAGCGCGCCCGGCTCGTCGCCGGCGACTTCCCTGGCGCGCGCCAGTGCCAGCTGCGTTTCCGGCAGCTTGGCGTCATTCTTGGTCAGGTCCTGCAGCAGTGTGGCCGCGCCGGCCGCATCGCTGGTGCGCGACAGCTGCTGCTGCAGCTGCAGGATGGCCTCGCCTCGCTGGCTGGCCGGCACCGCCGCCAGCTGTTGCTGCAGCAGGGGCCGGGCATCGTCCCAGCGGCCGTTGAGCACCAGCAGCGTCGACAGCACCTGCGCTGCCGCGGGCGAAGTCGGAGAAATCTCCTTCCACAGGCGCGCGGAGTCCAGTGCCTGCTGCGGGATGCGCGCATTGAAGGCGATCTCGGTGGCGCGCTGCGCGAAGCGCGGGTCGCGGGTCTGCCGGGCCAGTTCCATGTAGGTCCGGTAGGCCGGGCCGACCAGGCCGCGCTGCATGGAAATCTCCGCGGCCAGCACCATATAGACGATGTCGTCGGTCAGCTCCAGCGACGGCAGCGCGCTGCGTGCGGACCTGGCGGCGGCGGGGCGCTCGCTTTCGGCCGCGGCCAGCTGCAGTGCCGATGGCAATGGCATGGCGCCCGCAGGCGGCGCGGCGTGGCTGGCGCCGGCGGCCAGGGCCAGCAATGCCGAGGCGGCCAGCGCACGCGCATGGCGGCGGGGCGCCTGGAAAAACCGGGCCAGGGCGCCAGCCGTGCGCGCTGTGCGGGAAACGGCGCCCGGAAAAGCGATCGGGAGGCCGCCCGCGGTGGCTTGCAATGTGGAGTCCGGCATCAGGTCCGGCATGAGGTCCGACATGTAGTGATTGCTCCGGCGCGCGCTGGCGAGGGATGAGAGAAAGCGCATTGATAAAGGGCATTGTAGCCTGCCGCTACAATGCGCTGCTTGGCGCCGCAGGCCGGTGCCCGCAGGCGCCGCTGGAGTTTTGAGCGGTAACCAACGGAGAGGTTCGATGCCAGAATTGCCCGAGGTCGAGGTGACCCGGCGCGGCTTGCTGCCGCATGTAGTGGGACGGCGCATCGCCGCGGTCACGGTGCGCCACCGCGGCCTGCGCTGGCCGGTCGATCCGCAACTGGAAATGCGGCTGGCCCAGCGCGTGGTGCGCCGGATCGAGCGCCGCGGCAAATACCTGCTGCTGGAATGCGTGAGCGAGGCGGCGGGCGAGCCGGCCGGCTGGCTGCTAGTCCACCTGGGCATGACCGGGACGCTGCGGGTGCTGCCCGAGGCGCCGCCGCCTGGCGCGCACGACCACCTTGACCTGGTGCTGGCCCCCGGGCCCGGCGCCGCGCTGGGCACCAAACCGGGAACCATCGTGTTGCGTTTCCGCGATCCGCGCCGCTTCGGCGCCATCCTGTGGAGCACGCTGCCCGAGGCTGAACTGCCGTCGCACCCGCTGCTGCGCACGCTCGGCATCGAGCCCTTCGATCCTGCCTTCGACGGCGCCTGGCTGCACCGCCACACGCGCGGGCGCAGCGCCGCCATCAAGACCGTGCTGCTGGCCGGCGGCATCGTGGTCGGCGTGGGCAATATCTATGCGTCCGAAAGCCTGTTCCGCGCCGGCATCCGTCCGACCACCCCGGCCGGGCGCCTGAGCCGCGCGCGCTGCGACCGCCTGGCGCAGGCGGTGCGCGAGACCCTGGCACAGGCAATCGAGCGCGGGGGCAGCACGCTGCGCGACTTTGTCGGCAGCGACGGCGCCAGCGGCTATTTCCAGCTGGATTGCCTGGTCTACGACCGCGCCGGCCAGCCATGCCGGGTCTGCGCCACGCCGGTGCGCCAGATCGTGCAGGGCCAGCGCTCGACCTTCTACTGCCCGAACTGCCAGCACTGAGCCTTGGCGGCCACCCCGGGCAGGCGCCGTGTGGCGCACAATGCGCGCCGCCGGCGATTGTCGATGGGTCGGCGCAACACTCCTTGTGCAAGCCATTACTGAGGGGCGTGAATTCCACAAAACCGTCGTGGAAACCTGTATCGTGTGCGCAGTCATAAAAAGTTACAAAATGGCCCGCCGCCTGCAGGTAGACCGTGGTCGGGCCGGCATTGTGCGAACACGGGCGCAGCGCGAAAGCGGCGTGCCCCGAGGTAAAACCAAGTCAGCCGAACAGCTCCATGACAACGCTCGCCCACCAATTCGAACAATACGGCGCCTGGAGAACCGGGGTCCTCCAGTCACTGGCCGAATTCCAGTCCTGGCTGCAGCAGCACGACCTGTACGACGCCCAGGCCGATGACCGCGTGCAGCGCATCCAGAGCGTGCTGCGCAGCGACCGGCTCAAGGTCGCGTTCATTGCCGAGTTCTCGCGCGGCAAGAGCGAGCTGATCAACGCCATCTTCTTTGCCGACTACGGGCGCCGCATCCTGCCGTCGTCGGCGGGGCGCACCACGATGTGCCCGACCGAGCTGCGCTACGACGAGGCCGAGCCGCCGTGCATCCGGCTGCTGCCGATCGAGACACGCCTGCAGGAGGCCTCTACCGCCGACTTCCTGGAGGCCGGCACCTCGGCTTCGCACTGGCATTCGGTGCCGCTGGACCCGTCTTCGCCCGAGGGCATGCTGGCTGCGTTCCAGCACGTGGTGCAGACCGTGCGCGTGCCGCCGGCGCAGGCCGAGGCGCTGGGCCTGTACCACGAGAACGATCCCGATGCCGCCTACGCGGTCGATGCCGAGGGCATGGTCGAGATCTCGCGCTGGCGCCACGCCGTCATCAATTTCCCGCATCCGCTACTGCGCCAGGGCCTGGTGATCCTTGACACGCCGGGCCTGAATGCGATCGGCACCGAGCCCGAGCTGACGCTGCGGCTGATCCCCGATGCCCATGTGGTGGTGTTCGTGCTGGCCGCCGATGCGGGCGTCACCAAGAGCGACCTGGAGCTGTGGCGCAGCCATGTCGGCGCCGGCCACCGGCGCGGCTGCCTGGCGGTGCTCAACAAGATCGACGGGCTGTGGGATCCGCTGCGCGAGCCGGGCGAGATCGCGCAGGAGATCGCGCGGCAGGTGTCCACCACCGCGCAGGTGCTGGGCATCGAACAGTCGCGCGTCTATCCGGTATCGGCGCAGAAGGGCCTGGTGGCCAAGGTCACGCACGACGACGAGCTGCTGGCGCGCAGCGGCCTGCCCGAGTTCGAGCACGTGCTGTCCGACCAGCTGATCCCGCGCCGGCGCGAGATCGTCTCGGACCAGGCGCACCGGCTGGTGCAGGACATGGCGCGCGCCGCGCAGCAGCTGCTGCAGAGCCGCCGCCGCGATATCGTCGAGCAGCTGTTCGAGCTGCGCGGCCTGCGCGGCAAGAACCACGCGATGGTCAAGCACATGCTGATGCGGGTGCAGGGCGAGAAGGAAGAGTTCGAGCAGAGCATCAGCAAGTTCCAGGCGCTGCGCCTGGTCTTCGGCCGCCACAGCGCCGACATCATCAAGAGCCTGCAACTGCGCGACGTGCGCCTCACCATGCGCAGCGCGCGCGAGCAGATGAAAGAGCGCTTCTTCTCGCGCGGACTGCGCGAAGACATGGACGCGCTGTTTGCGCAGCTGACCAGGCTGGTGACCGATGCCGACAACAAGATCGGCCAGCTGCACCAGCTGATCGAAAGCATGTACCGGCGCTTCAACGCCGAGCACGGCTTCACGCTGCCCGCGCCGATGCAGTTCACTGCCGAGCGCTACGTGGCCGAGCTTGAGGAAACACTGCGCCTGGTGCATGCGCACTTCGGCACGGTCAGCATGCTGACGCGCTCGCGCCCGCAGCTGGTCCAGAGCGCCTTCAGCACCATGGCCAGCCGCGTGCTGGAGAACTTCCGCGACCTGAACCGCGATATCGAGGTCTGGCTCAAGTCGGTAATGACGCCGCTGGAAGCGCAGGTGCGCGAGCACCAGAAGCAGCTGCGCCGGCGCGTCGATTCGATCGAGCGCATCCACGAGGCCACCGACACGCTGGAAAGCCGCATTGCCGAACTCGAGGAAGTGCTCAACGGCCTGGACGAGCGCAGCGGCCGTATCGAGGGCTACGCGCAGCGGCTGCTGCGGCCGACGGCTGCAGCCGACAGCGCGAGCCTTGCGGTGGCCTGATCCTGAAGCCGGTATATCATGTGGCGCCGCACTTAGCGGCGCCTTTTCCTTTGGTGCGCCGCGCGCCCCGCGCTTCAGAACGTTTCACCCAGATGCCCCGCAAACCAGCCCCTCGCGCTGTTCCCGCCATCCCCGACGATATCTGCGTGCCGCCCGACTTCGGCGCCAGCGTGGTCGACTGGCAGCGCCAGCATGGCCGGCACGACCTGCCGTGGCAGAACACGCGCGACCCGTACCGCATCTGGCTGTCGGAGATCATGCTGCAGCAGACCCAGGTGAGCGCGGTGATCGACTACTTCCAGCGCTTTGTCTCGCAGCTGCCCACGGTGCAGGCGCTGGCGGCGGCGCCTGCCGACCAGGTCATGGCGCTATGGGCGGGGCTGGGCTATTACTCGCGCGCACGCAACCTGCACCGCTGCGCTATGCAGGTGGTGAGCGAGCATGGTGGCCGTTTCCCGACCGATCCCGCGGTGCTGGCCACATTGCCCGGCATCGGCCGCTCCACCGCCGCGGCAATCGCCGCGTTCAGCGCCGGCGTGCGTTCTCCAATCCTGGATGGCAACGTCAAGCGCGTGTTCGCGCGCTGCTTCGGCATCCACGGCCATCCGGGCGAGCGCGTGGTGGAAACGCGCATGTGGCAGCTGGCCGAGCTGGCCTTGCCGGCCGCAGGCCCGCGCCAGGCCGAGGACATGATCGCCTATACGCAAGGGCTGATGGACCTGGGCGCCACGGTGTGCTCGCGCGGCAAGCCGGCCTGCCTGGCCGATGCCGGTGCGTGCCCGCTGTCGGCCGACTGTGTGGCGCGCCGCGACGGGCTCACCGGCGTGCTGCCCACGCCCAAGCCGCGCGCGGCCATCCCCGAGCGCAGCACGGTAATGCTGCTGGTGCGGCGCCAGCGCGAAGTGCTGCTGCGCCTGCGCCCCGGCAGCGGCATCTGGGGCGGCTTGTGGAGCCTGCCGGAGATGCCGGTCGACAGCGTGCCCTTCGACACGGAAGCCGCCGAGGCGGCGGCGCTCGACTATGCCCGCGCCTTCGGCAAGCCCGCGCGCGCCGCACTGACCGGCGAGCTGACCCATGTGTTCACGCACTTCCGCCTGCTGATCCGTGCCATCCGGGTCGATGTGAGCGCGGACGGCGCAAGCCTGATGGCGCAGGACGGCGCCGCGGAAGCCGCGCAGCGCTGGATCTCGCTTGACGATCTCGATGCGGTGGGTACGCCCGCGCCGGTGCGCAGGCTGCTGGAGGACCAGGCCCGCGGCGGGCTGTTCTGAGCGCCTAGAGCATGTGGTTCTGGCGCATGTAGCGGTGCACGATCTCGATGCGCATGCCGGCATCGGGCAACGCCATCAGCATCTGCTTGGCCTTGAGCGGCACCGGCAGCAACTCGCACAGCCGGTTGGCGACCCAGCTCGGGTCGTCCCACAGGTAGGGCTCGTCGAATGGCAGGCGGTCGGGTTGCTCGGCATGGAGCCGCGTGACAATGCGCCGCAGCGCATCCAGGCATTCGCCCAGCAGCTCCAGCTTGCAGTCGATGATGTCGGGAGGAAGCACCTCGGCGCGCGCAACCAGCAGGCCGTCGTCGCGGGTGTCATGGCTGACGATATGGAAGCGCTCGCGGCCGCGCGCACGGATCAAGAGCACGCCCAGCTGTTCCATGTTGCAGTCGACGATCTCCGCCAGGCAGCCGATCAGTTCCGGCACGGTGGGCTGGTCCGGCCGGGCCACTTCCTCGCCGCTTTCGATCAGGCAAACGCCGAAGGGAGTGTTGTCGCGCAGGCAGTTGCGCACCATGTCGACATAGCGCGCCTCGAACACGCGCAATGGCAGCCGTCCACCGGGAAACAGCACGGTGTGCAACGGGAACAGCGGCAGGTTGTCGAGCGTCCGCGGCGGATCTTCTGATGCCGTGGGACGGTAGAGGTCGGTCGAGGACATGCAGTGCCAGCTTGGGTATCGCGCAGCAATGGGCCAGCCGGCCAACGCGGCGCGCAGATGCCAATGATGCCAGTGGGCAGTCCCGCCTGCGTCAGCCCGCCGGTGCGAGCTCTCGGTGTCTCACCAGCACATTACCATGCGCCCGGAAGTAGTTGGCAAGCCTTTCCGCAATATAGACCGAGCGATGCTGGCCGCCGGTGCAGCCGATCGCCACGGTCAGGTAGCTGCGGTTGTCGGCAATGAAACTCGGCAGCCACTTTTCCACGTAGGCGCGGATATCCTCGGCCATCGCCAGCACCATTGGCTGGGCCTGCAGAAAGTCGATCACCGGCGTGTCGCGCCCCGTCAGCGGGCGCAAGGCCAGGTCGTAATAGGGGTTGGGCAGCGAGCGCACGTCGAACACCATGTCCGCATCGCTGGGCACGCCGTGCTTGAAGCCGAACGACTCGAATAGCAGCGTCAGCCGCTGGCTGTCGTCGCGGATCAGCTCCTTGATCCAGCTGCGCAGCGTATTGGTGCGCACATTGCTGGTGTCGATGCGGTGCGCGGCCTCGGCCAGCGGGCTCAGCAGCGCACGCTCCATCTCGATCGCTTCCATCAGCGCGGTGTCGTTGAAGGCGGGTTCACCGCCCGGGCCCGGCACGCCGTCGGTACGGACCGAGAGCGGGTGGCGGCGGCGCGTCTCGGAGTAGCGCTGCACCAGTGCGTCGGTGCTGGCGGTCAGGAACACCACCTCGACCTGGTGCTCAGCGGCCAGCGCGCGCACGGTGTCGGGCAACTGGTCGAGCGACTCGCGGCTGCGGATGTCAGTGGCGACGCCCAGGTGCGTATAGCCCTGGCTGTCGAGATAGCGGGTCAGTTCCGGGATGAACTGAGCCGGCAGGTTGTCCACGCAGTAGTAGCCTGCGTCTTCGAGCACGTTCAGTGCGACGGACTTGCCGGAACCGGATATGCCGGTGATGAGGATGATGCGCATAGCAACTGAAGCATAGCATCACGTGATGAAGGCGTCATGACACCACGCGCAAAAGCAAACATGGCGAACCTCGCGGTTCGCCATGCTTTTGTCGTCAGCTTGCGGCGCTGGTTGCGGCTCAGGCTGCCTTGGACAGGCATTCCTTCATGTAGGCCTTGTATTCGTCGCCCTTCTTGCCCTTGCCCGACTTGCTGCAGGAGGCCATTTTCTCCTGCTGGGTCTTGGACGCGCCCTTGGACAGGCATTCCTTCATGAACGCCTTGCGTTCGTCGCCCTTCTTGCCGGCGGCTTGCGTATTGCAGGCCTTCATCTTGTCCTGCTGGGCGTTGGCTGCGGGCTTGTCCGGGGTAGCCGGGGTGGCGGGCGTGGCAGGCATGGCCGGCGTTGCCGGTGCGGTGGCCGCCGGCTTGGCTGGCGTCGCGGGGGTTGCCGGCGTGGCGGTGGTCTGTGCAAAAGCGCTGGCGGCGATCATCGGGGTGACCAGCGCGCACATCGCGATCAATTTCTTCATGCTTGCTCTCCTGGGTGTGGAAAACTTCATGGCCGCGCGCCATTGCCGGCGTTGCAGCTTCCGTAACGGGCGCGATGCCCATTACAGCACAAAACGGAGCATGCCTGAAGAACGTTGACGTTCTGCGTCAACGCCGTTGTAAGCAAATGAAAACGCCGGCGCTCAGAGCAAGCGGCCCTGGCCGCGCGATACTGCATCGGCCTGCATCGCGGCGCGCTGCCGGTCCATGAAGTCGCGCAGCGTATCGATGCCGCGCAGGCGCAGGATGGTGTTGCGCACCGCGGCCTCGACCAGCACGGCCAGGTTGCGCCCGGCCGCCACCTGGATCTTGACCATGTGGATCGGCAGGCCCAGCACGTCGAGGTATTGCGAATCGAGCGGCAGCCGCTCGAACTCGCCGTCATTGCGACGCACCAACTGCACCACCAGCTTGATCTTCATCTTCCGGCGCACCGCGGTCTCACCGAAGATGGTCTTGATGTCGAGCAGGCCCAGACCGCGTACTTCAAGCAGGTTCTGCAGCAGCGGCGGGCAGCGGCCTTCAATGAAATCCGGCCCCAGGCGCACGAAGTCCACGGCATCATCGGCCACCAGCCCGTGGCCGCGCGAGATCAGTTCCAGGCCCAGTTCGCTCTTGCCCAGGCCCGATTCGCCCATGATCAGCACGCCCATGCCCAGGATGTCGAGGAATACCCCGTGCATGGTCACGCGCGGCGCGGAGATACGCGACAGGTACAGGCGCAGGTGGTCGATCACCGCGGCCGACGACACCGGCGTGGTGAACAGCGGCGTGGACGAGCGCGTGCAGCGCAGTTCCAGGTCGGGCGGCGGCTCCATGCCGTCGGCGATCACCAGGAAGGGCGGCTCCAGCAGGATCAGCTCGCCCATCTGGCGCTTGCGGGTCTCGTCGTCCAACCGCTGGTAATAAGTGATCTCGGGCTTGCCGAGCACCTGGATGCGGTTGGGGTGGATCAGGTTCAGGTGGCCCACCAGGTCGGCGGCGGAGGTGGCTTCGCGGGCGAACTCCACATCGAAGGCGCGATCCGCACCTTCCAGGCCGGCCACCCACGAGAGTTTGATGTCGGCTGCGTTGTCGTCGAAGATGGACTGGGAGGTGACGCCGGTGAGTTCCATGCGGTATGACTGGTGGGGCGGTTTGCGAAGCGCCTTGGCGCCTGCCCGGTCTGGTGCCGGCCCGCTTGAGGGATCAGGGGATCAGGGATGCCATGCGATCAGCAACTGATGGACGGCATCGGGCGTGGGCAGCGTGGCCAGCCCTTCACGCATGTCGCGGTCGGAAAGCAGTTGCGCGATTTCGGACAGGATTTCCAGGTGCTGCTGCGTAGCCTGTTCGGGCACCAGCAGGAAGATCAGCAGCGATACCGGCTTGCCATCGGGCGATTCGAACGGAATTGGTTCGGCCAGGCGCATGAACGCGGCCAGCGGCTGCTTCAGGCCCTTGATGCGGCCGTGCGGGATTGCCACGCCGGCGCCCAGGCCGGTGGATCCAAGCGACTCGCGCGCGAACAGGTTGTCCGTCACGATGGCGCGCGCCACACCATGGTTGTTCTCGAAGAGGAGCCCGGCCTGCTCGAACACACGCTTCTTGCTGGTGACGCTGACGTCGAGGGTGATGTTGCCGGGTGGCAGCAATTTGGCCAAACGATTCATGGGCGATGCGCAGGATTTCAGTTAGCGGGCGGACCGTTCCGCCGGGCAGTGGGCTGGCTCCGGCCTGCCGTTGGCCTGGCCGGAGGCGTCCGGCCCATTATAGAGCAGCGACTACTCCCGCATTGTGCAGCGCAACGGGGCAAGCCGGTGCAGAAAGATACATGGTGATGCAATGGTGCCTCCGCGGCGGGGAGCCGGTGCACCGGTGCGGGGCACGGCCAGGATTCCCTCTCTTTGTATGGCGCAGCATACACCTTGGCGCAGCGCTTGCGAACACCCTTGCTCATTCGGGTGAAAAGCATCGGCTCCGGCGCCACAGCCGGGCCGCGCCGCCAGTGCGGGCGCGGCATGCCGGCGGCAACCGGGAACGCGAGGGCGCAAAAAAGCCGCGCTTCTTGGCGCGGCTTGCCTGTTCAATCCTGATTCAGCAGCCCGCTGCGGGGCTGCCGGGCACGGTCATTGCTGCATTTGCGCTGCGGCCATCTGGTACTTGACCGCTTCGCGGTCGTGGCCTTGCACGCGATCCTTGTAGCGGATCACCTGACGGTCCAGCTTGTCGACGAGTGCGTCGATCGCTGCATACAGGTCTTCGTGATGCGCTTCGACAAAGATGTCCTTGCCCTTGAGATGTAGATTGATTTCCGCGTACTGACGCCGGTCCTTTTCCTTATGGTTGTCGACAGAGAGCAGCACACTAACGCCAATGACTTGATCGAAATGCCTGACGATTCGCTCCAGCTTCGTTTCCACGTACTCACGCAGAGGGGGCGTGATGTCCAGGTGGTGTCCACTGATCTTGAAGTTCATAGCGCTTCTCCTTCTGAAAGAGCCTCACCAGGCAGGCGGTGGGCTCGGCTACAAAGACTTGCGGAGATTGACTGCGGGGATCTTCAGGGCTTCGCGATACTTGGCAACGGTGCGGCGTGCGACAACGAAGCCTTGTTCGCCCAGCAGTTCGGCAATGCGACTGTCGGAAAGGGGATTCCTCGGGTCTTCGGCTCCTATCAGTTGCTTGATCAAGGCGCGGATGGCCGTTGACGAAGCCGCGCCACCGGTTTCGGTGGACACGTGGCTGCCGAAGAAGTACTTCAGTTCGAAAGTACCCATCGGCGTTGCCATATATTTATTGGTCGTCACCCGGGAGATGGTTGACTCGTGTAAACCCAGTGTATCGGCAATCTCCCGCAAAACCAAGGGGCGCATGGCGATTTCGCCGTGGCTGAAAAAGTTCTTTTGACGCTCGACAATGGCCTGCGAGACACGCAGGATTGTGTCGAACCTCTGCTGGATGTTCTTGATCAGCCAGCGCGCCTCCTGCAGCTTCTGCTGCAGCCCGGCGGTGCCGGACTCACCCTTTGCGCCACGCAGGATTTGCGCATACATGTCATTGATGCGCAGCCTCGGCATCACATCCGGATTGAGCTGCGCGATCCAGCCGCCGCCACCCTTGCGCACGAACACGTCCGGCACCACGAAGTCCGCCTCCGGGCGGCTGTATGCATGGCCGGGGTAGGGCGCCAGCGAGCGGATCAGTTCGTGTGCGGACTTCAGCGCCGCTTCATCCACCTGCAGCGCCTTCTTCAGCCGCGTGTAGTCGCGTACTGCGAGCAACTCCAGGTGGTTGGTCACGATGTTCAGGGCCAGTTCGCGCTGCGGGTGCGTCAGGCGCCGCAACTGCAGGGCCAGGCACTCGGCGGCGTTGCGCGCGCCCACGCCGGGCGGGTCGAAGCTCTGCAGCAGCGTGAGGATGGCGTGGACCTCCTCGATCTCGAACTCGAGTTCTTCCGGCAACTCCGTGCAGATCTCCTCAAGCGATGCGCTCAGGTAGCCATCGTCGTCGAGCGATTCGATCAGGAAGATGGCCAGGCCCTTGTCGCGCGCCGAGATCTTCAGCGGCGTGAGCTGTTCCATCAGGTACTCGCGCAGCGTTGGCTCGGCTTCGCGCAGCTGCATCGGCGTTTTTTCGTCCTCGTCGCCCTGGGGGCGGCGGGCAAAGTCGTCCAGGCTCCAGTCGCTGCTGCCATAGTCGTCGCCGTTGCCGCTGTCGCCATAGCTGTCGTCGTCAGCCGCGCCGTCGGCGCGGGCCTCGCCATTGCCCTGCGGCTCTGCCGGCGCGGGCGCCGGTGCGCTCTGCAGGTTGACCGAGCCGTCGGCCGCCACGCGCAGCGGGCTTTCGATCCAGTCGTTCTCGCGTTCGAGCAGAGGGTTTTCCGTCAGTGCCTGTTCGACCTCTTGCTGCAGTTCCAGCGTGGAAAGCTGCAGCAGCCGGATCGACTGCTGCAGTTGCGGGGTCAGGGCCAGATGCTGGGAAAGGCGGAGCTGTAGCGACGGTTTCATGCGACCTATTCTATGCGCATCTTTCCGTTGTTGGAACGGAAATTGCTATCGCTTATGCGGTCTGATCGCTGCTGGCTGTGGCAGGCCCACGTGCGCCCGCGAATAGGCCTGCCGCTCCATGGCAGGCCGCTGCATCACATGCGGAAGTTCTCGCCCAGGTAGACGCGCCGCACTGCGTCATTGGCGATGATTTCCTCGGGCTGGCCCGCGGCCAGCACCGTGCCTTCGCTGATGATGTAGGCGTGGTCGCAGATGCCGAGCGTCTCGCGCACGTTGTGGTCGGTGATCAGCACGCCGATATTGCGTGCCTTGAGGAAGCTGACGATGCGCTGGATCTCGCCCACGGCGATCGGGTCCACGCCGGCGAAGGGTTCGTCCAGCAGGATGAAGCGCGGCGACGACGCCAGCGCGCGCGCGATTTCCACGCGGCGGCGCTCGCCGCCCGACAGCGACAGCGCCGGGTTGTTGCGCAGGTGCGCGATCTGCAGGTCGTCGAGCAGCGAATCCAGGCGGCGCTCGATCTCGGCCTTGGGCAGGGGCTTGCCGTTGCTCACCTGCAGCTCCAGCACCGCGCGGATGTTCTCTTCGACGTTGAGCTTGCGGAATACCGAGGCTTCCTGCGGCAGGTACGACAGCCCCATGCGCGCGCGCTCGTGGATCGGCAGGCCGCTGATGTGGTCGCCGTCGAGCACGATATCCCCTTCGTCCAGCGCCACCAGGCCCACGATCATGTAGAAGGAGGTGGTCTTGCCCGCGCCGTTGGGCCCGAGCAGGCCGACCACCTCGCCGCTCTTCACGTCGAGCGAGACGTCCTTGACCACCGTGCGCGAGCCATAGCGTTTCTTCAGGTGGCGCACGACCAGCGTGCTGCCGCCGGCAAGGACGGTGGAGGCTTCGACGGAAGGCTTGTCGGCGATGGTTGCGGTATCGGTCATTGGCACAGTCTGGCGTTCAGGCGTTTCTGGCGCCGGCCGCATGCGATGCACGCAGCCGGCGCCAGGCGTCAGGGTTTGTTGGCAGGCGCGGGCGCCGGCTTCAGGTCCAGCGGCGAGCCGCCGCTGCCCGTGGCGCCGGCCTTCTGGTCCTGGCGCGGCGACAGCACCGCGCGCACGCGGCCGGACGGATTGGCGGCCGCGGCATCGCCGCTACCGCCGCCGGCAGCCGTGTAGAACTCCTTGCGGCTGTCGTAGGTCAGCACCGCGCCGCGGATCTCGTCGACCTGCTTGGCGCCCTGCAGGCGCGCCATGCGGGCATTGCCGATCAGCTTGGAGTACTCCTGCTTGCCGTCGTACTCGATGCGGTCGCCCCAGCCGTCGATGTATTCGTCGACGCCTTCGCGCTTCTGCCGGATGTAGGCCTGCTTGCCCGGCTTGGCGGTGGCCACCGCGAACTGGTAGCCCTCGGGATCGGTGCGCAGTTCGGCGGCGTCGGACTTCAGGATCATGGTGCCCTTGGTCAGCACCACATTGCCGGTCAGCGTATAGATCTGCTTGACGTCGTCATAGCTGGCGTTGTCCGCCTCCAGCACCATCGGCTTGTCGCGGTCCGCGCGCTCGGCCAGGGCGGGCTGGGCCAGCAGGCCGAAGGCCATGGCCAGGGCGAGCAGGGCCGGGGCGGTGCGTCGACGGGACGATGTCGTCAGGGAAGCAGTCATGTTGGCAGGGTTGCTTGAGGGCGTCTGGGTACGTTGGTGCGGGTTGGTGCGGCCCCCGGGCCGGGGCTCAGGACCCCGGCGCGCGGCCAGGGGTCGGCCCGGTGATGATGGTGCCGCGTACATTGCCGAGCAATTGTACTTCGCGCGTGACGTTGTTGAAGATCAGGCCGTTGGCGGTCATCACCGACGGGCCGCGCGTCAGCTTGACCGGCTTGTCGGTCTTGACGATGTCGTCATTGACCAGCAGCTGGAAATAACTGGATGCGGCGGTCAGCTGCGGGTCCTTGGACACGTCCACGCCCTGCTGGCGCATGACGAAGCCGTTGCCGTACAGGTCGATCACCGAACCCTCGGCGTTCATGCGGCCCATATCGGCGCGGGCGGTGACCGGCGGGCGGTCCGGCTCATACGCGCGCATGGCGGGCCGGGTCACCTCGTAGGTCTGGTCATCCTCGAAATGGACCATGCGCTCGCCGGTAAAGCGGATTTTGGTGCTGCCGTCCGGCGCCAGCTCAGTGGCCGAGAAGCGGTCCATGAAGTAGTCGGGCTCATGCTTCTTGGCGCTTTGCGCGGCCGGGTCTTCCTTGGGGGAGTTGATCTGGACCAGCCAGAACGTGCTGCCCGCCACGAAGGCCATCAGCAGCAGCGGCAGCAGCCGCATGACGATGCCGCTGAGGGAGGCGAGGAGTGCCTGCATGGTGTCCTTGGCGTTGTGCCGGTTGTGCCGGGCCCGCGCCCGCTCAGATGACCTTGGCGCGGGTCAGGTCGTGGATATGCAGCGCGCCGGTCAGGCGGCCGTCGTCATCCACCACCAGCAGCTGGTTGATGCGGTTGGCCTCCATCACCTGCACCGCTTCGACGGCGAGCTGGTTCTCGTTGACCACGTGCGGGTTGCGGTGCATGACGTCGCCGATGGGAACGGTCTTCCAGTCGCGCGGGGTTTCCAGAAGGCGGCGCAGGTCGCCGTCGGTGAAGACGCCGATGGCGTGTCCGTCCGGGTCCACCACGGCGGTCATGGCCATGCCCTTGCGGGTGATTTCCATCAGCGCCTGGGCCAGCGGGGTGTTTTCACGCACCTCGGGCACGGCGTTGCCGGTGCGCATCACGTCGCGCACATGGGTCAGCAGCTTGCGCCCGAGCGCGCCGCCGGGGTGCGAGCGCGCGAAGTCTTCCTCGCCAAAGCCGCGCGCATCGAGAACCGCCACTGCCAGCGCATCGCCCAGCGCCAGCGCCGCGGTGGTGCTGGCCGTCGGCGCCAGGTTCAGCGGGCAGGCTTCTTTCTCGACCGCCGCGTCCAGGTGGACGTCGGCCAGCTTGGCCAGGTTGGAGTCGGGGTTGCCGGTGACCGAGATCAGCCGCGCGCCGATGCGCTTGACGATCGGGATGATCGACAGCAGCTCGCCGGTCTCGCCCGAATTGGAGAAGGCGATCAGCACGTCGTCGCGCGTGACCATGCCCAGGTCGCCGTGGCTGGCTTCGGCCGGGTGCACGAAGAACGCCGGCGTGCCGGTAGAGGCCAGCGTGGCCGCGACCTTGCGCCCGATATGGCCGGACTTGCCGATGCCCGAGACGACCACGCGCCCGGTGCATTGCAGGATCAGCAGCACGGCACGGGCAAAGTCGCCGTTCAGGCGTCCGGAAAGTGCGGAAACCGCATCGGCTTCGGTCTGGAGAGTGTCGCGGGCGAGCCTGAGTGCTCGATCCGCATCGAAATTGGCTATCATGGCGACGAAGTATACCAACGAATGCGATGGCGCCTGGCCCGACCCATGGCGCACGTCGTGCTTGCCGTGCTCGCCGTATTTTGCCGGCAGGGTGCCCGTGCCGGGTCGGACGTGCGCCTGGCCGGTCACCCAGACCGCCTGATGCATTCTCCGCTGGAACTGACCCTGGTGCTGCTGGCCGCCGCCGTCTTCGGCGTGGTCGCATTCCGCATGCTGCAGCTGCCGCCGATGCTCGGCTACCTGGCCGTCGGCATCCTGATCGGCCCCCATGCGCTGGGGCTGGCCAGCGACACCGCGCAGACCAAGTACCTGGCCGAATTCGGCGTGGTCTTCCTGATGTTCTCGATCGGGCTGGAGTTCAACCTGACCAAGCTGCGCTCGATGAAGCGGCTGGTGTTCGGCCTGGGCGGCTCGCAGGTGGTGCTGTCGATGCTGGCGGTGGTGCCGGCCAGCTGGGCTTTCAACTGGCTGTTCCCGCTGTCCTGGCAGGCGTCGGTGGCGCTGGGCGGGGCGCTGGCGATGTCTTCCACCGCGATCGTCTCCAAGATGCTGTCCGAGCGCATGGAGCTTGAGAGCGAGCAGGGCCGCAATATCATCAGCATCCTGCTGTTCCAGGATCTGGCGGTGGTGCCGCTGCTGATCGTGATCCCGGCGCTGTCGCGCGATCCGGGCGACCTGATGGTGGCGCTGGGCCTGGCCACGGTCAAGATCGTGGTGGCCCTGGGCGTCATCTTCTTCCTGGGCCAGCGCCTGATGAGCCGCTGGTTCCACGTGGTGGCGGCGCGCCGCTCGCAGGAACTGTTCATGCTGAACCTGCTGCTGGTGACGCTGGGCATGGCGGCGCTGACCGAGCGGCTGGGCCTGTCGATGGCGCTGGGCGCCTTCATGGCGGGCATGCTGATCTCCGAGACGCCCTACCGCCACCAGGTGGAAGAGGACATCAAGCCGTTCCGCGACGTGCTGCTGGGACTGTTCTTCGTCACCATCGGCATGCTGCTCAATATCCGAGTGGTGCTCGACCACGTATGGCTGGTGCTGGCGCTGCTGGTGGTGCCGGTGCTGTTCAAGCTGGTGCTGATCGCGCTGCTGGCGCGGGTCTTCGGCTCGCGCCAGGGGGTGGCGATCCGCACCGGGCTGGGGCTGGCGCAGGCCGGCGAATTCGGTTTCGTGCTGCTGAACCAGATCGACGGCCTGAACCTGGTCGACCCGGTGCTGATCCAGGTGATCCTGGCATCGATGCTGCTGTCGATGCTGGCCGCGCCCTTCCTGATCCAGTACAGCGACGCCATCGTGCTGCGCTTTGCCGCCAACGAATGGCTGATGCAGTCGCTGAACATGACCCGCATCGCCGCGCAGAGCCTGCAGACCGAGAAGCACGCGATCATCTGCGGCTTCGGCCGCAGCGGGCAGAACCTGGCGCACATGCTCGAGCGCGAGGGCATCAACTACGTGGCGCTGGACCTGGACCCCGATCGCGTGCGCGAGGCCGCCGCGGCCGGCGATACCGTGGTCTACGGCGACGCGGGCCGGCGCGAGGCGCTGATCGCCGCCGGCATCCACCGTGCCGCCGCCCTGATCGTCACCTATGCCAACACCCCATCGGCGCTCAAGGTGCTGCACCACGTGCAGGAACTGGCGCCGGCGCTGCCGGTGATCGTGCGCACGGTGGACGATTCAGAGCTCGACACGCTGCAGAAGGCCGGCGCCACCGAAGTGGTGCCCGAGATCATCGAGGGCAGCCTGATGCTGGCCTCGCACGCGCTGGTGCTGTTGGGCGTGCCGATGCGGCATGTGCTGCGCGGCGTGCAGGAGGCGCGCGACGCGCGCTACAGCCTGCTGCGCGGCTATTTCCACGGCCGCGACGATGATGAGGACATGGTCGAGCGCGATTCGGTACGGCTGCATTCCGTGTCGCTCGGGCCGCAATCCACGGCGGTGGGGCGGCGTCTTGGCGTGCTGGGGCTGGAGCGGATCGGCGTGGAGGTGACCGCGGTGCGCCGGCGCGGCATCCGCGCCTTCGATCCGGAGCCCGAGACCGTGCTGGAGCCGGGCGATATCGTGGTGCTGCGCGGCCCGCCCGAGGCGCTGGAGGCTGCGGAAACGCGCATCCTGAACGGCTGAGCCGGGGCGTCGTGCGCGTCAGTGCGGACGCGCCTCGACCCAGGATTCCGGCAGGTTGTCGAGCACGGCGCGTGCGTCCAGCGAGCGGATCGGCACGCTGGCATCGGCCGGGATGCGGCCTTCGCCCTGCAGCATCAGGTAACGCAGGCAGCACACGCGCAGGAAGGACGAGAAATTGCCGGCCACCGCCTCGCTGCCGCGATGTTCGGTCAGTTCATCGTGCAGGCGCGTGATCAGCTGGTTGACGGTCATGTCGTCGCGCCGCGCCAGTTCTTCCAGCACCTCCCAGAACAGGCTCTCCAGCCGGATGCTGGTGGCCACGCCATGCAGGCGCAGCGAGCGCGACTGGCTTTGGTACGACGCCGGATTGGCGCGGATAAAGATTTCACACATGGATGCTCCCGTGCGGGCGGCGCAGCCTGCGGGCATGTGCACGGCTCGCGGATGGGGCGGGCCGTGCCTTCACGCGTGGGGGCGCCGCGTGCGGAAAGCTCTAATGTACGATCCGCGTGCCCAGCACGGCAAGGAACTGCGCCAGCCAGGCCGGATGCGCGGGCCAGGCCGGGGCCGTGACGAGGTTGCCGTCGGTATGGGCCTGGTCGACGGGAATATCGGCATAGGTGCCGCCGGCCAGCTTCACCTCGGGCGCACAGGCCGGGTAGGCGGAGCAGGTCTTGCCTTCGAGCACGCCTGCCGCGGCCAGCAGCTGGGCGCCGTGGCAGACCGCGGCGATCGGCTTGTCCGCCTGGGCGAAGTGGCGCACGATCTCCAGCACGCGCGCGTTCAGGCGCAGGTATTCCGGCGCGCGGCCGCCGGGGATGACCAGTGCGTCGTAACCGGCGGGGTCGATCTCGGCAAAGCTCGCGTTGAGGGTGAAGTTGTGGCCGCGCTTCTCGGTGTAGGTCTGGTCGCCCTCGAAGTCATGGATAGCGGTGGCGCAGGCGTCGCCCGCCTGCTTGTCCGGGCAGGCCGCATGCACGGTGTGGCCGACCATCTGCAGTGCCTGGAACGGCACCATGGTTTCGTAGTCTTCGGCGTAGTCGCCCACCAGCATCAGAATCTTCTTTGCCATCGCGCTCTCCTGTATGGTTACGGGTGTCCGGCGGGTGCCGGACGCGGCAGCCCGGCCCCTGGCCAGCCAAGCGGGCCGGCAGGGCCATTGTGCTGGCCGCCCCGATGGCGCGGGTGGTAACTGGTTACCGCGCCGGCGGCCATCCTGCCGCGACCCACTGCGACCCCTCTTTCTGATTGGCGCGCCACGCTGCGCGCCTACCGTTTCCAGACCCCTATGGCAGAGTCCATCATCCAGTCCCCCGAGCTCGGCGACGTCACCGGCTACCTGCGCGAGCGCATCCGTACGGTGCCGGACTGGCCCATGCCGGGCGTGATGTTCCGCGACATCACCCCGCTGCTGCAGAACCCCAAGACGCTGCGCGTGCTGATCGATGTCTTCGTGCACCGCTACATGGATGCGCAGCTCGACCTGGTGGCGGGCATCGACGCGCGCGGCTTTATCCTGGGCGCGATCGTCGCGTATGAGCTGAACCTGGGCTTCGTGCCGATCCGCAAGAAGGGCAAGCTGCCGTTCCAGACCGTGGCCGAGGAGTACGAGCTGGAATACGGCAGCGCCACCGTCGAGATCCATGCAGACGCCTGCAAGTCCGGCGACCGCGTGCTGCTGGTCGACGACCTGATCGCCACCGGCGGTACCATGATGGCCGGACGCAAGCTGCTGGAGCGCCTGGGCGCGACGGTGGTGGAGGGCGCCGCCATCGTCGACCTGCCCGAACTGGGCGGCTCGAAGCTGCTGCAGGACGGCGGGCTGCCGCTGTTCACCGTGTGCAAGTTCGAAGGGCACTGAGCCACGCTGACCGGCCCGCAAGATTTCCACGCAAGGAGACCCCATGCCTGACCTGTTGCTGTTCCTGCTGACTTCGATTGCCGTGACTGTGGCCCCGGGGCCCGACAACCTGCAGGTGCTGGCGCGCGGCATGGCGCAGGGCCGGCGCGCGGGGCTGGTCGCGGCACTGGGCTTTTCGGTCGGGTGCCTGTTCCACACCGTGATTGCGGCGGTGGGGCTGGCCGCGGTGCTGCGCTCGTCGCCGCTGGCGTTCCAGCTGATCAAGTATGCGGGCGCGGCCTACCTGATCTGGATCGGCATCCAGGCGCTGCGCGCAAAGGGCGGGCTGGCGCAGGGCGGTGATGTCGATGCGGTGCCGCTCGCGCGCGTGTTCCGCCAGAGCGTGCTCGGCAACATCATGAATCCCAAGGTGACGCTGTTCTTCCTGGTGTTCCTGCCGCAGTTCGTGCGCGCCGATGCCGCGCACCCGGGGCTGCAGTTCCTGCTGCTGGGCGTGGTCTTCATGCTGCAGACGGCGGTGGTGTTCTCGCTGTTCGGGCTGTGCGCGGGCTGGCTGGGCGCCTGGCTGCGCCGCCGCCCGGCCACCGGCCGCTGGCTGGACCGCGCCGCCGGGGCGATCTTCGTCGGGCTGGGGATCAAGGTCGCGCTGCCCTGAGCGGCGCCGCTGGCGCGCATCCGCGCGCCGGTGTTGCCCATTGCCCGCGCGCCGCGCCCATGCCGTTGCCGCTGTCGGGTGACGGGCGCATAATGCCTCATTGACAACTACACGATGACCGGGCCTAGCCTCCAGGGGTTTTGTCGGCACTGGTCACACAAAGGCGCACCATGGGCGTACTCCTTCACCTGCTATCAGGCGTTGCCCTGCTCGTCTGGGGCACCAACATCGTCAAGGTCGGCATCCTGCGCGTCTACGGCGCGAACCTGCGCCATGTCCTGTCGACCAGCGTCTCCAACCGCTTCACCGCCTTCCTTGCCGGGCTCGGCGTCACCGGGCTGGTCCAGAGCAGCAATGCCACCGCGGTCATCGTCAGCTCCTTCGTCGGCCAGGGCCTGATCGCCGTGGCACCGGCGCTGGCCATCATGCTCGGCGCCAACGTCGGCACCGCGCTGATGGTGCAGGTGTTCTCGCTGGACCTGTCCTGGCTGTCGCCGCTGCTGATCTTTGTCGGCGTGATCTGCCATCTGACCTGGAAGGGCAGCAGGGCCGGCCACGTCGGCCGCGTGCTGATCGGCCTGGGCCTGATCACGCTGGCGCTCGAGCTGATCTCCATCGCCACCCGTCCCGTGGTGCAGGCTGCCGGCGTCAAGGTCTTGTTCGCCTCGCTGACCGGCGACGCGGGGCTGGACATGCTGGTCGGCGCCTTCCTGACCATCCTGTGCTATTCCAGCCTGGCCGTGGTGCTGTTCTGCGGCGCGCTGGCCTCGGCCGGCGTGGTGTCGATCCACGTGGCGCTGGCGCTGGTGCTGGGGGCCAACCTGGGTTCGGGCATCTCGGCGCTGCTGACCACCTCGGGCAACAACCAGCCGGGCAAACGCGTGACGCTGGGCAACCTGCTGTCGCGCCTGCTGGGCTGTCTGGTGGCGCTGCCGCTGCTGGGCCAGGCCGAGGAGCTGCTGGCGCTGCTGGACCATGACCCGCAACGGCTGATCGTCAATTTCCATCTGCTGTTCAACGTCGCGCTGGCGGTGCTGCTGCTGGGCGCCACCGCGCCGCTGGCGCGGCTGTGCGAGAAGGTACTGCCCGGGCGCAACACCGGCGACAGCCAGGTCACGCCGCGCCACCTCGATACGGCCGCGCTGTCCACGCCCACGCTGGCGCTGGCCAACGCCGCGCGCGAAGTGCTGCGCATCGGCGACCGCGTCGAGCAGATGCTGGACAACATGCTGCGCGTGCTGCGCACCAACGACGCCAAGCTGGCCGACGCCACCTGCCGCATCGACAACGAGGTGGATGACCTCTACACCGCGATCAAGCTCTACCTGACGCGCATCAGCCTGGAAGCGCTGGACGAGCGCGACGGCCAGCGCTGGACCGAGATCATCTCGCTCACCATCAACCTGGAACACGCGGGCGACATCATCGAGCGCATCCTGCTCGATACCAAGGACAAGAAGATCGCCCACAACCTGATGTTCTCGGAGGCGGGAATGCAGGAAATCGCCGAGATGCACGCGCGCCTGGTCGCCAATCTGCGGCTGGGCCTGTCGGTGTTTCTCAACGGCGACCTCAAGAGCGCCCAGGCGCTGATGGCGGAAAAAGCGAACTTCCGCGAGCTGGAGCGCAAGTACGCGCGCACCCACCTGCAGCGCGTGGCGGTGCAGACCGCCGAGAGCATCGAGACCAGCTCATTGCACCTGGATGTGATCAGCGAGCTCAAACGGCTGAATTCGCTGTTCTGTGCGACGGCTTATCCGGTGCTGGAGCAGGCTGGGGTGCTCAACCGCAGCCGGATGAAGGAAGACGATGTGCCGGCGGTGCCGGCGGTGCAGGCAGCGCAGCACTGAGCGGCGACGCTAGAGCTTGTAGCCGAACTTCCGCAACAGCGCCTTGCGCTCGGCCACATCGGCATCGGTCTCGATCCCCAGCGGCGAGGCACCATCGATCACGCCCACCACGCCGCGTCCGGCATCGGTCTGGGCGATGATCACCTCGGTCGGGTTGGCCGTTGCGCAGAAGATGCGGCACACCTCCGGCACTGCCCGCACCGCGGCCAGCACGTTGACCGGAAAGAACCCGTCGCCGAGGAAGATCACGAAGGTATGCCCGGCGCCGATGGCGCGGGCGTTCTCGCAGGCCAGGTCGATCAGGTCTTCATCTGTGCCCGACCAACGCACCAGGCGCTTGCCCGAGGCCTCGCAGAACGCCAGCCCGAAGAGGATGCCCGGGACCGTGCCGACCAGCGCCTCGTGCAGGTCTTCCACGGTCTTGATGAAATGCGAATGGCCGAAGATGAAGTTGGTGGCTTCCGGCTTGGTGACCGGTACGACCGTCAGTTCCATGGCTGGCTCCAGAATGGCGGCGCGGCTTGCCGCCATCCGGTTCATGGTAGGGCGCGGGGTGGTGAATGCAAGCGGGCAGGGATCCTCGCATGGCACGCGTACCTGCTATACCGGATGGACTGGCCCGTCACCGGAGACGCCGATGCCGCTTGTTCGCCTCTTCCTCGCATGGCTTGCCATGGCGCCGTGCGTGGCCGCCGCCCAGGTCGTTCCGGCATCACAGGGCGAAATCGCCGTCAGTGAACTGAAGCGCCCCAATGTCGTCGTCGTGCTGCGGCATGCGAGTGCGCCGGGGGTCGGCGATCCGCCGGGCTTCAAGCTGGACGACTGTTCGACCCAGCGCAACCTGGACGCGAACGGCCGGCAGCAGGCGGCGAGGCTCGGTAGCAGCTGGAAGGCGGCGGGCTTCCGGCCGACGCGGGTCTACAGCAGCGCCTGGTGCCGCTGCCAGGACACCGCCCGCCTGATCGACCTGGGTCCGGTGCGGGTCCAGCCATTGCTCAATTCATTTTTTGGCGCGGATGCACAGCGCCGGGAAGCGCAGACCGCGCAGCTTTCGCGCTTTATCGACGGGCTCGATCCGCGCGGCGGGCCTTACCTGCTGGTCACGCACCAGGTGGTGATCACCGCGCTGAGCGGCCACGGCGCCGACAGCGGTGGCGGCGTCGCGATCGAACTGCAGCCGGGCGGAGCGCCGCGCCGCGCGCGGGTGCTGCCCAACGCCGGGCTGGACTGAAGGGGCAGGCCCGCCTCAGCAGCGGCAAGCTCACCTCATCTTGATACACCTCAACTTGTGCAATCGCTTGCGTAAGCGAGTCGCGACAATTCTTGCCGGGCCTGTATCCGAAAATTCCTAAGGCCTTACCGCTCCAGCAATGGCTTCAGATACTTGCCCGTAAAGCTCGCCTTGCTCCTGGCCACATCCTCCGGCGTGCCGCGCGCGATCACCTGGCCGCCACCGGCGCCGCCTTCCGGCCCCATGTCGATCAGCCAGTCCGCGGTCTTGATGACATCGAGGTTGTGTTCGATGATGACCACGGTATTGCCCTGGTCGCGCAGCTTGTGGATGACCTTGAGCAGCAGCTCGATATCGTGGAAGTGCAGCCCGGTGGTGGGCTCGTCCAGGATATAGAGCGTGCGCCCGGTGTCGCGCTTGGACAGCTCCAGCGACAGCTTGACGCGCTGCGCCTCGCCGCCCGACAGCGTGGTCGCCGACTGGCCCAGCCGGATATAGCCCAGGCCCACGTCCAGCAGCGTCTGCAGCTTGCGCCGCACCACCGGCACCGCGCTGAAGAACTCGTGCGCCTGCTCGACGGTCAGGTCCAGCACCTCGGAGATGTTCTTGCCCTTGTACAGGACTTCCAGCGTCTCGCGGTTGTAGCGCTTGCCGTGGCAGACATCGCACGGCACATAGACGTCGGGCAGGAAGTGCATCTCGACCTTGAGCACGCCGTCGCCCTGGCACGATTCGCAGCGCCCGCCCTTGACGTTGAACGAGAAGCGGCCCGGGTCGTAGCCGCGCTCCTTGGCCGACGGCACGCCGGCGAACAGTTCGCGGATGGGCGTGAACAGGCCCGTATAGGTGGCCGGATTGGAACGCGGCGTGCGCCCGATCGGGCTCTGGTCGACGTTGATGACCTTGTCGAAATGCTCGAGCCCCTCGATGCGGTCGTGCGGCGCCGGCTCCGGCGTCGAGCCATACAGATGGCGCGCCACCGCATGGTAGAGCGTGTCGTTGATCAGCGTCGACTTGCCCGAGCCGGACACGCCGGTGATGCAGGTCAGCAGGCCCACCGGCACTTCGGCGGTGACGTTGCGCAGGTTGTTGCCGCTGGCGTTGACGATGCGCAGCAGGCGCGCATCGTCGGGCGCGGCGCGCTCCTTCGGCACCTCGATGCGGCGCTGGCCGGACAGGTACTGGCCGGTCAGCGATGCCGGCGACTCCTCGATCTGCCGCGGCGTGCCCTCGGCCACGATCATGCCGCCGTGCACGCCGGCGCCCGGGCCGATGTCGACCACGTAATCGCAGGCGCGGATCATGTCCTCGTCGTGCTCGACCACCAGCACCGAGTTGCCGATGTCGCGCAGGTGCTTGAGCGTGCCGATCAGACGGTCGTTGTCGCGCTGGTGCAGGCCGATCGAGGGCTCGTCCAGCACATACATCACGCCGGTCAGGCCCGAGCCGATCTGCGACGCCAGCCGGATGCGCTGGGCCTCGCCGCCCGACAGCGTATCGGCGCTGCGCTCCAGTGACAGGTAGTCCAGCCCGACGTTGTTCAGGAAGTTCAGCCGCGCCGAGATCTCCTTGATGATCTTGTCGCCGATCTCGCGTTTGGCGCCGTGCATGTCCAGCGTCAGGAAGTAGGTCAGCGCGTCGCGCAGCGGCCAGCCGTTGATCTCGAAGATCGCGCGTGCCTGCTCGCCCTCGCCCAGCTTGACGTGGCGCGCCTCGGTGCGCAGGCGGGTGCCTTGGCAGGCGGGGCAGGGCTGGTTGTTCTGGTACTTGGCCAGTTCCTCGCGCACGGCGACCGAATCGGTTTCGCGGTAGCGGCGCTCCAGGTTGGGGATGATCCCTTCGAACACATGCTCGCGCACGGTGGTGCGGCCGCGTTCGTTGATATAGGTGAACGGGATTTCCTGCTCGCCCGAGCCGTGCAGCACCGACTGCTGCACGTTTTCCGGCAGCTCCTCGAACGGGGTCTCGGTGTCGAAGTCGTAGTACGCTGCCAGGCCTTGCAGCATCTGGAAGTAGAACTGGTTGCGGCGGTCCCAGCCCTTGATCGCGCCCGAGGCCAGCGACAGGTTGGGGAAGGCCACCACGCGCTTGGGATCGAAGAAGGTGATCTGGCCCAGCCCGTCGCAGCTAGGGCAGGCGCCCATCGGGTTGTTGAACGAGAACAGCCGCGGCTCCAGCTCCTGCAGCGAGTACGAGCAGATCGGGCAGGCAAACTTGGAGCTGAACATATGCTCCTTGCCGCTGTCGAGTTCCAGCGCAAGCGCGCGGCCATCGGCCAGGCGCAACGCGGTCTCGAACGATTCGGCCAGGCGCTGCTTGATGTCGGCGCGCACCTTGACGCGGTCCACCACCACTTCAATGGTGTGCTTCTCGGTCTTCTTCAGTTTCGGCAGCGCATCGACCTCATAGACCTTGGCCTCGGCCTCGTGCGCGGTGCCGCCGCCCGAGCGGATGCGAAAGCGCACGAAGCCCTGCGCCTGCATGCTGTCGAACAGGTCCGAGTGCTCGCCCTTGCGGTCGGCCACCACTGGCGCCAGGATCATCAGCTTGGTGTCCTCGGGCAGGGCCAGCGCGGCGTCCACCATCTGCGACACGCTCTGCGCTTGCAGCGGCAGGTTGTGGTCGGGGCAGTAGGGCGTGCCGGCGCGGGCGTACAGCAGGCGCAGGTAGTCGTGGATCTCGGTGACGGTGCCGACCGTCGAACGCGGGTTGTGGCTGGTAGCCTTCTGCTCGATCGAGATCGCCGGCGACAGGCCTTCGATCAGGTCCACGTCCGGCTTTTCCATCAGCTGCAGGAACTGGCGGGCATAGGCGGACAGAGACTCCACGTAGCGGCGCTGGCCCTCGGCATAGAGCGTGTCGAAGGCAAGCGAGGACTTGCCCGAGCCCGACAGGCCGGTGATCACGATCAGCCGGTTGCGCGGCAGGTCGAGATTGATGTTCTTCAGGTTGTGGGTACGCGCCCCACGGATCTTGATTTCTTCCATATGCCGAAAAGTCGTCGCCAGACAGGCCGCCCTGCCGGGGTTGGCAAGGCTGTCTGAAGGAATCGCAAAACCCAGAAACAAGTACCGTATTTGGCACTTCCGACCGCTGGCGACGGCCGGAATGCGCGCCCGGGCACACGCCCGGGGGCCAGCTGGCATGGCCAGGTGACCCGGGAAGCGCGAAGGAGCAAACCTGTTAATATACCCAACTTCGGTTTCCGGGGTGGCCCGCGCCATGCAGGCGCCCGGCGAAGCCGCCGCCGGCCCCGGGTTCCGGGCGGCAACTTCCCCCCGCGATCCCGATCGAAACTGCCGTTGCGATGCACCGGCAGCCAGCCTGACAGATTCCACGATCCCACGATCGCAATGCCGTCGATCCAGTCTTCTTCCCCGGGTGCGGGTGCCGCTGACGCATCCCAGGCCCCCGCCCGCGAACGCATGACCCGCGCCGAGTTGCGCGCCGCCGTGTCGCTGGCCAGCATCTTCGCGCTGCGCATGCTGGGCCTGTTCCTGATCCTGCCCGTCTTTGCCGAATACGCGCACAGCCTGCCCGACGGGCACGACGCCCAGCGCGTGGGCCTGGCCATGGGCATCTATGGCCTGATGCAGGCATTCCTGCACATCCCGCTGGGCTGGCTGTCCGACCGCATCGGGCGCAAGCCGGTGATGGTGGCCGGGCTGCTGCTGTTCATCGCCGGCGGGCTGGTGGCCGCCTTTTCCGACACGCTAAGCGGCATCATCGCCGGCCGCGCGCTGCAGGGCACGGGCGCGATCTCCGCGGCCATCACTGCCTGCATCGCCGACCTGACGCGCGAACGGCATCGCACCAAGGCGATGGCGATGGTGGGCGGCAGCATCGGCCTGACCTTCGCGCTGTCGCTGGTGATTGCCTCGCCGCTGCTGCACAGCATCGGCATGTCCGGCATCTTCGGGCTGATGTCGGTGCTGGGGCTGGTGGCCATCGGCGTGACGCTGTTCCTGGTGCCGACCCCGCCGCCGCCGCATCCGGTGCGCCTGCCGTTCCGCAAGGTGCTGCTCAACGCCGACCTGGCGCGCCTGAACGTCGGCGTGCTGGCGCTGCACGCTTCCCAGGTGGCCATGTTCATGGTGGTGCCCGCCATGCTGGCCGATGCCGGCATGCCGCTGGACCAGCACTGGAAGGTCTACCTGCCGGTGGTGCTGGTGTCCTTCGTGCTGATGCTGGGCCCGATGATGGCGGCCGAGCGCTACGGCCGCGTGCGCCCGGTGCTGCTGGGCGCGGTCGCGCTGATGACCGCGGTGCAGTTGCTGTTTGCCGCCGTGCACGGGCTGTGGGCCATCGTCGGCGTGCTGCTGCTCTTCTTTGTCGCGTTCAACGTGCTGGAGGCGATGCAGCCTTCGCTGGTGTCGCGCTACGCCGCTGCCGCGCGCGGCGCGGCGCTGGGCGTCTACAACACCACGCAGGCGCTGGGCCTGTTCCTGGGCGGCGCGGCCGGTGGCTGGCTGCTCAAGCACGAGGGGCGCAGCGCCGTGTTCGTCGGTTGCGCGGTGGTGCTGTTGCTCTGGCTTATAATCGCCTGGAGCATGAAGGCGCCGCCGGCGCGCGGGCAGGAAGCTGCACCGGCAACGCCGGCCTGATCCGCATCACATCGTAAAGAATCCGGCCTGGAAAAGGCCTAGCATGATCGCGCCACCTGACGTCTGGCCGGGGGCGCGATGTTCGTTTACGTCGCCGCAGTATCGCGTCACACTACATCCGCTTTACCGTCATCGTATTGCCACGCTTTTCAACACGGCGCGTGGCTTTTGGAGAACATTTCATGGCATCGGTCAACAAAGTCATTCTCGTCGGCAACCTCGGCGCAGACCCGGAAACCCGCTACCTGCCCAGCGGCGACGCCGTGACCAATATCCGCCTGGCGACCACCGATCGCTACAAGGACAAGCAGAGCGGCGAGATGAAGGAGGCCACCGAATGGCACCGCGTCTCGTTCTTCGGCAAGATCGCCGAAATCGCCGGCCAGTACCTGCGCAAGGGATCGTCGGTCTATATCGAAGGCCGCATCCGCACCCGCAAGTGGCAGGACCAGTCGGGCCAGGACAAGTACTCCACTGAAATCGTTGCCGACCAGATGCAGATGCTGGGCTCGCGCCAGGGTGGTGGCGGCGGTGGCGGTGACGAAGGCGGCTACGGTGGCGGCGCAGGCGGCGGTGGTGGCTACAGCCGCGAAGCGTCGGGCGGCGGCTACGGCGGTGGCCGCGGCGGCCAGGGCGGCGGCCAGGGCGGCGGCCAGAGCGGTGGCGCTGCGCGCCGGCCGCAGCAGCCCGCCTCGAATGGTTTCGAGGATATGGACGACGATATCCCGTTCTGAGCACGGACTCGCTTCAAGCATCACCCCCGAAAGCCCGCATAAGCGGGCTTTTTTTGTGTCCGCATTTTCCGCGCAAACCGCATTTCCTCATGCGCACACATTCGTATGCGGATGTGCGGCCACACCCTATATTTTGCATTCTTAATTTGTATGCAAACGGAGGGTGGTGCGTGAAGGTGGGGAACACAAGGCGCAGTCACGCCATGGCGCTTGCCGGCGTGCTGGCGGGGGCGAGCTGCGGCGTTACGCAGCAGGCGCAGGCGCAATCAGTATCGACTTCCATATCGGTCTACGGCCTGATCGACACCATGGTCCGCTACTCGGACAACAACCGCGGGGACGAGCGCCTGGCTGAACTGAGCGAGGGCTACTTCAGCGGTTCGCGCTGGGGCGTGCGCGGCAATGAGGCGCTGGGTGCGGGATGGTCGGCGCTGTTCAACCTGGAAAGCGGCTTCGACCTGGCCTCGGGTACTTCGCTGCAAGGCACCGCGGCGTCGAACTACGGACAGGTTGGCACGCAGGGTACAGGCCGGCTGTTCGGCCGGCAGTCTTACCTGGGGATCGAGCACCAGGCGTGGGGGAAGCTGACATTCGGACGCCAGTTCACCACGGCCTATGACGCGACCTTCCGCTTCCAGCCCTATGGCCATCCCAATCTCGATGCGGTGGCCATTCTTAACGGCTATACCGGTCCGCGGCAAGACAACATGGTGAAGTACGCGGGCAGGTGGGGCGCGTTCTCGGCGGCGGCGCACTATACCTTCGGCGAAGTGCCGGGCGATGCGGCGGCCAGCAGCAGCCGGGGGCTGGCGCTGGCCTGGACCACGGCACGGATCGACATTGGTGCCCTGTTCCAGAGCACCAATGCGCTGGCCACCGAAGAGAAGCGCACGATCTGGGGCATCGGCGGCAGCAGCCAGCTGGGGCGCGTCAAGCTGGCGCTCGGCTACCTGGACAACCGCTACCACCTGAGCCCGACCCGCAACCATGTGCTGACCGGCGGCGCCACGGTGCAGGCAATGCCCGCGCTGGCGGTGTCGCTGGCGGCCGGCTATGACCGGCAGAGCGCCGCCAGCGGCCACCGGCTGATGCTGACCAGCGTGGCGGAGTACAGCTTGTCCAGACGCACCAGCGTCTATGCGGAAGCCGATTTCAACCGCATCAGCGGCAGCTATGCGCTGCCCGCCTTCATGGGCGTGCGTGGCAACAAGTTCGGCGGCGGCGTCGGCCTGCGCCATCGCCTGTAAAGCCGGAGGGCCACCGTGATTTCGAGAAGACAGTTCCTTGCCGCGGCGCTGGCCGCGCCGGCATTGCCGGGGATGCCGGCGCGCGCGGACAGCGGTGCCGCGGCATGGCCACGCCATCCGGTGCGGCTGGTGGTGACTTTCCCGCCGGGCGGGTCCAGCGACATCGTGGCGCGGCTGCTGGCACCGGTGCTGCAGGAAAAGCTGGGGCAGCCATTCGTGGCCGACAACCGGCCGGGGGCGGGATCGACGATTGGCGCGGCTGCGGTCGCCGCGGCGCCCAATGACGGCTACACGCTGCTGATGTCGAACTCGGCGGCGCTGAGCATCTCGCCGTTCCTGCTCAGGCGGCCCGCCTACGACCCGGTACGCAGCTTCACGCACGTGCATTACATCGGCGCGGTGCCGACCGTCTTTGCCGTGCATCCGTCGGTGCCGGCGCGCAACCTCGCGGAGCTGGCGGCGTGGATCCGCGCGCAGCGCGAGCCGGTGCCGTTCGGCAGCGGCGGGGCGGCGTCGGTGGCGCATATCGTCGGCGAGCTGTTTGGCCAGCAGGCGGGGTTGCGGCTGACCCATGTGCCATACAAGGGCGCGGGTCCGATGCGCGCCGACCTGCTCGGCGGACAGATCCCGTTTGCGGTGGATGCCCTGCCGCAGAACCTGCCGTTGCTGCAGTCCGGCGCCTTGCGCCTGCTGGCGGTGACCTCGGCGCAACGCGTGCCGCAGGCGCCCCAGCTGCCCACCGTGGCGCAAGCCGGCTATCCCGGCCTGGTGGCCGAAAACTTCGTCGGCGTCTCCGCGCCGGCCAACCTGCCTGAGGACATCGTGCAACGCTTGCATCAACAACTGCAGGTCATCCTGCAACAACCGGCCCTGCGCGGCCGCCTGGAAGCCCAGGGCTTTGTGCTGGCCGAGCGCCGGCCCGATGAGTTTGCCGCCTACGTACGCCAGCAGGCGCAGGCCTGGGGTCCTGTGGTCGTGGCAACCGGGGCGACGCTGTCATGAGCGCGCGCATCCAGGTAGTGCTGTTCGGGCCCGAAGGACGCGGCAGCTTCAATGAAGCCGGGCATGCCGGCGCCATGCGCGCACGCAATGCCGGCCACGACGTGGCGGTGACGTGGATTGCCGATCCGGATCCGCAGGCGCGCGCAGCAGCGCTGCTGGCGCTGTGCCAGACCGGCCCGGACCTGATCGTTGCGCATGGCGGACAGGGGGACTATCCCGTTTCTGTTGCCGCGGCTCGCCATCCCGCCCGGCGCTTCGTGGTCACGCAGGGCAGCGTGCTGTGCGCCAACACCGCGAGCTATGAGGTGCTGCAGGAACAGTCCGCCTTCCTTGCCGGCGTGCTGGCGGCGACGGATTCGCGCACCGGCGTGGTCGCCCATCTGTCGGGCGAAAAGGTGCGCCCCGGGCTGAAGGGGCGCGCGGCGTTTCTCCATGGCGTGCGCAGCGTAGTGCCTGGCCTGCCGGCACTCACGACCTTCTGCGGCAACCAGCACGATCCGGCGTTGGCCGGCGACGCGGTTGCCGCGCAGGTCCGCGCCGGCGCAGATATCGTCTTTGCGATGATCGACGGCGGCCGCGACGGTGCCATCGCCGCCTGCCGCGCCGCGGGCATCCGCCAGATCGGCAACGTGGTCGACTGGACCAGCAGGCATCCCGATGTCGTCCTGGCTTCCGCGGTGGCCGACAGCGGCTTGTGCGTCGAGCAGGCGATCGGGGATTTCGAACGGGACCAAATTGCGTGGGGAACCACCCGCAGCTTCGGGCTGGAAGCGCCGGCGGCCGTCCGCCTTGCCCTGGGCCGCGATGTCAGCCAGGCCGCGCGCGCGGCGCTCGACCACTGGAGCCAGCGGTTGCTCGATGGCGGCGTGTCCGTGGCGCAGAGCTATGACGGGCCGGAGTTTGCGGTGGTGGGCACGCCCACGGTTGCTTAGCCGCGCCGGACGGGAGGCACGGCAGCATCATGCCAGCACCGGCAAGCCGGCCTCCCGTTCCCACTCCACGCAATTCCTGCCCTTGTTCTTGGCCGCATACAGCACGTTATCCGCGCGCATCAGCAGGGCTTCCAGGTCTTCGCCGGGCCGCAGCGTGGCCACGCCAAAGCTGGCGGTCACCGTGTGCATGCCCGGCAGGACGTCCATTTCCGTGCTCTCCAGCGTCTGGCGCAAGCGTTCGGCCAGGTGCAAGGCTGCATCGGGCGGGGTATCGGGCAACAGCACGACGAACTCCTCGCCGCCCAGGCGCGCGGCGATATCGCGCCGCCGGATGCCGGCGGCGATGATCCGGCCGATTTGCGCCAGCACCGCGTCGCCGGCGCTGTGGCCGTAATTGTCGTTGATGCACTTGAAGAAATCGAGATCGCACAGCAGCACGCTCAGCGGCTTGCCCTGAGGTGGCGGGATTTCCCGCGCGGCCAGCGCCTCCAGGCTGCGGCGCGTGTGCAGCTGCGTCAGCGGATCGGTGTCGCGTTCATGCCGCAGGCCGTCGATCACGTCCAGCGTGGTCGCCGCCAGCAGCGCCAGCGCCAGCGTGAGCAGCAGCAATGCCATGGTGACCTGCAGCCACAGCCAGTAGGCCGAGCGGGTGAGGGCGGCAGCGTCCTGTCCGATGACCGGAGCAATGGTCAGCACCGTGCGCGGCAGGAAATGGAGGGCAAACAGCAGGAAGACCCAGAACAGCACCTGGTCCGCGGTGCTGCCTGTGCGCAGGCGGGCCAGCGGCGCGATGCCCAGCAGCAGGATCAGCGCGATGCCGACATTCAGGATGTAGATGCGGGCGACCAGCTGGGGTTGCATGAAATCAAACCAGGCAAGCGCAGCAAACAGGGCCAGCGGCAGCGACACCAGCGCGCAGGTATCGACGCGCGCGCCGATGCGCGCCAGCATGCCACGCAGCATCAGCACGGCGCTGCCCAGGTAGAGCGCACCGGTGACGGTGGCGTTGCCGCCGCCGTTGCGCGGCTGCCAGATGATCTGCAAGGTGATGGCAACCGCGTACAGCAAATAGCAGGCACCTAGCTCCAGCAGGTAGTGCCGCGTGCGCTCATGGTTCCAGGCCAGCAGGAAGCAGAGCGAAAGCAGGATGGCCATGGCGGGATTGACCAGGGCCAGGAATTGACCAGTATCGTGCAACACGGAGAGTCCCCAGTTTTTATGGTTCTCTGGCAGGGACGGGTGCCCGCGTGCGAAGCGCCGTGAACAGGGCGTAAGCCAGGGAACATCGAGGGCGGTACGCGCCCGCGGCGCGGGTCGCGGGGTCGCGGGGCCGCGGCCCGCTGACAGCTGAGTGGTGGCCGCCCGTAACAAATTGTTTCTGTCAGGACCCATTCTAGTCACGGGTGGCGTCGGCGGCTCCCCCCCAATGGGTGCCAACCGGCAAACAATTGTGAACAATCTGTCAGGGCGCGAATGCCCCGTCGGTCAAATCGAGCGCCAGCGCATGGACGGCGGATGCCGCAGTTGTCCGCATTTGTGACTAATCTGGTAGATGCTGTCCGGATCCTCCGGCAGTTCGGTTTTCCCGTACGCAAGGAGATCACGATGAAGACCAAGAAAGCGATGCCGGCACTGTTGCTGGCGGCAAGCGTGCTGGCGGCGCCGTTTGCGATGGCGCAGGGTGGTGCCAAGTCCAAGCCGATGGCAGATCCCATGGCCGCCTCCGCGCCGGCGGCGCAGAACTCGCCTTATATGCAGGTGCAGCAGTGGAAGAAGGGTGACCGGCTGCCCACCGAGTTCAGGGACCGCCAGTATGTGATCGACGACTACAAGCAATACAACCTGCCCGCGCCGCGCAAGGGCACGCGCTGGGTCGGGATTGGCGCGGAATATTACCTGGTGGCGCCCAACGGTGTGGTCCAGCAGGTTGGATCGGGGTCCTGACCCGGCCTGCTGCGGCGACGACCGCGGGAAAAATAAACAAAGCCGCCGCGCCTGGGCGCGTGGCGGCTCTTCTTTGCGATCGGTCTCAGATACCCAGGATCTTTTTCGCTTCGAGCAGCGATTTCATCGATTCGTCATGCTTGCCGGCCTTGTGATAGGCCTCGCCGTCGGCGCGCAGCTTGGCAACCTTGGCGGAATTTTCCGGCGACAGCGCCGGCTTGGTCGACAGTTTGGCGTCGATGGCCTTCATCTCGTTGGGGCAGTTATGGGCCAGCGCCAGGCCGGGGGCGCTGGCCAGCAGCAGTGCCGTAAGGACTAGGACAGATTTGCGCACGATGGCCTCCGCGAGGACGCTGTTGGGATTTCCAGCATAGTCCATCGCCGCGCCATGCTGCGCCTGGCCGTTTGCCGGTGCCGCGCATATTCCCCCACGAAGGGGTAAATGGCGATTATTCGTTTCTCCTTTGAACAGCCCGGAGCCACGCTATCCCATCCGCAACTCAACCGTTCGGGCGAGATATTGCCGGTATTTTTTGGCCGCACCGGCGCGCACGGATGCGGTCGTGTGGTGCTTGAATTCGCCCGCTCTGAATCGGGCCAGGTGCCCGCCGTGTTACCGCCAGGCGCGGCAATCCGGGTATTTTCATAATTATTATCCCGAGTCATCCGGGATTTCAAACGGGCGTTGACGCTATTAGGACGGGGCAGTTTTTCGCCGCTCCGGAAACGCGCTTCATTAATGAAACAGCCCGTGCAAATGCACGATTTATCGGAATCACCGCGATCTCTAGATTGAACTCACCCGGCACAGATCCGGGCATGCCATTCATGAGAAACCGGGGGGCTTCCATCGTGCAACGCATTGACCTGAAACTCGCGGCGATCCCGCTCGCCTGCCTCGCTATCCTGCTCGCAGGATGCGGTGGCGGTGGCGGCGATTCCGCGCCAGCCAGCGCCGCGCCATCCGCCAGCGCGGCCGGCCCGGCCGGCGCGAACGGCAAGACCATCCTGTCCGGCGCCAATGCGCCCGCGGCGGACGTTGGCACGGACGGCGACTTCTACCTCAATGCCTTGACCTCGACGCTCTACGGACCCAAGGCTGACGGGGCCTGGCCTGCCGGCGTGTCGCTGGTCGGCCCGCAAGGCGTGGCCGGGGCGCCCGGCGCCGTGCTGCTGCACGGCGCGGCAGATCCCACCGCTGCCGATGGCAGCAAAGGCAGCTTCTACCTCAATACGGCCACCAATACGCTGTTCGGCCCGAAGACGGCCGAGGGCTGGCCGGCCGGGGTCTCCGTGGTTGGCCTGACTGGTCCGGTCGGGGCGCAAGGTCCGCAGGGCGAGAAGGGCGAGAAGGGCGACACCGGTGAAACTGGCGCCACCGGCCCCCAGGGCCAGCAAGGAGAGACAGGCGCCGGCGCGACGATCTATACCGCCAACTTTGCTGTGTACGACTCGCCGGATGGCAATGGCACCTATGTCATGACCGGCACCGCGCTGGACCGGCAAAGCAACGATCCGAATTTCGGCGCTGTGATGCCGGTGGGCTGCAGCGGCGGCCTGACCCTGAACGCGAGCCTGGCGGGCCCGGTGCCCGATGACGAGGTCAAGTACACCCTGGCGGCATACCGTGTCGCCAGCGGCGCGGCGCTGGAAACGATCTCCCCGCTTGCCATCACCGATGCGTCCGCCTGTTCGCTCGGCGCCACCGTGCGGACCTGCTCGGCGCCGGCCACGACGGCGGTGGCGGCCAACGACATTGTCCAGGTGCAGGTCAGTGGCAACCGCAACTTCAAATGGGGCGGCGGGCTGTACGTCAACCTCTCCTGCAAGAGCAGCAGCTGATCCATGCGGCGGCCACCCGGCCGCCACCGACCCTCTGCCAGGGCTACGAGCACGGCCGCGCGCCCGCCGCGCCCGCTCCCTGGTTTTCCTGCACGCCTTCCAGTGTTATTTTGGAGGGCGGCTTTTTTTTCCGCGCTGTTCCCGATCGTCCCGGACACCGACCAGGCCTGCCGCTGCGCATGGAAACCTCCGCCGAACACTATTCGCTGGCCCTGCTGTGCGCCGCCGTCCTGACCGTGACCGTGGTCGGCATCCACTACGAGGCACTGCGGCTGCTGTCAGCGATACACCCCCGGCGCTGGAGCGGGCGCATGAACATCGGCGTGCTGATCGTCTGCATCATCGTGGTCCATTGCCTGGAAGCGCTGGTGTTCGCGCTGGGTTTCTGGTTCGCCGACGGGGTGCTGGGCCTGGGCGGACTGACCGCGATGGGCGTTTCCAGCGTGTCCGGCGTCCACACGCAGCCAGGCGCGCTGGTCTACGCCTACTTTGCGCTGGAGACCTTCACCACGCAGAGCCTGGGCGACATCGTCCCGGTGGGCGCCAGCCGCCTGATCGCCAGCATCGAGCCGCTGGTCGGCCTGATCCTAATCGGCTGGTCCACCTCGTTCACCTATGTCATGATGCGCCGCGACTGGGAGCTCGAGCGGGACGAAGGAGGCGGGCGTCGCGCGCCCTAGCGGAATCTCCGCGCCACAGCTTGCTGTTGGCCGTATTGTCCTGTGGCCCAACCACGGGCCGCTCCCGCCGCCGGTCCGGCAACCGATACGGCTGCTGCCGCCGATGCGCCCGACATGACCATCTGGGACGGTCCGCCCGGACCCGGCGAGCACGCGCTGACCGTGCATGTCTGGACCCCGGTCGGGTCCGCCCGCGGCGAAGCGCGCCGCCAGCCGCTGGTCGACCGCTATATCGCCGCGGTGGACCGCGACGGCGTGATCTCCACCGGCCATGCCGCGCTGGAATCGCCCGAGGGCATCTATATCAGCCTGTACCCGGCCGAGGAGATCGACCGCTCGCCCGACGAATTCACCCGCATCCTGCGCGCCACCCGCGAAAACGACGTGGGCGGCAAGTTCCAGCCGGATTACCAGACCGAATCGCGCGCCTGGTGCCCGTCGACCGTGGGCATCCGCAACTATGACCCCGGGCGCCTGGGCCGCTTCTGGAACGCCTACCGCCAGAACACCATCTACAACCTGACCCACCGCAACTGTTCCAGCACCGTCTCGCACGCGCTGGAAGCGGCGCTGGAAGGCGCGTCGGCCCGGGTCTGGCGCGAGGCCAGGGGCTGGCGGCCGCTCTGGCGCCTGCTGACCAAGCCGGAGTTGTGGGTGGCGGCGCAGATCGGCAAGCGCGCCAAGACCATGGCCTGGACGCCCGGCCTGACGCTGGACTACGCGCGCGCGCTCAGCATGCTGGCCGATCCGCGGCCGTCCGGCTGGGCCAGCATGACCCGGCTGGCGCTGGGGCAGATGCGGCGCCGGCGCCAGGACTGGCGCGAGGCGGCGCGTACCCAGGCAGGCGCAGGTGGCATCGACGCCGCAAATGCCGGAAATGCCGGTAGTGTCAGACAGGCCGCGAACGATTAAGCTGGCAGCCTTTGCATAAATTCATCGAGCCACAGGAGAGAAGTCATGCCGAGCCAGCGAACCCTGACCCGCATTGCCGCCATCGCCGCCCTGGCGATGGCCTGCAGCGCGCATGCGCAGAGGCCGGACGGGGACAGCGCTGCCGCCGCCGCCATCAACGAAGCGGTGCAGCAGGGCACCACGCCCTACCGTCCCGACCCGGCCGCGACGCCGGGCAGCATCCAGTCGGACGAATGCCGCGCCCTGGCCGCGCAGATCGCCGAAGCACCCAAGCGCGAATACCGTGCCACCCAGCCGGCCATCGAGACCGCGCAGGGCCGCATGATTCCGGAACTGGAGCGTGACCGGCCGAAGAGGTCGCTGCAGCAGGCGTACCGGGAGAAGTGCACGCAGTAGTGATGAGTGACTGGGGGCCACCCTCACTCGCGCCCCGCCACCACATACGCCCCGGTCCGGTGGAGCTCGCCCTCGGCTTGTTCCAGCGCGCGGATCGCGCCCTTGCCCTTGCGCGCCAGCAGTTGCTCGACCAGGGCCTCGACCACGGCCACGCCGGCGGTGACTGACGGGAAGAACGACGGGCTTTCCACCGAGAACAGCAACGTGCAGTCCGCCGCCAGCGCGATCGGCGCGACCGTGCTGTCGGTCAGCGCGATCACCTTGCAGCCGCACTCGCGCGCGGCGGCGGCGACGCGGATGCTTTCCTGCGAGTAGGGGGCGAAGCTGACCACCAGCACCGCATCCTTGGGCGCCAGGCCGCGCAGCTCCATCTCCAGCGTGCCGGCATCGGCGCGGATCAGGTGCACCGTGCCGCGGAACAGCCGGTAGACATAGTGGAAGGTGAACGCGATCGGAAAGCACGAGCGGAAACCCGCCACATGCACGCACGCCGCATGCGACAGCAGTTCCGCCGCTTGCTGCAGCGTCTTCTCGTTGTTGGCGGCGATCATGTCCAGGTTGTGGTGCTGCGCGTCCAGCATCTCGCCCAGCATGCGGCTGGAGCTGCTTTCACGCACCACCTTGCGCGCGCGGCGCGCGTACGGCTGGCTGCCGCCGCGCAGCGCATCGACGAACAGTTCACGCAGCCCCTGCCAGCCCTCGAAGCCGAGATGCTGCGACAGCCGCACCAGGGTGGCAGGCTGCACCCCGGCACTGGCCGCGATCTTGCGCATCGACAGCACCGGCACGTCCTGCGGATGGTCGAGCAGGTAGCGCGCGCCGCCCTGGAACTGCGTGCTGAGCGTGGGGAAGTTGCTGCGCAGCAGCGCCAGCAGGGCGTCCAGGTCCTGCGGCGGCGCTTGCGGCGATGGGGTAGGGCTGTCGGGCGGCATGGGCATTCCGGATTCGGTGTTTGTAACGATTGTTGCACAGGTGCGCCCGCGCGCGCATCGGGCCGGTCGAACAGGGCGGGTCAGGGTTCCCCCTCACTGACGGTTAACGTCTGCATATGCCTTGGCTGTATGTCCTGAGCAGGTCTCGTAACACCACTGTCTGTTCGCTACAACGCCGGTCGGCCGGCATCATATTTTCCTTACCCGCTTAGCAGATCGTGACTTACACTCCGCGCCATAACCTCCGGAATTGGTCATCCGGAACATAATTGGTATCGGAGCGCGGCATGGGACATAGAAGCCCGGCAGTGCGACACGGCGGGAGGGTCAACCCGTCGTTTCGGGTCATTGGGGAAGTTGGGGCAACCGGCAATCCGTGCCGGGGCTGGCGCCTGCGCGGCGCCAGGGCAGCGCATGGCTTCACGCTGATCGAGGTGATGATCACCGTGGCGGTCATTGCCATTCTTGCCGCCGTCGCCATTCCAAATTACAGCCGTCACGTCGTGCGCTCGCACCGGGCCGCGATCGAGTCCTTCATGCTGGAGGTCGCGAGCGCCCAGGAGCGCTACCTGGTCGACAACCGCGCCTATGCCGCCAATCTGGGCGCGCTGGGCATGTCGGTGCCGGCCGCGCAGGCAACGCGCTACGACGTCGCCGTGACGCCGAACGCGGCGCTGCCGCCCGGCTACAGCATCGTGGCCACGCCCAAGGGCAGCCAGCTCGCCGGCGACGCCGACTGCGGCTCGCTGACGCTGACCAGTGCCGGCGCGAAATCGGCGTCTGGTTCAGGCACCGACTGCTGGAACTGACCATGCGGCGCGCCACGTTCCCGCCGTCTTCGCCCGGCCGGCCCACCCGCCGCGGCTTCACCCTGGTCGAACTGCTGTGCGCCATGTCGGTGCTGGCGATCCTCGCGGTCGCGGCGGCGCCGTCGTTCTCTTCACTGATCGCCAACCAGCGCGTGCGCGGCGCCTCACATGACCTGACCTCGGCACTGCTGCTGGCGCGCAGCGAGGCAGTCAAGCGCAATGCCACGGTCACGCTGGCAGCCACCGGCGCCGCATGGACTGCCGGTTGGGCAGTCACCGCAGGCGCCGAGACGGTGCGCAGCTTCGGGCCCTACGGCGGCCTGACCATCACGCCCAGCGCTGCCGGGGCCCTTGCGCTTGGCAACGACGGCCGCCTCACGGGCGCGGCCATGACTTTCGAAGTGGCGCCCAACGGCGATACGGCAGCGGCGTCGCGCGTCTGCGTGCAGGTCAGCGAGACAGGCCGCGTCGCTTCCGACACGGGAGCCTGCTCATGAAGCAAAGAATTCCGCGGCTGCGGCCGAGCATGCCTGTCCGCCGCACGCAGCGCGGCTTCCTGCTGATCGAGGTGCTGGTGGCGGCGGTGATCCTGCTGGTCGCGCTGCTCGGCACCGCCGGGCTGGTGGCGCGCTCGGGCCAGACCGAGATGGAGTCCTACCAGCGCGTGCAGGCGCTGGCGCTGCTGCAGGACATGGTTGCGCGCCTCAACGCCAACCGCCAGGTGGCATCGTGCTATGCCAACGGCGCGACCGGCATGCAGCTGGGCAGCGCGGCGGCGCCGCCGGCGGCGTGCACGCAGGGCACCGCCGCGCAGAAGGCTACCGCCGATGCAGACCTGCAGGCCTGGAACACCGCGCTGCTGGGTAGTGCCGAGATGCGCCTGGGGGCCAGCGCCGCTGATGCCGCCCAGGCCGTCGGCGCCATGATCGGCGCGCGCGGCTGCATCGAGACCGTCGACGCCGTCAACAATATCTACCGCATCACCGTGGCCTGGCAGGGCCTGGCCACCACCGGCGCGCCCGCGCTGGGCTGCGGCAAGGGCCAGTACGGCAACGATGCCTATCGCCGCGCGGTCAGCACGCAGATCCGCATCGGCACCCTGGGAACCGTGTCATGAGCCCCCTGCGCCTGTCCGCGCGCCGCCTGCGCCACCAGCGCGGCATCTCGCTGGTCGAACTGATGATCGGCATCACCATAGGCCTGGTGTTGCTGACCGCGCTGGCGAGCCTGTACCTTGCCAACAGCCTGTCGCGCACCGAATTCACCAAGTCTGCCGAGCAGGTCGAGAACGGCCGCTACGCGCTGGAGCAGATACGGCGCGAAGTGGAGCTGGCGGGGTTCTTCGGCGTCGGCAACATTGCACGCAGCACCAAGGCCGCGGATCCGGCGCTGTGCGCGACGGATGCAGCCGCCCTTGGCTTCTCGCCTGCTGCCGAAACCGTGCCGGTGGCGCTGACCGGCTATGCGCCGGGCGTGGCGGCACCATGCCTGCCGGACCTGGCGCCGACTTCCGAGGTGCTGGTGATTCGGCGCGTGTCGACCACGGCGGTTGCCGCCCCGGCACCGGGCGTGCCCTACCTGCAGGTATCGGCCTGTTCGCAGGACACGCAGACCTTTGTCTTCGATGCCAGCGGCGCGGCGGCCTTCGGGCTGCGCACCAAGGCCTGCGATCCGGCCCAGCCGGCTGAACTGCGCCGCGCCATGGTGCGCATCTTCTACCTGGCCGGCTGCGACCGCTGCAGCAACGGCGGCGACGGCATCCCCACGCTGAAGATGGCCGAACTGGTCAACGGTGCGTTCCAGTCGCGCTCGGTCGCGCAGGGGGTGCAAGACATGCATGTGCTGTACGGTGTCGACCAGGACAGCAACGGCTCGGCCGACTGCTACGTGTCCGATCCCCGCGCGAACAACAGCGCCGTCTGCACCGCCGTTCCCGGCTATGACTGGGGCGTGGTGCTCAACAACCTGGCCAATGTCACCACGGTGCGCGTGCACCTGCTGGCGCGCACGCTGAAGCCCTCGGGCGGGCATTCAGACAACCGCACCTATGACCTCGGCCGCGCGGCGGCCGCAGGCCCGTTCAATGACGGCTACAAGCGCCACGTCTACGCCCAGGTGGCGCGGCTGGTCAATGTGGCCGGGCTGCGCGAGCAATAACGCCATACCGATTCAACACAGCGAAGAGCGAGCAATGATGAAGTCAACGGGCAGGCCGCTGCGCCGCAGGCAATCCGGGGTCACGCTGGTGGTGACGCTGGTGTTCATGGTGCTGTTCCTGCTGGTCGCCGTGGCCATGGTCAATTCGGGGCTGGTCAACGTCAAGGTGGCGGGCAACCAGCAGCACAGCGCCGAAGCACGCGACGTGGCGCAGCAGGCGATCGAGCAGGTGATCAGCGACGACTTCACCAAGGCGCCGGTTGCGGTGGATGTGCCGGTGGACGTGACGGGTGACGGCAAGGCGGATTACATCGCGCAGGTGGCGGCACCGACCTGCGTGACCAGCAAGCCAGTGGCCAAGGTGATCGATCCGGAAAAGCACCCGGAGGATGCCGAATGCACGCTGGGCAGCAGCACCGGCAATGGCAACCTGGTCATGGGCGCAAGCGGTGTCAGTGCGATCAGTTCGCTTTGCAACGATACGCAGTGGGATGTAGCAGCCACCGTCAATGACGTCAATACAACCGGCGCCGTCGCGACGGTGCACCAGGGCGTAGCGGTGCGCACGCTGTATGGCTCCACTTGCCCCTGAAGTCTCGGGCCAGATCCGGATCTTGAAAGGAAGAACCAGCATGTCCATGCCCGCTCGCCGGCTTCGCGCTTCCGCTGCCTGTGCCACAGCCCTGCTCGGGCTGGCTGCCGCGCCCGCGGCGATAGCCGAAGACATCGACCTGTTCACCGGCCTGCAGGCCAACTCCGGGTCGCGTCCCAACGTGCTGCTGATACTCGACAACGCATCGGCGTGGAATGCCAATGCCCAGGTCGATTGCGAAATGCAGAACGTGGTGAGCGCCAACAACGATAACAGCAACGTCGGCGCAGAGCAGTGCGCACTGTACAAGGCGGTGTCGGACCTGATCAATGATGACAAGACGAACGGCAAGATCAACCTTGGCGTGATGATGTTCGGACAGGGCACCAATACGGGTGGCCAGTTCCGCTTCCCGAAGGTGACGCCGCCCACCGCGCCGTCCGGGCTGGTGCTGATGGAGAAAGGTGCGGGCGGACAGGACATGCTCGACTACATCAAGACCATCGACCGTACCAAGGACAGTGCCAACAACTCGCAGGTCGGCGGCGCCATGCAGGAGGCATGGGCCTTCTTCTCCGGCAAGACGGGATTGTCCGGCACCACATACAAGTCGCCGATCACCAACCCGTGCCAGAAGAACTTCATCATCTACATTGCCAACGCGCTCAACAACGGCAAGCCGCAGGACTCCGGCCAGGATGCCTACAACAAGCTCAAGGAGGCGGGCGCCACCACCGCGCAGCTCACTCCGATCCCGCTGCCCAGGGGCAACAACATCGACAACTGGGGCGATGAGTGGGCGCGCTTCCTGAACGACCTGGACCTGAACGCCGCCAACAACGCGGGCTCGACCACGGCGACGCGCCAGAACATCATTACCTACACCATCGGCGTCACTGACGGCAGCCAGCAAAGCCAGGACTACCTGCAGTTCGTCACCAGCATGGCCCAGAAGGGCGGGGGCGGCAACTTTACAGTCCGGGCCGGAGATGACGACGCGCTTTCGAAGGCGCTGAAGGACATCTTCAACGAGATGCAGGCGGTCAACAACGTATTTGCCTCGGTCAGCCTGCCGGTCAGCGTGAACGGGCAGGGTTCGTACCTGAACCAGGTCTATATCGGCATGTTCCGCCCGGACGGTAAGGCCCGTCCGCGCTGGGTGGGCAACCTCAAACAGTACAAGCTGGGCTATGACGGCAACGGCAATCTGGTGATGCTCGACGCCGGGGTGCAAGGCGCGATCGACCAGCCCCCGAAGAATGCGGTTAGCAACGCGGGGACCGGGTTTATATCGCCCAATGCCCGCAGCTACTGGACCGAGGATCCGCCGAAGGCGGTGGGCAGCTCCAGTATCGTGACGGACTGGCCCTCGGACGGGTTCTGGAAGAATGCCTCGTCGCTGCTGCGCAATGCCAAGGATTCACCCGACGGCGAGGTCGTCGAGAAGGGCGGCGCAGGAGAAATGCTGCGCGCAGACTACCTGACCAGTCAGGCCGGGCGCCGGCTGCTGACCTGCGCCGACGCGAAATGCAGCAAGGGGACCGCGCTGGCGAATTTCGATTCCGCCAACAAGGCCCTCACCGAGGGCAACGGTCCGTCGCTGCTGAAGACCACTGCCGCGGATGTGGCCAATATGATCAGCTGGGTGCGCGGCAAGGACGTCTTCGCCACGCTGACCGGCACCGACCCCAAGAAAGAGGCGGAGCCCGGCCCCGGCGGCAACGTCACGGTGCGCGGCTCGATCCACGGCGACGTGCTGCATTCGCGCCCGGTGGTGGTCGACTACGGCGGCACCACTGGCGTAGTGGTTTTCTACGGTGCCAATGACGGTGTGTTCCATGCCGTCAACGGTAACCGCACTGCAGCCATTTCCACCACCGCGGGCACGGTGCGCGCGGGCGGTGAACTGTGGGGCTTCATCGCTCCCGAGTTCTACGGCAAGCTGGCGCGGATCTATAGCAACGCTCCCGAGGTGCGGCTGACGGGCAGCCCCCAGGACACCGCCGAGGTCCAGTTTGTTCCACGCGACTATTTCTTCGACGGCACCACGACGGTCTACCAGGACCTGAGCACCCCGGCCACGCCCCAGGTAAAGATCTACCTGACAGCACGGCGCGGCGGTCGCCTGATTTATGCATTGGACGTCAAGGATCCGGCAAAGCCGGAGTACCTTTGGAGCAAGACCAACGCCGACATCCCTGAACTGGGGCAGACCTGGTCGCAGCCGCGGGTGATGCGCGTGCGCGGCTACCCGACGCCTGTGCTGATCATGGGTGCGGGCTACGACCCCGATGGCGAGGATACCGACCCAGCGCTCAATGGCATCGCCACGGCGACGAACAAGCAAGGCCGCGGCGTGATCGTGCTCGACGCCGGGACGGGCGACGTGGTCTGGGCAGCCCTGGCCAATTGCGCTGGCATCAGCACGGGCACCTGCGTCACCATCAACAGCCGCGCGATTCCTTCCGACGTTGCCGTGGTGGACCGCAATGGTGATGGCTATGCCGAAAAGGCTTATGTCGGCGACGTCGGCGGCAATGTCTGGCGTATCGACTTCGGATCGACGGATGCGGATACTCCGTCGACGTGGACGGTCGGCAAGCTCGCGCAATTGGGCGGCGCAGTGGACACCAACGAGGCGCGCAAGTTTCTCTATCCGCCCGATGTCGTCGCGACCGGCAAGTACGACGCGGTGATGATCGCCTCGGGCGACCGCGAAAAGCCGCTGTACTCGCTGAGCCAGACCCCTGGCGCGGCGCAGAACGTGCAGAACCGCTTCTTCATGGTCAAAGACCCGAACGTCGATGGGAGGCTGCCTTCGACCTGGACGGCGGTCAAGGCGGCCGATCTTGTCGATGCGACCAACGTGGCCTACCGCGATTCGGCGGTGGCTAGCGGCTTCTACTTGTCGCTGGAATTCGGCGAGAAGGCGGTCAATGCGCCGCTGACCGTGGCGGGCTACACGTACTTCGGCACCAACACGCCTTCCAAGGTCGAGCCCGGAGCCTGCTACCCCGACCTGGGCGTTGCGCGGGGCTACGCGGTGTCATTCCTGAGCGGGCTTGGCATGAACAACGGGCCGCGGTTTGTCAGGTTCGACAACGGCGGGCTGCCGCCGTCGCCCGTGTTCGGCATGGTGTCGGTCACGCAGACCGACGGATCGACCCGGCTGGTCCCGGTGCTGATCGGGGGCGGCAAGGCTGGTGCCTCGGGCGGCGACGACAAGTCATCGCTGGGCGGCCAGGAGGTGAAGCCCGCCAGCACCGGCAAGCGCAAGCGCACCTACTGGCACACGCAGAGCGACAAGACCTAGCCAGCCGCCATCACCGCGGTGCTGCCGCCACAGCGCCGCCTTCCTCCTCCCACCACCCACCCCCCAACGCCTGCAGCAGCGCGGCCGAATCCGCCAGCCGGTCGGCGCGCGCCTGCGCCAGTTCCAGCGACGCCTGGCGCGACTGCCGTTCGGCATCCAGCACCGTCAGCTGGCTGACGCCGCCGAGCTGGTACTGCTCCGACACCACCGCCAGCGTATCGCGCGCCTGCCGCGCGCTGTCGGCGCGTTCGCGCAGCGCGGCGGCATCGGTTTCGAGTGCGCGCAGCGAATCGGCCACGTTCTGCAGGCCCTGCAGCACGGCTTGGCGATACGCGGCCAGCGACTGCTCATAAGCCGCCTCCGCCGCGCGTTTGCGTGCCTGCAGCTCGCCGCCGCGGAATACAGGCTGCACCAGCCCCGCGGCCAGGCTCCATACGTTCAGGCTGCTGAACAGGTCGCGCGCCGCGGTGGCCTGCGTGCCGCCGCTGGCGCTCAGCGTGATCTGCGGATAGAGGTTGGCGGTGGCCACGCCGATATTGGCCGAGGCCTGGTGCAGCAGGGCCTCGGCCGCGCGGATGTCGGGACGGCGGCGTGCCAGCGTGGCCGGCAGGCTGACCGGCAGCGTGTCGGGCAGGTGCAGGTCGTCGAGGCGGAATTCGGGCAGCGTGGCCGAGGCCGGGGTCTGGCCCGTGTACACCGCGAGCTGGTGCCGCGTGGCATCGAGCTGGCGCTGCAGGGCCGGCACCAGGGCCTGGGCTTGCGCAAGCTCCGCGCGCTGGCGCTGCACGTCGACGCGCGCGACGCCGCCCGAGCGCAGGCGTTCCTCGGTGATGCCAAGCTGGCGCTGCTGGGCCGCCGCCACGGCGGCGGTATCGGCCAGTTGCGCGCGCAGGCCGGCTTCGCGGATGGCCGCGGTGGCCACGTTGGCGGCCAGCGCCAGGCGCGCGGCTTCCAGTTCATAGCGCTGGTAGTCCACCGCTGCCTGCAGTCCTTCCAGTTCGCGCCGCTGGCCGCCGAACAGGTCGAGCACGTACGACACCTGCACCGTGGCGCCGTAAAGCGTGAACGGGCCCGGGCTGGGGATCGCGGTGATGCCCAGGGACTGGAAGTCGACCTGCTGGCGCGTGGTGTTCAGTTTTGCGTCGACGGCGGGCCAGCGCGTCGCGCCGGTGCGCGCGGCCAGGTTCTCCTGCGCCTCGCGCAGCCGGGCGCGCGCCTGCGCCAGCGTCGGGCTGGCATCCAGCGCGCTGCGGATGGTGGCGTCCAGCGCCGGGCTGCGGAACAGCGTCCACCACTGCGCGGGCACGTCAGCGCCGGCGGCCAGGGTTTGCGCGTGGGATTGCCCGGCGGCGTCGGCGCTGTCGGCCGCGACGGTTGCCACCGGCTGCGGTCCCGGCACGTAGCCGGCGTCATCGGGCGGCGCGGGCGCACGGAAGTCGGGGCCGACGGCGCAGCCGCACAACAGTGCCGCGGCGGCAAACAGAGGCGTGAGTCGTTGCATGGCCAACCCCTTCAGTCCAGCGTGCGGCGGTAGAAGCGCACCGCAATTGCCATCACCACCACGATGAACAGCGCCATCGGCCACACATTGGGCCATAGCTCGACCCAGCCGTTGCCCTTGAGCAGGATGCCGCGCACCATGCGGTGGAAATACGTCATCGGCAGGATGTTGCCGATGGCCTGCGCCCAGCCCGGCATGCCGGCGAACGGGAACATGAAGCCGGACAGCAGGATGTTGGGCAGGAAGTAGAAGAACGTCAGCTGCATCGCCTGCAGCTGGTTCTGCGCCAGCGACGACAGCGTGATGCCCACCGTCAGGTTGGCCGCGATAAACAGCAGCGCCGCCAGGTACACCGCCAGCACCGAGCCGACGAACGGCACGCTGAAGATCCAGCGCGCGGCCAGCAGCACGATGGTCGCCTGGATCAGGCCGATGAAGATATAGGGCACGATCTTGCCGGTCATCACCTCGAGCGGCCGCACCGGCGTGGCCAGCAGGTTCTCCATGGTGCCGCGCTCGCGTTCGCGCGTCATGGCCAGGCCGGTCATCATCACCATGGTCATCGTCAGGATCACGCCCATCAGGCCGGGAATGATGTTGTATTGCGTGATGCCTTCCGGGTTGTAGAGCCGCTGCACCTGCACGTCGAAGGGCGGCTTGCCGCCGGCCAGCGGCGCCAGCGATCCCTTCAGGTCATGCGTGGCCACGCGGTAGGGCAGCTGCGGTAGCGCGGCGATGGCCTGGCCGGTGGCGGAGGGATCGGTGGCATCGGCCTCGACCAGCAGCGCGGGCCGTTCGCCGCGCAGCAGACGGCGCGTGAAGTCGGGCGGGATGGTCAGCACGAACTGCACCTCGCCCTTCATCAGCGCCTCGCGCCCGGCCTGTTCGTCCGGCAGCGTGCCGACCAGCTTGAAATACGTCGATTGCTCCATGCTGGCGATGAAGGAACGCGTGAATTCGCTCTGGTCGGCGGCAATCACCGCGGTCGGCAGGTGGCGCGGATCGGTGTTGATGGCAAAGCCGAACAGCAGCAGCTGCATGATCGGCAGCCCGATGATCATGGCGAAGGTGACGCGGTCGCGCCGCAGCTGCAGGAATTCCTTGAGCACGATGCTCCACCAGCGTTGCAACGAGAAGCGCTGTTGCGCGGCCGGGTTGCGGGCGGCGGCTGTCATGACGCCTCCCTGGCCTTGCGGGCCGCCATATTGTCTTCGGCCCCGCTCATCATGTGGATGAACACGTCTTCCAGGCTGGTCTGGGTCTGCTCGACGCGCCGGCCCGGTCCGGCCAGCCGCGCAAGCGTATCGGCCAGCGCCTGCGCATCGCGCCCGGTCACATGCAGCGCGGTGCCGAAGGCCACGGTCTGCTCCACGCCCGGCGCACCCTGCAGCTGCTCGGACAGCGCGGCGAGGTCGTCGCCTTCCACGCTCCAGGTCGACAGCTTCTGGCAGGCCACCACTTCATCGGCGGTGCCCTGCGCCAGCAGCTTGCCGTAGGCGATATAGGCCAGCTTGTGACAGCGCTCGGCCTCGTCCATGTAGTGCGTGCTGACCAGCACCGAGATGCCGCGCGCGGCCAGCTGGTGCAGCTGCTCCCAGAAGTCGCGCCGGGCCTTGGGGTCCACGCCCGCGGTGGGTTCGTCGAGCAGCAGCAGCTCGGGCTCGTGCAGCAGGCACGCCGCCAGCGCCAGCCGCTGCTTCCAGCCGCCAGACAGCGCGCCGGCCAGCTGCGCCGAGCGCGTGGCCAGGCCCAGGTCTTCCAGCGCGCGGTCGACCGCCTCGCGCCGGTTCGGCATGCCGTAAACGCGCGCGACGAAGTCCAGGTTCTCGCGGATCGACAGGTCGTCCCAGTAAGAGAACTTCTGCGTCATGTAGCCGACGCGGCGCTTGATCTCGTCGGACTCGCTGCGGATGTCGTAGCCCAGGCAGGTGCCCTCGCCGGAATCGGGCGTCAGCAGCCCGCACATCATGCGGATCGAGGTGGTCTTGCCGCTGCCGTTGGGGCCGAGGAAGCCGAAGATCTCGCCGCGCGCGACCTGCATGCTGAGGTCGTTGACCACGTGCTTGTCGCCGAAGTGCTTGTTCAGGCCGCGCACGTCGATGGCGAGTGCGGCCGCGCCGCCGTTCTCTCTGGTGTTCATTGCCGCACCACCTCGACGGGCTGGCCCGGCCGCAGCTTGGGCGCATCGGCCGCCGCCGGGCGCGCTTCGACCAGGAACACCAGCTTGCGCCGCGTCTCGTTGCTGTAGATCACCGGCGGCGTGTATTCGGCCTCGTTGGCTACGTAGCTGATGGTGGCCGCCACCGGCGCGGCGCAGCCGTCGCAGCGCACCTGCACCGCCTGGCCGTTGCGCAGCGCGCCCACCACCGTCTCCGGCACATAGAAGCGCACCTTGACGTTGCCCGGTGGCAGCATGCGCACCACGGGGCTGCCCGCCGGCACCCACTCGCCGAGGCGGTAGGGCGTGTCGTAGACCAGCCCCGCCTGGGTCGTGGCCACGGTCTTGCGCGACAGCTTCCACTCGGCCTGCGCCAGCGCCGCGCGCGCGGCCGCCACCTGCGCGGCCTGCGCGGCTTGCTGCGCATCCCGGCCCGGCAGCCGGGCCACGTCGATATCGCGCTGCAGTTCGCGCACGCGGGCGGCGTCGCTGCTGGCCTGTGCGCGCGATTCGTCCAGCTGCGCCTGCGCGATGCCGCCGATCTCATACTGGCGCTGGTCGCGCCGCAAGGCCGCGGCACTGCGCTGCGCCTGGGCCTGTGCCTGCGCCAGCTGGGCGCGGCTGACCTCGACTTCGACCGGGCGCTTGCCGGTCTTCATGTCTTGCAGCTGTGCCTCGGCTGCGCGCAGCTGGTCTTCGGCCTGCTGGCGCGCGGCGCGCTCGTCGTCGGATTCGAGTGCAAACAGCGCGGTGCCCTGGCCGACCTGCTGGCCGCGCTGCACCGACAGCGTGTCGAGGCGCCCGGCGAACGGCGAGGCCACGCTGACGAATTCGCCTTCGACATAGCCTTGCCAGGTGTCGGCGCGTTCACGGCTGCAAGCGGCGAGCAGCAGCACCGCCGCCAGCGTGGCAAGCGCCGCTGCCGGCAGTTGCGGGCGGGTGGGGTGGGCGTGCTTCATGATGACTCCGGAGAAAGCCTGGACTTGCCGGCATCGGGCGCCGGTGCCAGCCCGTGCGTCAGCAGCGCGGATACGTGGCGCACCAGGGTGTCGGTATCGACCGCTTCGCCGCCGGGCAGCCGGCGCCAGATATGGGTGGTGGCCAGCGGCAGCAGCGTCAGGCCGATCAGCGACGGCATCACCAGCGCCGGCTCCAGTCCGCTGTTGAGCTGCCCGCGCGCGATCGCGGCCGCCAGCGGCGCGCTCAGTGCGCCGGCGCGCTGCAGCGCGAAGCGGTCCAGCACGCGCTCGCGCAGGGCGCCTTCGGCGCTGGCGACTTCGCGGATCCACAGCCCGGGGAACCAGGGCGTGGCGGCCGCGGTGCGGATCAGCTGGCCGGCGATGCCGATCAGCATGGCCATCGGCTCGGCATCGCCGGCGGCAGCGAAGACGCCGGCCACCAGCGGCTGCAGCTTTTCCTCGACCACGGCGTCCAGCAGCAATTCGCGGTCGCTGAAGTAGTAATGGACCAGCGCCGGCGTCACGCCGGCCTGGGTGGCAATCGCCTTGACCGGGGTGCCGGCCACGCCCTGGCGCGAGAACAGCTCGGTGGCCGCATCGAGGATGCGTTCGCGCTGGCCGGGCTGGCCGGCCGCAGGGCGACCGGGGCTGCGGCGGGCGGAGGGTTTCGGTTTGGCGGGCGGGCGCGGCATGGGCGCATGGATGCAAGCGGTCTTCAGTGAATATTAATTTTTGCGTTAATTAATTCAAGCGCGGTTACAACGTCGGCTTTCCGGCACCCCGTGGCAGGTAGACATGTCATGGACGCTTGGCTATGCTGCGGGCGCCGAAGCGCGCTGTCTCCGGCACATCCCCTTGCCGATCGCCTCTGCCGATGCCGTTCCCGCCACTTGCCAGCGCTCCCGTTCGTGGGGCGCTCCGTTTTCGTCGTGTGATGGCCGCGCTGGCCTGTTGTGCGTGGCTGCCAGCAATGGCGCAGCAGGCAGAGCTGGTGCAAGGCCCGGCTGAAGCGGAAAGCCCATTTGCCTTCCACGGCCAGAGCACCTACATCTGGCAGCGCAAGCCATCATTCGGCGCCGCATACTCCGGCCCCAACAGCCTGGGTACCGAACGGGCCAAGAGCTACTCGTTCAGTGCGACGCTGGATCTGGGACTGAAGCTGTGGCCAGGCGCGGAGTTCCACTTCAATCCGGAAGCCACGCAAGGCGTGCCGTTTTCCGGCCTGCACGGCCTGGGCGGCTTGTCCAACGGAGAACTGGGCAAGGCCGCCAGCACCAACCCGGTGTTCTACGGGGCGCGCGCGTTCGTGCGGCAGACCTGGGGCCTGGGCGGCGGCAGCGAAGCGCTGGAAGCGGATTTCAACCAGTTTGGGCGCACCGTCGATCAGCAGCGCGTGGTGCTGACAGCGGGCAACTTCAGCGTGCTGGATGTCTTCGACCAGAACGAGTTCGGCTCGGACCCGCGCACGCAATTCATGAACTGGTCGTTCATGACGCATGGCGCCTTCGACTATCCGGCCGATGCACGCGGCTATAGCTGGGGCCTGTCGCTGGAATACATCGGCGACGGCTGGTCGGCGCGCATCGGGCGCTTCCTGCAGCCGCTGGAATCCAACGGGCTGCGGCTCGACACCCGCATGTTCGAGCACTACGGCGACATCATCGAAGTGGAGAAGCGCTACCAGCTGGCTGGCCGGCCCGGCACCGCGCGGCTGCTGTGGTTCCGCAACAAGGCGCGCATGGGCGCGTTCAGCGATGCCATCGGCTTCGGCATGGCCAACAACACCACCCCGGACGTCGCCGACGTGCGCCGCGAGCACGCCAAGAGCGGCGTGGGCGTGACACTGCTGCAGCAGGTCACCGATTCACTGGGGATGTTCGCGCGCGCCAGCCTGTCCGACGACAAGACCGAGACCTACGCCTTCACGGAAATCGGCCGCCAGGTGTCGGCGGGCGGCGTGCTGAAGGGCGATGCGTGGGGACGTGCGCGCGATGCGCTGGGCGTGGCGGTGGCGATCAACATGCTGGGCCCAGACCACCGCAACTACCTGGCCGCGGGCGGGCAGGGCGCGTTCCTGGGCGACGGTGCGCTGCGCTACGGGCCCGAGCAGATCCTGGAGATCTACTACAGCTTCCAGCCGGTGAAGTACCTGAGCATCAGCCCGGACTTCCAGTACGTGCGCAACCCCGGCTACAACCGCGACCGCGGGCCGGCGAAGTTCTACGGGGTGCGCCTGCACGGGGAGTTCTGATCCTCCCCGCCTGCCTCATTGCCGCGCGTTGCGCTTGTTATCCGGCCACGCCGTATTGAAGTTGGTGCGGAACGGGTTGATATCGAGCCCGCCGCGGCGCGTGTAGCGCGCATACACCGCCAGCTTGACCGGCTTGCACTCGCGCATCACGTCCATGAAGATCCGCTCCACGCACTGCTCGTGGAACTCGTTGTGGTTGCGGAACGAGATCAGGTACTTGAGCAACCCTTCCTGGTTGATCGGCGCACCCACGTAGCGGATCTGCACGCTGCCCCAGTCCGGCTGGCCGGTGACCAGGCAGTTGGACTTCAGCAAATGCGACACCAGCGTTTCCTCCACCGGCGATTCTTGCTGGTCGGCAGAGAGCAGCTCGGGCGCGGGCTCATAGCGGTCCACCTCGATGTCGAGCCGGTCCAGCAGCAGGCCATCGAGCTCGCCCATCTTCTGCTTGCCCAGGTCCGCTTCAGTCACCAGCCGCACCTGCACGGTGCCGCCGGTGGCTTCGGACAGGTCGTGGTGCAGCAGCTGCTGCAGCGCCTCGGGTGAAGCAATCCTGGTCTGGTTGAACGAGTTCAGGTACAGCTTGAACGACTTGGACTCGATGATATTGGGCGTGTCCGACGGGATGATGAAGCTGGCCAGCGCCACCTGCGGCTTGCCCTTCAGGTTCAGCCACGACAGCTCGTACGCATTCCAGATATCGACGCCGAAGAATGGCACCGGCTTGCCTTCGGGCAGGCCGATCTCGGTGCGCTTGGGCTGGCGCGGGATCGGGAACAGCAGCGAGGCGTCGTATTCGGTCTTGTAGGCCGAGGGCTTGCCCAGCGGCGAATGTTCAGGGAGGCTCATGGGGCGCTCAGCAGGTGTCAGGACAGGAACAGCTTGTACACCGGGTTGTCGGTCTCGTCCCAGTGTACGTAACCCAGCGTCGAAAGGAAGGCGCGGAAGGCGCGCTTCTCGTTCTTCGGCACCTGGATGCCGACGAGGATGTTGGAGGTGTCCGCGCCCTGGTTGCGGTAGTGGAACAGGCTGATATTCCAGTTCGGGCTCATGCTGGACAGGAACCGCATCAGCGCGCCCGGCCGCTCGGGGAACTCGAAGCGGTACAGCAGCTCGTCATGCGCCAGCGCCGAGCGCCCGCCCACCATGTAGCGGATATGCTGCTTGGCCAGCTCGTCGTTGGACAGGTCCAGCGTGTCGAAGCCGTGCTTGCGGAAGCTGGCCGCGATCTTGTCATTCTCGGCGCGGCTGGCGATCTGCACGCCAACGAAGATATGCGCCATGCTGGTATCCGCGATGCGGTAGTTGAACTCGGTCACGCTGCGCGTGCCCACCAGCTCGCAGAAGCGCTTGAAACTGCCGCGCTCTTCCGGGATGGTCACGGCGAACACGGCTTCGCGCGCCTCGCCCACCTCGGCGCGCTCGGCGACAAAGCGCAGGCGGTCGAAGTTCATGTTGGCGCCGCAGGCGATCGCCACCAGGTGCTGGCCCTTGAGCTTCTCGCGCTCGGCATAGGCCTTCAGGCCTGCCACGGCCAGCGCGCCGGCCGGCTCCAGGATGCTGCGGGTGTCCTGGAACACGTCCTTCAGGCCCGCGCAGATGGCGTCGGTATCCACCAGGATGATGTCGTCGACCAGCTCGCGCGTGATGCGGAAGGTCTCCTTGCCGACCAGCTTGACCGCAGTGCCGTCCGAGAACAGCCCCACTTCCTTCAGCTCGACGCGCTTGCCGGCGTCGACCGAGCGCTTCATCGCGTCAGAGTCCACCGTCTGCACGCCGATCACCTTGATCTCGGGGCGCACCGCCTTGATGTACGAGGCGATGCCAGAGATCAGCCCGCCGCCGCCGATGGCGACGAACACGGCATGGATCGGGCCCGGGTGCTGGCGCAGGATCTCCATGGCGATGGTGCCCTGGCCGGCGATGACCTCGGGATCGTCGAACGGATGGATGAAGGTCAGCTTGTGCTTCTTCTCCAGCTCCGCGGCGTGGTTGTAGGCGTCGCTGTAGGACTCGCCGTGCAGCACGATTTCCACCCACTGGCCGCCGCGTTCGCGCACGGCGTCGATCTTCACCTGCGGCGTGGTGACCGGCATGGCGATGATGGCCTTGCACTGCAGGCGCGCCGCGGACAGCGCCACGCCCTGCGCGTGGTTGCCGGCCGAGGCGGCGATCACGCCGCGCCTGAGCTCTTCCGGCGTCAGCGAGGCCATCTTGTTGTATGCGCCGCGCAGCTTGAAGGAGAAGACCGGCTGGGTGTCCTCGCGCTTGAACCAGACCGAATTGCCGGTGCGCGCCGACAATTGGTGCGCGTAGGTCAGTTCGGTCTCCTGCGCCACGTCGTAGACCTTGGCGGTCAGGATCTTCTTCAGGTAATCGGGTCGGGCGGCGGACGTGCGGGTCATGGTCTCGGGGCGGGCCGTGGGGCGGCGCAAAAAAAGGCGGAAATTCTGGCGGAAACCGTCAATGATAAAGGATGGCGGCGACTTCCACCCGGCCCGGGCGACGCTCCCGCCGCCCGCGACGGGCGGCCCGGGCCGCGCGGAGGTCACTCTTCGTGTGGATGACGATGCACTCATGCGGGCAAGGCGAGCCAGGGCGCAGCGGGGGCCGCAGACGCTTGGCCCTGGACTTGCGTCGAGGCCAGGTTGCGTGCGCGCCATGTAGGACGGCGTCCGGTGGACGCCGGTCAAAACGACGTGTTACGGTGTAACGCGATGCCACAACTACCGCTAATCGAATCCAATACCGCCCTGTTTCTCGACTTCGACGGCACCCTGGCCGACCTGGCCCCGCGCCCGGAACTGGTGCAGGTCGAACCCGAACTGGTCGGCACGCTGCACACGCTGTTCGAGCGTCTGGACGGCGCGCTGGCCGTCATCTCCGGGCGGCCGATCTCTGAACTCGACCACTTCCTGCAGCCGCTGCGGCTGCCGGCGGCCGGCGTGCATGGTGCTGAATTCCGCACCGACGGCGGCATGGTGTCCAAGACTTCCGCCGCCCCCGGCCTGGAACTGCTGATCCCCCACCTGGAAGCGCTGGTGCGCGCCTATCCCGCGCTGCGGCTGGAGCGCAAGTCCGTCGCCGTCGCCATCCACTACCGCCAGGCGCCTGAACTTGCCGGCGTGGTCGATGCCGCGGTCACCGAGGTGCTGCGCCATGCCGTCGGACTGGAAGCGCTGCCCGGCAAGATGGTGGTCGAGATCAAGCCGGCCGGCGTCGACAAGGGCGACGCCATTGCCGCATTCATGAAATCCGCGCCGTTCGCCGAGCGCATGCCGCTTTTTGCCGGCGACGACCTGACCGACGAGCCGGGCTTTGCCGCCGTGCGCAAGCTCGGCGGGCTGGGCGTGCTGGTGGGCCAGCGCGAGACCGTGGCCAGCGTCACCGTGCCCGGGCCGGCCGCGCTGCGCAGCTGGCTGCACCGATCGGCCCGCGCGCTGGAAGGCGCCGGCGGCCACCCGCGCGCCGTGCCGAATGAGGCCGAGCCAGGCCCGGCCCGGCGCACAACGACATCCTGAGGGAGGTATCGCTGTGACCAATCCGAGCAGCCCGAGCGAACCGGGCCAGCCGCCGACCGAAGGCGTGCACAAGACCGTGGACGGCGGCAGCCGCTTTGCCAATCCGTCGTTGTCGCTTGGCATGATCGGCAACTGCGCCATCTCTGCGCTGGTGGACTGCCGCGCGCGCATTGTCTGGTCGTGCCTGCCGCGCTTCGATGGCGACCCGGTGTTCAACGCCCTGCTGGACCCGAGCGAGAACGCCGGCCATTTCTCGATCGAGATCGAGGACTTCCAGTCGTCGCGGCAATGGTACGAGCCCAATACCGCGGTGCTGCGCACGCGGCTGACGGACATCCACGGCAACTGCCTGGAGATCACCGACTTTGCGCCGCGCTTCTTCCGGCTGGGGCGCTATTTCCGCCCGACCACGCTGGTCCGGCGCATCCGCCCGGTGCGCGGCGCGCCGCGCGTGCGCGTGGTGGTGGCGCCGCGCTTCGAATGGGGCCGCAAGGCGCCGCAGACGACGCGCGGCAGCAGCCATGTGCGCTATATCGGCGACGACATGACCCTGCGCATGACCACCGACGCGCCGATGGCGTACGTGCTGTCGCATACGCCGTTCCTGGTCACGCGCGGGTACAACTTCATCCTCGGCCCGGACGAGACCCTCGCGCACGGCGTGGAAGAAACCGCGCGCGACTTCGAGCAGGAGACCACCGCCTACTGGCGCCTGTGGAGCCGCCGCCTGGCGGTGCCGCGCGAATGGCAGGACGCGGTGATCCGCGCGGCTATCACGCTGAAGATGTCGCTGTTCGAAGAGACCGGCGCCATCGTCGCGGCGATGACCACCAGCATCCCCGAGGCGCCGGGCAGCGGCCGCAACTGGGACTACCGCTTCTGCTGGCTGCGAGACGCCTTCTTCGTGGTGCGCGCGCTCAACAGCCTGTCCGAGGTCGGCACCATGGAGGATTACCTGCGCTGGCTGTCCAACGTGGTGATGCAGTCGCAGGACGGACATATCCAGCCGCTGTACGGCATCGGCCTTGAGCGCGAGCTGCCTGAAAGCATGCTCGACCATCTGCCGGGCTACCGCGGCATGGGCCCGGTGCGCGTGGGCAACCAGGCGCAGGAGCACTTCCAGCACGATGTCTACGGCAACGTGGTGCTGGGCGCGGCCCAGGCCTTCCATGATCACCGGCTGCTGCACCGCGGCGGCCCCGCTGAATTCCGCCGGCTGGAAGAGGTCGGCGAACAGGCAGTGAAAGTGTTCGGCACGCCCGATGCCGGCATGTGGGAGCTGCGCACGCGGGCGCGCGTGCATACGTCGTCGGCGCTGATGAGCTGGGCCGCCTGCGACCGCCTGGCCAAGGTTGCCGACAAGCTCCAGCTGCAGGCGCGTGCCGCCTACTGGCACGACCATGCCGAGCGCATGAAGGAGCGCATTCTGGCCGAATCCTGGAGCGAGGAGCGCCAGGCCTTCGCCGAGAGCTTCGGCGGGCGCGAGCTGGATGCCAGCGTGCTGCTGATGGCCGAAGTCAATTTCATCGAGCCGCGCGATCCGCGCTTCATCGCCACCGTCAAGGCGCTGGAGGCATCGCTGTGCGACGGACCCTATATGCGCCGCTACGAGGCGCCCGACGATTTCGGCAAGCCCGAGACCGCGTTCAACATCTGCACGTTCTGGCGCATCGATGCCCTTGCGCGCATCGGCCGGCGCGAGGAAGCGCGCGAGATTTTCGAGTCGATGCTGGCCTCGCGCAATCCGCTGGGGCTGCTGTCCGAGGATACCCATCCGGTGACCGGCGAGATGTGGGGCAATTTTCCGCAGACGTATTCGATGGTCGGGCTGATCAATGGCGCGATGCGGCTGTCGGCGCCGTGGGACACGGTGATCTGAACCGCCTGCGCGCACGGCAACCAGAACAGAGGACTCCAAGAACAACATATGCCAAGACTTGTAGCGGTATCCAACCGGGTCGCCGATCCCCGCAACGTGGCGGCGGGCGGCCTCGCCGTGGCGCTATCCGAAGCCCTGCGCCAGACCGGCGGCATGTGGTTCGGGTGGAGCGGCAAGGCGCTGGAAACCGCCCAGGGCGGCACGCCCGGTGAAGGCGACCTGCATCTGCAGCAGGCCGGCAACGTGACGCTGGCCACCGTCGACCTGAGCCGCGAGGACCACGACGCCTATTACCTGGGCTACAGCAACGGCGTGCTGTGGCCGGTATTCCACTACCGGCTGGACCTTGCGGACTTCGACTCCAATTTCCTGAACGGATACCGGCGCGTGAACCAGCTGTTCGCGCGCAAGCTGGCGCCGCTGCTGCAGCCCGACGACATCATCTGGATCCATGACTACCACCTGATCCCGCTGGCGTCAGAGTTGCGCGCGATTGGCTGCGGGCAGAAGATCGGCTTCTTCCTGCATGTACCGCTGCCGCCGCCGCTGATCCTGGCCGCCATCCCGCAGCACGAGTGGCTGATGCGCGCACTGTTTGCCTACGACCTGCTCGGCTTCCAGAGCCATGCGGATGTCGAGCACTTCTCGCGCTATGTGCAGGCCGAAGCGCAGGCCGAGCCGATGGGCGAGCACCGCTACCGCGCCTTCCACCGCACGGTGCGGGCGCAGGCCTTCCCGATCGGCATCGACGTCGACGAGTTCATGGAGCTGGGCCGCGGCGCGGACGCGCAGGAAACCTACGAGATGATGTGCGCGCAGTACGCGCGCCGCCGGCTGCTGCTTGGCATCGACCGGCTCGACTATTCCAAGGGCCTGCCGCAGCGGCTCAAGGCGTTCTACCGGCTGCTGGCCGAGTACCCAGAGAACCGCTCGAGCGCAACGCTGGTGCAGATCGCCGCGCCCTCGCGCGAGTCGGTCGATGCCTACGTCGACCTGCGCCGCGAGATGGAACAGCTGAGCGGCTCCATCAATGGCGAGTTCGGTGAGCTGGACTGGATGCCGGTGCGCTATATCCACCGCACCACCGCGCGCAAGCGGCTGCCCGGCCTGTGCCGCGCCAGCCGCGTGGCGCTGGTGACGCCGCTGCGCGACGGCATGAACCTGGTGGCCAAGGAGTTCATCGCCGCGCAGGACCCCGAGGACCCGGGGGTGCTGGTGCTGTCGCGCTTTGCCGGCGCCGCCGAGCAACTGCGCGAGGCGCTGCTGGTCAATCCGTACGACACGCGCGCCACCGCGCAGGCGATCCAGCAGGCGCTGCACATGCCGCTGGCCGAGCGCCAGCAGCGGCATCAGAAATTGCTGGAGCGCATCCGCGCGCAGGATGTGCACTGGTGGAGCAGCGAGTTCCTGCGCGCACTGACTGAGACCGAAGGGGCCTGAGGCGCGGGCTGTTCTTCCGGTCGGGGAGCATGACCATGAGCGAAGACCTGGCAGCGCAATCGTGCACGCCTTGCCGTGGCGGCGTGCCGCCGCTGACGCCGGCTGAAGCCGAGATGCTATTGCAGCAGGCGCCGGGATGGGAGCTGGTCGATAGCGCGACGCGGATCGAACGGCGTTTCACCTTCGGCAATTTCGCGCAGGCGCTGGCGTTCGTGAACGGCGTCGGGCAACTGGCCGAGACGCAGGGGCATCATCCCGAGATCAGCTTTGGCTGGGGGCATGCCACGGTGTCGTGGCGGACCAAGAAGATCAAGGGCTTGCACCGGAATGATTTCATCATGGCGGTGAAGACGAGCGAGCTGGCGGAGGGGATCGGGTGAGGTTGGTGGGGGTCACTTCAGATCCCCGGGCGTATCAATATCCCGAAACGCCCCTTCATCCTCGGTCAGGATCCGCGTCACAGGCTTGTCCTTCAGCAACGCCCGCGCGCCCTCATCGCCATCCAGCTTCAGCAATTCCTCGCGCCAGGCTGCGCCAAAACCCACCGGATGCCCACGTTGCCCGTTGCGCCAAGGGGCGGCGATGGTGTCCGGCGCGGTGATCGTCAATGCCACCGCCCGGATCAGTTCCATCGGCAGCCAGGGCATGTCCGCCAGCGCCACCACCCAGCCGCGCGCTTCGGGCGTGGCGGCCACGGCAGCACGCAGGGCAGCGCCCATGCCGGCTTCGGCGTCGGGCGACTCGAGCACGCGGCAGCCGCCGCGGCGCAGTTCCTCCGCCAGTGCCGGGTTGCCCGGACGAATGACGGCGATCGATTCCGGCAGCGCCGCGGCCAGCGTGCGGGCGCTGCGCCAGGCCACGGAGCGGCCGCCGGGCAGCACCTCCAGCAGCTTGTTGCGTTTGCCGGCGGCGTCGAAGCGGTGGCCGTAGCCTGCGGCCAGCAGGATGCCGGTGGGCAGGTCGGTGCGGAGCAGGGGAGCGTTGGGGGCGGCAGTCATGGCGGCACTTGCGAGGTCGTCAGGTGGGATCGGGCGCGACGTCGCAGCTGCTGCCGGTGCCGGCAGCCATCTCGCGTGCGGCCTTGGCGCCTTCCACCTGCAGGATGTCGGGCAGCGATACGTGGTTCCTGGCCGCGATCACCTCGGCCAGGATCGAGATGGCGATCTCGGGCGGCGTGCGGCTGCCGATGTAGATGCCCACGGGGCCATGCAGCCGCGCCAGCTGCAGCTCGGTCAGGTCGAATTCCTTGAGCCGTTCGCGGCGCGCCTGGTTGTTGCGGCGCGAACCCAGCGCGCCCACGTAGAAGGCGCGGGTGCGCAGCGCTTCCATCAGCGCCAGGTCGTCCAGCTTGGGGTCGTGCGTGAGCGCGATCACGGCGCAGCGCTCGTCCAGCTTCATGTCGGTGACGGTGTCGTCGGGCATGGTGCGCACCATGGTCACGCCGGGGATGTCCCAGGTCTCGGTGTATTCCTCGCGCGGGTCGCACACGGTGACCTGGAAGCCCAGGCCCACGGCGATCTGGCACAGGTACTTGGACAGCTGCCCGGCGCCGATCACCAGCATGCGGTAGCGCGGGCCGTGGATGGTCAGCAGGGTCTTGCCGTCGAACACCAGGCCGTCGGTGGCGTTGGCCGGGCCCAGCGTGGCGGTGCCGGTGGCCATGTCGAGCGTGCGCGCGACCAGGCGGCCGTTCTCAACGGCATCGAGCAGCTCGGCGATGCCGCTGGCCGGGGTCAGCGGTTCGGTCACCAGCTCGATGGTGCCGCCGCACGGCAGCCCGAAGCGGTGGGCTTCCTCGGCGCTGATGCCGTACTTGATCGCTTCCGGGTGGTCGGCGGTGATGCCCTGCCGGCGCACGCGGTCGATGATGTCGTCCTCGATGCAGCCGCCCGAGACCGAGCCCACCACCAGGCCGTCGTCGCGCACGGCCAGCATCGCGCCTTCGGGCCGGGGCGACGAGCCCCAGGTCCGCACTACCGTGACCAGCAGCACGCGATGGCCTTGCTGCTGCCACTGCACGCTGTTCTTCAGGACTTCGAGATCCACGCTGTCCATGATCGTTTCCGCTTCGGTTCCTCTGTTGGTTCATTGTCGCCGGCGGCCGCGGCGGGGGCGCTCTCGGCCGCTGGCGTTTCGTCGGTGGCGTCAGGGGTGACGGCCTCGGTGAAGCGCGCAAAGAAGGTGTCTGCCATCTTGCGCGCCGCGGCGTCCACCAGCCGCGAGCCGATCTGTGCGATCTTGCCCCCCACGTGGGCGTTGACGGTGTAGGTCAGCACGGTCTCGTCACCGTCTGCTTCCAGCCGGACCTGGGCGCTGCCCTTGCCGAATCCCGCCGCGCCACCCTGGCCATCGAAACGGATGGTGTAGCTGTCGGGGGCCTGGATGTCTTCCAGTGCCATGCGGCCCTTGAAGCGCGCCTTGACCGGGCCCACCGCGGCCGTCAGGGCCAGCTGGTACGCGTTGTCGCCGTCGGGCTCGATACTCTCACATCCCGGGATGCAGTGCTTGAGCAGCTCGGTGTCGTTGAGCGCTTCCCATGCCACCTGCTGCGGGACCGGCAGGCGCTGGCTCTGGTTCATTTCCATGGCGGGGCTTCCTTGTTGTGCCTGGCGAGGGCAGGGGTGGCGGCCCGGGGCGGGCCGCCATGGTCGGACAGCAGCGTCTCGAGCGCCAGCAGGCTGTCCAGGTTATGGGCCGGGCGCAGTGCGTCCACGTGCGGCAGGATGGCTTGCACGCCACGCGCCTGCGGGGTGAAGCCGGGGTAGCGCAGCAGCGGGTTGAGCCAGACGATGCGGTGCGCAAAGCGGCGCAGCCGTGCCATTTCGTCGCCGAGCAGGTCGATATGCTCGTGGTCCAGGCCGTCGGTGACCAGCAGTACGGTGGCGCGCCCGGACAGCGTGCGCCGCGCCCAATGGCGGTTGAAGCTGGCCAGCGCCGCGCCGATGCGGGTGCCGCCGGCCCAGTCGCGCACCTGGCCGGTGATCAGCGCGACGGCCTCGTCGGGGTCGCGTTCGCGCAGCGAGCGCGTGATGTTGGTCAGCCGCGTGCCGAACAGGAATACCGACAGCCGCTCGCGCGACTGCATCAGCGCATGGCAGAAGTACAGCACCGCGCGCGAGTACTGGCTCATCGAGCCGGAGATGTCGAGCAGCAGCACCACCGGCGGCTTGCGCTCGGCGTGCTTGCGGAATTTCCAGCGCAGCCACTCGCCATGCTGGCGCACCGCCAGGCGCGCGCTGGCGCGCAGGTCGGCATGGGTGCCACAAGTGGCGGCGCGCAGGCGGCGGGTGCGCTGCAAGGCCAGGTGGGCGCGGCGCGTGCGCACCAGGTGCTGCAGCGCGCGCCATTCCTGCGCGGTCAGGGTTTCAAAGTCGCGCTGCGCCAGGCGTTCCTGGTCGGAGAAGGTCAGCGGCACGTGGATGCGCTCGGCTTCGGCCTGTGCCGGACGTGACTGCGCTTCGGGCTGGCGCGCGGCCAGGGCATCGGCCAGCCGGTTGCTGCGTTTCGGTGGCGGCGCGCCGCTGTCGACGCGCGGCAGCAGCAGCGCGCGCAGCTTGCCTTCCCAGTCGGGATCGCGCCAGAACAGGTCGAAGGCGGCATCGAACAGCGGGCGCTGGTCGGGGCCGGACAGCACCAGCGCCGCCAGCGCGGCGCGTACCTCGTCGCGCTGGCCGATATCGATATGGCGCAGCGCCTCCAAGGCATCGACAGCATGGGCCGGCGATAGCGCGAAGCCGCCGTCGCGCAACAGCCGCATGAAGTGCGTGACGTTGCGCGCCAGCACCGGCAGGGCCGGTGCGGCGGGCCGTGCGGCGGCGTGCAGCGTGGCCATCTTCAGCCTCCCGGCGTGGCACCCGCCAGCAGCTCGGCCACGGTGGGGCCGTCCACGCGCGCCAGGTCGTCCTGGTACTTGAGCAGCACGCCCAGCGTGTCGCGCACGGACTGCGGATCGAGCTCGGTCGCGCCCAGCGCGGACAGCGCGCGGCACCAGTCGATGGCCTCGGCGATGCCCGGCGCCTTGAACAGGTCGATGCCGCGCAGCCGGTGGATAAAGTCGATGGCCTGGGCCTGCAGCGCCGCGGCGGCCTCGGGCGCGCGCGCGGCCACGATCTGCAGTTCGCGGTCGCGCTCGGGGTATCCCATCCACTGGTACAGGCAGCGGCGCTTGAGGGCGTCGTGGACTTCGCGGGTGCGGTTGGAGGTGATCACGATCAGCGGCGGGCGCTCGGCGCGGATCACGCCGATCTCGGGGATCGACACCTGGAATTCGGACAGCACCTCCAGCAGGAACGCTTCGAAGGGCTCGTCGGCGCGGTCGATCTCATCGATCAGCAGCACGCGCGGCACGTCGGGCGCGGCGGGGTCGGGCAGCAGGGATTCCAGCAGCGGGCGCTTGAGCAGGTAGTCATCGTGGTACAGCGACTGCGCCTCGGGCCGCTCGCCGCGCGCCTCGGCCAGGCGCAGCGCCATGATCTGGCGCGGGTAGTCCCATTCGTACAGCGCGCTGGCGGCGTCCAGCCCTTCATAGCATTGCAGCCGCAGCAGCCGCGTGCCGAGCACGCCCGCCATCGCTTGCGCCATGGCGGTCTTGCCGACGCCGGGCTCGCCTTCCAGGAACAGCGGCCGCTGCATGCGCAGGGCGAGATAGAGCACCGTGGCGGTCTCGCGGTCGGCGAAGTATTGCTGGCGTTCCAGCTGGGCGATGGTGTCGTCGATGGAGGTGGGAAGCATGAGCAATCTTGTGTGCCAACGCCACAAAAGCGCCGGCGGTTTGCTCCCCTCTCCCGCCGTGCGGGAGAGGGGAGACAACAAGCGGCGGCGAAGCGCTACCCCTTCGCCGCCGCCTCCACTGCCCTTGCCGCCAGCACCGGGATCAGATGCGCCCGGTACTCCGCCGACGCATGCAGGTCGGCATTCAGCGTCGACGCATCGACCTTCACCCCACGCGCCGCCTGCGCGGTGAAGGCGGCCGACAGCGCCTGCTCCAGCGGCTGGCAGCGGAACACGCTGTCGGCCGCGCCTGTCACCGCCACGCGCACCGTGTTGCCGGTGCGCGCCACCATCACGCCCACCAGCGCGAAGCGCGAGGCCGGGTTGCGGAACTTGGCGTAGGCCGCCTGCTCCGGGATCGGGAAGCGCACCGCGGTGATCAGCTCGTCCGGTTCCAGCGCGGTCTCATAGAGGCCCTTGAAGAAGTCGTCGGCGGCGATGGTGCGGCGGTCGGTGACCACGGTCGCCCCGAGCCCCAGCACACCCGCGGGATAGTCGGCAGCGGGATCGTCATTGGCGAGCGCGCCGCCGATGGTGCCCATGGCGCGCACCTGGCGGTCGCCGATGCCGCCGGCCAGTGCCGCCAGCGCCGGGATGCGCCGGCGCACCTCGGCATGCTCGGCCACATCGGCATGGCGCGCGGCGCCGCCGACCACGATCTCATTGCCTTCGACGCGGATCTCGGCCATGCCGGGAATACGCGCCACGTCCACCAGCACGGAGGGCGCGGCCAGCCGCAGTTTCATCGCGGCCAGCAGGCTCTGGCCGCCGCCGAGGAACTTGGCGTCGGGATCGGCCCTGAGCGTGGCCACGGCTGCCTTGGCATCCGCGGCGCGTTCAAAATTGAATGCGTACATGTCGGTTTCCTTTGCGGTGTGCGTGGGTCACGGCCGGGCGGCCTGGATGGCCTGCCAGACCCGGTGCGGCGTGGCGGGCATCTGGATGTCCTTCACGCCCAGCGGGCTGAGCGCATCCACCAGCGCGTTGATGAACGCCGGCGGCGAGCCGATCGCGCCGGCCTCGCCGCAGCCCTTCACGCCCAGCGGGTTGTGGGTGCAGGGCGTGCCGGTGGCGGTCTCGACGGTGAAGTCGGGCAGGTCGCCGGCGCGCGGCATGGCGTAGTCCATGTACGAGCCGGTCAGCAACTGGCCGCTGTCGTTGTCGTAGACGCACTGCTCCAGCATGGCCTGGCCCAGCCCCTGGCCGATGCCGCCATGGACCTGGCCTTCGACGATCATCGGGTTGATGATGTTGCCGAAGTCGTCCACCGCGGTGAACTTGACCACCTGCGACTCGCCGGTATCGGGATCGACTTCCACCTCGCACACATAGGCGCCGGACGGGTAGGTGAAGTTGGTCGGGTCGTAGAACGCGTTTTCGTTCAGGCCCGGCTCCAGCTTGTCGAGCGGATAGTTGTGCGGCACGTAGGCGGAGAGCGCGACTTCGCCGAAGGTCTTGGTGCGGTCGGTGCCGGCCACGCGGAACACGCCGTTGCTGAACTCGATGTCGGTGTCGGCGGCTTCCAGCAGGTGCGCGGCGATCTTCTTGGCCTTGGCCTCGATCTTGTCGAGCGCCTTGACGATGGCCGAGCCGCCCACCGCCAGCGAGCGCGAGCCATAGGTGCCCATGCCGAACGGCACCCGGCCGGTGTCGCCGTGCACGATCTCGACCTGGTCCAGCTGCAGCCCGAGCCGGTCGGCGACCACCTGCGCGAAGGTGGTCTCGTGCCCCTGGCCATGGCTGTGCGAGCCGGTGAACACGGTCACGGTGCCGGTCGGGTGCACGCGGATCTCGCCCACCTCGAACAGCCCCGCGCGCGCGCCCAGCGCGCCGGCGATATTCGACGGCGCCAGCCCGCAGGCCTCGATATAGCAGGAATAGCCCAGGCCGCGCAGCTTGCCGCGCTGCTTCGCTTCGTCGCGCCGGGCCGGGAAGCCCTTGACGTCGGCCAGCTCCTGCGCGCGCGCGAGGCACGGCTCGTAGTCGCCGGTGTCGTAGGTCAGGCCCACCGGCGTGGCGTACGGGAACTGGCGGATGAAATTCTTGCGGCGCAGCTCGGCCGGGTCGATCTTCATCTCGTGCGCGGCGGTTTCTACCAGGCGCTCGACCACATAGGTGGCCTCGGGCCGGCCGGCGCCGCGATAGGCATCCACCGGCGCGGTGTTGGTGAACACGGCCTGCACCTCGGCGTAGATCGCGGGCGTGGCGTACTGGCCCGCCAGCAGCGTTGCATACAGGATGGTGGGCACGCTGCTGGCGAAGGTCGACAGGTAGGCGCCCATATTGGCGGTGGTATGCACCCGCATCGCCAGGAACTTGCCGTCGGCGTCGAGCGCCAGCTCGGCCCTGGTCACGTGGTCGCGGCCGTGGGCATCGGTCAGGAAGGACTCGGAGCGGTCCGCGGTCCACTTGACCGGGCGCCCGATCTTCTTCGAGGCCCAGGTCAGCGCCACGTCTTCCGGGTACAGGAAGATCTTGGAGCCGAAGCCGCCGCCCACGTCCGGTGCGATGATGCGCAGGCGCGATTCGGGTAGCCCCAGCACGAACGCGCCCATCAGCAGGCGTTCGACGTGCGGGTTCTGGTTGGCCACGTAGACGGTGTAGCTGTCGTCCTGGCGCGTGTAGCTGGCATTGACCGCGCGCGGCTCGATCGCGTTGGGGATCAGCCGGTTGTTGACGATGTCCAGCGTGGTCACGTGCGCGGCCTTGGCAAAGGCGGCGTCGGTGGCGGCCTTGTCGCCGTGGCCCCAGGTGTAGCAGGTGTTGGCCGGCACGTCGTCATGCACCAGGGTGGACGCCTTGGCGGCATCCGCGGCGCTGACCACGGCGGGCAGCTCTTCATAGTCGACGTCGATCTTCTCTGCCGCGTCACGCGCCTGCTGCAGGGTCTCGGCGATGACCAGCGCGACCTGGTCGCCGACGTGGCGCACCTTGTCGTGGGCAATCACCGGGTGCGGCGGCTCCTTCATCGGCGAGCCGTCGATGCTGTGGATCAGCCAGCCGCAGGGCAGGCCGCCGACCTTGTCGGCCGCCAGCTCGTCGCCGGTCAGCACGGCGATCACGCCGGGCGCGGCCAGGGCCTCGGTCTTGTCGATCGAGCGGATGCGCGCATGCGCGTGCGGCGAGCGCAGGAAGTACGCGTAGCTTTGCTGCGGCAGCACGATGTCGTCGGTGTACTGGCCGTTGCCGGTCAGGAAGCGATAGTCTTCCTTGCGCTTGACCGGCGCGCCTACCAGGCGCTGGCTTTCGGGTGCGTTCATGGCCGGTCCCCCTTATTCAGCGCTGGCGGCGGTGCCCTGCATGGCCGCCTGGCCCTGCTGCACTGCGCGCACGATGTTGTGGTAGCCCGTGCAGCGGCACAGGTTGCCTTCCAGGTGGGCGCGGATGGTGGCGGCGTCGGCGCCCGGATGTTCCTGCACCAGCGCGGTGGCGCTCATCACCATGCCCGGCGTGCAGAAGCCGCATTGCAGGCCGTGGCATTCGCGGAAGGCTTCCTGCATCGGGTGCAGCGTGCCGGGAGCGGCGAGGCCCTCAATGGTGGTCACGGCGGCGCCGTCGGCCTGGACCGCGAGGATATTGCACGACTTGACCGCCCGGCCATCCAGGTGGACCGTGCAGGCGCCGCACTGCGCGGTGTCGCAGCCGACGTGGGTGCCGGTCAGGCGCAATTGTTCGCGCAGGAACTGGACCAGGAGGGTGTTGGGTTCTACCTGCGCGTCAACGGACTTGCCGTTGACCGTCAGGCGGATCGGAATCGCCATGCTTGTCTCCATGTGGGGTGGACGCGCATGACCAATTGCCCGAAATCCCGAAAGAACTGCGTGGGACTGGCCACGACGCGGTACTGCCGCTTAAGACGGCTATAGGACGGCTAATTCGTGATATTGGTGCTGCCGCTACAACTGCTGTAGGTGCGCCAGCGCACGCGGCGAGCGGCTTCAATGCTGGCGCGAATGCTGCGGCCGGCGAACGATTGGCCACAACAGGCTCTAACAGTTAATCACAAATCCAGCACAGGTGCCATGTGGTTTGCCCGCTCCCCATTCGCGGGGCGGGGTCCTGGCAGGGCCGCTGCTAGAATGGCCCGGCCCCCTTGCTCACCCTGACATGGAAGCCTTCTTCGACTGGCTGTTCGAAACCATTGCCCTGCCCAAGGTGGGCCTGCCCGCGATCTTTGTGGTCAGCCTGATCTCGGCCACGCTGCTGCCGCTGGGCTCGGAGCCGGCGGTGTTCGGCTACGTCAAGCTCAACCCGCAGATGTTCTGGCCGGCGATCGTGGTGGCCACTGCCGGCAACACCGTGGGCGGCGCCATCGACTGGTGGCTGGGCTATGCCGCCAAGCTGGCGCTGGTGCGCTACCACAAGCGGCGCCGGGCGCGCGAGCACGACCGTGAGCACCTGGAGCATCGCGAGCACGCGCGCAAACCGCCCAAGCCCAAGCTCGACGCGCGCTACTTCCGGTGGATGCGCCGGCTTGGGCCGCCTACGTTGCTGTTCTCGTGGCTGCCCGGCATTGGTGATCCTTTGTGCACTTTAGCCGGCTGGCTGCGCCTCTCCTTCTGGCCCAGCCTGGCCTGGATGGCGGTCGGCAAGTTCATCCGCTATCTGTTCATGACCGTCAGCCTGCTTTGGATCCCGGACAGTTTTTGGCAGAACATTGCGCAAACGTTCAAGGCCTGGTTCTGATCCGGTGCGTTGCCGGCACCACCGTGGGGCGCCATTGCCAGGCCAGAAAGCTGCCTAATCCCTTGTTCCGACAAGGATTCCTCTATGTTGCGGTGCGGCGAAAGCAGGGGTTGAAGTACAATCGCCCTTTAATGAACGATTCGCGCACAGTCCCCGTGCGCAGCAGGAAGCGGTCCCCCAATGAACGCCCCACTCGTGCTCGACGCCAAGCTCGCCGCGCAGGACGCCCCGCCGCGCCTGCGTGAAATCCCTTATAACTACACGTCCTTCTCGGACCGCGAGATTGTCATCCGCCTGCTGGGCGAGGAAGCCTGGCGCATCCTGGACGAGCTGCGCAGCGAGCGCCGCACCGGCCGCTCGGCCCGCATGCTGTACGAGGTGCTGGGCGATATCTGGGTGGTCCGCCGCAATCCCTACCTGCAGGACGACCTGCTGGAAAATCCCAAGCGCCGCCAGATGCTGGTCAGCGCGCTGCACCACCGCCTGAACGAGATCGAGAAGCGCCGCGCCGCCGACCGTGCCGAGCACGCCGAGCCCGCCGCCGAGGACCGTTCGCACCGCGTGGAGCAGCTGGTCGCCTTCGCCAAGCAGGCGATCGAGGACTTCAAGAACGAATTCGCCGCGGCCTACGACCTGCGCAAGCGCGCGCAGCGCGTGCTGGGCAAGGTCACGCAGAAGGACAACATCAAGTTCGATGGCCTGTCGCGCGTGTCGCACGTGACCGACGCCACCGACTGGCGCGTGGAATACCCGTTCGTGGTGCTGACGCCCGATACCGAGGAAGAGATCGCCGGGCTGGTCAAGGGCTGCTTCGAACTGGGCCTGACCATCATTCCGCGCGGGGGCGGCACCGGCTATACCGGCGGCGCCGTGCCGCTGACGCCGATGAGCGCGGTGATCAATACCGAGAAGCTGGAGCAGCTCGGGCCGGTGGAGCAAACCGACCTGCCGGGCGTGTCGCACAAGGTCGCGACCATCTTCTCCGGCGCCGGCGTGGTGACGCGCCGCGTGGCCGACGCTGCCGACAAGGCAGGCCTGGTGTTCGCGGTCGACCCGACCTCGATCGATGCCTCTTGCATCGGCGGCAACGTGGCCATGAACGCGGGCGGCAAGAAGGCCGTGCTGTGGGGCACCGCGCTGGACAACCTGGCCTGGTGGCGCATGGTGGATCCGGAAGGCAACTGGCTGGAGATCACCCGGCTGGACCACAACCTGGGCAAGATCCACGACGTGCCGGTGGCCACCTTCGAACTGAAATGGTCGGACGGCAACCGCGCCCCGGGCGAGAAGGTGCTGCGCACCGAGACGCTGGCCATCGAGGGCCGCAAGTTCCGCAAGGAAGGCCTGGGCAAGGACGTCACCGACAAGTTCCTGGCCGGCCTGCCCGGCGTGCAGAAGGAAGGCTGCGACGGCATCATCACCAGCGCGCGCTGGATCCTGCACCGCATGCCGAAATTCATCCGCACGGTCTGCCTGGAGTTCTTCGGCCAGGCGCGCGACGCGATCCCCAGCATCGTCGAGATCAAGGACTTCCTCGACGCCGAGACCAAGAAGCCCGGCGGCGCCATCCTGGCCGGCCTGGAGCACCTGGACGAGCGCTACCTGCGCGCGGTCGGCTACGCCACCAAGAGCAAGCGCAACGCCTTCCCGAAGATGGTGCTGATCGGCGATATCGTCGGCGACGATGAAGACGCCGTGGCGCGCGCCACCTCGGAAGTGATCCGCATGGCCAACGGCAAGAGCGGCGAAGGCTTTATCGCCGTCAGCCCCGAGGCGCGCAAGAAGTTCTGGCTGGACCGTTCGCGTACCGCCGCCATCGCCAAGCACACCAACGCCTTCAAGATCAACGAAGACGTGGTGATCCCGCTGAACCGGATGGGCGAGTACACCGACGGCATCGAGCGCATCAATATCGAGCTGTCGATCAAGAGCAAGCTCAAGCTGGTCGACACGCTCGAAGCGTTCTTCGCGCGCGGCAACCTGCCGCTGGGCCGCAGCGACGACGCCAACGAGATCCCCAGCGCCGAGCTGCTGGAAGACCGCGTGCAGCACGCGCTGACGCTGCTGCGCGAGATCCGCGCGCGCTGGTGTTACCTGCAGGACCACATGGACGTGCCGCTGACGCAGGCCAAGGCCTCGCTGATCGGGCACGGGCTGGGACTGCTGGGGCAGGAGTTCGATGCGCGCCTGCAGCATCAGCCTGATGCCACCGTGTTCCACCTGCTGCAGGACCGCACCATCCGCGTGTCCTGGAAGGCGGAGATCCGCGCCGAATTGCGCAAGATCTTCAACGGCGGCGAGTTCAAGCCGATCCTGGACGAAGCCCAGAAGATCCACAAGCAGGTGCTGCGCGGCCGCGTCTTCGTGGCGCTGCACATGCACGCCGGCGACGGCAACGTGCACACCAATATCCCGGTCAACTCCGACGACTACGACATGCTGCAGGACGCGCATCGCGCGGTGGCCCGTATCATGGACCTGGCGCGGTCGCTCGACGGCGTGATCTCGGGCGAGCACGGCATCGGCATCACCAAGCTGGAATTCCTGACCGAGGAAGAGATCGGCGACTTCCGCGCCTACAAGCTGAAGGTCGATCCGCAAGGGCGCTTCAACAAGGGCAAGCTGCTGCCCGGCGCCGACCTGCGCAATGCCTACACGCCGTCGTTCGGCCTGATGGGGCATGAGTCGATCATCATGCAGCAGAGCGATATCGGCGCGATTGCCGAGAGCGTCAAGGACTGCCTGCGCTGCGGCAAGTGCAAGCCGGTGTGCGCCACGCACGTGCCGCGCGCCAACCTGCTGTACAGCCCGCGCAACAAGATCCTGGCGACCTCGCTGCTGGTCGAGGCCTTCCTGTACGAAGAGCAGACCCGCCGCGGCATCTCGGTCAAGCACTGGGACGAATTCTCGGACGTGGCCGACCACTGCACCGTGTGCCACAAGTGCGTGACGCCGTGCCCGGTCAAGATCGACTTCGGCGACGTGTCGATGAACATGCGCAACCTGCTGCGCAAGATGGGGCAGAAGAAGTTCAACCCCGGCACCGCGGCGTCGATGTTCTTCCTCAACGCCACCAACCCCGAGACCATCAACCTGACCCGCAAGGTCATGATCGACTGGGGCTACAAGGCGCAGCGCCTCGGCAATGACGTGCTGAAGAAATTCGCCAAGAAGCAGACCGCGCATCCGCCCGCGACCGTGGGCAAGGCGCCGGTGCGCGAGCAGGTGATCCACTTCATCAACAAGAAGATGCCGGGCAACCTGCCCAAGAAGACCGCGCGCGCGCTGCTCGACATCGAGGACAACGAGATCGTGCCGATCATCCGCGACCCGAAGGCGACCACGCCGGAAACGGAAGCGGTGTTCTACTTCCCCGGCTGCGGCTCGGAGCGGCTGTTCTCGCAGGTGGGCCTGGCCACGCAGGCGATGCTGTGGCACGTGGGCGTGCAGACCGTGCTGCCGCCGGGCTACCTGTGCTGCGGCTATCCGCAGCGCGGCAACGGCCAGTACGACAAGGCCGAGAAGATCGTCACCGACAACCGCGTGCTGTTCCACCGCGTCGCCAACACGCTGAACTACCTCGACATCAAGACCGTGGTGGTCAGCTGCGGCACCTGCTACGACCAGCTCGCCGGCTATGAATTCGACAAGATCTTCCCGGGCTGCCGCATCATCGACATCCATGAATACCTGCTCGAGAAGGGCGTGAAGCTGGAAGGCGTGACCGGTACCCGCTACATGTACCACGATCCCTGCCACACCCCGATCAAGACCATGGACCCGACCAAGCTGGTCAATGACCTGATGGGCGGCAACACCGGCCTGGGCAAGATCGAGAAGAACGAGCGCTGCTGCGGCGAGTCGGGCACGCTGGCGGTGACGCGTCCGGATATCTCGACGCAGGTCCGCTTCCGCAAGGAAGAGGAAATGACCAAGGGCGCCGACAAGCTGCGCGCCGACGGCTTCACCGGCGACGTCAAGATCCTGACCAGCTGCCCGTCGTGCCTGCAGGGGCTGTCGCGCTACAAGGAAGATGCCACGGTGCAGGCGGATTACATCGTGATCGAGATGGCGAAGCATCTGCTTGGGGAAAACTGGATGCCGGAGTACGTCGCGAAGGCGAACGCCGGCGGTATCGAGCGGGTGCTGGTTTAAATCTCGACGATGGCACGCGTACCCAACTGCCCCTTGTGCGAGACCGACGGCGGCGAACTGGTCTGGATGGGCGACCGCGCCCGGCTGATCCTGGTCGAGCATGACCGTTTCCCGGGCTTCTGCCGCATCGTCTGGAACGATCACGTGGCCGAGCTGAGCGACCTGGAGGATGCCGACCAGGCCTGGCTGATGCGGCTGGTCGCACGTGTCGAACGGGTGGTGCGCGAGGTCATGGCGCCGGACAAGGTCAACCTGGCGGCCTTTGGCAACATGGTGCCGCACCTGCACTGGCATATCATCCCGCGCTACCGCTGGGACACCCATTTCCCCGAGGCAATCTGGGCCGCGCCGCAGCGCGCGGCGGATGCCGTGCGCGTGCAGGAGCTGGCCAGCCGGTTGCCGGCGCTGCGTACGGCGCTTTCGCTGCTCGAAGCCGGCGACGCCTGAGGGGCGCGCGGAACCCACGCCTGGCCGTGACCGTCTGAATGCTGTTGCCGCCGTGGCCTGCCGCCACGGTATCCAGAACAACAAGCCCGGCCGGCATCCGCTGACGGGCCAAGCACTGCCGCTATGTCCTCCACTCCGACCTCAGTCACCGTACCGGGCCCTGCCGTCCCTGCCAGGGCCCTCAAGATCCAGAGCCGGCTGCGCATGGCTGCCACGTGGGCGCTGATCAAGCCTTACTGGAAATCCGAGGACCGCCTCGCCGGGCTTGGCCTGCTGGCGCTGGTGGTGGTGCTCAACCTCGGCATCGTCTATATCAACGTGCTGCTCAACGAGTGGAACCGCGTGTTCTACAACGCGCTGGAGCAGCGCGACTACGCCTCGTTCAAGGTGCTGCTGCTGCGCTTCTCGTGGATCGCGGCGTTCTTCATCGTGGCGGCGATCTCGCGCCAGTACTACACCATGATGCTGCAGATGCGCTGGCGTACCTGGATGACCGGCCGCTTCATGGGCCACTGGCTCGGGCACCAGGCCTATTACCGCATCGAGCAGACCCACACCACCGATAACCCCGACCAGCGTATCGCCGACGATTTGCGCCTGTTCACGGACGGCGCGCTGTCGTTGTCGCTCGGGCTGCTCAACTCGGTGGTGACGCTGCTGTCCTTCGTCGGCATCCTGTGGACGGTATCGGGGCCGATCAGCTTTGCGCTGGGCGGCACCGAGTGGACCATCCCCGGCTATATGGTGTGGTTCGCGGCGGGCTATGCGGTGATCGGCTCGCTGGTGGCGCACGTGGTCGGCCGCCCGCTGATCGGCCTGAACTTCCAGCAGGAGCAGTATGAGGCGGATTTCCGTTTCACGCTGGTGCGCCTGCGCGAGAACAGCGAGCCGGTGGCGCTGTACCGCGGCGAGCCCACCGAGCAGGCCGGCCTGCGCGCGCGCTTCGACCGCATCCGCGCCAACTGGAACCAGCTGATGCGCTATACGCGGCGGCTGACCTTTGTCAGCTCCGGCTATGCGCAGTTCGCCATCATCTTCCCGATCCTGGTGGCGGCGCCGCGCTACTTCGCCGGCAAGATGACGCTCGGCGGCCTGATGCAGACCAGCTCCGCCTTCGGCCAGGTACAGGGCGCGCTGTCGTGGTTTGTCGACAGCTACGCCACGCTGGTGGGCTGGAAGGCGGCCGCCAACCGCCTGATCGATTTCCAGGAAGCGATCCGCGTGGCCGAGCGCCAGGACCTGGCGCCGGGCGGCGTGCGCGATATCGAGGTGGAACATACCGGCAAGCCGCAGAATGGCATCACCATCGACGGCCTGGCGCTGGCACTGCCGGTACGCGCCGCGCGCAGCGCGGCCGTGGGCCAGCGGCCGCTGGTGGCGCCGTTCTCGCTGTCGGTCGCGCCGGGCGAGCGCTGGCTGGTCAGCGGCCCGTCCGGCTGCGGCAAGAGCGTGCTGTTCCGCGCGCTGGCGGGGATCTGGCCGTACGGCAGCGGCACCGTGACCATGCCCGACGGCGCGCGCATGCTGTTCCTGCCGCAGCGCAGCTACCTGCCGATCGGCACGCTGGCCGATGCGCTGGCTTACCCGGACGCCGGCACCGTGCATAGCGCGGAAGCGCTGCAGGCGGCGCTGCGCCAGGCGCGGCTGGCGGCGCTGGCGGACCAGCTCGACGTGTTCGACAACTGGGCGCTGCGGCTTTCGCCGGGCGAGCAGCAGCGTCTGGCCTTCGCGCGCGCGCTGCTGCAGAAGCCGGACTACCTGTTCCTGGACGAAGCCACCAGCGCGCTGGACGAGGAAACCGAAGGCGCCATGTACCGGCTGATGGTGGAGTCGCTGCCGCAGGCGGCCATCATCAGTATTGCCCACCGCAGCACCGTGGCGGCCTATCATCAACGGCGCCTGCGTTACGTGCCGCAGAACGGGGAAGCGGCCCGGGCTGCGCAAGCCGGCGAGCCTGGGGTAAGCTATCGGGTCGTATGCGAAGCGTGATGCCGTGCCGTACCGGCAGCATCGCGCGGCAATCACCCCCTCAGGAGCGACCCTAACCGGGCCGCGATCATCATGGCAGGCCTGGAAAAAGACACCCCTCATCCCACCGCGCTGACCGTCCATACGCAATCCCGCGTGCTGGAGATCGGCTTCGACAACGGCCGCAGCTTCCGGCTGCCGTTCGAGCTGCTGCGCGTGTATTCGCCGTCCGCTGAAGTCCAGGGCCACGGCCCGGGGCAGGAAGTGCTGCAGACCGGCAAGCGCGAGGTGGGCGTCAACGCGGTCGAGCCGGTCGGCAACTACGCGATCCAGATCCGCTTTACCGACGGCCACGATACCGGCATCTATTCCTGGGACCTGCTGTACCGCCTCGGCGACAACCAGGATGCGCTCTGGCAGGACTACCTGCAGCGCCTGGAAGCCGCCGGCGCCGACCGCGACACCCCGATGCCCGCCGCCGGCGCTGCCGGCGGCCACGGCTGCGGCCATCACTGAGCCGCGCCGAACCGATTACCCTGGAGTCTGAAAGATGAGTGAAACCCACTTCGGGTTTGAAAAGGTCGACGAAGCGGAAAAGGCCGACAAGGTTGCCGGCGTGTTCCATTCGGTGGCGAGCAAGTACGACGTGATGAACGACCTGATGTCGGGCGGCATGCACCGGCTCTGGAAGATGTTCACCATCGCCCAGGCTGGCGTGCGCCCCGGCCACAAGGTGCTGGACATCGCCGGCGGCACCGGTGACCTGGCCAAGGCGTTCGCGAAGCAGGCCGGCCCGACCGGAGAGGTCTGGCTGACCGACATCAACGAGTCGATGCTGCGCGTGGGCCGCGACCGGCTGCTGAACAAGGGTATCGTCACCCCGGTGTGCCTGTGCGACGCCGAGCGCATTCCGTTCCCGGACAACCATTTCGACCTGGTGACCGTGGCCTTCGGCCTGCGCAACATGACGCACAAGGATGCCGCGCTGGCCGAGATGCGCCGCGTGGTCAAGCCGGGCGGCAAGGTCATGGTGCTGGAGTTCTCCAAGGTGTGGAAACCCCTGGAGAAGGCCTACGACGTCTATTCTTTCAAGGTGCTGCCGTGGCTGGGTGAGCGGGTGGCAGGGGATGCCCCCAGCTATCGCTATCTCGCGGAATCGATCAGAATGCATCCAGACCAGGCTTCACTTGTACGCTTGATGGAACATGCCGGCCTGGAAAATGTCGAATACTTCAATCTGACGGCCGGAGTGGTGGCGCTCCACGTCGGGCGCAAGTATTAAGAAGACTTGAAATCGCCATGCCTCGCCCGCATATAGGGTGAAACTGACAGGGGATAGCAGAATATGTCGTCATTTCGTGGAAAATTCCTGGTTGGGTCGCTGATTACCGCGATTGCCTTGGGATTGATGTTCGACGCCAATGCCAAGCGCATGGGCGGCTCGCGCAGCATCGGCAAGCAATCTGAGTCGGTCACGCAGCGCCAGCAGGCGCCGCAGCCCACTTCGCCGACCCAGCAGGCGCAGCAGCCCGCACAACAGGCGGCTCCGGCAACGGCCGGTGCGGCCGGCGCGGCCGCGGCCGCGGCGCCCAAGCGCAACTGGGGCGGCATCCTGGGCGGCATCGCCGCCGGCCTGGGTATCGGCTGGCTTCTGTCGCACTTCGGTCTGGGCGGGGCGGCACTGAGCTTCCTGTCCAATCTGATCCTGATCGCGCTGGTGGCGTTCGCTGCGATCTGGCTGATCCGCAAGTTCCGTGGCGGCAGCAAGCGCACCCAGCAGCCGGCCTACGCCGGCGCCGGCAACGCGCCGAACCTGGGCCGCAGCGCCGAGCCCATGTTCCGCGGCGAGCCGACGCCTGTGTCTTCGGGTAGCCCGGCTGGCCCGGCCGCCAATACGGTACTGCCGGCAGCATCGGCAGCCCCGGTCGCGGCCGATGCGGTGGCCCAGCAGCCGTGGGGCGTGCCGGCCGACTTCGATACCGAAGCCTTCCTGCGCAACGCCAAGGTTCATTTCGTGCGCCTGCAGGCCGCGTGGGATGCAGGCAACCTGGACGACATCCGCGAGTTCACCACGCCGGAGATGTTCGCCGAGATCAAGATGGACCTGGCCGACCGCGGCGCCGAGGTCAACAAGACCGACGTGGTCACGCTGGAAGCCCAGCTGCTCGGCATCGAGTCGGCTGCGGCCCAGCATATCGCCAGCGTGCGCTTCTCGGGCATGATCCGCGAGAAGTCCGGCGAGGCGGCCCAGCCGTTCGGCGAGGTCTGGAACCTGGCCAAGCCTGCCAGCGGCACCGGCGGCTGGCTGCTGGCCGGCATCCAGCAAGAGTCCTGATGCCGCACCCCGCGGCGGTGATGCGCCGGGGGGAGTAGCTTAGAATGGAGGCCCACGCGAAAGCGTGGGCTTTTTTTGTTTGGGACGCCCGACCTGCGGCGTCGCTGCCTGCCCGCCAACCGCGCTGTCATGAATACTCTGCCTTCCGCCCTGGCCATGCCCGCCATCTCGGCGCTGAACCACCTGCTTGAGCAGGAGCCGTGGGCCCGCAACCAGCTCACGCCGTTTGCCGGGCGCGTGATCCGCTTCGATGCGGCCGCCTTCGTGCTGTCGCTGAAGGTGACGGAGCACGGCTGCACCGAACCAGCGCCCGAGGCCGAGGCGCCCGCGGTGACGCTGCGTGTGCCGGTGCAGCAGTGGCCGCTGGTGGCCGCCGACGTGGCCGAAGGCGGCCAGGCCGCCGCCATGCGCCATGTCCGCATCGAGGGCGACGCCGAGCTGGCCAACACCATCTCGACGCTGGCGCGCAACCTGCGCTGGGACGCCGCCGAAGACCTGTCGCGCGCGCTGCGCGGCATCCTGGGCGGGCCGGTGAGCGACAGCGTGGCGCAGCGCGTGGTCGACGGCGCGCGCCAGGTGCATGAGCAGGCCACGCGCGTGGGCCGCGCCCTGGTCGACAACGTCACCGACTACCTGCTGGACGAGCATCCGACCCTGGTGCGCCACGCCGCGCTCGATGCCTTCGGCACCGACGTGGGCCGGCTGCGCGACAGCCTGGCCCGGCTCGAAAAACGGCTGGAGCGGCTGGAGCGCGCCGGCCCGCCGCCGGCTTCCGGACAGTCGGGCCAGTCCGGCAAGCTGCCGTCGCCGCACCGCTGAGCCGGCCGCGCCCCGATCCCATCCACCAACAACATGACTGCCTGCCCGGCCCTGTGAAGACTCCCGAATGACCCGCCTCCTGCGCCTTGGCAAGATTCTCTTCGTCATCCTCTATTACGGCCTGGACGAGCTGGTGCTCTCGGGCTTCAGCAGCCGCAGGATCCGCTTCCTGGTACGCGTCATCACCATCGGGCGCAAGCTCGAGATGCCGCGCGGCGAGCGCCTGCGGCTGGCGCTGACGCGGCTGGGCCCGATCTTCGTCAAGTTCGGCCAGGTGCTGTCGACCCGGCGCGACCTGATGCCGGCGGACATTGCCGACGAACTGGCCAAGCTGCAGGACCAGGTGCCGCCGTTCGATTCGGTGGTGGCGGTGAAGATCATCGAGCGCGCGCTGGGGCGGCCGCTGGACCAGCTGTTCGAGACCTTCGAGCACCAGCCGGTGGCCAGCGCCTCGATCGCACAGGTGCACTTCGCCACGCTCAAGGGCGGCCCCTGCCACGGCCGCGAGGTCGCGGTGAAGGTGCTGCGCCCGGGCATGCTGCCGGTGATCGACAGCGACCTGGCGCTGATGCGCGACATGGCCACCTGGCTGGAACGCTTCTGGGCCGACGGCAAGCGCCTGAAGCCGCGCGAGGTGGTGGCCGAGTTCGACAAGTATCTGCACGACGAACTCGACCTGATGATCGAGGCGGCCAATGCCAGCCAGCTGCGCCGCAACTTTGCCGACACCAGCCTGCTGCTGGTGCCCGAGGTGTTCTGGGACTGGTGCAGCAGCACCGTGTTCGTGATGGAGCGCATGCACGGCATCCCGATCTCGCGCACCGAGTCGCTCAAGGCCGCCGGCGTGGACATGCACCAGCTGGCGGAAGAGGGTGTCGAGATCTTCTTCACCCAGGTGTTTCGCGACGGCTTCTTCCATGCCGACATGCACCCGGGCAATATCCTGGTGTCGGTGCAGCCCGAGACCTTCGGCCGCTATATCGCGCTGGACTTCGGCATCGTCGGCGCGCTGTCCGAGTTCGACAAGAACTACCTGGCGCAGAATTTCATCGCCTTCTTCCGGCGCGACTACCACCGCGTAGCACTGCTGCACGTGGAGTCCGGCTGGGTGCCGCCAGACACCCGTGTCGAAGAGCTGGAAAGCGCCGTGCGCGCCTGCTGCGAGCCGTACTTCGACAAGCCGCTCAAGGAAATCTCGCTGGGCATGGTGCTGATGCGCCTGTTCCAGACCTCGCGCCGCTTCAATGTCGAGATCCAGCCGCAGCTGGTGCTGCTGCAGAAGACGCTGCTCAATATCGAAGGCCTGGGCCGCCAGCTCGACCCCGACCTGGACCTGTGGAAGACCGCCAAGCCTTTCCTGGAGCGCTGGATGCACGAGCAGGTGGGCTGGAAGGGCGCCTGGGAGCGGGTCAAGGTGGAGGCGCCGCTGTGGGCCAAGATGCTGCCCGACTTCCCGCGCCTGGCGCACCAGTTCCTGGAGCGGCGCGCGCTGACCAGCAACGGCGAGCAGGACAAGCTGCTGGCGATGCTGGTGGTGGAGCAGCGCCGCACCAACCGGCTGCTCGGCACCGGGCTGCTGTTGCTGGGCGGCTTTGTCGCCGGCATCGTGCTGACGCATGTGCTGGGCTGGGCGGGCTACTGGTAGCGCACCCAGGCTGATCCATCTTTGAGGTGACCATGAGCGACCCTGCCAAGCCCGTGCCGACCTTCGCCACCCGCAACGCCGCCGACCCGGCATTCTGGGACGAGCGTTTCGAACAGGGCTTCACGCCCTGGGACCAGGGCGGCGTGCCCGAGGAATTCCGGCAGTTCATTGAAGGCCGTGCCCCATGTCCGACCCTGGTGCCAGGCTGTGGCAACGGCTGGGAGGCCGCGTGGCTGTTCGAGCGTGGCTGGCCGGTGACGGCAATCGACTTCTCGCCGCAGGCGGTGGCGTCGGCGCGGCAGACTCTGGGGCCGGCGGGGGTAGTGGTGCAGCATGGCGATTTCTTTGCCTTCACGCCGCAGCCGGCGTGCGAGCTGATCTACGAACGGGCCTTCCTGTGCGCGCTGCCGCCGGCGATGCGGGCCGACTATGCCGCCCGGGTCGCGCAACTGCTGCCGCCGGGCGGCCTGCTGGCCGGCTACTTCTACCTCGGCGAAAACCGCGGCGGGCCGCCGTTCGCGATGCCGGCCGAGGCGCTTGACGCGCTGCTGGCACCGGCCTTCGAGCGACTTGAGGACCGGCCCACGGCCGCGCCGCTGCCGGTGTTCCAGGGGCAGGAGCGCTGGCAGGTCTGGCGCCGCCGGTCCGGCTGAAGCAGCCGCCGGCCAGCCCTTGTGGCGCAGGCGATGCTCCGCGTGGCGCATTTGCGCCAGCGGGGAATTTTTTTCGCCCACGCTGGTCTGCGTCGCTATAATCCGCGTTTTGATTCGGCTACGACCGCAGCCCCGGCCGCGTTTTCCGCCCAGCGCGAGAACTCCAGGCAGCTCGATATGCGGCCCCGACCGATGAATTGGACTCCGGGCAGATGCGCGCAAGCAACGTGCACTCATGCGCCGCCCGGCATTCGGTTTCTCGCCACAAGGGCACTTCTGCATAGGGCAGCGGCATGCTGATCTGGTTCGTCATCATCTACTGGGTAATCTCGGTCGGCATCGGCCTGTGGGCGGCGCTGCGCGTACGCAACACCACCGATTTCGCCGTCGCCGGGCGCAGCCTGCCATTCCATATCGTCACCGCCACCGTCTTCGCCACCTGGTTCGGCTCGGAGACGGTGCTGGGCATCCCCGCCGTATTCCTCAAGGAAGGCCTGTCGGGCGTGGTCTCCGACCCCTTCGGCTCGTCGCTGTGCCTGATCCTGGTGGGCCTGTTCTTCGCCCGGCCGCTGTACCGGATGAACCTGCTGACCATCGGCGACTACTACCACAACCGCTATGGCCGGCTGGCCGAGGTGCTGACCACGCTGTGCATCGTGGTGTCCTACCTGGGCTGGGTGGCGGCGCAGATCAAGGCGCTCGGGCTGGTCTTCTATACCGTCTCGGACGGCGCGCTGTCGCAGGAGGCCGGCATGATGATCGGCGCAGCCAGCGTGCTGGTCTATACGCTGTTCGGCGGAATGTGGTCGGTGGCCATCACCGACTTCATCCAGATGATCATCATCGTGATCGGCATGCTCTATATCGGCTACGAGGTCAGCGGCCAGGCCGGCGGCGTCACGGCGGTGGTGTCGCACGCGGCCGCGGCCGGCAAGTTCGAGTTCCTGCCGTCGCTGGATTTCATACAGATCATCGGCTTCGCGGCGGCGCTGTTCACCATGATGCTGGGCTCGATCCCGCAGCAGGACGTGTTCCAGCGCGTGACCTCGTCGCGCACCGAGCAGATCGCCGGGCGCGCCTCGGTGCTGGGCGGCGTGCTGTACTTCTGCTTCGCCTTTATCCCGATGTTCCTGGCGTATTCGGCCACGCTGATCGACCCCGGCATGGTGGCCAGGTACATCGACACCGATTCGCAGCTGATCCTGCCGAAGCTGATCCTGCAGCACGCACCGATGTTCGCCCAGGTGATGTTCTTCGGCGCGCTGCTGTCGGCGATCAAGAGTTGCGCGTCGGCCACGCTGCTGGCGCCGTCGGTGACCTTTGCCGAGAACATCCTGCGCCCGTACTTCCGCCACCTCGACGACCGGCAGTTCCTGCGCGTGATGCAGACCGTGGTGCTGGTATTCACCGCGCTGGTGACGCTGTTCGCACTTAACTCGCACCTGTCGATCTTCCATATGGTCGAAAATGCCTATAAGGTCACCCTGGTCTCGTCCTTCGTGCCATTGGCCTTCGGCATGTTCTGGAAGCACGCCACCCGCCAGGGCGGGCTGGCGGCGATCCTGCTGGGCCTGTCCTCCTGGCTGACCTGCGAGCTGGCCTTTGCCGATGCCGTGGTGCCGCCGCAAATGGTGGGCCTGCTGTTCTCGATCAGCGGCATGGTGATCGGTTCACTGCTGCCGCAGTGGATTGCAGATCACGCGCCGGTCAAGGAAGTGCATATCGCCTGACGGCTCGGGGTCTGCCACCCCCTCATTTCCGGCGATCAGGCGGCCCCGGAACGGTTTATAATTCAAGGCTTTGCATCGTCGCACGGGAATTTCCCGCGGCCGCCATGGCCCGCGCCGATGTCCGCCTTTGTACCAATTCCGAAGTTTTCTCGCGAAATAACACCATGCCGATCTATGCCTACCGTTGCGACGCCTGCGGCCACGGGCGCGATGTGCTGCAGAAAATGAGCGATGCCCCGCTGACGGACTGCCCGTCGTGCGGCACCGCCGGCGCGTTCAAGAAACAGCTGACCGCTGCTGGTTTCCAGCTCAAGGGCTCGGGCTGGTACGTGACCGACTTCCGCGGCGGCAGCGCCGGCGCGCCGGCAGCGACCGGTGCCGCTGGTGGCGCCGCTGCAGCGGCGGCCAGCACCCCGGCGGCGGCTGAATCGCCGGCCAGTCCTGCCTCGTCCGCTTCGGCCACGCCCGCGGCAGCCGGCGGCTGCGGCAGCGCCTGCGCCTGCCATTGAGCCGGACCCGCCCCGTGGTTGCCAAGAAGACTTCCGCCCTGAAAACCTGGTTCCTGACCGGGCTGCTGGTGCTGGTGCCGCTGGGCATCACGCTGTGGGTGCTCAGCCTGATCATCGGCACGATGGACCAGAGCCTGGCGCTGCTGCCCGAGGCCTGGCGCCCGGACCGGCTGATGTTCGGCAAGCGCGTGACGGGCCTGGGCGCCATCCTCACGCTGCTGGTGATCCTGCTGGTCGGCCTGCTGGCGCATAACTTCATCGGCCAGCGCCTGGTGCGCTGGTGGGAAGCGCTGCTGGGCCATATCCCGGTGGTGGGCCCGATCTACACCAGCGTCAAGCAGGTCTCGGACACGCTGCTGTCGTCCTCGGGCAACGCCTTCCGCAAGGCGCTGCTGGTGCAGTACCCGCGCGAGGGCTCGTGGACCATCGCCTTCCTGACCGGGCGCCCCGGCGGCGACGTGCAGAACCACCTGCAGGGCGAATACGTCAGCGTCTACGTGCCGACCACGCCGAATCCGACCTCGGGCTTCTTCCTGATGATGCCCAAGGCCGACACCATCGAACTCGACATGACCGTCGACGCCGCGCTCAAGTACATCGTCTCGATGGGCGTGGTGGCACCGGCGGAATTGCCGCGCAAGAACGGCAGCATGTCCCGGCCGGCAGCCCCGGCCAATCCGGCCGGCAGGGCCAGCAGCGAGGAAACGGTCGAGACGACCGATCCTTAAGCATCCAATCTGATCACGGGCCGCCCGATGTGCTTCGGGCGGCCGCGTTTTACCGGGAATCTCCTTATGTCCTCCATGCGTACTCACTACTGCGGTCTGGTGACCGAACAATTCTCGGGCCAGGAAGTGGCCCTGACCGGCTGGGTCCAGCGCCGCCGCGACCATGGCGGCGTGATCTTCATCGACCTGCGCGACCGCGAAGGCCTGGTGCAGGTGGTGTGCGACCCGGACCGCCCCGAGATGTTCAAGGCCGCCGAAGAGATCCGCAATGAGTTCTGCATCCGCGTCACCGGCAAGGTCCGTCCGCGCCCGGCCGGCACCGAGAACGCCAACCTGACCTCGGGCAAGATCGAGGTGCTGTGCCATGAGCTGACCGTGCTGAACCCGTCGGTCACGCCCCCGTTCCAGCTCGACGACGACAACCTGTCGGAAACCACGCGCCTGACGCACCGCGTGCTGGACCTGCGCCGCCCGCAGATGCAGTACAACCTGCGCCTGCGCTACAAGGTGGCGATGGAAGTGCGCAAGTTCCTCGATGCGCAGGGCTTTATCGACATCGAGACCCCGATGCTGGGCAAGAGCACGCCCGAAGGCGCGCGCGACTACCTGGTGCCGTCGCGGGTCAACCCGGGCCATTTCTTCGCGCTGCCGCAGTCGCCGCAGATCTTCAAGCAGATGCTGATGGTCTCCGGCTTCGACCGCTACTACCAGATTACCAAGTGCTTCCGCGACGAAGACCTGCGCGCCGACCGCCAGCCGGAATTCACGCAGATCGACTGCGAGACCTCGTTCCTGACCGAGCAGGAGATCCGCGACCTGTTCGAGGACATGATGCGCACGGTGTTCAAGAACGCCATCGACGTCGACCTGGACGCCAGGTTCCCGGTGATGGAGTTCCGCGAGGCCATGGCCCGCTTCGGCTCGGACAAGCCTGACCTGCGCGTCAAGCTGGAATTCACCGAGCTGACCGAGGTGATGAAGGACGTCGACTTCAAGGTGTTCTCGAGCCCCGCCAACAGCGACAACGGCCGCGTGGTCGGCCTGCGCGTGCCGGGCGGCGGTGCGATCTCGCGCGGCGAGATCGACGCCTACACCCAGTTCGTCGGCATCTACGGCGCCAAGGGACTGGCCTGGATCAAGGTCAACGAAGTGGCCAAGGGCCGCGACGGCCTGCAATCGCCGATCGTCAAGAACCTGCACGACGCCGCCATTGCCGAGATCCTCAAGCGCACCGGCGCCCAGGACGGCGACATCATCTTCTTCGGCGCCGACAAGGCCAAGGTGGTCAACGACTCGATCGGCGCGCTGCGCCTGAAGATCGGCCACTCTGACTTCGGCAAGGCCAACGGCCTGTTCGAAGACACCTGGAAGCCGCTGTGGGTGGTCGACTTCCCGATGTTCGAGTACGACGAGGAAGACGCGCGCTGGGTGGCCATGCACCACCCGTTCACCAGCCCCAAGGACGAGCACCTGGAATACCTGGAGACCGACCCGGGCAAGTGCCTGGCCAAGGCCTACGACATGGTGCTGAACGGCTGGGAAATGGGCGGCGGCTCGGTGCGGATCTTCCGTTCGGACATCCAGAGCAAGGTGTTCCGCGCGCTCAACATCAATGACGATGAAGCCCGCGCCAAGTTCGGCTACCTGCTGGACGCGCTGCAGTACGGCGCGCCTCCGCACGGCGGCCTGGCCTTTGGCCTGGACCGCATCGTCACGATGATGGCCGGCGCCGACTCGATCCGCGACGTGATCGCCTTCCCGAAGACCCAGCGCGCCCAGGACCTGCTGACCCAGGCCCCGAGCTCGGTCGACGAGAAGCAACTGCGCGAACTGCACATCCGCCTGCGCGCCACGGAGCCCAAGCCGACGGCCTGAGTTGCCTGAAGTCCGCAAGGAAGCCGCGCGATTGCGCGGCTTTTTTGCTTTATGCGCAACGTCTGGCCGCCTGCGCTGTGAGGCGCGCGGCGCATTGGTTTCGATTTGTTACCGGTCGGAACGAAGGGCGCCGCGGCGGGGTCTGCTCTCTTTGACACGTAATTTGCCGAGCGGCCTCGCAATGAAGGCTTCCGGCACTCGGGAGGAAATTCGTGACCCTGGATATCGACCTGATCCGCCAGTTCCTGCTGGCCCATGACCAAACCATCCTGACCTGGCTGGTGGCCGGACTGGTGATGATGCTGCTGGCGCGCTTCGAGCTGCGCCGCGCCGTGCGCCGCTCGGCGCAGGCCATGTCTGAATCGGTGGCCACCACGGTGGCCGCCTGCGTGCCCGACATCGCCCATGCGGTGCAGTCGGCCGCGCCCGCCGCGGCGGGCGAGCCGGTGGAAATGCAGCGCGCCGAAGCGCTGCGCCGGCTGGCGCTGGATACCGTCGGCGTGGTCATGACGCGCGGGCGCTGGCTGGACGAGCTCGGCAACCTGCGCCTGGCCGACGACGCCTTGCTGGCCGGCCAGCGCGCCGACGGCGCCGACCCGCTGCTGGTGGTGGCGCCGCAGCCGGTGGTGCAGGCCTACCTGGATGCGCAGCGCGTGTTCGAGGACGAGGCCGCGCAGGTGCAGGCACTGCGCCGCGACGCCCAGCGCGTGCAGGAGGCGCTGCAGGCCCTGGACGCCGAGGTTGCCCATATCGAGCAGGAAACCGGCAGCATCGTGCTGCGTTTCGAGCAGGTCAACGCGCAGGCGGCGCAGGGCATGGATGGCGGCGATTACCAGCGCTTCCTGATCCAGAAGTACAACTCGCTGGGACAGCGCGAGAAGGAAATCGCGCTGGAGCGCACGCGGCTGCAGGGCGAGGTCCGGCACCGCGCCGACGCCCTGGCCACGCACGCGCATGGCGCGTCCAAGCGCTACCGCCAGGCGCTGGCGCCGCTGATGGACCAGCTGCGTGCGGCCTGGGGCCACGGCGATTCGCCCCAGGTGTTCGACACCTGGCAGCGCACTGCCGCCGACGAGCCGTACCTGGCACCCCGTGCCACCTATGGCGCGCGCAGCGCCGCCTGAAGGCCGCCGAGGGTCGACCCGGGCGTGCGCCGCCACGCTTTCGCGTGGCAACGTGGCACGGCTGCGCTATCCTTGGGTTTGTCCTTTCGCCCAGACCCATGTCCTACAAGATCCCGGAATCCGTGCTGGTGGTGATTTACACGCCAGATCTTCAAGTCTTGCTGCTGGAACGCGCCGATCGCCCGGGGTTCTGGCAGTCCGTGACCGGCAGCCTCGACACCCTGGACGAACCCCTGGCCCTGACCGCCGCGCGTGAAGTGGCCGAGGAAACCGGCATCATCGCCGGCGAGCACCAGCTGACCGACTGGGCCCACACCATCCAGTACGAGATCTACCCGCAGTGGCGCCACCGCTACGCCGAAGGCGTCACGCGCAATACCGAGCACTGGTTCGGGCTGCGCGTGCAGGAGGCGCTGCCGGTGACGCTGGCGCCACGCGAACACCTGCAATACCAGTGGCTGCCGTGGGAGCAGGCGGCGCAGCAATGCTTTTCCAGCAGCAATGCCGAGGCCATCCGCCAGCTCGCCTGGCGCGCGGCCGGGGCTGGCGCTGGCGAGCGGCAGGCGGTATACGGAGCGCAGCCATGAAGCTGCGCGTGGTCACCTACAACATCCACAAGGGAGTGACCGGCATCTCGCGGCGCCCGCGCATCCAGAACGTGCGCGCCGGCCTGCATGCGATGGATGCGGACATCGTCTTCCTGCAGGAAGTGCAGGACCGCAACGACCGGCTGGTGGCTGCGGCGCTGTTCGATCCGGAGCATACGCAGCTCAACTACCTGGCCACTGACGCCTATCCGCACTCGGTCTACGGCCGCAACGCGGTCTATGACTACGGCCATCACGGCAACGCGATCCTGTCGCGCCACCCGATCCTGATGTCCGAAAACCTGGATATTTCCGACCACCGCTTCGAGCAGCGCGGGCTGCTGCATGCGGTGGCGGATGTGCACGGGGTGGAAACGCACCTGATCTGCGTGCATTTCGGCCTGTTCGCGCGCAGCCGCGTGCGCCAGGCCGAGGCCCTGGTGGAGCGTGTGCGCAACGTGGTGCCCGCGGGCATGCCGCTGGTGATCGCCGGCGACTTCAACGACTGGAACCACCGGCTCGATGCGCAGATCTGCAATACGCTGGGCGCGGTCGAGGCCTCGCACGCGCGCGGTGCGCGGCTGCATACCTTCCCCAGCCATATGCCGTGGTGGCAGCTCGACCGCATCTATGTGCGCGGCTACGAGATCGAGCGCGCGCATGCGCTGACCGGCCGCGACTGGGCGCAGCGCTCGGATCACGTGCCGCTGGTGGCGGAACTGGGGCATCCGCGGGGCGAGCTGGCCATGCCCGCGGAGCCCGCCGGCAAGGCCGCCTGAATTCAGCGCGCGCTGTCCGGATAGTCGCGGATGAAGGCGAACACCGCCTGCGGGTCGTTCAGGTCCAGCACCGGCAGCGCGGTCATGGCGGCCACTGCGGCAGGGTCGTCGCTTGCCACCGCCACCACGCCCGGCACCTCGTCCCACAGCGGCGTGCGCCCCAGTGCCGGGCGATATACCTCCAGCTTGGGAAAATCACTGCGCTTGTAGCCCTCCACCAGCACCAGTTCGGTGTCGGCCGGCAGCACGGCGAGCGCATCGTCCAGTTCGGGGGAGGGCACCGCTTCCGGGTAGTGGCGCATCAGCGTCAGGTGGCGCGCGCCGACCAGCACGACATTGGCGCAGCCGGCCTCGCGCATGCGCCAGGAGTCCTTGCCGGGCGTGTCGGGGTCAAAGCCGTGATGGGTATGCTTGACGCCGGCCACGCGCAGGCCGGCGGCGACGAAACAGGGGATGAGCTGGTCCAGCAGCGTGGTCTTGCCGCTGCCGGACGATCCGGTAATGCCGAATACCTTCACAATGGGTTCCGTGGGGGCGTCAGTCGTCGCTTGCCCGTCGCTGGCTGCGCGGGCAAGCATCAGTCTCGACGATAGCAGAGATGCGCCTGCCAATGTGCGCGCGGCGCCTTGCGCCCGGCAATCTGTCCGATAATCACGGCATGTCACGGATCTCCCACTCCGCTCATGCCGACACCCGCGCGCACGACCCCGCAGCGGCCGGCGACCACGCGCCGCGCCGCCACATGCTGCGCTGGACCTGGCGCCGCGGCAAGCCCACCACCGGCAATGCGGTGCGGCTGCTGCACGGCGGCCAGGACTTCTTCCCCGCGCTGATCGCCGCCATCGACCAGGCCGCGTTCCAGGTGATGCTGGAAACCTACATCTATGCCAATGACGAGGTCGGCCGCGCGGTCAGCGACGCGCTGATCCGCGCCGCCGCGCGCGGCGTGACCGTGCGCGTGACCGTGGACGGATTCGGCGCCGGCGACATGCCCGCCGAGCTGGCCGCGCGGCTGCGCGCCGGCGGCGTGCAACTGCGCGTATTCCGCATGCTGCGCGGCTTCCGGCTGGCGCGGCGCCACCTGCGCCGGCTGCACCGCAAGCTGGCGGTGATCGACCGGCGCGTGGCTTTTGTCGGCGGCATCAATATCATCGACGACCACAACCACGGCCCGTTCGAAGGCGCCAACCTGGGGCCGCGCTATGACTTCGCGGTGCAGGTCGGCGGCCCGCTGGTGGACGGCATCGCGCTGTCCGCCGAGCGGCTCTGGTGGCGCTTGTCGCTGCGCGATATGCACGGCACCGAACGCGCCGCCGCGGTGGCCGACTACCCGCTGGTCACCGACCTGCCGCCGCGCCCGGAAGCCGCGGGCGGCGTACGCGCCGCGCTGCTGCTGCGCGATAACCTGCGCAACCGCCGCACCATCGAGCGCGAATACCTGCGCGCGCTGGGCGCCGCGCGCCACGACGTGATCCTTGCCAACGCCTACTTCCTGCCTGGCCACAAGATGCGGCGCGCGCTGCTGGCCTGCCGCGCGCGCGGCGTGCGCGTGCGGCTGCTGCTGCAGGGGCGGGTCGAATACCGGCTGCAGCACTACGCCACCCATGCGCTGTATGCCTCGCTGCTGGAGGCCGGCGTCGAGATCTACGAGTATGCCGAGAGCTTCCTGCACGCCAAGGTGGGCGTGGTCGACGAGACCTGGGCCACGGTCGGGTCGAGCAATATGGACCCGTTCAGCCTGCTGCTCGCGCGCGAAGCCAACGTCGCCGTTTATGATGCGGCCTTCGCCGCTGAACTGCGCACCGCGCTGGAATACGCCATTGCGCACCGCAGCGTGCGCGTGATGCCCGAGGTGCATGCGCGCCGCTCGCCGCTGCACCGGCTGGCCAACTGGGCGGCCTATATGCTGCTGCGCCTGGGTGTCGTCATTGCCGGTGTCGCGGGGCGCTATTGAACGACAGCCGCGAACGCGGTGTGCGTTTGCTGCCATGCGGCAGGGCGCTCGCTGCAACCGGTCGCGGCGCAAGCCATGACCGACATGACGGACATGCTGCATTGCAGTCCGTTTAGAAACAGCGGTCTAATTAAAAGCTTGATGGTCGGCTGCTGCGCCAGAATAATCTGAACGACCGTTCTTTTTTGGCTTAGACTGCGTGCATTCGCGGTATGCACCGGCAAATCCGCCGGTTCGGCCGCAAGCAAATAATGCAACGTCAGGGTCATACGCGGGGCCGCAGCAGGGCCCCGCAGAACGGAGAAAAAACATGCGACACCAGTCAGCCCGTCTCGAATCCGCCGCCGCCTCCCCCGCGCCAATGCGCAAGGGTGAAATGACGCGCGTGGCGATTCTGGATGCCGCACTGGAATTGTCGTCCCGCGACGGGCTCGAAGGTCTGACCATCGGGCTGCTCGCGGAACGCATGCAGATGAGCAAGAGCGGTGTCTTCGCGCATTTCGGTTCGCGCGAAGACCTGCAGGTGGAGGTGGTGCGGGAGTATCACCGCCGGTTCGAGCAGGAGGTGTTCTATCCCTCGCTGCAGGAGCCGCGCGGCCTGCCCCGGCTATGGTCGATGGTGCGGCGCTGGATGGAGAAGCGCATCCAGGAAGTGACGACTGGATGCATCTACATCAGCGGCGCCGTGGAGTACGACGACCGTGCCGGCAGCCTGGTGCGTGACGAGCTGGTCAAGAGCGTCACCATCTGGCGGGCAGCGCTCACGCGCGCCATCAACCAGGCGCGGGAGGAAGGGCACCTGCGCGCGGACTGCGATCCGCGCCTGATGCTGTTCGAGATGTACAGCCTTGAACTAGGCTTGCATCATGACGCCCGTTTCCTGCGCCTGCCTGACAGTGCCGAGCTTGCCATGGTCGCGCTCAACAAGCTGATTCAGTCTTACCGTACCTGAGGTCGCCCCGGTCGGACCGTATCGCGCAAGCGGGACGGGCGGCGTGGCGGCATCGCACAACTCCAAGGAGTCTCAGATGGGCCAGTACACCGCACCGTTGCGCGACATGCAGTTCGTGCTCCATGAACTGCTCGGCGCCGAAGCCGAACTCAAGGCGATGCCGCCGCACGCGGACATCGACGCGGACACCATCAACCAGGTTATCGAGGAAGCCGGCAAGTTCTGCTCGGACGTGGTGTTCCCGCTCAACCAGGTGGGCGACCGCGAAGGCTGCACCTACGTCGGCGACGGCGTGGTCAAGGCTCCCACCGGCTTCAAGGAAGCCTACCAGCAGTATGTCGAGGCCGGCTGGCCGGCGCTGGCGTGCGATCCCGAGTTCGGCGGCCAGGGCCTGCCGATCGTGATCAACAATGTGGTCTACGAGATGCTGAACTCGGCCGGCCAGGCCTGGACCATGTACCCGGGCCTGTCGCACGGCGCGTACGAGGCGCTGCACGCGCACGGCACGCCAGAACTGCAGCAGACCTACCTGCCCAAGCTGGTCTCCGGCGTGTGGACCGGCACCATGTGCCTGACCGAGCCGCACTGCGGCACCGACCTCGGCATCCTGCGTTCCAAGGCAGAGCCGCAGGCCGACGGTTCCTACCTGATCTCGGGCACCAAGATCTTCATCTCGGCCGGCGAGCACGACATGGCCGAGAACATCATCCACCTGGTGCTGGCACGCCTGCCGGACGCGCCGGGCGGCACCAAGGGCATCTCGCTGTTCGTGGTGCCCAAGTTCATCCCCGATGCCAACGGCAACCCGGGCGAGCGCAACGGCATCAAGTGCGGCTCGATCGAGCACAAGATGGGCATCCACGGCAACGCCACCTGCGTGATGAACCTGGACGGCGCGCGCGGCTGGATGGTGGGCGAGCCCAACAAGGGCCTGAACGCCATGTTCGTGATGATGAACGCCGCGCGCCTGGGCGTGGGCGCGCAGGGCCTGGGGCTGACCGAAGTGGCGTACCAGAACTCGCTGGCCTACGCCAAGGACCGCCTGCAGATGCGCGCGCTGACCGGCCCGAAGGCGCCGGACAAGCCCGCCGACCCGATCATCGTGCACCCGGACGTGCGCCGCATGCTGCTGACGCAGAAGGCCTACGCCGAAGGCGGCCGCGCCTTCAGCTACTGGACCGCGCTGCAGATCGACCGCGAGTTGTCGCACCCTGACGAAGCCGTGCGCAAGCAGGCCGGCGACCTGGTCGCGCTGCTCACGCCGGTGATCAAGGCCTTCCTGACCGACAACGCCTTCACGTCCACCAATGAGGGCATGCAGGTGTTCGGCGGCCACGGCTATATCGCCGAGTGGGGCATGGAGCAGTATGTGCGCGATGCGCGCATCAACATGATCTACGAAGGCACCAACACCATCCAGGCGCTGGACCTGCTGGGCCGCAAGATCCTGGGCGACATGGGCGCCAGGATGAAGGCCTTCGGCAAGATCGTGCAGGAATTCGTTGAAGCCGAAGGCACCAACGAAGCCATGCAGGAGTTCATCAACCCGCTCGCCGACATTGGCGACAAGGTGCAGAAGCTGACCATGGAAATCGGCATGAAGGCGATGGGCAATGCCGACGAGGTTGGCGCTGCCGCGGTGCCGTACCTGCGCGTGGTGGGCCACCTGGTGTTCTCATACTTCTGGGCCCGCATGGCCAAGATCGCGCTGGAGAAGGAAGCGAGCGGCGACAAGTTCTACACCGCCAAGCTGGCCACGGCACGCTTCTACTTTGCCAGGCTGCTGCCGGAAACCGCCGCCGAGATCCGCAAGGCGCGCGCCGGTTCGGCCACGCTGATGGCGCTGGACGCAGACCTGTTCTGAGTCGACTCTACCCGTCGTTCCCGGCCGGGAACGACGGCTTCGCATCTGTCTAACGCTCACTAATCCAGGAGCGAGCATGTCCAATTTCATCGTCAAGAAGGTCGCCGTGCTGGGTGCCGGCGTCATGGGGGCGCAGATCGCCGCCCACCTGATCAATGCGCGCGTGCCGGTGGTGCTGTTCGACCTTCCCGCCAAGGAAGGCCCCAAGAACGGCATCGCGCTGCGCGCCATCGAGAACCTGAAGAAGCTCTCGCCCGCGCCGCTGGGCATTAAGGAAGAGGCCGGCCTGATCCAGGCGGCCAACTACGAGGACGACATCGCGCTGCTCAAGGAATGCGACCTGGTGATCGAGGCGATCGCCGAGCGCATGGACTGGAAGCACGACCTGTACAAGAAGGTCGCGCCGCACCTGGCCTCGCACGCGATCTTCGCGACCAACACCTCGGGCCTGTCGATCACAGCGCTGTCCGACGGGTTTGATGCGGACCTGAAGTCGCGCTTCTGCGGCGTGCACTTCTTCAACCCGCCGCGCTACATGCACCTGGTGGAACTGATCCCGACCGCGACCACGCAGCCGCAGATCCTCGACCAGCTGGAAGCCTTCCTGACCACCACGCTCGGCAAGGGCGTGGTGCGCGCCAAGGACACGCCCAACTTCATCGCCAACCGCGTCGGCATCTTCTCGATCCTGGCCGTGTTTGCCGAAGCCGAGAAGTTCGGCATCCCGTTCGACGTGGTCGATGACCTGACCGGCTCCAAGCTGGGCCGCGCCAAGTCCGCCACCTTCCGCACCGCGGACGTGGTCGGCCTGGACACCATGGCGCACGTGATCAAGACCATGCAGGACACCCTGCACGACGACCCGTTCGCGCCGGTGTACAAGACCCCGGCCGTACTCAAGGGCCTGGTCGACGCGGGCGCGCTGGGCCAGAAGACCGGTGCCGGCTTCTACAAGAAGGAAGGCAAGGCCATCAAGGTGCTCGACGCCAAGACCGGCCAGTACGTCGATGCCGGCAAGAAGGCCGACGAGATCGTGGTGCGCATGCTGAAGAAGGATGCGGCCGAGCGCATCAAGCTGCTGCGCGAGTCGACCAACCCGCAGGCGCAGTTCCTGTGGGCGGTGTTCCGCGACGTGTTCCACTACATCGCCGTCTACCTGGAGCAGATCGCAGGCTCCGCCGCCGACATCGACCTGGCGATCCGCTGGGGCTTCGGCTGGAACTCGGGTCCGTTCGAAGACTGGCAGTCGGCCGGCTGGAAGCAGGTGGCCGAGTGGGTCAAGGAAGACGTGGAAGCCGGCAAGGCGCTGTCGGCCGCGCCGCTGCCGGCATGGGTATTCGAGGGCCCGGTGGCAGAGAACCAGGGCGTGCACGCCGCTGCCGGTTCGTGGTCGCCGGCGACGCAGTCCTTCGTCGCGCGCAGCAAGCTGCCGGTGTACCAGCGCCAGGCATTCCGTGCCGCGATCAAGGGCACTGCCGCGGCCGATCCGCGCAAGGCCGGCCGCACCGTCGAAGAGAACGACGCCGTGCGCATCTGGGTGAGCGAAGGCCAGGACGACGTGCTGGTGGTCTCGTTCAAGAGCAAGATGAACACCATCGGGCCGGACGTGATCGACGGCCTGACCCGCGCCATCGACCTGGCCGAAGCCGGCTACAAGGGGCTGGTGGTGTGGCAGCCGACTTCGCTGCAGCTGGGCGCACCGGGTGGCCCGTTCTCCGCCGGCGCCAACCTGGAAGCGGCCATGCCCGCCTTCATGATGGGCGGCGCCAAGGGCATCGAACCGTTCGTGAAGAAGTTCCAGGACGGCATGATGCGCGTGAAGTACGCCTCGGTGCCGGTGGTGTCCGCGGCGTCCGGCATTGCGCTGGGCGGCGGCTGCGAGCTGATGCTGCATTCGGCTTCGCGCGTGGCCGCGCTGGAGACGTATATCGGCCTGGTCGAAGTGGGCGTGGGCCTGGTGCCGGCCGGCGGCGGCCTGAAGGAAGCCGCGCTGGCGGCCGCGCGCGCGGCGCAGGCCGCGGGCAGCACCAACATCCTGCAGTTCCTGACCAGCCGCTTCCAGAGCGCGGCCATGGCCAAGGTCTCGGCCTCGGCGCTGGAAGCGCGCCAGATGGGCTACCTGCAGCCGTCCGACAAGATCGTCTTCAACGTGCACGAGCTGCTGTACGTGGCGCAGAACGAAGTGCGCGCGCTGGCCAGCGCCGGCTACCGCGCGCCGCTGCCGACGCTGGTCCCGGTGGCCGGCCGCTCGGGCATTGCCACCATCAAGGCATCGCTGGTCAATATGCGCGACGGCGGCTTTATCTCGGCGCACGACTTCCTGATCGCCAGCCGCATCGCCGAGGCGGTGTGCGGCGGCGACGTCGAGGCCGGCTCGCTGGTGAGCGAGGACTGGCTGCTGGCGCTGGAGCGCAAGGCCTTTGTCGACCTGCTCGGCACCGGCAAGACGCAGGAGCGCATCATGGGCATGCTGCAGACCGGCAAGCCGGTGCGTAACTAACAGGGCAAGCGAGGAACCGACATCATGAAACAACTGCAAGACGCATATATCGTTGCGGCCACCCGCTCGCCGATCGGCAAGGCCCCGAAGGGCGCGTTCAAGAACACGCGCCCGGACGACCTGCTGGCAACCATCCTGAAGGCTGCCGTGGCGCAGGTGCCGGACCTGGACCCGAAGCTGATCGAAGACGCCATCGTCGGCTGCGCGATTCCTGAGGCGCAGCAGGGCCTGAACGTGGCGCGCATCGGTGCGCTGCTGTCGGGCCTGCCCAATACCGTGGGCGGCATCACCGTCAACCGCTTCTGCGCCTCGGGCGTGAGCGCGGTGGCGATGGCTGCCGACCGCATCCGCGTGGGCGAGTCCGACGTGATGATCGCCGCCGGCGTGGAATCGATGAGCATGGTGCCGATGATGGGCAACTCGCCGTCGATGTCGCCGGAGATCTTCACCCGCGACGAGAGCGTGGGCATCGCCTACGGCATGGGCCTGACCGCCGAGAAGGTGGCGCAGCAATGGCAGGTCAGCCGCGAGGACCAGGATGCGTTCTCGCTGGCCTCGCACCAGAAGGCCATCGCGGCGCAGCAGGCCGGCGAGTTCAAGGACGAGATCACGCCGATCGAGATCGTCGAGCGCTTCCCCGACCTCGCCAGCGGCCAGGTGAACGTGAAGTCGCGCACGATCTCGCTGGACGAAGGCCCGCGCCCGGAGACCTCGCTGGAAGGCCTGGGCAAGCTGCGCCCGGTGTTTGCCAACAAGGGCAGCGTCACCGCCGGCAACAGCTCGCAGACCTCCGACGGCGCCGGCGCGCTGATCCTGGTCTCGGAAAAGATCCTCAAGCAGTTCAACCTGGTGCCGCTGGCGCGCTTCGTCTCGTTCGCGGTGCGCGGCGTGCCGCCCGAGATCATGGGCATCGGGCCCAAGGAAGCGATTCCGGCGGCGCTGAAGGCCGCGGGCCTGACCCAGGACCAGCTCGACTGGATCGAACTGAACGAGGCCTTTGCCGCGCAGTCGCTGGCGGTGATGCGCGATCTGCAACTGGATCCGGCCAAGGTCAACCGCATGGGCGGCGCGATTGCGCTGGGCCACCCGCTCGGTGCGACCGGTGCGATCCGTTCGGCCACGGTGGTGCACGCGCTGCGCCGCCATAACCTGAAGTACGGCATGGTGACCATGTGCGTTGGCACGGGCATGGGCGCCGCAGGTATCTTCGAGCGCGTCTGAACGCGCCTGCGGGACGGTCCCTCGGGACTGTCCCGCCCTTCTGCATCAGGTGAAGAAAGCAGTAACCGGGGGCTGCCGCCCGCGACGCGGGTCACCAGGTAGGGAGGAGACAATAATATGCAGGAGACAGCCATCCTGGCCGATGCCGCGTGCGATCTGCCGCGCGACGTCATGGCCCAGCTGAAGGTCCACACGATTCCGTTCCGCATCCGCGCGGGCGAACACTTTGTCGCCGATACGCGCGATGAAGACGCGCTGCCCACGCTCTACCAGCAATACCTGATCGGCCGCCAGGACCACTACGCCGAATCGATCCCGCTGCTCGAGCGCGAGCTGGAAGAACACCTGCTGCGCAACGTGGTGGCCCACTGCGACCGCGCCATCCTGTTCACCATTGCCAGTTCGCGCAGCAAGCTGTATGCGCATGCCACCGGCGCGGTGATCGGCACCGTGGCGCGCAGCGTGCGCCTGCGCAAGGAAGCCGGGCGCACGGGCCTGTTCGACCTGACCGTGGTCGACACCGGCGCGATCGGGCCGGGCCAGGCGCTGATCGTGCGCGAAGCCGCGCGCATGGCCGCCGCCGGCGCCAGCCCGCAGGCGGTGCGGGAAGCGGTCGAGACGCGCCTGCGCGATGCCGCCCATATGTTCCTGGTGCCCGACGAGCTGCTCTACATGTACACGCGCGCGCGCCAGAAGGGCGAGGGCAGCATTACCTGGGGGCGCTATGTGATGGGCAGCGCCTTCAATATCCGCCCGGTGGTGCGCATGCACCGCGGGCACACCGAGGCCATTGCCAGGGCGCGCGGCTCCGAGGAGGGTGCGCGCCGCGTGCTGCAGCATGCCGAGCAGTGCATCCGCGGCGGCGACCTGATGGTGCCGGCGATCTCGGTCTGCTATGCCGGCCCGCTCGATGACGTGCGCGCGATGCCGGCGTTCCAGTCGCTGGAGCGCACCGCGCGCGGACAGGGCGTGGCACTGATGCTGGCGCCGATGAGCCTGACGGTGGCGCTGAATGTCGGCGCGCGCGCGTTCGGGCTGAGCTATCTTTCCGAATCGCCGCCGCCTTTTGAATAAACCCAGCAATGCATCCACAGATGAGGACACCATGAGCATCCGCACCGGCATCGAGCAGGGCATCCTGACCATCGAGTTCGACCGCATCGACAAGAAAAACGCCATCACCGCGGCGATGTACCAGGCCATGGCCGACGCGCTGCGCGTGGCCGAGACCGACCGCAACGTGCGCGCCATCCTGCTGCGCGGCAAGCCCGAGATCTTTACCGCCGGCAACGACCTGGAAGACTTCATGCAGCGCCCGCCCACCGCCGGCGAAGGCGCGGAGCAGGCGCCGGTGTTCCAGTTCCTCTACCAGATCAGCCACGCCACCAAGCCGATCGTGGCAGCCGTCAGCGGTGCCGCGGTCGGGGTGGGCACCACCATGCTGCTGCATTGCGACCTGGTCTATGCGTCCGATACGGCCAAGTTGTCGCTGCCGTTCGTGCAGCTGGGCCTGTGCCCGGAGGCCGCCTCGAGCCTGCTGCTGCCGCGGCTGGTCGGCTACCAGCGCGCGGCCGAGAAGCTGCTGCTGGGCGAAGCCTTCAGCGCGCAGGAGGCGCTGGAGATCGGGCTGGTGACGCGGGTGCTGCCGGTGGCCGAGCTGCACGACTTTGCGTTGGAGCAGGCGCGCAAGCTGGCGGCCCTGCCGGCGTCGTCACTGCGCGAGACCAAGCGGCTGATGAAGGCGGGCGATGTGGCGGTGGTGGAAAAGCAGATGGCCGACGAGGGCGCGGTGTTCCGCAGGATGCTGGTGGCGCCGGAGGCGAAAGAGGCGTTTGCTGCCTTCTTCCAGAAGCGCAAGCCGGATTTTACGAAGTTCGAGTAAGGCCCACGCCTGTCCAATCCCGCTTGTTTTCTCCCCTCTCCCGCTCGCGGGAGAGGGGAGAAAACAGCCAGCAAGCGCTGGCTTATCCCTTCAAGCCGACGGCAGCATCCGCGGCTGCCGCGATTCATCCGTCGCCACATACGTCAGCGTGGCCTCCGTCACCTTGACGATCTCATTGCTGTGGCGCATCCGTTGCGCGTAGACCTCGACCGACACCGTGATCGAGGTACGGCCGGTCTTGACGATGTCCGCATAAAAGCTGACCAGGTCGCCAACGAACACCGGATGCTTGAACAGGAAGGAGTTGACCGCGACGGTGGCCACGCGGCCCTGGGCGCGTTCCACCGCCGGGATCGAGCCGGCGATATCCACCTGCGCCATGATCCAGCCACCGAACACGTCGCCGTGCACATTGGCGTCGGCGGGCATGGGCACCACGCGCAGAGCGGGATTCTTGCCGGCGGGCAGGGCGGGGACGGTGTGGGGAGCGTTCATGACGGTGTGTGGTGGACTGCGGAAGGAGGCGGGGCGCGGCGAAAGACCCTTCGCCTGCCACGTAATGCGAACTCTGCGACAATCGCGCATTGGCCCGAATTCTAACGTATGCGCCGCTATTCCACGACCGCCGAGCCGGCCCCCGCTCCTGCTTCAAACACGCTCTTTCCCGGTCAGCGCGCGCCCCGCAGCGACTGGCAGACGGTGCGCAACCTGCTGCCCTATGTCTGGCACTACAAGTGGCGCGTGATGCTGGCGCTGGCGTGCCTGGTGTCCGCCAAGGTGGCCAACCTGGGCGTGCCGGTGCTGATGAAGCAGCTGATCGACAGCATGAACCTGCAGCCGGGCGATCCGCGCGCGCTGCTGGCCGTGCCGGTCGGGCTGATCGTCGCCTACGGGCTGCTGCGGCTGTCGGCGACACTGTTCACCGAGTTGCGGGAGATGCTCTTTTCCAAGGTCACGCAGAGCGCCGTGCGCGAGATCGCGCTGCAGGTGTTCCGGCACCTGCATGCGCTGTCGCTGCGCTTCCACCTGGACCGGCAGACCGGCGGCATGAGCCGCGACATCGAGCGCGGCACGCGCGGCATCCAGTCGCTGATCTCGTACTCGCTGTACAGCATCCTGCCCACGCTGGTCGAGATGGGGCTGGTGATCGGCTTCTTTATCCTGCACTACGACATCTGGTTCGCGGCCATCACCGGCTGCGCGCTGGTGGGCTATATCGTCTTTACCATCGTGGTGACGGAATGGCGCACGCATTTCCGCCGCCGCATGAACGAGCTCGATTCGCGCGCCAACCAGAAAGCGATCGATTCGCTGCTCAACTTCGAGACCGTCAAGTACTTCGGCAATGAAGAGTACGAGGCGCAGCGCTACGACGAGAACCTGCGCAAGTACCGCACCGCGGCGATCCGCTCGCAGAACTCGCTGTCGTTCCTGAACTTCGGCCAGCAGACCATCATCGCACTGGGGCTGATCCTGATCCTGTGGCGCGCCACCGTGGGCGTGGTCGACGGCAAGCTCACGCTGGGCGACCTGGTGCTGGTCAACACCCTGATGATCCAGCTCTATATCCCGCTGAACTTCCTCGGCGTGATCTACCGCGAGATCAAGCAGGCCACCACCGACATGGACCGCATGTTCGTGCTGCTGGGCACCAACCAGGAGGTGGCCGACGCGCCCGGCGCGCAGCCGCTGCAGGTCAGCGGCGCGCAGGTGCGTTTCCGCGACGTGCGCTTCAGCTATGAGCCGGACCGGCTGATCCTGGATGGCGTGGATTTCACCATCGCGGCGGGCACCACCACCGCGGTGGTCGGGCACAGCGGCTCGGGCAAGTCGACGCTGGCGCGGCTGTTGTTCCGCTTCTACGACGTCAACGGCGGCGCCATCGAGATCGACGGCCAGGACATCCGCGCGATCACGCAGGACAGCCTGCGCCGCGCCATCGGCATCGTGCCGCAGGACACGGTGTTGTTCAACGACAGCATCTTCTACAACATCGCCTACGGCCGGCCAGACGCCAGCCGCGACGAGGTCATCGCCGCCGCGCGCGCCGCGCAGATCGACAGCTTCATCCGCGAGCTGCCGCAGGGGTACGACACCCCGGTGGGCGAGCGTGGCCTGAAGCTGTCCGGCGGCGAGAAGCAGCGCGTGGCGATCGCGCGCACGCTGCTGAAGGACCCGCCGGTGCTGGTCTTCGACGAAGCCACCTCGGCGCTGGATTCACGCACCGAGCAGGCGATCCAGGCCGAGCTGATGCGGCTGGCGCAGAACCGCACCACGCTGCTGATCGCGCACCGGCTGTCCACCGTCGTGCATGCCGACCAGATCCTGGTGATGGACCACGGCCGCATCGTCGAGCGCGGCACCCATGCCGAGCTGATGCGCGCGCGTGGCCGCTACGCCGAGATGTGGGACATCCAGGCGCGCGCCGCCGCCAAGGGCGGCGAAGCCGTGGGCGCGGATGCGCTGGCACTCGACGTGGGCGACGCCACGCAGGACGCCTGACGGGACTGCATTCTCCTGTATCCGCGTGCACCAAGGGGCGGCGGGCATTGTCGACAATCATTGCCGACGATGGCGCTGCGGCAATCGCCTCGCACACTTTTGGTTCGGCAATCGCTTGCGGGCACGCCCTGAAACGGGGCTGAAAAACCTGGCACGTCCCTTGCGGACGAATCCCTCCGAGATCACGATCAACGGAGAGATTCCATGCCTCATTTCCACGCTGCGCTAGCGTCCCCCGGCGTTTGCGCTGCTGCCGCCGAGAACCATGAACATACCGGCACGCGCGCGTCCCGCACTGCGGCACGGCGCCGCCTGCTGAAGCTCGGCGTGATGATCGGCACCAGCCTGGTGCTGTCGACACAGTTCGCCGGCGCGGCCCACGCGCAGGCTGCACCAACCAAGGTCCGCTTCCAGCTCGACTGGCGCTTCGAAGGGCCGGCGGCGCTGTTCCTGCTGGGCGAGCAGAAGGGCTACTACAAGGCCGAGAAGCTCGACGTCTCGATCGATGCCGGCAACGGCTCGGGCAACGTGGTCAACCGCGTGGCCTCGGGCACGTACGACATGGGCTTCGCCGATATGTCGTCGGTGATGGAGTTCTACGGCAACAACCCCGACGCGAAGAACAAGCCGGTGGCCGTGATGATGGTCTACAACAACACGCCCGCCGCCGTCCTCGCGCTGAAGAAGTCCGGCATCCGCGCGCCGAAGGACCTCGCCGGCAAGCGCATGGGCGCTCCGGTGTTCGACGCCGGCCGCCGCGCCTTCCCGATCTTCGCCAGGGCCAACGGCTTGCAGGCGTCCTCGTTCAACTGGCAGGCAATGGACCCGACGCTGCGCGAGACCATGCTCACGCGCGGCGACCTCGATGCCATCACCGGGTTCTCGTTCACATCGATCCTGAACCTGAACGCGCGCGGCGTGAAGGATGAAGACATCGTGGTGCTGCCGTACCCGCAGTTCGGCGTGAAGCTGTACGGCAACGCGGTGATCGCCTCCGAGGATTTCATGAAGAAGAACCCCGAGGCGGTGAAGGCCTTCCTGCGCGCCTTCAGCAAGTCGGCGCGCGACGTGATCGCGCGGCCGGAAGAGGGCATCAAGGCGGTCAAGGCGCGCGACGGCATCATCGATGAGAAGCTGGAAGTGCGCCGGCTCAAGCTGGCGCTGGACAGCGTGGTCAAGTCGCCGGACGCGAAGGCCGAGGGCTTCGGGCGCGTCAGCAAGCCGCGCCTGTCGCTGATGGCCTCGCAGGTGGCCGATGCCTTCGGCACCAAGGGCCGCATCAACCCCGATGCGCTGTGGACCGACGCGTTCCTGCCCAGCGCGGCCGAACTGGATGTGCTGCGATGATGACGCGCCAGGCTGCCTTCATGCCCGCCTCCGGCGGGAGCGCCGCACCCGTGGCCGCGGAGCCCTTTGTCGATTTCAACCGGGTCTGGCTGGCCTATAACGACGAGCTCGCGCACAAGGGCGAGTTCGCGGTCGAGGACATCTCGCTGCAGGTGGCGCCGGGCGAGTTCATTGCCATCGTCGGCCCGTCCGGCTGCGGCAAGTCCACCTTCATGAAGCTGGCGACCGGGCTCAAGGCGGCCACGCGCGGCGTCGTGAGGATTGCCGGCGAGAAGGTGACCGGCCCGCTCAAGCAGGTCGGCATGGCCTTCCAGGCGCCCACGCTGCTGCCGTGGCGCACCACGCTGGACAACGTGATGCTGCCGCTGGAGATCGTCGAACCATATCGCTCCACCCTGCGCGCACGTCGCGACGAGTACGTCGAGCGCGCGCGCAAGCTGCTGCATACGGTGGGCCTGGCCGGCTACGAGGACAAGTACCCGTGGCAGCTGTCCGGCGGCATGCAGCAGCGCGCCTCGATCTGCCGCGCGCTGGTCCACGAGCCGCGCATGCTGCTGCTGGACGAGCCCTTCGGCGCGCTCGACGCCTTTACGCGCGAGGAGCTCTGGTGCGTGCTGCGCGACCTGTGGCAGGCACAGCGCTTCAACGTGATCCTGGTCACGCACGACCTGCGCGAGGCCGTGTTCCTGGCCGACACCGTTTACGTGATGAGCCAGCGCCCGGGCCGCATCCTGATGCGCAAGGAGATCGACCTGCCGCGCCCGCGCGACCTGGAACTGACCTATACCGAGCCATTTGCCGACCTGGTGCACGTGCTGCGCGAGAAGATCGGCCATGTGCGCCAACACTGAGGCAAAGCTACCATGATGACTCTCACTTCCGCGCAGGAGCGCCGCGTGCAGCGCGTGGCGCCCTGGCTGCTGCTGGCCGCGGTGCTGCTGCTGTGGCAGGGCGCGTGCATGGCCTTCGGCGTGTCCGACTTTATCCTGCCGACACCATCGGCGATCGTGGCCTCGCTGGTGGAATATGCCGACGTGATCGCCGGCCATGCGTGGCGCACCTTCTGGACCACCATGGTGGGCTTCGGCGTGGCCATCGCCGTGGGCGTGCTGCTGGGGCTGGCAATGGGCTCGTCACGGCTGCTCTATGCCGCCAGCTATCCGCTGATGACGGCCTTCAACGCGCTGCCCAAGGCCGCCTTCGTGCCGATCCTGGTGGTGTGGTTCGGCCTGGGCGCGGGTCCGGCCATCCTGACCGCGTTCCTGATCTCGTTCTTCCCGATCATGGTCAATATCGCCACCGGGCTGGCCACGCTGGAGCCGGAACTGGAGGACGTGCTGCGCGTGCTCGGCGCCAAACGGCGCGACGTGTTGTTCAAGGTCGGTCTGCCGCGCGCCATGCCGTATTTCTTCGCCTCGCTGAAGGTGGCAATCACGCTGGCCTTTGTCGGCACCACGGTGTCGGAGATGAACGCCGCCAACGAGGGCATCGGCTACCTGCTGGTGTCGGCCGGCTCGGCCATGAAGATGCCGCTGGCCTTTGCCGGGCTGGTGGTGATCGCGGTGATGGCGATGGCGATGTACGAGCTGTTTGCGGTGGTCGAGAAGCGCATGACCGGCTGGGCGCATCGTGGCTGACGGCTTGCCGCCGGACAGGTGACGGAGGCCCGGGCGCGGGTGGATAATCCGCGTCATGGAAATCAAATGGCTTGAAGACTTCGTCAGCCTGGCCGAGACGCACAGCTTCTCGCGCTCGGCCGAGCTGCGCCACGTCACGCAGCCGGCGTTCTCGCGCCGCATCCAGTCGCTGGAGGCGTGGGTCGGCACCGAGCTGATCGACCGCTCGAGCTACCCCACCAGCCTGACCCCGGCCGGCAAGGTGTTCTACGAGCAGGCGCTGGCCATGCTGGCGCAGGTCAGCGAGACCCGTGCGCTGATGCGCGGCCAGCGCTCGGCCAACGCCCAGGTGCTGGAGTTCGCGGTGCCGCATACGCTGTCGCTGACCTTCTTCCCGGAATGGCTCAAGGCGCTGGAGCGCAGGATCGGCACGCTGCCGTGCCGGCTGCGCGCGCTCAACGTCCACGACGCGGTGCTGATGCTGGTGGAGGGCGGCTGCGACCTGGTGATGGTCTACCACCACGCGCGCCAGGCGATCCAGCTGGATCCGGCCCGGTACGACATGCTGGTACTTGGTACCGAGCGGCTGTCGCCCTACAGCGTGCCGGACGCTGCCGGCAAGCCGCAATTCCGGCTGCCCGGCACCGACAAGAAGCCGGTGCCCTTCCTCAGCTACACGCCCAACGCCTTCCTCGGCCGCATGGTCGACCTGCTGCTGGCCGACACCTCCGAGGCGCTCAAGCTCGACAAATGCTACGAGACCGACATGGCCGAGGCGCTCAAGGTGATGGCGCTGGCCGGCCACGGCATGGCCTTCCTGCCCGAAAGCGCGGTGCGCGAGGACGTGGCCGCGGGCCGGCTGGTGCGGGCCGAGTCGGCGCGCGGGCTGCCGTTGTCGATCGACATGGAAATCCGCCTGTACCGCGAGCGCCCGGGCGAGAACGGCAACGAACGCCGCGCCGGGGCACGGCGCAAGCGCCAGCTGGTCGACCAGGTGTGGTCGACCTTGTCGGCGGCCCAGTCCGGCCAGCCGGCCGGCTCCCCGGTTTCCGCCAGATGACAACGTTATGCAGGTTTTGCATGACCGGATGAGCAAACGGCATTGGATTCGGGCGGGGCGCCAGCCCTAAGCTTGCGGGCATTCTTCACACCGGAACCAACCGATGTCTTCCGCAGCACCGACCAATATTGCTGGCCAAAAGCACGCACTCCCGTCTTACCTCAATGCCGACAATCTCGGCCCCTGGGGCATCTACCTGCAGCAGGTCGACCGTGTCACGCCTTACCTGGGCTCGCTGGCACGCTGGGTCGAAACCCTCAAGCGCCCCAAGCGCGCGATGATCGTCGACGTTCCCATCGAACTGGATAACGGCACCATTGCCCATTTCGAGGGCTATCGGGTGCAGCACAACCTGTCGCGCGGCCCGGGCAAGGGCGGCGTGCGCTTCCACCAGGACGTGACCCTGTCCGAGGTGATGGCGCTGTCGGCCTGGATGTCGGTGAAGAATGCCGCGGTCAACGTGCCCTACGGCGGTGCCAAGGGCGGCATCCGCGTCGATCCGCGCACGCTCTCGCACGCCGAGCTGGAACGCCTGACGCGCCGCTACACCAGCGAAATCAACATCATCATCGGGCCGAGCAAGGATATTCCGGCGCCGGACGTGAACACCAACGCCCAGGTCATGGCCTGGATGATGGACACGTACTCGATGAACTCCGGCAGCACGGCCACCGGCGTGGTGACCGGCAAGCCGATCTCGCTGGGCGGCTCGCTCGGCCGCCACGAAGCCACCGGCCGCGGCGTGTTCGTGGTCGGCTCCGAGGCCGCGCGCAATATCGGCCTGGAGATCAAGGGCGCGCGCGTGGCGGTGCAGGGCTTCGGCAACGTGGGCGCGGTGGCGGCCAAGCTGTTCCATGAGGCCGGCGCCAAGGTGGTGGCGGTGCAGGACCACCGCACCACGCTGTTCGACCCGGCCGGCCTGGACGTGCCGGCGATGATGGAATACGCCTCCCACAGCGGCACCATCGAAGGCTTCCGCGGCGAAGTCCTGCGCACCGAGCAGTTCTGGGAAGTCGACTGCGACATCCTGATCCCGGCCGCGCTGGAAGGCCAGATCACGGTGCAGAACGCGCCCAAGATCACGGCAAAGCTGGTGATTGAAGGCGCCAACGGCCCGACCACGCCGCAAGCCGACGATATCCTGCGCGAGCGCAATATCCTGGTCTGTCCCGACGTGATCGCCAACGCCGGCGGCGTGACCGTGTCCTACTTCGAATGGGTGCAGGATTTCTCCAGCTTTTTCTGGACCGAGGAAGAAATCAACCAGCGCCTGGTACGGATCATGCAAGAAGCCTTCCGGGCAATCTGGCAAGTGGCACAGGACAACAAGGTGACGCTGCGCACGGCGGCGTTTATCGTGGCCTGTACGCGGATCCTGCAGGCGCGCGAGATGCGCGGCCTGTATCCCTGATCCGGGCACGGGAAACGGGATAAGGCACTGCCATGGTGCAATGCAATAATCGTCCCGCTCCCCATGGCTCATGACCGTCAGACGCGGTCTCCGGCAAGCGCCGGAGACCGCGTTGTCGTATCCGGACGCCGTGCGCAGTGATTGCCCTGAAGTGGGGTTCTAGGAGAAAACCCAGTTGTATTGCGGCGGATGCTGCGCAATACTGTTTCACCAGTGGGGGTTTTATCTCTAGAATCCCGCTTTCTCTTCATGGTCAAGGAGATGTTATGAATTTCGCCAAGCTGGCTGCCCTGATGATTGCCGGGGGCGTGATGTGCGGGACGGCACAGGCAGCTGAACAACTGACGGGCACGCTGAAGAAGATCAAGGACACCGGCGTCATCACGCTGGGCGTGCGCGAGTCGTCGATTCCGTTCAATTACAACCTGGGCGGCGTGCGTCAGGTCGGCTATTCCTACGATATCAACATGAAGATCGTGGAAGCCATCAAGGACCAGCTCAAGCTGCCGAACCTGCAGGTCAAGGAAATCCCGATCACCTCGCAGAACCGCATCACGCTGCTGCAGAACGGCACCATCGACATCGAGTGCGGCTCCACCACCAACAACCTGGAGCGCCAGAAGCAGGTTGGGTTCACCAACTCCATCTTCATCATCGGCACGCGCATCATGGTGAAGAAGGACGCCGGCATCAAGGACTGGGCCGACCTGAAGGGCAAGAACGTCGTCACCACCGCCGGCACCACGTCGGAGCGCCTGCTGCGCAAGATGAACGACGACCAGAAGCTGGGCGTGAACATCATCAGCACCAAGGACCATGGCCAGTCGTTCCTGACGCTGGAATCGGGCCGCGCGGTCGCGTTCATGATGGACGACGCGCTGCTGTACGGCGAGCGCGCCAAGGCCAAGAACCCGGCCGACTGGATCGTGGTGGGCAAGCCGCAATCGCGCGAGTCCTATGGCTGTATGATCCGCAAGGACGATCCGCAGTTCAAGAAGCTGTCCGATACCGTGATCTCCGGCATGATGAAGGACGGTTCGATCAACACCCTGTACACCAAGTGGTTCATGACGCCGGTGCCGCCGAAGGGCCTCAACCTGGACTTCCCGCTGTCCGAAGACATGAAGGCGTTGTTCAAGACGCCGAACGACAAGGCGCTGGACTGACCTGCCGTTGACAGCAGTGTGAAACGGAAGGCATGTCCTTCCGTTTCTTTTTGAGGACGCAACATGAACTACAACTGGCATTGGGCAGTTTTCCTCGAACAGGCCGCCCAGAACGAGACCTACCTGGACTGGATGATCTCGGGCCTGAAGGTAACGCTCGCCCTGGGACTCTCGTCCTGGGTCATCGCCCTGGTCATCGGTTCGGTGCTCGGCGTGCTGCGCACCGTGCCCAACAAGTGGCTGGCGGGCATCGCCGCCACCTATGTGGAAATCTTCCGCAACATCCCGCTGCTGGTGCAGCTGTTCATCTGGTATTTCGTCGCGCCCGAGCTGCTGCCCGGTGGCGAGGCGATCAAGCAGATGAACCCGTTCGCGCAGCAGTTCCTGGCCGCCATGCTGTGCCTGGGCACCTTCACCGCCGCGCGGGTCTGCGAGCAGGTGCGCTCGGGCATCAACTCGCTGGCGCGCGGGCAGAAGAATGCCGGCCTGGCGATGGGCTTCACGCTGCCGCAGACGTACCGCCACGTGCTGCTGCCGATGGCGTTCCGCGTGATCGTGCCGCCGCTGACTTCCGAATTCCTGAACATCTTCAAGAATTCGGCGGTGGCTTCGACCATCGGCCTGCTGGAACTGGCGGCGCAGGGCCGGCAACTGGTGGACTACACCGCGCGCCCGTATGAATCGTTCATCGCGGTCACGCTGATGTACGCGCTGATCAACGTGACGGTGATGCTGATCATGCGCTGGGTGGAAGCCCGCACGCGCGTGCCCGGCTTTATCGGCGGCAAGTAAGGGGGCGCCATGGCTTATTCCTTCGATTTCACTTCCATCACCCCTGCCACGCTCGAGGTCCTGGGCGAGGGCATGATGGTCTCGCTCAAGATCACCGTCACCGCGGTGGTGGTGGGCATCGTCTGGGGCACCATCCTGGCGATGATGCGGCTGTCGTCGTTCAGGCTGCTGAACTGGTTTGCGCAGGGGTACGTGACCATCTTCCGCTCCATCCCGCTGGTGATGGTGCTGTTGTGGTTCTTCCTGATCATTCCGCAGGTGCTGCAGAACCTGTTCAACCTGTCGCCGGCGACCGACCTGCGCATGACGTCCGCGCTGGTGGCCTTTGCGCTGTTCGAGGCCGCGTACTACTCGGAAATCATCCGCGCGGGCATCCAGAGCGTGTCGCGCGGGCAGATGTTCGCGGCGCAGGCGCTGGGCATGACCTATGGCCAGTCGATGCGGCTGGTGATCCTGCCGCAGGCGTTCCGCAACATGGTGCCGCTGCTGCTGACCCAGGGCATCATCCTGTTCCAGGATACGTCGCTGGTCTACGTCAGCGCGCTGGCCGACTTCTTCGGCCAGGCCTACGGCATCGGCGAACGTGACGGCCGCATCGTCGAGATGCTGCTGTTCGCCGGCGTGGTGTACTTCGTTATCTGCTTCTCCGCTTCGCTGCTGGTCAAGCGTTACCAGAAAAAGGTGGCTGTATGATCGAAATCAACAATGTCTCCAAGTGGTACGGCGCCTTCCAGGTGCTGACCGACTGCACCACCAAGGTCGCCAAGGGTGAAGTGGTGGTGGTGTGCGGCCCGTCCGGGTCGGGCAAGTCCACGCTGATCAAGACCGTCAACGCGCTTGAGCCGTTCCAGAAGGGCGATATCCTGGTCGACGGCACCTCGGTGGGCAATCCCAAGACCAACCTGCCCAAGCTGCGCTCGCGCGTGGGCATGGTGTTCCAGAACTTCGAGCTGTTCCCGCACCTGTCGATCACCGAGAACCTGACTATCGCGCAGATGAAGGTGCTCGGCCGCTCCAAGGACGAGGCGATGGCCAAGGGCCTGAAGTACCTGGACCGCGTGGGCCTGAAGAGCCAGGCGGAGAAGTACCCCGGCCAGCTGTCGGGCGGCCAGCAGCAGCGCGTGGCGATCGCCCGTGCGCTGTCGATGGACCCGATCTGCATGCTGTTCGACGAGCCGACTTCGGCGCTGGACCCGGAGATGGTCAACGAAGTGCTGGACGTGATGGTGCAGCTGGCGCAGGAAGGCATGACCATGATGTGCGTGACCCACGAAATGGGCTTCGCGCGCAAGGTGGCCAACCGCGTGATCTTCATGGACCAGGGCAAGATCGTCGAGGACTGCGAGAAGGAGGAGTTCTTCGGCAATATCGAACACCGCTCCGAGCGCGCCAGGCAGTTCCTGTCGAAGATCCTGCATCATTGACCGGCCTGGCAGGGCAAGCAAAAAGGGACGCCTCGGCGTCCCTTTTTTCGTTCCCGATGGCTCAGGTGCAGGCCGTGTTGGCCGCGTTCTTCGCCTGCACTTCAGGCGGGATCGGCACCGTCAGCGTCATGGTCGGGTGCCCGTCCTCGAACATGATCAGCTCGCCCGGGGCGAAGCGGGTCCAGGTCTCGTTGTCGGTCAGCGGCTGGGTGGCGATCACCGCCACGCGGTCGTCCGGTGTGGTGACCTGGGCGAAGTCGATCGACAGGTCGGCGTCGATCAGGTGCGCGGTCGAGAACGGCCACTGCCGCACGATGTAGTACAGGTGCGTGGAGCAGTGCGCGAACTGGGCCTGGCCGTTGCACAGCAGGTAGTTGAACACGCCATGCAGCGTGATCTCGCGGGTGATGTCGGCCAGCGCATGGCACAGCTCGTTCAGCGGCGGCTGCGAACCCGGGAAGCGCTTGCGCAGGCCCTGCATCAGCGTGCAGAAGGCCAGTTCGCTGTCGGTATCGCCCACTGGCTGGTAGACGCCGGACAGGAACGGGGTGAAGCCCTTCAGGTCGCCGTTATGGGCAAAGATCCAGTGGCGGCCCCACAGCTCGCGCATGAAGGGGTGGCAGTTCTCCAGCAGCACGGTGCCCTGCGTGGCCTTGCGGATATGCGAGATGACGTTCTTGGACTTGATCGGGTAGCGCTTGATCAGGTCTGCCACCGGCGAGGTGCCGGCGGACTGGTTGTCGATAAACAGGCGGCAGGCCTTGTCCTCGAAGAAGGCCACACCGAAGCCGTCGGCGTGATGGTCGGTCAGGCCACCACGCGCGGCAAAGCCGGTGAAGGAGAACGTCACGTCGGTCGGCGTGGCGCAGTTCATGCCTAGCAGCTGGCACATATCGGGGCACCGGTCGGCAGCGGGCTGCCGCTTTGCAATAGAATGCAGACATTATCCCGCGCACCCGGGCCGCTGCCAAGCAGCGTCGGCCGGCCGCGCGCGGCGACCGGCCATCCTGCACGTATCTCCCCAATAACCATGCGCCAATACAAGATCGCCGTGATTCCCGGAGACGGAATCGGCACGGAAGTCATGCCCGAGGGCATCCGCGTGATGGACGCCGCGGCGCGGCGCTTCGGCATCGACTTCCAGTGGGACCACTTCGACTTTTCCAGCTGCGACTACTACGCCCGCCACGGCAAGATGCTGCCGGACGACTGGTTCGACACGCTGGTCAAGTACGACGCCATCTACTTCGGCGCGGTGGGCTGGCCTGATGCCGTGCCTGACCACGTCTCGCTGTGGGGTTCGCTGCTGCAGTTCCGGCGCTCGTTCGACCAGTACGTGAACCTGCGCCCGGTGCGGCTGATGCCCGGCATCAGGAGCCCGCTGGCCGGCCGCCAGCCTGGCGATATCGACTTTTATGTGGTGCGCGAGAACACCGAGGGTGAATACTCCAGCATCGGCGGGCGCATGTTCCCGGGCACCGAGCGCGAGATCGTGGTGCAGGAAACCGTGATGAGCCGCACCGGCGTCGACCGCATCCTGAAGTTTGCCTTCGAGTTGGCACAGAAGCGGCCGAAGAAGCACCTGACGTCGGCGACCAAGTCCAATGGCATCTCGATCACCATGCCGTACTGGGACGAGCGCGTCGAGGCGATGGCGGCCAGCTACCCCGGCATCAAGGTCGACAAGTACCACATCGACATCCTGACCGCGCATTTCGTCCAGCATCCGGACTGGTTCGACGTTGTGGTGGCCAGCAACCTGTTCGGCGACATCCTGTCCGACCTGGGCCCGGCTTGCACCGGCACCATCGGCATCGCGCCGTCGGGCAATATCAACCCCGACCGCACCTTTCCCAGCCTGTTCGAGCCGGTGCACGGCTCGGCCCCGGATATTGCCGGGCGCGGCGTGGCCAACCCGATCGGCCAGATCTGGTGCGGCGCCATGATGCTGGAGCACCTGGGCCATGAAGCAGCCGGCGCCGCCGTACTGGGCGCGATCGAAAAGGTGCTGGCCGCGGGCCCCGAACACGCGCCGCTGACGCGCGACATCGGCGGCAAGGCCGGCACTGCCGACCTGGGCCTGGCTATCGCGGAGGCGCTGTGAGCGCGGCGGTCGCGGGCGATCCCCGCGCCTTGCTGCTGGACAGCTTCCACGCGGCGGTGGCGGCGGCCGATCCGCTGCAGATCGTGGCGCAGCACCTGCCACCCCCGCACGCGGGCGGCCGCACGCTGGTGGTGGGCGCGGGCAAGGCCGCGGCGTCGATGGCCGCGGCGGTCGAGCGTGCCTACGCTGGCAAGGCCACGCTGGAGGGGCTGGTGGTCACGCGCTACGCCCACGGGCTGCCGACCGACCATATCCGCGTGATCGAGGCCGGCCATCCGGTGCCCGACGAGGCCGGCGAGCAGGCCGCCGCCGATATCCTGGCCAGCGTGCAGTCGCTGACGCCGCAGGACCGGCTGCTGGTGCTGGTGTCAGGCGGCGGCTCCAGCCTGCTGTCGCTGCCGGCCGAAGGCATCCCGATGGCTGACCTGAAGGCCGCCACTCGGGAACTGCTGCGCTGTGGCGCGCCGATCACCGAGATGAATATCGTGCGCAAGCATGTCTCGCGCATCCAGGGCGGGCGGCTGGCGCAGGCAAGCCGTGCACCGGTGACCACGCTGATCGTCTCGGACGTGGCCGGCGACGATCCCAGTGCGATCGCCTCGGGCCCGACCGTGGCCGACCCGAGCACCTTTGCCGATGCGCTGGAGATCCTGCGCCGCTGGGGCGCGCAGGTGCCGGCCAGCGTGCAGGCACACCTGGAGCGCGGCGCCCGCGGCGACGTGCCGGAGACGCCCAAGCCGGGCGATGCACTGTTCGCCCGGGTCGACCACCGCATGATCGCCACTGCACATGGCAGCCTGCAGGCGGCCGCGGCGCTGTTCCGCGAACGCGGCATCACCCCGGTGGTGCTGGGCGATACCGTGACCGGCGAAGCGCGCGAAGTGGCCCGCGTCTACGCCGCGCTGGTGCGCGAGATTCGCGCGTACAATGCGCCGTTTGCCGCGCCCGTGGCGCTGATTTCCGGAGGTGAGTGCACGGTCACTTTGCCTGCCGGCGGTGGCGCCACGAAGGCACGGGGCGGGCGTTGCTCCGAATTCCTGCTGTCGCTGGCGGTCGAGCTTGACGGCATGCCCGGCGTGCATGCGATCGCGGCCGACACCGACGGCATCGACGGTTCGGAAGACAATGCCGGTGCGCTGGCCGATCCGACCACGCTGGCGCGCGCCGCGGCCGCCGGCCTGCCGGGACTGCGCCAGCTGGACGCGCACGACGCCTGGGGCCTGTTCGATGCCATCGGCGACCTGGTAGTCACCGGCCCGACGCGCACCAATGTGAACGACTACCGCGCCATCCTGATTCTCTGATTTCGACGAACGCCAGCCGCCGCCGCGGCAGGCCCAAGCTAGCCATGACCCAGAAGCTCACCATCACCCGCCCGGACGACTGGCACCTGCACCTGCGCGACGGCGCGGCCCTGGCCGCCGTGCTGCCCGACACCGCGCGCCAGTTCGCACGCGCCATCATCATGCCCAACCTGAAGCCGCCCGTGACCACGGTGGCGCAGGCGCAGGCCTACCGTGCCCGCATCCTGGCGGCGCTGCCGGCCGGCCTGCAGTTCGAGCCGCTGATGACGCTGTACCTGACCGACAACACCACGGCCGAAGAGATCGCCGCGGCCAAGGCCAGCGGCTTCGTGCACGGCGTCAAGCTGTACCCGGCCGGCGCCACCACCAACAGCGACGCCGGCGTGACCGATATCCGCCGCTGCTACCCGGCGCTGGAAGCGATGCAGCGCGCGGGCCTGCCGCTGCTGGTGCATGGCGAGGTGACCGACCCCAGCATCGACATCTTCGATCGCGAAGCCGTCTTTATCGACCGCGTGATGACGCCGCTGCGCCGCGACATGCCAGAGCTGAAGGTGGTGTTCGAGCACATCACCACCAAGGATGCCGCCGAATACGTGCGCGACGCCAGCGGCCCGGTCGGCGCCACCATCACCGCGCACCACCTGCTCTACAACCGCAACGCCATCTTCACCGGCGGCATCCGCCCGCACTACTACTGCCTGCCGGTGCTCAAGCGCGAGACCCATCGCGAGGCCCTGGTGGCGGCCGCGGTCTCGGGCAGCCCGCGCTTTTTCCTGGGCACCGACAGCGCGCCGCACGCGCGCGGGCTGAAGGAGCACGCCTGCGGCTGCGCCGGCTGCTATACCGCGCTGCATGCGATGGAGCTGTATGCCGAGGCCTTCGACGCCGCCGGCGCGCTGGACAAGCTGGAAGCCTTTGCCAGCTTCAACGGCCCGGCCTTCTACGGCCTGCCGCGCAACACCGGCACGCTGACGCTGGAGCGCGAGGACTGGGAACTGCCGGCCGAGCTGCCCTATGGCGACACCACGCTGGTGCCGCTGCGCGGCGGCGAGACGCTGCGCTGGAAGGCCCGCTAAACCCTGCTGCGGCCTTGCCCATGCAGGCGCAAGCGGGCGACGAGCCCTTCGTCGCCGCGCTGGCCGGGATCGACTGGTCCCGGCCGTGGTTCCAGCTGTTTGCTGCGCAGGGTGCCGCGCTCGCTGCGGCGGTGCAGGGCGGCGCCGATCTGCGCGCGCTGCTAAGTGCGCATGCAGCCCAACTCCGCCTGTGCAATGCCCGCGGCCTGCCGCTGCGTTTCATTGCCCAGCATGCCTTGCCGGAAGGCAGCGCCTATGAGGCGCATATCCATGCCACCGGCGAGATCCCGACCCGCGACAATCTCCACGATTTCTTCAACGCGCTGACCTGGCTGCATTTCCCGCAAGCCAAGCGCGTGCTCAACCAGATCCAGGCCGAGGTCATTGCGCGCGAAGGCGTGCAGACCACGCGCGGCAGCGTGCGCGATGCGGCGACCCTGTTCGACGAAAATGCGGTGCTGTTTGTCAGCACCGACCAGGACCTGGCGGATGCGCTCAAGGGGTTTGCGTGGCAGCGGCTGCTGGTCGAATCCAGGCCGGCGTGGGGCAGGGCCTGCACGGTGGTGCCGTTCGGCCATGCGCTACTCGAAAAACTGGTGCAGCCGTACAAGTCGGTCACTGCCCATGCATGGGTGCTGCCGCTGGCGCCGCAGCAGGCGGCAGGCCCGTGGCTGGACGTCATGCTGGCGCAATCCCTTGCCGCTGCGGCCCAGGCTGGCGCGCTGCGCGGCGGGCGCAGTTTTGCGCCGCTGCCGGTGATGGGTATTCCGGGCTGGTGCGACGATAACGCCGAACCTGGCTTCTACGCCGATACCTCTGTGTTCCGCCCAGGACGGCGCGCCGGCTGAAGGCGCCGCCAATCGGTGTTAGACTGCGGGCCGCAAAGCAGGCCAGGCAACCGCTGCCTGCACCGCAAGGTGCAGGGGGAGGAAAGTCCGGACTCCACAGGGCAGGGTGTTGGCTAACAGCCATCCACGGCAACGTGCGGAATAGGGCCACAGAGACGAGTCTTGCCGCCGGGTTCGCCCGGCGGGAAGGGTGAAACGCGGTAACCTCCACCTGGAGCAATCCCAAATAGGCAGGCGATGAAGCGGCCCGCTGAGTCTGCGGGTAGGGAGCTGGAGCCGGCTGGTAACAGCCGGCCTAGAGGAATGGTTGTCACGCACCGTTTGCCGCAAGGCGGGCGGGGCGCACAGAATCCGGCTTATCGGCCTGCTTTGCTTCTTCTTCCGGCATGACCCGGCGCCACCACGGCGTACCGGGTCTGCATCTTCCTTTCAGGCTTCGACGATTTCCATCGTGTGCGTGATCTCGGCCGTCTTGGCCAGCATGATCGACGCCGAGCAGTACTTTTCGTGCGACAGCTTGATGGCACGCTCGACCGTGGCGGAGTTGAGATTCTTGCCGGTCACCACAAAATGGAAGTTGATGCGGGTGAAGACTTTGGGGTCCTCGCCGGCGCGCTCGGCCTGCAGCTGCACGCTGCAGCCGGAAACGTCCTGGCGGCCGCGCTTGAGGATCAGCACCACGTCATAGGCGGTGCAGCCGCCGGTGCCGAGCAGCACCATCTCCATCGGCCGCGGTGCCAGGTTATGGCCGCCGCCGTCGGGCGCACCGTCCATCGCCACGATATGGCCGCTGCCGGTCTGGGCCACGAAGCTCATGCCGTCGGCACCCATCCATGTCACTTTGCATTCCATTTTGTTCGTTCCTGTCGTTTATATTGTGTGCTTCCGATCACAGGCGCATGATCTCGAATCTTGCAATTCTCAGTATATGGCATCGCCCGGCTTGGGTTGCTGACGCCCAAATCCCTATGAAATCTGAGGGTTTCCTCTAGTATGACAGCTCAATGACATACCTTGATTTTTCGTAAGTCATTGATTTTTAATCGAAATGCCCTGTCTGGTGCGTCACGTTTTTCTTTCCGCAATACGAAATTGCATTTCGCAGTACAAATTTTGCTTGCACTGGGGAAAACCCCATGTATAATTTGAATCATTGAACGACGGCACTGACAGCGCGCCAGAGTGCGAAAGCGAAGCCCCAGGGCAAGCCGCACCGCCCGCCAGTCCCTCCGTCGATCTCCCAGTGTCTCCTCCACCCTCCTCCTTTGGTGGATTCAAACCCAAGCTCAACCGCTTGGGTTTTTTTTCGCCCCTGCGTTCTGGCGCGCTAAGCACTGAAAAGCGCGCGACGCTGCCCTGGTTTGGGCCCGCGATGGCGGCGACCTTGACGAAAAGGTCAGTCTTTGCTTGTGTGGTTCCGGTAGCCGCCAGTATAATGGAAGGCTTTCCGTCATACCCGCGGAAGAAAGAGCAGGATCAGGCCAGCCCTCACGGGCCAGCCACAAGACTTGCAGGGGCGAGTACAAGCCTTCGCGAGTCGGATTTCGGGTACGAACTAATAGTCAGGAAAAATCATGAAGACCTTTTCCGCCAAGCCTCATGAGGTAAAGCGCGACTGGTACGTGATTGACGCGACGGACAAAGTCCTCGGCCGTGTCGCCAGCGAAGTGGCACGCCGTCTGCGCGGCAAGCACAAGCCGGAATTCACTCCGCACGTCGACACGGGTGATTACATCATCATCGTCAATGCAGCCAAGCTGCGTGTCACGGGTACCAAGGAAACGGACAAGAAGTACTATCGCCATTCGGGCTACCCGGGCGGTATCTACGAAACGACGTTCGGCAAGATGCAGCAGCGTTTCCCGGGCCGTGCCCTGGAAAAGGCTGTCAAGGGCATGCTGCCGAAGGGTCCGCTGGGCTACGCGATGATCAAGAAGCTGAAGGTTTACGCCGAAGCCGAGCATCCGCATGAAGCGCAGCAGCCCAAGGCGCTGGAAATCTAAGGAGGCCAATCCATGATCGGTAACTGGAATTACGGTACTGGCCGCCGCAAGAGCGCTGTGGCTCGTGTCTTCATCAAGTCGGGCAAGGGCGATATCATCGTCAACGGCAAGCCCATCAAAGAGTATTTCGCTCGCGAAACCTCGCTGATGATCGTGCGCCAGCCCCTGGAACTGACCGCTCACGCTGAAACGTTCGACATCAAGGTCAACGTGACCGGCGGTGGCGAAACCGGCCAGGCCGGCGCAGTGCGCCACGGCATCACCCGCGCCCTGATCGATTACGATGCGACCCTGAAGTCGGCCCTGTCGAAGGCTGGCTACGTCACGCGCGATGCACGTGAAGTCGAGCGTAAGAAGGTCGGCTTCCACAAGGCGCGTCGTCGCAAGCAGTTCTCGAAGCGCTGATGCGTTTTCGCAGGTCCGGTACTGCCGGATCTTGCGAGACCAAAGAAACCGCACGCTGGCCGTGCGGTTTTTTTTCGCCTGCAGGGTACGGAAATACTCTGGCCTGCCGAAAAAGCGATTGGGCAGCCATACTTTTGTGGGGTATGGGCTGCGCGCGGCTACAATCACGCCCTGTCGCCATCGGCAAGTGCTGCTTGCCGGCGCGAATGCGCCACGGCCGGAGGATTCGGCACGAACGAGAGAGGAGTGAGAGTGATGCTGTTTTCGAAAAAGAAGGGCCTTTCGATCGATACTCTGATCGGCGAAGACACCGCCGTCGACGGCGACCTGGTATTTGCGGGCGGCCTGCGCCTGGACGGCCGCGTGCGCGGCAACGTCACCGCGGCGCCGGGCAAGCCGAGCATGCTGGTGGTCAGCGAGAAAGGCATGGTCGAGGGCGAGATCAGCGTCGGCCACCTGGTGCTCAACGGCACCGTCAAGGGCCCGGTGCAGGCCACCGACCTGCTCGAACTGCAGTCGCATGCCCGCGTGCTGGGCGACGTGCGCTATGCGGCGCTGGAAATGCACCAGGGCGCGCTGGTCGAAGGCCGCCTGATGCCGCTGGTGCAAGGCGAGATCAAGGCGCTGCCGAACCTGGTCGAGGCGGCGCCGGCGGTCGAAGTGACGGAAGCGGCGGACGAGGCTGCTGTCACGGACCGCGCAACGCCCGCTGCCGACACCCAACCCACTGAAAAGGCCGCCTGAGCGGCACCCGCCATGCCGGGAACCCCTTGAAAACACAGGGTTTCGGCACGATCTTTCAGTAGCGCTTAGAATACAGGCGTATCGTGCGACACGCACTATCGTGTCCGGGCAGCTCCAACGTAAGGAGCATCGACCTTGTTGGGACACGGAAAGGCTTCTGCCAGACCGTCTAATCCCAACCAATTTCTTGCTTAGACGAACCCAGCCGAACAGCCAGGGGGAGTCCGATGTGCTGCGGGAGCCGGAGTATTGGCTACCCGCGGTTTGCTTTCTGCTGGATGAATTTCCAGCCATTGCCCAAGGGCGGGGACGCTCGCCTTTGGGCGAGTTTCTTTGTAAACGCCTCCTCTACGGAGGGTGCGGGCGGTTGCGCAACGTTAGTTTGGTTGCGAAGTCGTTACACGGCATTCAAACCGACCCAGTCGGGTCGGCGCTGTACGCCTTGGGACGGAGGTCTGCGCTCGAAAGAGTTCACCCACCGTCAAGCGCTCGCCAATATGGGAGCACATGAAGTAGGAAGTGAGGTCCCGGAGCGCAAGCTCTGCGCGTTATGGTTCGGTCGAATGTGCCCGTGAGGGTGTTTCGATAGAGAACCTGCTATGCGACTAGCAGTAGCCTAAGGGGACATGCGTCACTGGTAACGGTGGGGTGTGAAGCTCTCCTGACAATGTTTCCCCCGCAAGGGTGTCGCCTAGTCGTGAGACTGGACGGCAGAGACTCCGAGCAGCAATTGGGGTTGAGGAGCTAGGCTGGCTGGCATGGGCAACGTATGTGAACTGCTGGTAAACGTCGTCAGTATTGAGATGCCAAAGCTGCTGATAGGCATCAACCAAAAGGTGTGCGGTTGGTTGTTCCGCTGGTACGCCGGAACACGTCGCCATACAACCGCCGGCGGAAAGGCAGGCCCTAACCCGGTCGTGTAATGCGCAGGGAACGTGGTAAGCCCGTATGGCTGCCGGAGCGCAGTTTGGCTCAGGCAGGCGAACCGCAAGGAACGCTGTTGGCTGTGCGGGTATGGGAGGTTGGAGAAAGCGAATGCCGGGCTGTAATGGCTCGGATAGGGATTGAAACATCATCCCACGCGAAAGCGGGCAGACTTCCAACTGGTCAATCGTCGCAGGACGGCTGACTAATCTCGCTTGTTTAAATTTTCTTCCCTTGAGGGGCAACACGTCCCTCAAGGGGCGTGCTGTCTCTTGATGTTGGGGAAGATCCTCAAGATAGGAGAGCAGCATGGAAGCATTGATCCGCAAGGATGAATCTGCGCTCTCCGGCGGGCCGCAAACCTGGGGTGCCATTGATTGGCGCCGCGTGGAGCGGAACGTCCGAGAGATGCAGATTCGAATTGCGAAGGCGACACAGGAAGGGGATTGGCGCAGGGTGAAAGCTTTGCAACGGTCTCTGACCCGCTCGTTTTCTGCCAAGGCATCGGCAGTGAAGCGAGTGACGGAGAACCAAGGTAAGCGAACGGCAGGCGTCGATCGCGAAAAATGGGACTCGCCTGAAACCCGATGGGAAGCCATCGGGCGGTTGAAGCGCCGGGGATATAGACCTTTGCCACTACGGAGGGTTTTTATCCCCAAGGCCAACGGGAAGGAGCGCCCTTTGGGCATTCCGACCATGTTAGACAGAGCCATGCAAGCGCTGTATTTGCTGGCCCTGGAGCCGGTGTCCGAAGGGACGAGCGATCCGAACTCCTATGGGTTTCGGATCAACCGCTCTACCGCGGACGCCATGTCTCAGCTATTCCTAAACCTGTCCAGAAAGGCTTCGGCCCAATGGATCTTGGAAGCGGACATCAAAGGCTGCTTTGACCATATCAGTCACGACTGGCTGGAAAGCAATGTCCCTATGGACAAAGCAATCCTTCGGAAGTGGTTGAAAGCTGGCGTGGTATTTCAAGGCCAGCTTCAGGCGACCGAAGCCGGAACACCGCAGGGGGGCATCATTTCCCCCACTCTGGCAAACGTTGCGCTGAACGGGTTGGAACGACAACTGGTTAAGTCTCTCGAGACTAAACTGGGCGTGGTCAACACGAAGAAGCTAAAAGTGAATGTGGTGCGCTATGCGGACGACTTCGTGATCACTGGCAGTACGCCGGAGATCCTAGAAAGCGAAGTGAAGCCGTGGGTGGAACAGTTCCTGGCAGTACGGGGGCTGACGCTATCGACGGAGAAAACGCGGATCGTCAATATCGCTGACGGCTTTGACTTCCTCGGGTGGAATTTCCGGAAGTATTCGGGAACGCTGCTCATTAAGCCGAGCAAGAAGAATGTGCAAACGTTCTATCGCAAGGTGAAAGGGGTCATCAGTGCCAACAAGACGGCGAAGCAAGTGAACATCATCAACTTGCTGAACCCGATGCTAAGGGGCTGGGCGCAGTATCACAGCCCGGTGGTTGCGAAGGCCACGTTCAACCGCCTGGAGTACGCAGTATCCAAGGCTCTATGGCGGTGGGCGAAACGGCGACATCCACAGAAGACCACCGATTGGGTGCGGAAGAAGTACTACGCGCCAGTCGGGGATCGGAGTTGGGTGTTTGGAACCACGATCGTGGATGACGGCGGCAATAGCCGATGGGTGGGGCTTTATTCCCTTGCGGGTACGCCTATCCAAAGGCACAAGAAGGTTCGAGGGGACTATCACCCCTTCGACCCAGCGCAGGAAAGATACGGCGAAACGCTGCGTCAGGAGCGGATGTTAAACAACATGTCGCACCGGAAGCAGTGGATTAAGCTCTACATTTCCCAGCGGGGCTTGTGTGCGGTGTGTGAGTGCAAGATCACCAAAGAGACAGGATGGGAAGATCATCACATCGAGTACCGTACATACGGAGGCTCGGACGCTCTAGGGAATCGTGTGCTGCTACACCCTGATTGCCACAAGCAAGTGCACCACCACGGCAGACCCGTAGTGAAACCGGTACAATAAACCGTACTTTGAAAGGCTTGAGCCGTATGCGGGGAAACTCGCACGTACGGTTCTTAGGGGGGGATGGGTCAGCAATGACCTGTCCCTACCCAACTAAACAGGAGAACCCCCCATGAACGCAGTCGCAGAGGCACCCGTTACCGAGGACGTGCCGGCACCGTTCGTCTTTACCGACAGCGCCGCCGACAAGGTCAAGCAGTTGATCGAGGAAGAGGGCAATGCCGAACTGAAACTGCGCGTGTTCGTGCAGGGCGGCGGCTGCTCCGGCTTCCAGTATGGCTTCACCTTCGATGAGGAAGTCAACGAAGACGACACCACCATGGTCAAGAACGGCGTCACCCTGCTGATCGACTCGATGAGCTACCAGTACCTGGTCGGCGCCGAGATCGACTACAAGGAAGACATCAACGGCGCGCAGTTCGTGATCAAGAACCCGAATGCCTCGACCACCTGCGGTTGCGGCTCGTCGTTCTCGGTCTGACCGGCACCGGCCCAGAAAAAAACGCACCTTCGGGTGCGTTTTTTCTTTTCCGCGATGGCTTACCGCGCGGCGCGCCAGACCACGGGAAACCAGTCTTCGCGCATGCGCTCGCCGGTCTGCTGATCGATGCCGGGAAAGGGCGGTGAGGTGCGCCCGGGCCGCTGCATGAAGCGCACGTCGTCGCCCAGGAAGCGCGCCGAGAACGCTCGCCGGCGCCCGCTGCCGGTATTGCCGGCAGCGCCATGCACGGTACGGAAGTCGAACACCACGGCATCGCCTGGCTCCAGTTCCGGTGCGAGCAGGGTGTAGCTGCCGTCTTCCACGTCCGGCATCTCCATGAAGGCGTCGTTACCTCCATAGAAGTTCTCGTTGCTGGCCCAGCGCTTGGGCCGCACCAGCCGCGTCCAGCGGTGCGAGCCGGCCACCACGCGCAGGGTATTGGCCTGCGTCACCGGGTCCAGCGGGATCCAGTAGCTCGCGGTCTGGGTGCCGTCGACACAGTAGTAGGGCAGGTCCTGGTGCCACGGCGTGGGCTTGGCCGTGCCGGGCTCCTTGACCAGGATGTGTTCGTGGAACACCTGCACCGCCTGCGACTGCATAATGCGCCCGGCAATGGCAGCCGCCGGCGACTGGCGGATAAAGTCATCGAACGGCGTAATGCGCTGCCAGTTGCAGTAGTCCTCGAAGAAGCGCCCGCTTTCGCCGGGCCGTACGTTCTCGATGGCGAAGGGGCCCGGCTCGGCCAGGTTCTGCGCAAAGCCGTCGCGCAGCCGTTCGACCCAGTCGGTGAAAGCGCCGCGCAGCACCAGCACGCCGTCGCGCTGGTAGGTGTCGATGTGTTCCTGGGTGATGTTCATGGCGATATTGTGTGGGGGCGATGTGCCCAGTATCGCCATGCATTGGGGATAGGAAAAGCATATATTTCCTATGTTGCGATATAGGAAATCATGATCCCCTTCTCTTTCCGCCAGCTCGAATACTTTGTCGCCGCAGCCGAGCACGGCAGCATCAGCGCGGCGGCTCGCGCGCGCCATGTGTCGCAGCCGTCTGTCTCCACCGCGATCGCGCAGCTGGAAGACACTCTGGGCGAGCCTCTCTTCAGGCGCCAGGTCAGCCGTGGGTTGTCGCTGACGCCCGCCGGTCAGCGCCTGCTGGGGCGGGCACGAGACATCCTTGCGCTGGCGGCCGGCCTCACCGTGGACGACGCCACCGGCCGGGGGTTGACCGGCCAGCTCTCGCTGACCTGCTTCCAGGACCTCGGGCCGTACTTTGTGCCACGTCTGCTGGCGGGGCTGCGCCGGCACCATCCGGGCATCTCGGTGACCTTGTTCGAGGCCGACCTGGCGACCGTCCACCGCACGCTGCAGGCGGGCAAGGCCGAACTGGCGCTGACCTATGAACTGGGGCTCGATGCCCGCACCGAGCGCCGCACGCTGGCGGAACTGGCACCCTATGCGCTGCTGCCCGCCGGCCATCCGCTGGCAAGCGGCACCGATGTGAGCCTGGCCGACCTGGCCGGCGAACGGCTGATCCTCGAGGACATCCCGCAGACGCGCGAGTACTTCCTGTCGCTGTTCTGGGCGCATGGCCTGCACCCGGTGCTGCACCAGTACACGCAGACCTTCGAGATGCAGCGCGGACTGGTGGCGCACGGCTATGGCGTGGCGCTGTCGTGCACGCGCCCGGCCGGCGACCACAGCTACGACGGCGTGCCGATCGCCTGCCTGCCGCTGCGCGAGCCGGTGACGCCGCAGCGCGTGGTGCTGGCGCGCTCGCCGGCCATGCGGGCCTCGCCGCTGGCACAAGCGTTCATGGATTGGGTGGAGGCGGGCGGCGCGATGCGCCTGCCTTAGCGCGGATAGATCGCGCCCAGCACGCGCGGCCCGGCGGCGCCGGTCACGGTGGGCACGTTGCCGGGCAGGCGCAGCAGGCACTGGCGTGCCAGCCAGGCAAAGGCGATGGCTTCGACCTGCGACACCGGCACGCCGTAGTCATCCGAGGTCTCGATGGCCACGCCGGGCAATGCCTGCGTCAGTCGTGCCATCACGAACGCATTGCGGGCGCCGCCGCCGCAGACGATCAGGCGGCGCGCATCAGGCGCATGGGTGCGCATGTCGCGCGCGATGGCCTCGGCAGTCAGCGCGGCCAGTGTCGCCTGCACATCGGCAGGCGCGAGGTGTTGGAACGAGGCGAGACGGGCTTCGAGCCAGCCCGGATGGAACAGGTCGCGCCCGGTGCTCTTGGGCGGTGCTGCGCTGAAGTAGGGCTCGGCCAGGCACTGCGCCAGCAGCGCGGCGTCGACCCGCCCGCTGGCGGCCCAGTCGCCGTTGCTGTCGAAGGGAAGCCCGCGGTGGCGGCCGACCCAGTAGTCGAGCAGCGCATTGCCCGGGCCGCAGTCAAAGCCGCTGACGGCGCCGCCCGCCGCGGGCAGGATGCTGATATTGGAGATGCCGCCGATATTGCAGGCAACGCGGGTTTCGGCGTCGCTGCCGAACAGCGCATGGTGCAGCGCCGGCACCAGCGGCGCGCCCTGGCCACCGGCGGCGAGGTCGCGGCTGCGGAAGTCCGCCACCACGTCGATGCCGGCGAGCTCGGCCAGATGCGCCGGATGCTGGCTTTGGCGGGTGTAGCCGATGCCGTCGTACAGGCCCGGCCGGTGGCGGATAGTCTGGCCGTGGGCGCCGATGGCGGCCACCGCGGCCGCGTCGACCTGGGCCTCGCTCAGCAGTGCCGCCACGCAGTCGGCGTAGACCTGCGCCAGTGCATTGGCTGCCAGCGCCTCGCGATGGATCTCGTCCTCGCCCGGCTGCTGCAGGGCAGAGAATGCCGCGCGCAGCGTGTCGGGGAAAGGCTGGCTGGCGGCCGCCAGCACGGCGGGCCGCGCGCCGCTGAAATCCACCAGCACTGCGTCGGCACCGTCCATGCTGGTGCCGGACATGATGCCGATATAGCGTTCGCTGCCAGGCGCGGGCTGGGTCACGATGGGCGCGGTCAGTTGGAGGCGGTCAGCACGTTGTAGGTGCGCAGCGCATTGATGCGGCTGAGCAGCCCGCTGGTGTAGGTCAGGAATTCCTGGCGCGACTTGCCGGTCAGCGTTGGCGATTCCATCAGCGTGATGGTCAGCGGGTTCTGCGGCACGTCGTTGAAGCGGAACTCATAGTGCAGGTGCGGGCCGGTGGCCCAGCCGGTCGAGCCGACATAGCCGATCAGCTGGCCCTGGCGCACCGGCTGGCCCTGGCGCATGCCGGCAAAGCCGGACAGGTGCGCGTAGTAGGTCGAGTAGCCGTTGGCGTGGTTCAGGATGACGATATTGCCGTAGCCGTTCTGCTGGCCCACGAACTCGACCACGCCGTCGCCGGTGGCCAGCACCTTGGTGCCGGTCGGGGCGGCGAAGTCCACGCCCTTGTGCTGCGCCCAGTCATGATGCAGCGGATGCTCGCGGCCGCCGAAGCCCGACGACACGCGCGAGAATTCCACCGGCGAACGCAGGAACGGCCGCTTCATGCTGCGCCCGTCGAAGGTGTAGTAGGCGCCGCCGTCCTTGCTGTCTTCGGGCGCGAACCACAGCGCCTGGTGCAGCTGGTTGCGGTTGATCAGCTCCAGTGCGACCACGCGGCCGTTGCGCACGAAGGTGCCGTCGCGGAAGCCCGCTTCGTAGATGATGCGGAAGCGGTCGCCGCTGGCGATGTCGTGGTGGAAGTCGATCACGCCGGAGAAGATCGACAGCATCTGCTGCACGACTTCGTCGGGCACGTTGGCCGCGTCCATGGCCTTGAAGAAACCGCCCGCGGAAATCGCGCCCGAGGCCATCTCATAGTGCACGTCATTGTCGACGCGCTGCACCTTGGCCTTGTAGGCGGCGGCGGTGTTGTCGCTGGCCGCGCGCACGCGTTCGATCACCAGCTCGCGCGAGGCGGCTGCGTCGCCGCCCAGGTTGGCCTGCAGCGACACCAGCGTGTTGCTTTCGTCGATCTCCGCCTGCACCGCCTGGCCGGGGTTCAGGTTGAACAGGCCGCGCGCGGTCGGGTTCTTGACGATGAACGCCTGCGCGTCGGCATCGTCCACGCCCAGCCGCTTGAGCAGGCTGGCGATGGTGTCGCCGCGCTGCATGCGTTCTTCGCGCACGTAGACGGCCTGGCTGTCGGTAAGCTGTTCAAGTTGCTCGCGCACGTCGGGCATGCGCAGCGCCTGCTGCGTGCGCGGTGCGAGCGGATCGTCAAAGGCGCTGCGCGGCGCAACGCCCATCGCCGCGGCCATGCCGAGCGTGAAGATTGCGCCCACCGAGGCCGTCAGTTGTTTGCGCCGCCGCGCGTGCTGGGGGTTGGTCGGATCGACAAGAACCACCAGCTCACGCGCGAAAACTTCGCGGAGTCTGGACCACATCACGTAAAATTCAACCTTGGTCTGAGCACCGCTGCCGGGGACGATGTGTCTCGTCTGCCTTCCTCCCCCGAGGTGCGGCGCGGGCTCTTCACTGTTATTTGGCCGCCTGCATTGCTGCATAAAGTGGCGGGTGGCGCACTGGAAAGGCTTCCGTAGGCGCCGGGAATCGCGGATTATACCAAAATCCGGCTCTGGCGGCTGTCAGGAAATTTCCTAAAATTTCAAGTATTTCAAAGACTTACGTCATGACTGAAGTTGCCACGGGCCCTACGGCCAAATACCCCCTGACGCCGTCGGTGATGCAGGCCCTGGAAGTCTCCAAGCGAGGCTGCGACGAACTGCTGATCGAATCCGAATGGGCGCAGAAGCTGGCGCGCAGCGAGGCCACCGGCGTGCCGCTGCGCATCAAGCTGGGCCTGGATCCGACCGCGCCCGACATCCATATCGGCCATACCGTGGTGCTGAACAAGCTGCGCCAGCTGCAGGACCTCGGCCACCAGGTGATCTTCCTGATCGGCGACTTCACCTCGACCATCGGCGATCCGTCGGGCCGCAACAGCACGCGCCCGCCGCTCACGCGCGAGCAGATCGAGGCCAACGCCCAGACCTACTACCGCCAGGCCAGCCTGGTGCTGGACCCGGCCCGCACCGAGATCCGCTACAACAGCGAGTGGTGCGATCCGCTGGGCGCGCGCGGCATGATCCAACTGGCGGCCAAGTACACCGTGGCGCGCATGATGGAGCGCGACGACTTCACCAAGCGCTTCCGCTCCGGGATTCCGATCTCCGTGCATGAGTTCCTGTACCCGCTGATGCAGGGCTATGACTCGGTCGCGCTCAAGTCAGACCTGGAGCTCGGCGGCACCGACCAGAAGTTCAACCTGCTGGTCGGGCGCGAGCTGCAGAAGGAATACGGCCAGGAGCCGCAGTGCATCCTGACCATGCCGCTGCTGGTGGGCCTGGACGGCGTCGAGAAGATGTCCAAGTCCAAGGGCAACTACGTCGGCGTGACCGAGGCGCCCAACGAGATGTTCGGCAAGCTGATGAGCATCTCGGACGACCTGATGTGGCAGTACTACACGCTGCTGTCGTTCCGCCCGCTGGCCGAGATCGAGCTGATGAAGCAGGAAATCGCGCTGGGCCGCAATCCGCGCGACTGCAAGGTGCTGCTGGCGCAGGAAATCGTGGCGCGCTTCCACAGCCAGGCCGATGCCGAGAAGGCGCTGGAAGACTTCAACCACCGCGCCCGCGGCGGCGTGCCGGACGATATCCCGGCAGTGAGCCTGACTGGCGCGCCGCTGGGCATCGCGCAGCTGCTCAAGCAGGCCAACCTGGTGCCGTCCACCTCGGAAGCCAACCGCAATATCGAGCAGGGCGGCGTCAAGATCGATGGCGCCACGGTCAGCGACAAGGCCACCAGGGTGGCAGCGGGCACCTATGTCGTGCAGGTGGGCAAGCGCCGTTTCGCGCGCGTGACGCTGGCCTGAGGCGGCCGGGATGATCGCGCTGATCCAGCGGGTGGCCCAGGCCCGCGTCACGGTCGAAGGCCGCACCACCGGTGAAATCGGCGCCGGCCTGCTGGCGCTGGTCTGCGCCGAGCGCGGCGACACCGAGGCGCAGGCCGAGCGGCTGCTGGCCAAGATGCTGTCGTACCGGGTGTTTTCCGATGCTGCCGGCAAGATGAACCTGCCGGTTCAGAACATGGACGGCAACGGCAACGCCGGCGGGCTGCTGGTGGTTTCGCAGTTCACGCTGGCGGCCGATACCAACAGCGGCACGCGGCCGAGTTTCACGCCCGCTGCCTCGCCCGAGGACGGCCGGCGCCTGTACGAGCATTTCGTGGCGCAGGCGCGCGCCGCCCATCCGCAGGTGCAGACAGGCGAGTTCGGCGCGATGATGCAGGTCAGCCTGGTCAACGACGGCCCGGTCACCTTCTGGCTGCGGGTGCCGCCGGCCTGAACAGATTCCAAGCTGCCGCGCCCCGGCGCGGCACCAAGACAGGAGAGACAAATGAAACTCTGGAGCAAGTCCTTCAACGACAACGCGCCGATTCCCGGCGAGTTCGCCTTCTGCGTGCCCGACGCCGCCGCCCACGTGGCCCTGTCGAATAACCGCAATCCCGACCTGCGCTGGGAAGACGCCCCGGCCGAGACGCGCTCGTTCGTGCTGATCTGCCACGACCGCGACGTGCCCAGCAAGGGCGACGACGTCAACCAGGAAGGCCGCGAAGTGCCGGCCGCGCTGCCGCGCGTTGACTTCTTCCACTGGGTGCTGGTCGACATCCCGCCGGGCCTGACCTCGATCGCGGCGGGCTCGCACAGCGACGGCGTGATCGCGCGCGGCAAGCCGGGCCCCGAAGCCACCGGCGGCACCGCCACCGCGGGCGGCCTGCGCCACGGCATCAACGACTACACCGGCTGGTTCGCCGGCGATGCCGACATGAAGGGCGACTACTACGGCTATGACGGCCCGTGCCCCCCGTGGAACGACACGCTGCTGCACCACTACGTGTTCACGCTGTATGCGCTGGACATCGACCGGCTGCCGCTCGATGGCACCTTCACCGGCGCGCAGGTGCGCGAGGCGATCCAGGGCCATGTGCTGGCGCAGGCCAGCCTCACCGGCACTTATACGCTGAACCCCAATCTGGCGAAATAACGTCTGGCCGGCGCCGCGCCAGCCGCGCGGCGCCGGCCTCAAAGGAAATCCCGAAGGAAACGGCATGTCGCAAAGCCCCGGGCCGCATTCGCTGGCCTATACCCACCTGATCGTGATCCGCCACGGCGAAACGGCCTGGAACCGGGAGCGCCGGCTGCAGGGCCAGCTCGACATTCCCCTGAACGAGACGGGCCGCGCCCAGGCGCGCGCGCTGGCCACGGCGCTGGCGGGCGAGCCGATCGATGCGGTCTATGCCAGCGACCTGTCGCGTGCGATGGAAACCGCTGCGCCGCTGGCCGAGGTGCTCGGGCTGCAGGTGCGCCCCGATGCGCGCCTGCGCGAGCGCAGCTACGGCACGCTGCAGGGTAAGACCTACGCCGAAGTAGCCGAGCACCTGCCCGAGGATTTCGCCCGCTGGCAGGCGCGCGTGCCGGACTACGCGCCGCCTGAAGGCGAATCGCTGCTGGGCTTCCATGAGCGCGCGGTCGAGGTGGTGCTGGCGCTGTCGCGCCGGCACCCCGGCGAGCGCATCGCGCTGGTGGCGCACGGTGGCGTGCTTGACTGCCTGTACCGCGAGGCCACCGGCATGACGCTGGAAGCACCGCGCCAGCATGAACTGCTCAATGCCAGCGTCAACCGGCTACGCAGCGACAGCAGCCACCTGACGCTGGCGCAGTGGGGCGATGTCAGCCACCTTGAAAACCTGGCGCTGGACGAGGTGGACCGGCGCGTGCCTTAGCGCTACACGCGGACGCGGAACGGGGTGAAGTCGGTATTGCGGTCGAAATAATCCTCGTTCTCGGCCCGCTTCAGGAACCCGACTACCTTGTACGTCACCGGTGTCATCACCACTTCCCAGCCGGTCTTCAGCACGTACTGCGCCACTGCCACCTGGATCACCTTCTCCAGCGGCCAGATGCCGTAGAACGCGATCACGTAGAACAGCGACGAGTCGACCAGCTCCCCGGCCAGCGTAGAGCCGATCGTGCGCGTCCACAGCCACCTCCCCGAGGTCCACAGCTTCATCTTGGCCAGCACGTAGCTGTTGGTGAAGCTGCCGCAGCAGAAGGCGATCAGCGAGCCGAGCGCAATCCGCCAGGTGTTGCCGAACACGTCCTGCAGGCTTTTCTGGTAGTCCGCCATGAAGGGCGCCACCGGCATGTTCAGCACCACCAGGCTCATGAAGGTGGCGAAAGCCAGCGCGGCAAAGCCGGCCCAGACCACGCGCCGGTCGCGGCCGTAGCCGTAGACCTCGGTCAACACGTCGCCGAAGATGTAGGAGATCGGGAAGAACAGCACGCCGGCGCCGAAGGTCACCGTGCCGATCACGGGCAGCGTCACCTGTGCCGCCTTGGCCGCGCCGATCAGGTTCGAGCACAGCAGCACGGTGACAAAGGCCACCATGACGAAGTCATAGTAACGGTAGACGCGGCCAGCGGGGCCTGCGCTGGCGGGGATGGCGGACATGGGGGCTCCCGGTCGGACGCGCTGGCGCGCGGTGTTTTGGGCGCGATTATGCCAGCGGACCCCGGATTCTGCCGCGGCATGCGCAAGCGTTGCTGCGGCCGCCTGAAATGAAAATTCCCGGCCGAAGCCGGGAATTTCAGGTGGAGCGGCGCAGCCGGTGGCCGGGTCAGATATCCAGCTTGCTGATCTTGGAGCCGTTTACCGAGACGTCGAACATCAGGCCGGCATTGGTCTGCACGAAGGCAATCACCGGCTGCTGGCTGGTCAGGGTGTCGAGCCTGCCGTCCGCGCCGACCTTGGCCACCGCCACGTTGGCATCGGCGCCGGCGGTCCAGCCCTTGCTGGCAACAAACTTGTTGTAGGCCTCCGGGGTCATGAACATGATGATGACGGCCTTGGACTGCCCGCCGGCGGTCAGCCCGACCGAGGCCTGCGTCGTGCTGTAGTAGCCGACCGTCGCGCCCTTCGATCGCAGCGCACCCTCGCCGTACTCGCCGCCTACCACCAGGCCGGCCGAGATGACACGCGGGAACACCAGGACTCCTTGCGCACGCTGCGCCAGGTCGCGTGCGCCGGGGTTGGCGGAGAACAGCCGGTTCAGCGCTCCGTCCACCCCTGCATCGATTTCCTGCTTCTTGGCGACCGGGTCCTTCGAGGCGCTGGTGCCGGTGGTGGTGCAGCCTGCCGCCATTGCGGTGGCAACGAGCAGGCCCGATCCGGCAACCCGGGTAACAAAGTGGCGACGATTCATAGGTAACCTCCTGATGGGAAAAGTACCGCGTCTGGCTCAGTGGCTCAGTTGGCTGCGGCTGCCGCGGGTGCCTTGACCGTAATGGCCACGACTTCACGGTAGACGATCTTGGCCATCTGGCCCTGCTTGATGCCGTTCAGGTCGATGGCCGGATCCTGCACTTTCACGGTGCGCAGCGTCTCGCGCGGACCGCGGAAGGTGATCAGGCGCTTGGCCGGGTCGACCTTGGTGATCTGTGCGGTCACTGTGGTGGTGATCTCGCGCATGATGCCGGGCTTGCCGCCCTCGGCGGCGCGCGTGGTGCGGTCGACCGATTCGGCCAGTGCGGTGGCCTTGCTGTCGACCGGCTCAAGCGCGGCGACCAGCGCGGCGCCACGCGCCACGGTGAGGATGTCGCCCTTGCGGATCTGGCCAAAGTTGCGGGCCTCGTCGCCAGCCACCAGTTCGACCACGTTGCCGCGCGGGCCCTGGACCAGCACGGCCTTGGATTCGGGATCGATATCGACGATCTTGCCGCTGATGACCGCCTCTTCGGCCACGCCGACCGGCGCCGGCGGGCGCTGGGCGTTGGCACTGCCGGCGGCGAACGCGGTGGCGGCGAGGGCTGCGGCGAGCAGGCTGGACGAATGGCGAATCATTGGCTTTCCTTGACGTATTTGTGAAGGTGCCGTGCCTGGCGGGGCGCGGCCATCGCAGCACCGGGCCGGTGCCGATAAAGCCATTGTGGACAATCGGCCACGGGCCAGCAATCCACTTCGAAAAAATTTGGAGCGCGAAATTAAAACGTTTAATTGGTGCTGCGCCGGGGCCCTGCCAAGGCGCTGTTGCTGCTTCGTGCTGTCAGGCGTCGCCGAACAGTTCGCTGGCGCCGCTGCCTTGCGGGTTGGCCAGGCCGAAATGCCGGTAGGCGGCAGCCGTGGCCACGCGCCCGCGCGGCGTGCGCTGCAGGTAGCCTTGCTGGATCAGGTAGGGCTCGAGCACGTCCTCGATGGTGTCGCGCTCCTCGCCGATGGCCGCGGCCAGGTTGTCCACGCCCACGGGGCCGCCGCCGAACTTGTGCAGCACGGCTTCCAGCAGCTTGCGGTCCATCAGGTCGAAGCCGACGCTGTCCACGTCCAGCATGGCCAGCGCCGCGTCGGCCATGGCGCGAGTGATGTTCCCGTCACCCTTGACCTCGGCGTAGTCGCGCACCCGGCGCAGCAGCCGGTTGGCGATACGGGGCGTGCCGCGCGCGCGCCGGGCGATCTCCAGCGCGCCCTGCGGGTCGATACGGGCATGCAGCAGCTGCGCCGAGCGCGTGACGATGCGGGCCAGCTCATCGGCGGTATAGAACTCCAGCCGCGCCACGATGCCGAAGCGGTCGCGCAGCGGGTTGGTCAGCATGCCGGCACGCGTGGTGGCGCCCACCAGCGTGAACGGCTGCAGGTCGAGCTTGACCGAGCGCGCCGCCGGGCCCTCGCCGATCATGATGTCGATCTGGTAGTCCTCGAGCGCCGGGTACAGGATCTCCTCGACGACCGGCGAGAGCCGGTGGATCTCGTCGATGAACAGCACGTCGTTGGCTTCCAGGTTGGTCAGCAGCGCGGCCAGGTCGCCCGGGCGCTCCAGCACGGGGCCCGAGGTCTGGCGCAGGTTGACGCCCATCTCGCGCGCGATGATGTGGGCCAGCGTGGTCTTGCCCAGGCCCGGCGGGCCGAACAGCAGCACGTGGTCCAGCGCCTCGCGCCGGTTGCGCGCGGCGTGCATGAAGATATCGAGCTGCCCGCGCACCTTTTCCTGGCCGACATACTCGTCCAGCAGCTTGGGCCGCAGCGCGCGCTCGAACGCCTCCTCCTGCGACGAGGCGGGGGTGGCGGCAATTACGCGGGCGGGGGCGGCAAGCTTGTCAGTTTCGATCATGGTGGTCAGGGGCCCGGACAGCGGCAACAATCCGCCATTCTACGCGCCTATGCAGGTCTCAAGCCTTGGACAATGCCTTGAGCGCCAGCTTGATGCCGTCCGACACGCCGGTCCCCGCCGGCACCTGCTTGATCGCGGCGGCGGCTTCCTTTTCCGAGTAGCCCAGCGCCAGCAGCGCATTGAGCACGTCGACGGCGCTGTCCGGCACCGCCGGCGTGCCCGGCACGTGGCCCAGCTCCGCGCCCAGCTTGCCCTTGAGCTCCAGCAGCAGCCGCTCCGCGGTCTTCTTGCCGATGCCGGGAATGCGCGTGAGGCGGCCGGCTTCCTGCAGCGTGATGGCCTGCGCCAGCTCGGGCACCGACATGCCCGACAGCACCGCCAGCGCCATGCGCGCGCCGATGCCGGTGATCTTGATCAGCTCGCGGAAGGTGTTGCGCTCCGATGCGGTGCCGAAGCCGTACAGCAGGTGCGCGTCCTCGCGCACGATCAGCTGCGTCAGCAGTGTCACCGGCTGGCCCACCGCGGGCAGGTTGTAGAAGGTGCTCATCGGCACGTCCACCTCGTAGCCGACGCCGTGGCAGTCGACCAGCAGGTGCGGGGGATTCTTCTCGATAAGGGTGCCGGCGATGCGTCCGATCATGGTGCGGAGGAGGGAATGGAAGGTGGGGGTCAGGGACCAGGCGGCCGCAAGTGTAGCCCAGCGGCCGCCCTGCCGGGGTCAGCGCGCCGGCGTATCCACCGCGCGCCGGCCCAGCGCCGGGTCGTCGGTGAAGAAGCCATCGATGCCGGCCGCGATAAAGGCCTGCACTTCCCGCTCCATGCCGGACGGGCTGCGCGTGGCGTCGTCGCCGCCGGTCTGGAGCGCCTTGGGCAGGAAGCTGTTTTCCGGACGGAAGGTGTAGGGATGGACGAACAGCCCGGCAGCATGCGCCTGGCGCACCACCGGCGTCGGCGCAGCCAGCGCGCCCTGCGCATCGCGCGGCACCACGCTGCTCTTCTCGGGGCCGATGCCGTCGGCATAGGCTGCCACCTCGCGCAGGCCGGTTGCGCCCAGCATGTCGCCGAAGGTGCGGCCGTCGCCCGCCAGCTTCCAGTCGGCCGGGCCCTTGCGCGGGTTGCCGATGAGCTGCACCAGCTTCACGTTGGGCTGCCCGCTGCCAAGCGTGCGCCGCAGCGCGCGCAGGCTGCCGGTCTCGAAGCATTGGATAAACACGGGTGCGTTGCGCAGGTAGGGTTGTGCCCGCAGCGCGGCCACCAGCTTGTCCTCGAGCGGCAGCCCGATGCCGCGGAAGTAGCTCGGGTGCTTCAGCTCCGCGTAGATGCCGATGGGTTTGCCGGTGCGCAGCGCGGCCTGCTCGGCCAGGCGCACGATCTCGTCGAAGGTCGGCACCTCGAACTGGTCGTTCAGGCGCGCATTGTCCGGGCGCAGGCGCGGGATGCGCTCACGCGCGCGCAGCGTCTTGAGCTCCGCCAGCGTGAAGTCTTCGGTGAACCAGCCGCTCAGGCGCTCGCCGTCGATCACCTTGGTGCGCTTGCGCTCGGCGAACTGCGGCAGTTCGGCCACGTTGGTGGTGCCGGTGATGTCGTTCTCGTGGCGCGCTACCAGCACGCCGTCGCGTGTCATGACCAGGTCGGGCTCGATGGCGTCGGCGCCGTCCTCGATGGCTTTGGCGTAGGCGGCAAGTGTATGTTCGGGGCGCAGCGCGCTGGCGCCGCGATGGGCGATCACCAGCGGTTTGGGAGGCTGGGTGGCGGCGGCCGCAGGCGCAGCGCTCGCGGCGGGTGCCGGCACCGGAGCCGCGGACACGGGCTTAGGGCGCGGCGCGGTGGCGCAGCCCGCGACCAGCGCGGCGCAGGCCGCGGCGGCCGGAAACAGCCAACGCCGGAAGGCAAGAACAGGGAAGAGGCTGGGGCGCCGGCGCGGCGCGCTCAATCGGGACTGACTAGGCATGCAGCGTTCCTGTGGTGAGACCAAGGCCCGATTGTAAGAGATGGGGAAGCGGGCACAGCAAGCGCCAGCCGCTGGCGTGTTCAGCCGACCAGCCGCCCGCGCCGCACGCGCATGCCTTTGCGCACCAGGTCGGGCGCCAGGCCCGACAGCGTGCCCAGGGTATCGCTGCCGTTGGCATGGCAGATCGCCACGCCGAGCGCATCGGCCGCATCGCTGCCGGGCTGGCCGGGCAGCATCAGCAGCCGCGTCACCATTTCCTGCACCTGCGCCTTGTTGGCGCGGCCGTAGCCGACCACCGCCACCTTGAGCTGCAGCGCGGTGTACTCGAACACCGGCAAGCCGTAGCCCACCAGCCCGCAGATCGCCGCGCCGCGGGCCTGGCCGAGCAGCAGCGTGGACTGCGGGTTGACGTTGACGAAGACCTTCTCGATCGCCGCGCAGTCGGGTGCATAGGTGCGCGACACTTCGCTGATGCCGTCGTAGAGCGTCTTCAGCCGTTCCGGCAACGTTGAATTGCCGTCGCTCTTGATCGTGCCCGAGGCCACGTAGGCAAGCTTGTTGCCGTGCTTCTCGATCACGCCGAAGCCGGTGGTGCGCAGGCCGGGGTCGATGCCTAGGATTCGCATTGGGTGGGTAGGATGGATGCCGTCGCTAGTGTATTGCTTTTTGCACCGGCACCTAAGGCAAAAAGCGGTTTCGCTTTCCCTTGCAGGAGAACGAAACCGCTTCGGAGCCGGCGGCCTTGCCAGGCAAGGCCGCAAGCCTGCCAGTGCTTAGTGGCGGAAGTGGCGCGTGCCGGTCACCACCATGGCGATGCCGCGTTCGTCGGCGGCGGCGATCACTTCGTCGTCGCGCATCGAGCCGCCCGGCTGGATCACGCAGGTCGCGCCCGCGTCGACCACCACGTCCAGGCCGTCACGGAACGGGAAGAACGCGTCCGAGGCCACTGCCGAGCCGGCCAGCGTCAGGCCGGCATTCTGCGCCTTGATGCTGGCGATGCGGGCCGAATCCACGCGGCTCATCTGGCCCGCGCCCACGCCCAGCGTCATGCCGCCGCCGCAGAACACGATGGCATTGGACTTGACGAACTTGGCCACGCGCCAGGCGAACATCAGGTCGTCCATTTCCTTCGGGTTCGGGTGGCGGCGCGTCACCACGCGCAGCTCGGACGGCTGCACGTTCCTGGCGTCCGGGCTCTGCACCAGCAGGCCGCCGCCGACACGCTTGAAGTCATACTGGTTGATGCCCTGGCCCAACGGGATCTCCAGCAGGCGCACATTCTGCTTGGCCGCGAACACGGCACGCGCGCCGGCGCTGAACGACGGGGCGATCAGCACTTCGACGAACTGCCTGGCCACGGCCTGCGCGGCGGTTTCGTCCAGCTCGACGTTGAAGGCGATGATGCCGCCGAAGGCCGAGGTCGAATCGGTCTTGAAGGCCTTGTCATACGCTTCCAGCGCATTCGCGCCCAGCGCCACGCCGCACGGGTTGGCGTGCTTGATGATGACGCAGGCGGCGCCGCTGGCGGCGTCGAACGACTTGACGCATTCCCAGGCCGCGTCGGCGTCGGCGATGTTGTTGTACGACAGTTCCTTGCCCTGCAGCTGCACGTAGTTGGCCAGCGCGCCGTCCACGGCCCTCAGGTCGCGGTAGAACGCGGCGGACTGGTGCGGGTTCTCGCCGTAGCGCATTTCCTGCACCTTGTCGAAGGCGAGGTTCAGCGTCTGCGGGTAGGCGCTGCGGCCCTGGTGCGACTTGTCGGCACCCAGGCTGGTCAGGTAGTTGGTGATGGCGCCGTCGTACTGGGCGGTGTGCGCGAACACCTTGGTGGCCAGGCGGAAATTGGTGTCGTAGCCGACGCTGTTGGCGTTGGCGCGCATTTCGTCGAGCACCACGGCGTAGTCGGCCGGGTCGACGATCACGGTCACGTCGCGATGGTTCTTGGCCGCCGAACGCAGCATGGTCGGGCCGCCGATGTCGATGTTCTCGATCGCGTCGGGCAGGGTGCAGTCATCCTTGGCCACGGTCTGCTGGAACGGGTACAGGTTCACCACCAGCAGGTCGATGGTCGGGATGTCGTGCTCGGCCAGCGCGGCCATGTGCTCGGGCAGGTCGCGGCGCGCCAGGATGCCGCCGTGGACCTTGGGATGCAGTGTCTTGACGCGGCCGTCGAGCATTTCCGGGAAGCCGGTGTAGTCGGCCACCTCCGTCACGGGCAGGCCGCTGTCGGCCAGCAGCTTGGCGGTGCCGCCGGTGGAAAGCAGCGTGACGCCGAGCGCGTTCAGTTCGCGCGCGAAATCGACGATGCCGGTCTTGTCGGAAACGGAGAGTAGGGCTTGCTTGATCATGGCTGTGGGAGACGCTTCAAATTCAAAGTAAACCGTGCTGCTGCAGCTTCTTGCGCAGCGTATTGCGATTGATGCCCAGATAGGCGGCGGCCAGCGACTGGTTGCGCTCGGCGCGCACCATCACGGCTTCCAGCAGCGGCCGTTCGACCGCCTCGAGCACCATGTTGTACATATTGGACGGCTCTTCGCCGTCCAGGTCGCGAAAATAAGTGTCCAGGCTTTCCCGGATGCACTGGTCGATAGCGTTGCGGCTCATGCGGCAAGCAACTCCCCGTTTTTGTTGTTGTTCGCTTCGTCTTGGTCTTGTGCTGCGTCGTCCACGTACACCAGCCGGTCAGAGATCTGCGCCTGCTCGTCGAAGAACGCATTGACCGCCGCCAGTTGTTCGGCGGTGCTCTCCAGTGTGTTCATGCGGTGGCGGAACAGGTTGGCGCCGCGCAGCCCGCGCGTGTACCAGGCAATATGCTTGCGCGCGGTGCGCACGCCGGTGAATTCGCCATAGAAGGCGTAGTGGTCTTCCAGGTGCGCATTCATGATGGCACGGATCTCGGCCACTTCCGGCGACGGCAGCATCTCGCCGGTCTTCAGGAAGTGCTCGATCTCACGGAACAGCCAGGGCCGGCCCTGCGCCGCGCGGCCGATCATGATCGCGTCCGCGCCGGTCAGCGCCAGTACTTGCTTTGCCTTCTGCGGCGTGGTGATGTCGCCGTTGGCGACCACCGGGATCGAGACCGCTGCCTTGACCGCGGCAATGGTCTCGTACTCGGCGTCACCGTGGTACAGGTCGGCGCGGGTGCGGCCGTGGATGGTCAGCATGCTGATGCCCGCGTCCTCGACCATGTGCGCGATGCGCAGCGCATTGCGGTTCTCGCGGTTCCAGCCGGTGCGGATCTTCAGCGTGACCGGCACCCGGTCGCCCACGGCGCCGACCACGGCCTGAACGATGCGCACCACCAGCGGCTCGTTCTGCAGCAGGGCCGAGCCGGCGGCGACGTTGCACACCTTCTTGGCCGGGCAGCCCATGTTGATGTCGATGATCTGCGCGCCGCGGTCCACGTTGTAGCGCGCGGCCTCGGCCATCATCGACGGCTCGGCGCCGGCGATCTGCACGGCGATGGGTTCGACCTCGCCGGCGTGGTTGGCGCGGCGCATGGTTTTCTCGCTCTTCCACAGCTGTGCGTTGGACGCCACCATTTCCGACACCGCATAGCCCGCGCCGAGCTGCTTGCACAGCTGGCGGAAGGGCCGGTCCGTCACGCCCGCCATCGGGGCGACAAACAGGTTGTTGCGGAGTTGGTGAGGTCCGATCTGCACGGTTGGGCGGCGGTTCTGAGAGGCCGTCCCGGTGACCGTAGCGCGCCCTCGCGGCGTGGATGGCGCCAGGGAAGGGGTCGGGACAGCCTGCTCTGAGACGGAAGACGAAACGGAAAAACATGCCCCTGCCGAAACTGCAGCCGGCCTTGGATCGGGACATGTGCGAGGGCAGGATTCTACCGCCAAACCATCGCCATTGCCCAAGATTTGAGCATCCGGAGCGCAACCGGGCAGGGGCCGTGGCGCAAACGCCGCCATGCGCGTGGCGCTTGCGCCACTGGCGGGGTCAGCGACGCATCCCGAACATCATGTGGCGCGCCAGCGCATGCCGCAGCGGCGGCAGGCAGGCCAGCACGGCCAGCGACGCGCCCCGCGCGTGCGCGGCCAGCGGGTAGGCGATGCCGAACACACGTGGCAGCAGGTCGGTCACGCCGATGGTGACGGCGCGGTCGAGCCGGTGGCGGCTGGCGAAGGCTTGCAGCGCCTGCGGCGTGCAGGCGCTGCGCAGCGAATCGGCCAGCGCGAAGGCGTCGCGCAAGCCCAGGTTGAGTCCCTGTCCGGCCACCGGGTGCAGCGTTTGCGCGGCATTGCCGACCGCCGCCACGCGGCCGTTGACGGTCACCGGGGCCGCATTCAGGCCGAGCGGGAAGGCATGGCGCTTGCCGGCCAGCGTGAAATGGCCCATGCGGTCGCCAAAGGCCCGGTCCAGTTCCGCCGCGAACTCCCCTTCCGGCAGCGCGATGCGCCGCGCGGCCTGGTCCGGCGGGCAGCACCACACCAGCGCATAGCCCGGCACGCCATGCTCCTCGTGCGGCAGCAGCGCCAGCGGGCCTTCGTCGGTAAAGCGCTCCCAGGCCCAGCCCGGCTGCGGGCGCGAGCAGGTCACATGGGCGATCACCGCGGTCTGGCGGTAGTCGCGCGTGCGCGCGCCGCGGCCCTGGTGGGCGGCCTGCTGGTGGAACAGCCCGCCCTCGGCCTGCACCACCAGGCGCGCGGCCAGGTGTGCCACCTGGCCGTCGTGGCCGGTGCCGGCCAGTTGCACGGCGCCGGCATCGGGATCGTCCGCGGCGCTCGGCGCAGGATCCTGTGCGATCTGGTCGATGCGGGTCTCGAACACACGCTGCAGCCGGCCTTCGCCCGCCGCCTGCGCGGCATGGGCGAGCGCGCGCTCCAGTGCCTCGCACAAGTCGCCGTAGCGGACCACGTAACCGAGCGCCGGCACGCCGTAGTCGTCATGGTGCAGCCGCACATGGCCGAAGCGGCCGCGCTGCGAGACATGGATATGCTCGATCGGGCTGCCGGGCACCGGCCAGGCGCCGATCTGCTCCAGCAGCTGGCGGCTGCCATGCGACAGCGCGATCGCGCGCGGATCGCGCGCGGCGCGCGCCGGCGTGGCGGCATCGACCAGTGTCAGGCGCCAGCTGGTAGTGCGGAGCAACTGGCAGGCCAGCGCCAGCCCGACCGGGCCGCCGCCGACGATGGCGATATCGCGCAGGCTTTGGAAATCAGGCTGCGCGGCCGGCATCGTCGCTGCCTCCTGCATGACCCGCATCCGCCTCCGTTGGTGCTGCCGCATCGCGCTTCCAGCAGATCGCATCCGAGCGCGATTTGCCGGCCGCGGCGTCGCGCAGCGCGTTCTCGAGCTTCTGGTGGTTGAAACCCGGCAGTGCGCGCAGCTGCTCAAGCAGTGCACCATGGTTGGCGGCATTCAGCGGCGCCACGCAGCCCTGGCCCGAATCGGGCGTGCCGATCAGGATCAGCCAGGCCGTGCCGGCCCAGGGCGCGCGGTCGGACACCCGGACCACCACGCGCTCGAGCGTGTCCCAGGCGACTTCCTCGCGCTGGCCGTCGGGGCGGTGCACCACCACGCGGTCGTCGTACAGGTTGATGATGAAGGGTTCGGACGGATCGGGCCGGCGGTCGCTGCCAGCATTGCTGCCGCTGCGGGCCTGGCCCGGAAAGATCCTGCGCAGCCAGCCGATCATCGCAGACCTCCGGCCGCATTGGCGTTATCGCGCATCAGCGCCTCGATCTCGTCGGCCAGCACCGGCACGCCGCGCGTGATCAGCTCGCAGTCGCCGTCGGTGACCACGGCGTCGTCCTCGATGCGGATGCCGATATGCCAGTAGCGCTCGGGCACGTCCTCGGCCGGGCGCACATAGATGCCGGGCTCGATGGTCAGCACCATGCCCGGCTGCAGCGGCCGCCACGGGCGCTCGCCTTCGCCGCCGTGGCTGGCCACGCGGTATTCGCCCACGTCATGGACATCCATGCCAAGCCAGTGGCCGGTGCGGTGCATGTAGAAGCGGCGGTAGCTGCCGCTGGCGAGCACGTCGTCGAGCGTGCCTTCCTTGTTGCGGTCGAGCAGGCCGGTATCGAGCATGCCCTGCGCCAGCACGCGCACGGCGGCGTCATGCGGCACGTTGTAGGGCACGCCGGCGCGGGTCTCGGCGATGGCGGCGTCCTGCGCGGCCACCACCAGGTCGTACAGCTCTCGCTGCGCCGGCGAGAAGCGGCCCGAGACCGGGAAGGTGCGGGTGATGTCCGAGGCGTAGCCGTCGAACTCGCAGCCGGCATCGATCAGGCAGAGGTCGCCGTCCCTCAGTTCGGCGGGGCCGGCGCGGTAGTGCAGCACGCAGGCGTTGGGGCCGGCCGCGACGATCGAGTTATAGGCCACGCTCTGCGCGCCATGGCGGCGGAACTCATAGAGCAGTTCCGCCTCCAGGTGGTATTCACGCAGTCCGGCGCGGGTGGCCTGCATGGCCCGTACATGGGCCCCGGCGGAGATCTGCGCCGCGCGGCGCATGGTGGCCAGCTCGCCGGCATCCTTGAACAGGCGCATTTCGTCGAGCACGGTGCGGATGTCGAGCGCAACCGACGGCGCGGCCACCCCGGCGCGGCCCTGCATGCGCACGGCGTCCATCCAGCGCCGCATCTGCACGTCGGTGCGGGTCGAGTCGGCCAGCGGGTAGGCAATCTGCGCGCGGTTGGCCAGCAGCGGCGGCAGCGCGGCGTCGATCTCTTCGACCGAATGCGCTTCATCGAAGCCGAACGCGGCGCGCGCGCCATCCGGGCCGAAACGGAAACCGTCCCAGATCTCGCGCTCTTCATGCTTGGGGCGGCAGAACAGGATGCTGCGGTCGGCATCGGCGGGGTCGCCCGGCGCGCCGGCCACCAGCACCAGCACGGCCTCGGGCTCGGTAAAGCCGCTCAGGTAATAGAAATAGCTGTCGTGCCGGTACGGGTAGTCGCTGTCGCGGTTGCGCATGGCTTCCGGCGCCGTGGGCAGGATCGCCACACCGCCGCCGCCGGCGCGCAGGTGCTGCAGCACACGGGCGCGGCGGTCGCGGCAGGCGGCGAGGAGGGCGTTGTCGGGTGAGGACATGGTAGGGCCTGGGATGAGGAGGATCAGGGCGATTCTACCGCCGCTGGCGCCTCGCTGGCCGCGGGATCGTCCGGGCGCCTTGCCAGCCCCCGCCCAGTCAGTCGACCTAGCGCCCGTGCGCCGCCACAGGCGCTGCTGTCGCAAGCGCCGCATCCAGCTCGGCCAGCTGCGCCGGCGTGCCCACGTTCTCCCAGCGCCCGTCGAAGCGTTCGCCGGTAGCGGCGCCGGCCTCGATGGCCTCCCAGTAGTAGGGTGTCATCGGCATTTTGGTGCCAGGTTCGATGGCGGTGAAGAGGCGCGTGTCGTACAGGCCGATATTGCCGAATGTCAGCCGTTCGCCACCGTTGGCCAGTGTCCCGTCGAGCGTCAGCAGCCCGTTCGGTTCCAAGGTGAAGTCGCCGTTCGGGTGAAAGTCCGGGTTGGGCACCATCACCAGGTGCATGCGCGGGGCGGGCGCGCCGGCCATGTCGTGCGCGCGAGGCAACAGCCTGCGGAAGTCGTAGTCGCAGAAAATGTCGCCCGACACGGCCAGGAAGATCTCGCCGCGCTCCGGGTGCGCGGACAGCAGTGGCAGGGCCTGTGCGATGCCACCGGCGGTTTCCAGCGCAGTGCCCTCGGCAGAATAGGCCAGCCGCACGCCAAAACGGCTGCCGTCTCCCAGCGTGGCTTCGATCTGTCCGCCCAGCCAGGCATGGTTGATGACGATGTCGCGCAGGCCGGCACGCGCCAGCGCCTCGATCTTCCAGACGATCAGTGGCTTGCCGCCCACCGCCAGCAGCGGCTTGGGGCAGGTATCGGTCAACGGACGCATGCGGTCGCCGCGGCCGGCGGCGAAGATCATGGCCTTCATCAGAACAGAGCCTCCAGGGCAAGCAGCGCGGCCATGCCACCGGCGATGGTCCAGCCCACGCTGCGGGTTCGAGCGGCGATCAGGATGGCCACCACGCCGGCCACCAGCCGCGCGTTGGCGGGGGTGAGGGCAAGCTCGCCATGCTGCATCAGCAGGTCAGGGGCGATCAGCGCCGACAGCATCGCTGCCGGCACGAACTGCAGCGCGGTGCGGAACCACGACGGCAGCCGCACGCGGCCTTCCACGGCGATGAACGACAGGCGGATCAGGAAGGTTGCCAGGCCCGCGGCAAGGAAGACCCACAGCAGGGTCATCGCACTCATGCGGCCTCCTTGCCGGCTGTTCCGCCTGGCGTGGCATCGGCGCCGCGGCTGGCCGGGCGTTGCCCGGGGCGGTTGCCGCGGCCCAGCAGCAGCATGCCCACGGCAATGCCGCCGAGCGCCGCCACCATCAGCCCGAGCTTGTGCGGCAGGCTGTAGCAGGCCACCGCCAGCACGCTGGCGGCCAGCGCCGCGGCCACGTGCGAGCGGTGCTTCAGGCCCGGCACGATGATGCCGATGAAGGTCAGCGGCAGGAAGAAGTCGAGCGGCCAGTCGCGCGGCACCTGGGCGCCGACCAGCACGCCGGCCAGCGTCGACAGCTGCCAGCTGGCCCACAGCGCGAAGCCGCCGCCGAAGTAGTACCAGTGGCGGTAGCGGGCGCGCGGGCCGCTGTCGCCAAGCCGGTGCGTCATCGCGGCAAAGGCTTCGTCGGTCAGCAGGTAGGCGATCAGCGCCTTCCAGCGCCGCGGCAGGTGCGCGAGCGTGGGCGCGATGGTGGCGGAATACAGCGCATGGCGCAGGTTGACCATGGCCACCGTCAGCGTGATCACCACTGCCGGGGTGCCGGCGGTCCACAACTGGGTCAGGATCATCTGCGAGGCGCCGCCGAACACGACCACGCTCATCGCGCAGGCCAGCCACGCCGGCATGCCGGCGCCGACGGCCAGCACGCCGTAGATCAGGCCGAACGGCACCACGCCCAGCAGCATCGGCGCGAGCGCGCGCGCGCCGGCCAGCCATTCGCCGGCGGCGGTGATGGCGGGCGCGCGGTGGTCGCGCAGAACGGGCTGGTTGTCGGGCACGGCGTCAGAACGTGTAGCCGGCCGGGCTGGCCACGCCTTCGAGCGCGTCCAGTAGCCGGATCAGCTTGCGCAGTTCGGTGTAGCGGCCGGCCACCTGGCGGGTGTACTTCATCACCAGCGGCAGGTTGGCGAGGTAACCGTCCTTGCCGTCGCGGTGGTACAGGCGGGCAAAGATGCCCAGCACCTTGAGGTGGCGCTGCAGGCCCATCCACTCAAAATCGCGATAGAACTCGCCAAAGTCGGCGCTGACCGGCAGGCCGGCCTTGCGCGCGCGCTCCCAGTAGCGGATCAGCCAGTCCAGCTGCTGCTCCTCGTCCCATTCGATATAGGCGTCGCGCCATAGCGAGACCGCGTCGTAGGTGATCGGGCCGATCACCGCGTCCTGGAAGTCGAGCACGCCCGGGTTGGCGCCGCCGTCGAGCACCATCAGGTTGCGCGAGTGGAAATCGCGGTGCACGTAGACCTGCGGCTGCGCAAGGATATTGGCGAGTAGCGCTTCAGTCACTTCGCGCAGGTCCGCCTGCTGGGCCTCGGTCAGAGTGGCGCCCAGGTGCCTGGCCACATACCACTGCGGGAACAGGTCGAGCTCGCGCTGCAGCAGCGCGCGGTCGTAGGCCGGCAGTTCGCCGGGGCGGGTGGCGGCCTGGATGCGGACCAGCGCGGCGGCCGCGTCGGCGTACATGGCGTGGGCGGTGGAGTCATCGAGCCGCGACAGGTAGGTCTGGTTGCCAAGGTCGGCCAGCAGCAGGAAACCCTGCTCCAGGTCCTGCGCCAGCACGGTCGGCACGGTCACGCCGGCCGCGCCGAACAGCCCGCATACGTGGATGAACGGGCGGCAGTCCTCGTGCGCCGGCGGGGCGTCCATCACGATGGCGGTGGGATGCGCCGGATGGCCGGTGCTGACGCGGAAATAGCGCCGGAAGCTGGCGTCGGCCGAGGCGGGGGCGCAGGAATCGGGATCGGCGGACCAAGTCGGGCCAAGTCCGGATACCCAGGCCTTGAGCTGGTCCAGGCGCGGGTCGTGGGGGAGAGCTGCCATACAGATACGTGTGGGGAACGGGCGCAGAGTGGAAACGTAAATGAAACCGAAAGTAAGCGGGAAGGCGACCCTAGGTTGCCCCGTATAATACCCGACCAGACCCGGGCGCCGGGCGGCCCCCGGGTGGGGCCATTCGGTGCCCCGCAGCCTGCTCCGGCGGGGGCTGGCGGCTTGCAGGCGGGCCGCAGCCGACGCCGAGACTGACAACCCGTGCGAATGACCGAACAACGACGATCACCGAACAACAGGGCCTTGCCTTCGCCTGCCCCAACCAGCGTTCCTGCCCGAGCCAGGCGCGCCGGCGGCCTGCACGCGGGCGCACTGCGGCCGCTGGTGCTGGCCATGGCCAGCCTGTCGGCCGGCGCACACGCGCAGATGTCCGGTTCGGCGATCCCCGATCTCGACCAGGTCGAGCCGGTGTTCGAAGCCGCGCCGAAAGCGCCGCCGCTTCCGGTGGAATCCGGCGAACTGGTGCCGCGGCTTGCCGAACCCGGCAAACAGTCTGACGCCGGCTCCGACGCCCCGACCTTTATCGAGGCCGACCGCATGACCGGCTACAGCGAGCGCGGCGTCGAGCTGGAAGGCCATGCCGAGCTGCGCCGTGACGGCGGTGCGATCAAGGGCGACAAGCTGACCTACGACCAGGACACCGACGAAGCCTTTGCTCAGGGCAATGTGCGCATGTCGCGCAGCGGCACGCTGGCGGTCGGTCCCGAGGCGCGGATGAAGGTCGAGGCCAACGAAGGCTATATGCTGTCGCCGGACTATTATTTCCAGCAGACCGGCGGCTCGGGCAAGGCCGAGCGCATCGACTTCCTGGACAAGGACCGCAGCACCGCCAGGCACGCGTCATACACCACCTGTTCGCCGGACAACGCCGACTGGTATTTCAGCGCGAACCGGATCGACCTGGACAACGACCGCCAGGTGGGCGTGGCCTACGGCGGCGTGCTGAATTTCTTCGGCGTGCCGATTGCTGCGGCGCCGGCGTTCAGCTTTCCGCTGAACGACGACCGCCGCAGCGGTTTCCTGCCGCCGCTGATGGGCTACGGCTCGCGTTCGGGCTTCGACCTGACCACGCCATACTACGTCAATATCGCGCCGAACCGCGACCTGACCATCTATCCGCGGCTGATGACGGAGCGCGGCCTGCAGCTCGGCGGCGAATACCGTTATCTGGGCCAGGGCTACAACGGGCGCCTGCGCGCCGAGTTCCTGCCGGACGACAAGAAGACCAATTCGAACCGCTGGGCCTACTCGATCCAGCATAACCAGAACCTGGCCAAGGGTCTCAATGCCTACCTGAATGTGAACCGGGTATCGGACGACCAGTACCCGGACGATTTCAACCGCAGCGTGTCGCAATCGACGCTGCGCCAGTACACGCAGGAAGGCGGCGTTACTTATAACTGGCAGGATTTCACGTTCCTGGCCCGGGTGCAGAAGTTCCAGACGCTGCGCCCAAGCGAGCCGTCGTACGAGCGCGTGCCGCAGCTCAACGGCAAGTACATCCGCTATGACCTGGGCGGCTTCGACGTGCAGGTGGAAGCGGACTACACGCGCTTCCGCATTCCGCTGACGTCCACCGGCTTCCAGCAGCCGCAGGGCGAGCGCATGTTTATCCAGCCGAGCATCAGCTACCCGATCGTACGGGCGGGCTGGTACGTGACGCCGAAGGTCACCTTCAACGCGACCCAGTACCAGATGGAGGCGGCCTCCAACACGCCTACGGTGCAGAATAATTTCTCGCGCGTGCTGCCGACCATGAGCCTGGACTCGGGCATGACATTCGAGCGCGAGGCACCGACGGTCAGCCGCCTCTTCGGCGTGAACTATGTGCAGACGCTGGAGCCGCGCCTGTTCTACGTGTACACCCCGTTCCGCGACCAGAGCCAGTTCCCGCTGTTCGACACGGTGCAGTCCGACTTCGGCTACGGGCAGATCTTCAGCGAGAACCCGTTCACCGGCTACGACCGCGTCGCCGACAACAACAAGCTGACCGGCGGCCTGACCACGCGCCTGATCGAAGCCGACACCGGAATCGAGCGCTTCCGCGGCACCATCGCGCAGCGCTACGACTTCACCGGCCAGCGCGTGCAGATCAACGGCACGCTGGCGGATCCCAAGGCGGGTTTCTCGGATCTGCTGGCGGCCACCACCATCCAGATGTTCCGCGGCTATTACCTGGACGCGGGGGTGCAGTACAACCCGGACAGCGACCGGATCAACTACGGCAACGTGGCGGTCTCTTACCGGCCCGAGTCGCGCAAGGTGATTAACGCAGGCTACCGCTACCGCCGACCGACCTCGGTGACCGACAACACCGCGATCGACCAGTTCGAGGTGTCAAGCCAGTGGCCGATCACGCGCCGTGCCTACGGCATCGCACGCTTTGCCTTCGACCTGGCCGCAAGCCAGATGGTCGATGCGCTGGCCGGCGTCGAGTACGCCGCCGACTGCTGGGTCGGCCGCGTGGTCTACCAGCGCTTCCGCAACACCACGCAAGGCTACACCGGGCGGGTCTTCCTGCAGGTGGAGTTCCGTGGCCTTTCCAAGATCGGTTCCAACCCGTTGAACATCCTGCGCCTGAACGTGCCCGGCTATGAGCCCGTGTCGGCCAAGCCGGTGCCGACGACCCAGTTCGATCACTATGAATGACGGATTACGATGAAACGTCAAGAATTCGCCGTGTTTTCCTTTCTCCTGACGTCCTGGCATCGCTTGCTGCTGCCGGCCGTGCTGGCCGCCATGACGGTGCCGGCTGCCGCGCAGCTCAAGGCGCCCGGGACGGCGCCGCGCTCCAGTGGCATCTTCGTGCCGCAGGCGTCTGACGTCGCGGCGCCGTCGAGCCAGCCCAAGCTGGGCGTGCCCCAGGCCGGCGGCCAGAAGCGTTCGCAACTGGTCGACGAAGTGGTGGCAGTCGTCAACAACAGCGTGATCACGCGGCGCGAGCTGCTCGACCGTGCCGACGAGATCGAAGGCCAGCTGCGTGCCGCCGGCCGCCCGGTGCCCGCGCGCGCCGACCTGCTGGGCGAGGTGCTCGAGCGCCTCGTAATGGAGCGCGTGCAGACCCAGGCCGCACAGGAGGCCGGCATCCGCGTGACCGACCAGGAAATCGACCGCGCCATCGAATCGGTGGCACAGCAGAACCGGCTGAACGCGACCGAGTTGCGCCGCCGCGTCGAGGCCAGTGGCATGACCTGGACCAAGTACCGCGAGGAACTGCGCAAGCAGGTACAGGTGATCCGCCTGCGCGAGCGCGAGGTCGATTCCAAGGTGCAGGTCTACGACGGCGAGATCGACAACTACCTGGCGGCGCGCGGCGGCCAGGGCGCCGCCAGCGGTCCGACCGAATACAACGTGGCGCAGATCCTCGTGCGCGTGCCCGAGAATGCCTCGGACGCACAGAAGCAGGCGCAGCGCGCCAAGGCCGAAGGGCTGCTCAAGCAGGCCCAGGGCGGTGCCGACTTCGCGCAGCTGGCGCAGGCCAATTCCGAGGGCCCCGAGGCGGCCCAGGGCGGCGCGATGGGCTTCCGCGAGATCGGCCGCCTGCCGGCACTGTTCGCCAACGCCGTGGTCGACCTGCAGGCTGGCGGGGTGGCGCCGCAGGTGGTGGAAAGCGCGGCGGGCTTCCATGTGGTCAAGCTGGTGGCCAAGCGCGCGGCGCCGGCATCCAGCCCGGCCGCGGCCTCGAAGATCACCCAGACCCAGGTGCGCCACATCCTGATCCGCACCGGCCCCAACATGCCCGAAGCCGAGGCGCGCCGCCAGCTCAGCACGCTGCGCGACCGCATCACCCACGGCGGCGATTTTGCCGACGCGGCCAAGCGTTTCTCGCAGGACGGCTCGGCGCAGAACGGCGGCGACCTCGGCTGGGTCTCGCCGGGCGAGCTGGTGCCCGAGTTCGAGCAGGCGATGAGCCGCCTGCGCCCGAACGAGATCTCGGAGCCGGTGGTCACGCAGTTCGGCGTGCACCTGATCCAGGTGCTCAACCGGCGCGAGACCGAGATGTCGCCCGAGAAGCAGCGCGACTTCGCCCGTGCCGAAGTCCGCGAACAGAAGCTGCGCGCAGCCTATGATGACTGGGTGCGCCAGCTGCGCTCGCAGGCGTACGTGGAGTACCGGGTCAACCGGCAGCGCTGAAGCGCCGGTCCCCGATCCGCTGACCTGACATGCCCGACCCGCTAGCCCTTGCCATCTCGACCGGAGAACCCGCCGGCATCGGTCCCGATATCACCATCGGGGCGTTGCTGCAGCTGGCGGGCGCCAACAATGGCGTCGGCGGCGGGCAATACCGCTTCCATGTGCTGGGCGATGCCCGCCTGCTGGCCGATCGCGCTGCGGCGCTGGGCGCCACGCACGCCTGGGAGCGGCGCATTGCCGACGGCGACGTGGTGGTCGAGGACATCCCGCTGGCGGTCGCGTGCGAGGCCGGGCGGCTCGACGCGCGCAACGGCCCCTATGTGCTGAAGCTGCTCGATGCCGCCATCCGCGGCTGCCGCGCGCGCGGCAAGGCCGCGCCCCGGTATGCCGCAATGATCACGGCGCCGGTGCAGAAGAGCACCATCAACGACGCCGGCGTCCCCTTCACCGGCCATACCGAATACCTGGCCGAGAGCGCCCGCGTGCCGCGCGTGGTGATGATGCTGGCCGGTCCGCAGCCCGCGCACGACGGCGCCATGCTGCGCGTGGCGCTGGCCACCACCCACCTGCCGCTGCGCGCGGTGCCCGATGCGCTGTCGGTGCCGCTGCTGGTGCAGACGCTGTCGATCATCGATGCCGACCTGCGCCGCTACTTCGGCATCTCGCGGCCGCGCATCCTGGTCACGGGCCTGAACCCGCACGCCGGCGAAAGCGGCCATATGGGCCGCGAAGAGATCGACATCATCACGCCCGCGCTGGCGCAGGCCAAAGATGCCGGCATCGACGCGCGCGGGCCCTTTCCGGCCGACACGCTGTTCCAGCCGCGCCACCTGCGCGATGCCGACTGCGTGCTGGCGATGTACCATGACCAGGGGCTGGCGCCACTGAAATACGGCACCTTCGGCCACGGCGTGAATATCACGCTGGGGCTGCCCTTTATCCGCACCTCGGTGGACCATGGCACCGCGCTCGACCTTGCCGGCACCGGCCAGGCCGAACACGGCAGCATGATCGAGGCCATCCGCAGTGCGGTCACCATGGCCGGCCACGCCAATGGCCGGCGCCCTGGCAGCAACGGTGCCACGGGCAGCCATCCTGGCCACACCCATTCCGGCCTGCAGCCGCCATGCTGAAGCTGGACGAATAACCCATGCGTTCAAACGTGCACCAGGGCCATGTGGCCCGCAAACGATTCGGGCAGAACTTCCTGGTCGACGACACCATCATCCACGGCATCGTCAATGCCATCAGCCCGCAGGCCGACGACGTGCTGGTCGAGATCGGCCCCGGCCTGGGCGCGCTGACCGACCCGCTGCTCGAACGGATCCCGCAGATGCAGGTGGTTGAGCTGGATCGCGATCTGGTCGAGCGCCTGCGCCGCCGCTATGGCGAGCGCCTGCAGGTCCACGCCGGCGATGCGCTGGCGTTCGATTTCGACAAGCTCGCCGTGCCCGGCCGCCCGCTGCGCATCGTCGGCAACCTGCCGTACAACATCTCCAGCCCGCTGCTGTTCCACCTGATGGATTTCGCCGACCACGTGCGCGACCAGCACTTCATGCTGCAGAAAGAGGTGGTGGAGCGCATGGTGGCCGAACCCGGCAGCAAGGCCTTCGGCCGGCTCTCGATCATGCTGCAGGTGCGCTACTACATGGAACACGTGCTGGACGTACCGCCGGGCGCCTTCAATCCGCCGCCCAAGGTCGATTCCGCCGTGGTCCGCATGATCCCGTGGCCGCGCCACAGCGACGGCCGGCTGCGTTCGCCGCATGCCGATTGCGACATCACCGTGCTGGGCGACGTGGTCACTGCAGCGTTCTCGCAGCGGCGCAAGGTGCTGCGCAACACACTCTCGTTCCTGCGCGACCAGGTCGACTTCGATGCGATGGGCTTCGACCTCGGCCGCCGCGCCGAGGAAGTGCCCGTCGGCGAATATGTCGAACTGGCCCGGCGCCTCGGTGGTACGCCATCCGGCCGGGCCGGACAGGCCGCCTGAGGCCCGCGCATCCCGATTCCCGAATTTCCCGCGACTATTTCGTGCAAGACCGTCCCATGACAGCCCAGACCCAAACCAACCGGCGTCCCGTGATCCTGACCGGCGACCGTCCCACCGGCCCGCTGCACCTTGGCCACTATGTCGGCTCGCTGAAGAGCCGCGTGACGCTGCAGGACACGCACGAGCAATACGTGCTGCTGGCCGACACCCAGGCCATGACCGACAACGCGCACGATCCCGACAAGGTGCGCCGCAACGTGCTGGAAGTGGCGCTGGACTACCTGGCCGTGGGCATCGACCCGGCCAAGACCACCATCACCGTGCAGTCGCACCTGCCGGCGCTGGCCGAGCTGACGCTGATGTACCTGAACTTCGTCACGGTGGCGCGGCTCGAGCGCAACCCGACCATCAAGGAAGAGATCCAGGCGCGTGGCTTTGGCCGCGACATCCCGGCCGGCTTCCTGTGCTACCCGGCATCGCAGGCCGCGGACATCACTGCCTTCAAGGCCCACGTGGTGCCGGTGGGCGAAGACCAGGCGCCGCTGATCGAGCAGACCAACGAGATCGTGCGCCGCATCAACCACCAGGTCGGCCGCGAAGTGCTGCCCGAATGCAAGGCCCTGATCCCCGAGTTCGGCCGTCTGCCTGGCGTCGACGGCAAGGCCAAGATGAGCAAGTCGCTGGGCAACGCGATCGCGCTGGGGGCTTCGCCCGAGCAGATCAAGGCTGCGGTGCACAGCATGTACACCGACCCCAACCACCTGCGCGTGTCGGACCCGGGCCAGGTCGAGGGCAACGTGGTGTTCACCTACCTGGATGCGTTCGACCCCAACACCGAGGAAGTCAAGGCGCTGAAGGAGCACTACCGGAAGGGCGGCCTGGGCGACATGGTGCTCAAGCGCCGCGTCGAGGGCATCCTGCAGGACATGCTGGCCCCGATCCGCGCGCGCCGCGAAGAACTGGCCAAGGATCCGGACTATGTGTTCGACATCCTGCGCCAGGGCACCGCGAAGGCACGCGCACTGACCCAGCAGACGCTGGACGAAGTGCGCGACGCGCTCGGCATGTTCTCGTTCGAGGCACGCCGCTGAGCGTCAGGCAGCGGCGGCTCCGGCGCGGCGATTGACCAGCACGATGCCGGCCAGCACCAGGAGTGCCGCCACGGCAAAGCACGGGCCCACCGCGTCGTGCATCAGCACCACGCCGAAGGCGACCCCGAACAGCGGCGTCAGGAAGGAAAATACCGACAGCCGCGACGCCAGGTAGCGCCGCAGCAGCCAGAACCAGGTCAGGTAGCTGGCAAACGCGATCAGCACTGACTGGTAGAACAGGCTCGCCAGCACCACCCCGTCGATCTGCACGGTTGCGGTCTGGCCGGCGGCCACCGCCATCGCCAGCAGCATCACCGCGGACACCGCCAACTGGTACAGCAGGGTCTTGCTGGCCGGGGCGCTGGCCAGCGGGCTGGCGCGCACCACCAAGGTGGTGGCGGCCCACAGTGCGCCGGCGAGGATGCCAAGCGCATCGCCCGGCAGCGTGCTGCCCTGCGCCGACGGCGCGGCAATGCCATCGGCAAAGGCCAGCGCCATGCCCGCGAACGCGAGCGCCACGCCCAGCCACTGCCCCGTGTGCAAGCGCTCGCCCGGCACCACGAAATGCAGGCCCAGCGCGGTGAAGATCGGTGCGGTGTACAGGAACACCGCCATGCGCGAGGCCGTGGTGTGTCCCAGCCCGACGAAGATGCAGAAGAACTCCGCGCCGAACAGCAGCCCGGCCAGCAAGCCGGCGTTCAGCGTGCCGTCGCGCCGCCACAGCGGCGTGCCGCGCCAGGCGGCAAAGCCGAACACCAGCAACGCCGCCACCGCCGAGCGCACGCCGGCCTGCAGCACCGCGCCCATCAGCGGCGCGGTGACCTTGATCACCACCTGCTGCAGGCCCCAGGCGGCGCACAGCACCACCATCAGGCCCACGGCGATGCCGTCGAGCGGCTGCCGGGTCAGGGCTTGCGTGCTCATCGCCAGCGTTCGTCAGGGACGCCTGGCGTCGCGGGTCGAATGGCGCTCGATCAGTTCGATCTTGTAGCCGTCCGGGTCTTCGACAAAGGCGATCACGGTGGTGCCGCCCTTGACCGGGCCGGCTTCGCGCGTGACTTTGCCGCCGGCGGCGCGGATGCGCTCGCAGGCGGCCGCGGCATCGTCGGTCTCCAGCGCGATATGGCCGTAGGCCGTGCCCAGGTCATACTGGTCGACGCCGTAGTTGTAGGTCAGCTCCAGCACCGCGGTCTCGCTCTCGGGGCCGTAGCCGACGAAGGCGAGGCGGTACTTGTACTCAGGGTTGTCGCTCTGGCGCAGCAGCTGCATGCCGAGCACGCGGGTATAGAAATCGATGGAGCGCTGCATGTCGCCGACGCGCAGCATGGTGTGGAGGAGTCGCATTTGAGGGCCTTCAACTGTTTTAGGTATAGGAAGGCGCCATTTTAGTGCGTTTGGCCGAAACGTACCGGTCCGCTCCCGCCCGCTCAGAAAGTCGGCAACAGCTCGGGCGGGTGTGCCCGCAGTTGCGCGCGCGCATCGCGGAACTCGGGGAAGATCGATTCCACGGTCTGCCAGAAGCGCGGGCCGTGGTTCATTTCCTTCAGGTGCGCCAGCTCGTGCGCGGCGACATAGTCGATCATCGACAGCGGGAAATGCATCAGGCGCCAGTTCAGCCGGATCTTGCCGTCGGCGGTGCAGCTGCCCCAGCGCGTGGCGGCCGAGGTCAGCGCAAAGCCGGTGTGGCGCACGCCCAGCTTGTCGGCGTAGATATCGAGGCGCTCGGCCAGCAGCCGGCGCGCCTGCTGCTGCAGCCAGCCCTGCACGCGGTCCTTGATCTGCTGCTCGTCGGCATGGCCCGGCAGCGCCAGGTGCAGCACGCGGCGGTCGGCATCGAACAGCAGCGCGCCGAGCGGCGACTCCAGCGACAGCGTCAGCGGCTGCCCCAGGAAGGGCAGGCTGGCGCCGTCGCGCCATTGCACCGTGGGCAGGATGCGGCGCGACTCGCGGTGGCGCCACTCGCCCAGCTTGTTGAAGATCCAGCGCTGTTTTTCCAGGATGGCCGACTCGATGTCCGCCAGCGTGACCCAGCGCGGCGCCGTGATCGACAGGCCGCGGTCGTCGATGGTGAAGCCGATGGTGCGGCGCGCCGAGCGCTTGAGCGTGTAGTGCAGCGGCCGTTCGCCGATACGCAGCAGGCGTGCATTGGGTTGCGGCACCGGCCAGGCGGGCTGCTGCGGCGGCTCCGGCGCAGGCGGGGCCGCAGGCTGCGGCGCCTGGGCGGACTCCGCCAGCGGCAGCTCCAGCTGCGCGCCGTCGGCGTCGGTGGCGGGTCGCAGCAGCTTCATGCGGCGGGCCCGCCCGGGGCCGCGCTCCGGTAGCTCTGCGGATCGATGCGGCGCATATCGCGCTCGATCCATTCCGCCACCTCCTGGTTGAGCTGGTCCGCGGTCTTGTTGGCCGAGGCGATCGCCGGGCCAACCGAGATCGTCACCATGCCCGGGTGCTTCAGGAACGAATTGCGCGGCCACACCCGGCCCGAGTTGACCGCCATCGGCAGCACCCAGGCGCCGGTTTCCACCGCCAGGCGCGCACCGCCGCTCTTGTAGCGCGCCTTCTCCAGGCCCGAAGGCGTGCGCGTGCCTTCCGGGAACATGATGATCCAGGCGCCTTCGGCCAGCCGCTCGCGGCCCTGACGCGCGGCCGAGGCGAAGGCGCGGGTGCCTTCCTTGCGGTTGATATGGACCATCTTCAGCATGCCCAGCGCCCAGCCGAAGAACGGCACCAGCAGCAGCTCGCGCTTGAACACGAAGCACAGCGGCTTGGGCATCAGCGCCACGTAGGCCACGGTTTCCCAGGCTGACTGGTGCTTGGACAGCAGCACCACCGGCTTGTCGAGCATCACGTCCATATGCTCATGGCCTTCAATGCGGTACTGGATGCCGCAGATGCCGCGCGCGGCCCAGATCACCAGCAGGGGCCAGCCGCGCACGAAGCGGAAGCGCTGGTCGGCATTCATGAACGGGAACACCAGGAAGCAGGCGCAAGCGTACGGCGGCGTCAGCACCAGCAGGTACAGCGCAAACAACAGGGAACGGAGAAACGTCATGCGGGGGGGCGGGGGTGCGAATAGGGAATGGATGCGGGCGGTCAGCCGGCGCTATGAGTGGGTGGGCGCTGTGCGCCGCCGTTGCCGGTCAGCCAGCGCGCAAACGCGAGCAGGTCGTCGTGCACTTGCGTGCCCGGCGGCAGGGCGCCCTGGTCGAGGGTCTTCTGGCCCTTGCCGCTGCGTACCAGGTGCGGCGCGCAACCGACCGCCACGCCGGCTTCCAGGTCGCGCAGCGAATCGCCAACGATGGGCACGCCGCGGAGCTCGATGCCGAAGCGCTCGCTGATCTGCTCCAGCATGCCGGGCTTGGGCTTGCGGCAGTCGCAGCCGTCCGCGGCGGTATGGGGGCAGAAGAACACCGCGTCGACGCGCCCGCCCAGGCGCGCGAGCAACGTGTGCATCTTCTCGTGCATGGCGTTGAGCGCGCTCATCTCGAACAGCCCGCGGCCGATGCCGGACTGGTTGCTGGCGAGGACCACGCGGTAGCCGGCCTGGTTCAGCGCGGCGATGGCCTCCAGGCTGCCGTCGATCGGCACCCATTCATCGGGCGTCTTGATGAACTGGTCGCTGTCGAGGTTGACCACCCCGTCGCGGTCCAGGATGACAAACTTGGGCGGCGTCTGCGGCATGTGCGGCTCCGGTGGCTGAGATCAGGCGGCCAGCTTGGAGATGTCGGCCACGCGGTTGGCCATCGCGTGCAGCGAAGCCAGCAGCGCCAGGCGGTTGGCGCGCAGCTGCGCATCCTCGGCCATCACCATCACATCATTGAAGAAGCGGTCGACGGCATCGCGCAGCTGGGCCAGGTCGCGCAGCGCGGCGGTGAAATCGCCGCTGGCGAAGGCGGCTTCCACGGCCGGGCGCACGCGCTCGATGGCGGCGTGCAGCGCGCCTTCGGCCTCTTCCCGGAACAGCGCCGGATCGACCGCGCCGACTGGCTCGGTGTTCTTGCGCAGGATGTTGGTGATGCGCTTGTTGGCGGCGGCCAGGGCCTCGGCCTCGGGCAGCGCGGCAAAGGTGCGCACGGCTTCCATGCGGCCCAGGATGTCGTGCAGCTGGTCCGGGCGCAGGCTGACCACGGCCTCGACTTCGTTGGTGGTGTAGCCCTTGTCCTTCAGGTAGCCGCGCACGCGGTCGTACAGGAAGTCGGCGATTGCGTCGGGTGCCGGCTTGACTGCAGCGATGCCGGCAAAGGCCTGCTGCGTCAGCGCCAGCAGCGACGACAGCGACAACGCCAGCGGCTTTTCGATCAGCATGCGCAGGATGCCCAGCGCATGGCGGCGCAGTGCGAACGGATCCTTCTCGCCGGTGGGCTGCAGGCCGATGCCCCAGATCCCGACCAGGGTCTCGAGCTTGTCGGCCAGCGCCACGGCGGTGCTGACCGCGCCTGCGGGCAGCGCATCGCCGGCAAAGCGCGGACGGTAGTGTTCGGAGCAGGCCAGTGCCACGTCTTCGGCTTCGTCGTCGTGGCGGGCATAGTACGTGCCCATGGTGCCCTGCAGCTCGGGGAACTCGCCGACCATGTCGGTCAGCAGGTCGGCCTTGGCCAGTTCGGCGCCGCGCATCGCGGCGGCCTTGTCGGTCGGCACGCCGCTGCCGTTGAGGGCGTCAGCGATATGGCCGGCGATCTGCTGCAGGCGCTGCACGCGGTCCAGCTGGGTGCCGATCTTGTTGTGGTAGACCACGCTGGCCAGCTGCGGCACGCGCGACGCCAGCGTCTTCTTGCGGTCCTGGTCGAAGAAGAACTTGGCATCGGCCAGGCGCGGGCGCACCACGCGCTCGTTGCCGGTGATGATCGACTGCGGCGTCTCGGTGGCCAGGTTCGACACGATCAGGAAGCGGTTGCGCAGGTGGCCGTCGGCATCGGTCAGCGCAAAGTACTTCTGGTTGGTCTGCATGGTCAGGATCAGGCATTCCTGCGGCACCGCCAGGAAGGCTTCCTCGAAATGGCAGGCATAGACCACCGGCCATTCCACCAGCGAATTGACTTCATCGAGCAGCGACTCGGGCATGATCACCTGGTCGGCGCCGGCTTCCTTGAGCAGCGCGGCGCGCATGCGCTCGCGGCGCTCGGCGTAGCTGGCGACCACGTGGCCGGCGGATTCCAGCCGCTGCGCATAATCATTGGCATGCGCGATCTCGATCACGCCATGCGACAGGAAGCGGTGGCCCTGGGTCAGGTTGCTGGCCTGCAGCCCCAGCAGCGTCACCGGCAGGATCTCGGCGCCGAACAGTGCGATCAGGCTGTGCGCCGGGCGCACGAAATGCACGGTGCTGCCGTCCGGGCGCTGGTAGCTCATGACCTTGGGGATCGGCAGCTTCGCAATGGTGTCTTCCAGCGCTGCCTGCACCGCGGCAGCCAGTTCGGCGCCGCGCGCGGTATAGCGGTAGAAGAAGGCCTCGGCCTTGCCGTCGGAGGCGCGCTCCAGCGACTGCCAGTCGATCTCGGCAACGCCGACCGACTTGGCCAGCGCAGCCAGCTTCTTGGCCAGCGGCGCGGTGGGCTCGCCGTTGGCGTCCAGCGCCACCGACAGCGGCAGGACCTTCTCGCGCTGCTCGCGGTCCGGCGCGCTGCGGCGCACGCCCGACACCAGCGCGGCCAGGCGGCGCGGGGTGGCGAACGGCGTCACGGTGGCGCCCGGCTCAAGCAGGTCGCGCTCGCCCAGGCCGGCGAACAGGCCCTGCGCGAAGGCGTCGCCCAGGCGCGCCAGCGCCTTGGGTGGCAGCTCTTCGGTGAACAGTTCGATCAGCAGCGAGTCGGTCATGGGTTGCGACATGAATCGTATCCAACAGGTTGTAGCGCGCGCCGCTTGTCAGCAGCGCGGCGAAAGATTAGGTTCCACTCCGGACAGCAGCCACAGGCCGTTCTGTTGCCGGAATTGCAGCGTGGTGTAGGCGCATTGCGCGGCCGCCGCGGCGCTGGCCGCGCCGTTGCTGCCGCCGCGGCTGCCTGCAGCCGGGAAGCGTGCGTCGATGCGGCGCAGGCGCTTGTCGTAGCGGATCTCGTCGATGCGCCCGCCCACCCAGAAATCGATCTTCGGCGGCAGCTGCGCCGCCGAATAGTAAGTCTTGACCGTGCGGCGGGTGCGGCCGTTGCGGGTCTCCATCTCCACCCACGTCAGCGGGTAGCGGATCGCGCTTTCATAGGCGCGCAGCGGCACGCGGTGCCACCCCAGGTCGCGCTGGCCGGACAGGTCGCACGAGAACGAGCGCACCAGCTGCGCCCACTGGTCGAGCGCGTTCAGCGACGGGCGCCATTGGCGCGCCATGGCCAGCTGCAGCGCCTGCGGATCGGCCTCGCACACATTGCTCAGTTCGGCCGGCAGCATCAGCACCTGCGCGCTGGGTGCCGCCTGCGCGCGCGCGCCGATGGCATTGCCGGCGGCGGCGAGCGCGGCGATCGCCATGGCGCAGCACAGCGCGCTGCGCGCCAGTTGCGTCATGCCCGGGCTCCGCCGTTGCCGCACATCGGGAAGCCGAGGGCCTCGCGCGAGTCGTAGTAGGCCTGCGCCACCTGGCGCGACAGGTTGCGGATGCGGCCGATATACGCCGCGCGCTCGGTCACCGAGATCGCGCCGCGCGCGTCCAGCAGGTTGAAGGTGTGGGCGGCCTTGAGCACCTGCTCGTAGGCGGGCAGCGCCAGGCGCGTGCCGGCGGCCTGGCCTTCCTCGGCGCCATCGCCGTTGCCCATCAGCCGCTTGGCTTCGCCTTCGTGCTCGGCGAAATGGCGGAACAGGATCTCGGTGTTGCTGTGCTCGAAGTTGTAGGTCGACTGCTCGACTTCGTTCTGGTGGTACACGTCGCCATAGGTCAGGCGGCGCGTCTCGCCGTTCTCGACCCACTCGGTCCAGATCAGGTCATAGACGTTCTCGACCTTCTGCAGGTACATCGCCAGGCGTTCGATGCCGTAGGTGATCTCGCCGGTGATGGGCTTGCAGTCGATCCCGCCCACCTGCTGGAAGTAGGTGAACTGCGTCACTTCCATGCCGTTGAGCCAGACTTCCCAGCCCAGGCCCCAGGCGCCCAGCGTGGGGTTCTCCCAGTCGTCCTCGACGAAGCGGATGTCGTTCTGCTTCAGGTCCAGGCCGAGCGCCTCGAGCGAGCCCAGGTACAGCTCCAGGATGTTCTCCGGCGCGGGCTTGAGCACCACCTGGTACTGGTAGTAGTGCTGCAGGCGGTTGGGGTTCTCGCCATAGCGGCCGTCCTTGGGGCGGCGCGACGGCTGCACGTAGGCGGCACGCCACGGCTCGGGGCCGAGCGCGCGCAGGAAGGTGTGTACGTGGGATGTGCCGGCGCCGACCTCCAGATCGATGGGTTGCAACAGCGCGCAGCCCTGCCGGTCCCAATAGGCCTGCAGGGTCAGAATCATTTGTTGGAAGGTCAGCATATGAAGACTAGGTAGAGGCACCCGGGCGCGGTCGCGGCGCCCGGCATGCAGGCCGCGCGGCGCGTGCCGGAGCCGGCGCATGCGGATTTTGCCAAACCCTGAATTCTATCGGCTTTTTGGCGAGGCGCCCCGTTTGGCGGGGCCGGCTAGGTCACGCACCGATGGTGGAGGATGTCCGCCAATGTCGGTCCTACGCAACGCATCGGGAAAATACCGAGGCGGATTTCAGGTTTGGCCGCTGCTGGCCGATAACGTTTTTGTATACAGTATGAGTAAGCAACCCGTTTCAGAGCGTTGCGATTGACAGTCCGTGCCGGCATGGCGGGCACGGCGGCTGCTGGCTGGCACCGCAGTAGCCGTTTGTCGGTAACTGATTATTGATGGGGACTTGGCATCATGGCACTTCTTTCTCGCAAACCTTACCTGGTCGCAATCGCGGTCATGATCGCCGCGGCCACCGTGTCCGTGGCGACCGGGCTGCTGAACTGAACCGGCTGGCGCCCACCTGAGGCGCCACCACCGGCACCGCAATCCAGCGCCGGACGGTGGCGGCGATCCCGCCGGGTCCGGTGCCTGCGCCAGCCTGTGCCTTCAGTCTGCACCGCGCAGCTTGCGCACACGCCAGGCAGCAAGCCCCAGCACCAGTGCAAACAGCGCCAGCACCGGCGCGTTCCCCCAGCGGATATAGGGCGTCAGCCCCTGCATGCCCTGCACCTCGGCCGCCAGCGTGCCGACCGTGAAGGTCGGCAGGCGTTGCTGCACCGAGCCGTCCGGACGCACCACCGCGGTCATGCCGGTATTGGTCGAGCGCAGCATCGGCCGGCGCGTTTCCAGTGCGCGCATGCGCGAGATCTGCAGGTGCTGGTCCAGCGCGATGGTGTCGCCGAACCATGCCAGGTTGGTCAGGTTGGCCAGGACATTGGCCGGCGCCGGCTGCTGGCGCAGCGTCTGCGCGATCTCCTCGCCGAACAGATCCTCGTAGCAGATATTGGGCGCCACGCGCACGCCGCGCACCGGCAGCGAGGCCTGGTCGAGCCCGCCGCGGCGGAAGTCGCCCAGCGGCATCTTCATCATGTCGACGAACCAGCGGAACCCCAGCGGGATGAATTCGCCGAACGGCACCAGGTGGTGCTTGTTGTAGCGGTACAGGCGTTCGGTCTCGGGGCCCAGGCCGAAGACGCTGTTGGTGAAGTCCACCGGCGAGTCGGCGCCGGCGGCGCCGAACAGCACCGTGGTGCCGCTGGCCAGCGCGTAGTCGCGCACCGCCACGGCCACGTCGACCGGCAGCTCCTGCAGGATGACCGGGAACGCGGTTTCCGGCGTGACCACGAGGTCGGCCGGCGCGGCGGTGATCATGTCGCGGTACAGCTCGATCGAGCGCTGGATGCCGGCGGGCTCGAACTTGATGTCCTGGGCCACGTTGCCTTGCAGCAGCCGCACCGACAGCGGCTTGCCGGCGGGCGTGGTCCAGGCCAGCGGCGCCAGCGCGGCGCCCGCGGCGGGCAGGGCCAGTGCCAGTGCCAGGGCGCCCAGCGCCCGGCCGCGCTCGCCGCGACCCAGCCCGCGTACTGCAGCCGCCAGCAGTGCCGCCACCGCGGCTGCCAGCGCGCCGATGCCGTACACGCCAAGCAGCGGCGCGAAGCCGGCCAGCGGGCCATCGGCATGGGCATATCCGCCCGACAGCCACGGGAAGCCGGTAAACACCACGCCGCGCAGCCATTCGGTGAGTCCCCAGGCAGCGCCGAAGGCCAGCGGCGCCAGCAGCGTGGCCCGGGGCAGGCGCGCCGTCAGCCGATGCCACAGCGCGCCGGCCAGTGCCGGGTAGAGCGACAGGAAGCCCGAGAACAGCACCACCGCGAGCGCGGCCATCCACGCCGGCATCTCGCCGTAGACGTGCATGCTGATATAGAGCCACCAGATGCCGGACAGGAACCAGCCCAGCCCGAAGGCATAGCCAGTGGCGGCGGCCAGGCGCGCGCGCGGCGCGTCGGCCATCAGCGCGGCCAGGCCGGCCAGCGACAGGATCTGCAGCCACCACCAGTCATGGGGGGCAAAGGCTTGCGTATGGGCGATGCCGAGCACGCCGGCCAGCAGCAGCCGCGCCATGGTCGCCGTGCGCGAATGCGCGCGCGTGCCAGGCACGCCCGCCGGGGCGGCGTCGGCAGCGGCGGCGCCGTTGAGGATCGGGGCGGAACGCTTCATGCGCCGGCCGCGCCCGCGTTGTCGCCGTTGGATTCCCGGTGCACCTGCAGCAGGTGCACCTGGCGCGCGTCGGCGCGCAGCACTTCGAAGCGGATCGGCGGCAGGGTGATGACCTCGCCGCGGTGGGGCACGTGGCCCACGTGGTTGGATAGCAGCCCGCCCACGGTATCGACATCGTGGTCGGAGAAGGCGGTGCCGAAGGCGTCGTTGAACTGGGCGATCTCGGTCAGGCCGTGCACGCGCCAGCTGCCGTCGGGCATCGGCAGGATATTGTCCTGGTCTTCGTCCAGGTCGAACTCATCCTCGATGTCGCCGACGATCTGCTCCAGCACGTCCTCGATCGTCACCAGGCCTGCCACGCCGCCATACTCGTCGACGACCATGGCGATATGGTTGCGGTTGATGCGGAAGTCGCGCAGCAGGATGTTCAGGCGCTTGGACTCGGGGATGAACACCGCCGGGCGCAGGGTCTCGCGCAGGTCGAAGGCGGGGTCGGTGTAGTAGCGCAGCAGGTCCTTGGCCAGCAGGATGCCGATGATGTTGTCACGGCTGCCTTCATAGACCGGGAAGCGCGAGTGCGCGGTCTGCTGCATGAAGGGGATGAACGCCTCCGGGGCATCCGCGATATTGACCATATCCATCTGCGCGCGCGGCACCATGATGTCGCTCGCGGTCAGTTCGGAGACCTGGAACACGCCCTCGATCATCGACAGCGAGTCGGCGTCGATCAGGTTGCGCTCATGCGCTTCCTGGAGCACTTCGAGCAATTCCGCGCGGGTGTCCGGCTCGGGGGAAATCAGGTCTGACAGGCGTTCGAGAAGCGATCTGGGCCGATCGGCCTGCTTCAGGTAAGCGGGCTTCGAACTGGGATAAGGGTCGTTCATTTCGCGGCGAGCGCGTGGTGGAGATCGTCTGAAGGATACACTAAAAGCCTGGCCGTCCCGTGACGGCGGGCGGTGGCCTGCGACAATATGTGCAGCAGGCGGCGCCCGGTCGGCGCCGCCCGTGAGAAAGGAATTACGCGGGGATCACGCGGTGCGATCGCCCTGGTAAGGGTCGGCGTAACCGAGCGCCTGCAGCGTTTCGGTCTCGATCGCCTCCATTTCCTCGGCCTCGGCGTCTTCCTCGTGCTCGTAGCCTTGCGCATGCAGCACGCCGTGCACGATCAGGTGCGCATAGTGCGCTTCCAGCGGCTTGCGCTGCTCGCGCGCCTCGGTTTCCACCACCGGGCAGCAAAGCACGATATCGCCCGTGACCGGGTCTTCCTCGTTCTCCGCATAGGCAAAGGTCAGCACATTGGTGGCGTAATCCTTGCCGCGATAGGTGCGGTTCAACGTGCGGCCCTCTTCCTCATCGACGAAGCGGATGGTCAGCGCGGCGTCGGCATACAGCGCCGACTTGACCCAGGTCTCGATCTTGCGGCGCGGCGGCAGGCCGGCGCGCTTGCCGACGCCGTCGCCGTTCTGGATCTCGAGTTCGAGTCCGGGCGGGGTGGCCGGCGTGCCCGTGGTGGTGACCACCGGCGTGGCGGTCACGGCCACCGACAGCGAGTCATGGTTGTCCGGGCGCACCAGCAGGCCAGCCTGCTGGTTGGTGTCGGTGTGCTCGGCCAGCAGCGCGACCACGCCGTCGGCGGCCTGCGACAGGTCCAGCGTCAGGCTGCGGCCGTCGGGCAACTGCACGCGCAGCGCGTGCGCGGCGCTCTTGCGCGCGCGGCCGTCGCCGTCGAACAGGGTCAGGCTCACGGCGGAAGACTTGGATTTCTGGGATTTCAATTAAGCGTCCTTGTGCTGGGCGTGGTATTCGTCATAGGCATCGACGATGCGGGCCACCAGCGGATGGCGCACCACGTCGATGCTGGTAAAGCGGGTGCAGGCAATGCCGCGCACGTCGCGCAGCACGTGCAGCGCCTCCACCAGGCCGCTCTTCTGCCCCCTGGGCAGGTCGATCTGGGTGGTGTCGCCGGTGATCACCGCCTTGGAGCCGAAGCCGATGCGCGTGAGGAACATCTTCATCTGCTCGGGCGTGGTGTTCTGCGCCTCGTCCAGGATGATGAAGGCATGGTTCAGCGTGCGCCCGCGCATATAGGCCAGCGGCGCGATCTCGATCATCTGGCGCTCGAACATCTTCTGCGTGCGGTCGAAGCCAAGCAGGTCGTACAGCGCGTCATACAGCGGGCGCAGGTAGGGGTCGACCTTCTGCGCCAGGTCGCCAGGCAGGAAGCCCAGGCGCTCGCCGGCTTCCACCGCCGGGCGCGTCAGCACGATGCGCTTGACCGCGTCGCGCTCCAGCGCATCGACCGCGCACGCCACTGCCAGGTAGGTCTTGCCGGTGCCGGCCGGGCCGACACCCAGCGTCAGGTCGTGCGACAGGATATTGCGCAGGTAGTCGCGCTGCGCCACGGTGCGGCCCTGCAGGCCGGTGCGGCGCGTGTGCAGCACCGGCGATTCGTCGCCGATCTCGCGCTCTTCGACATTGTCGCCGTTGCCGGGCAGGTAGCTGCCATGCGCGGACAGCTGGCGCGTTTCCACCAGGCCCAGCTGCACGTCGTCGATCGACAGCGGCGTGCGCGCCTGGTTGTAGAAGCGCTCCAGCGCCGTTGCCGCATCCTGCGCGTTGCCGCCGCGCACCGTCATGCGGTGGCCACGGCGCTGGATGTTCACGTCCAGCGCCTGCTCGATCTGGCGCAGGTTCTCGTCGAGCGGCCCGCACAGGTTCTGCAGCCGGGTGTTGTCGTCCTTGGGGGCGACGAATTCTGCGGAAGGGATTTTCATCGGTAGGCGATGGCCTCGCTGGATGGTGCCTGGTTACTGCCGAACCACGATCTCGCCGCGCAGCGAGTGCGGGAAGGCCTGCGTGATGCTGACATCGACCAGCTGGCCGACCAGCCGGTCGCGGCCTGCCTGCGGCACGCCCGGCAGCGCAAAGTTGACCACGCGGTTGTTCTCGGTGCGCCCGTGCAGCTCGGTCGGATCCTTGCGCGCGGGGCCTTCCACCAGGATGCGCTGCACCGTGCCGACCATGTTCTGGCTGATGCGCTGCACGTTTTCCTCGATGGTGGCCTGCAGGCGCTGCAGCCGGCGCAGCTTGACCTCGTGCGGGGTGTCGTCGTGCAGGTTGGCAGCGGGCGTGCCCGGGCGGGGGCTGAAGATGAACGAGAACGAGGTGTCGTAGCCGATCTCTTCGATCATCGCCATCAGCTTCTCGAAGTCGGCATCGGTCTCGCCGGGGAAGCCCACGATAAAGTCCGAAGACATCGACATATCCGGGCGCAGCACGCGCAGCTTGCGGATGATGCTCTTGTACTCCAGCACGCTGTAGCCGCGCTTCATCGCCATCAGGATGCGGTCGGACGCATGCTGCACCGGCAGGTGCAGGTGGTTGACCAGCTTGTCGCAGCGGCCGTACAGCTCGACCAGGCGCGAGGTGAATTCCTTCGGGTGGCTGGTGGTGTAGCGGATGCGCTCGATGCCGGGGATCTCGGCCACGTACTCGATCAGCAGCGCAAAGTCGGCGATCTCGGTGGTGTCGCCCATTTTGCCGCGGTAGGCGTTGACGTTCTGGCCCAGCAGCGTGACTTCACGCACGCCCTGTTCGGCCAGGCCGGCGACTTCGGCCAGCACGTCCTCGAACGGGCGCGACACTTCCTCGCCGCGGGTATAGGGCACCACGCAGTAGCTGCAGTACTTGGAGCAGCCTTCCATGATCGAGACAAAGGCGCTCGGGCCTTCGACGCGTGCCGGCGGCAGGTGGTCGAACTTCTCGATCTCGGGGAAGGAGATATCCACCTGCGACTGGCCGGTGCGCTGGCGGCGCGCGATCAGGTCGGGCAGGCGGTGCAGCGTCTGCGGGCCGAACACCACGTCGACATAGGGTGCGCGCGAGACGATGCTGGCACCTTCCTGGCTGGCCACGCAGCCGCCCACGCCGATCACCAGGTCGGGTTTGACGGCCTTGAGCGCCTTCATCCGGCCCAGTTCCGAGAACACCTTCTCCTGCGCCTTCTCGCGCACCGAGCAGGTGTTGAACAGGATCACATCGGCGTCTTCGACGTTGTCGGTGGGTTCCAGCCCCTGGCTGGCGTTGAGGACGTCGACCATCTTGTCCGAGTCGTACTCGTTCATCTGGCAGCCGTACGTCTTGACGAAAACTTTCTTCATATGCCGATCTCAGTGGTTGACCTGGGGGCATCAGGATGTTGCAACAACACGGCCGGCGCGTGGGGCACGCTGGTCGCACTTCCGGGGGACTACGATTTCTTCTTCAGCGCCTTCTGTTCCGGCTCGCTCAGCACCCAGGCGGTCAGCAACTGGCCGTACAGGTCCAGCTTGTACCGCACCGGCAGCTTCTGGCCCGCCACCGCGGCACTGGCCAGCAACTGGTTGTCGGAGCCGAACAGGCGCAGGCCCGGCGCCACGCCGACGGTCTTGCCGTCGAGCGTGGCCGTCTGCGGGGCACCGGCAGACGGCGTGGCGATAACGAGCCTGGCCGCCTGCGCATCGTCCGGGATCGCCCGCACCGGCTGGGCCATCGCGCTTGCCGCACCGAGCAGCAGGGCGGCGGCGCAGGCCAGCGCTGGCAACAGCCTGCGGGCGCGCCCGGGTTGGACAGACTCCGGCGCCTCGCGGCGCGCATCACGACCTGCTGGCATGGGGGAGAACTCCGACAAATGGGACGACGCGTTGGCGGGAATGGCCCAAAGGCGGGCGCAACCCGGCATTTTACCCCGCTGGCGGCCTGGCCGGGTCGGCGATGCGGCGGGGCTCAGAACAGGCAGGATGCCTCTTGCAGCACACGCTGCTTGGACACCGTGCCCATCAGTTCGCGGCCGGCGCTGTCGCGCACCAGCGGGATGCGGTTGATGCCGTGCTCGGCAAACACCGCCAGGGCGTCGCGCAGGCGCGAATCCGGCGTCAGCGCGGGGAAGTCGCGCTCGGCCAGCGCCAGCACGTCGTCCGCGGCGCCCTCGCGCTGGGCGCGCTGCAGCGCATGGATTGACAGCGCGCCCAGCAGGCGGCCATCCGCTTCGACCAGATAGAGGTAGCGCGTGCCGGTCTCGGCAAACTTGTCGGCTGCGGCCGACAGGGTGGCGTTGGGGTCGAGCACGGTATCGGTCGGGTCGCACAGGCCCGCCAGCGTCAGCGTGCGGGCGTGTTCGGCCGCGGCCGAGGCCTGCGCGCGCTCGGCGATCACGCTGTACAGCGACAGCGTCTGGCAGCGTGACGCGGTGTAGTACGCCGCCACTGCGCCGATCATCGACGGCAGCAGCAGCGCGGGCGCCAGCGTCATCTCGAACACCATCAACACCGACATCAGCGGCGCCTGGCTGGTGGCCGCCAGGAACGCGCTCATGCCCACCAGCGGCAGCAGCGGCGCCGCAGCGGCCGCCGTGCCCTGCATGCCGATGGCCAGCAACTGCCCGAGCGCCGCCCCCACGAACAGCGACGGCGTGAACACGCCGCCGACCGCCCCCGAGCCCATGCTGATCACCGTAGCCACCAGCTTGGCCAGCAGCACGCCGGCCACCGGCACGCTCAGCGGCTGCTCCTGCAGGATGGTCTGGATGGTGGAATAGCCGTTGCCAACCACCTCGGGCACCGCCATCGCGAGCACGCCGACCAGCGCCCCGCCCAGCGTCAGCCGGGCCACCGGGCCGCCAGGCATCGCTGCAAAGCGGCTGCGCGCAAAGCCCGCCGCACGCATGAACAGCGCGCCCGCAATGCCGGCGGCCACGCCCAGCGCGGCCGCGGCCAGCAGGATGTGCGGGCGCAGGTCGGGGGCGATATCCAGGCCCGGGTAGAGCGGCTGCAGGCCGCCGTGCCACTGGCTGACCATGGCACCGGCCACCGAAGCCAGGAAGAGCGGCATCAGGCGCTGCACCGCGAGCGCCCCGAACACCACTTCGGCAACGAAGACGGCAGCGGAGAGGGGGGTGTGATAAACGGTGGCAAGGCCCGCCGCGGCCCCGCAGGCGGTCAGCATGCGGCGCATGTTCGAGCCGCCGCCGCGTTCCAGCCGGGTCGACGGGAACAGCGAGCCGCACAGCGCCGCCAGCTGGATCATCGCGCCTTCCTTGCCGACCGAGCTGCCGCTGACGATCGAGAAAAACGACGAGAGCGCGCGCAGCAAGGTGATCCGCACCGGCAGGCGGCCGCTGCCGCTGGCCACCGCTTCCATGTAGTCGGTGGCGCCGCCGTGGCTGCCGGCCAGGCGATTGGCCAGCACCAGCAGGCTGCCCGCCAGCGCGCCGCCCACGGCCGGCACCACCACACGCCACGCCAGCGCCAGCGTGGCGAATACGGCGACCACGTCGGCATGGCTGGAAAACAGGACCACGCCCGCGCCATCCAGCGCCTCCTTGAACAGCGTGGTGGCAATGGCCGCGACGATCCCGACCGGGATGGCCGCGAACAGGGTGACTTCCTGGTCTTCGAGGAAACGCAAGCGCATGGCGGCTTTCCGGGGCACATGTGGAGCGGGTGCGGAGCCGGAGAGGGGCGGGCAGAGGCTGTCATGATAGCGCAGCGCCACCCGCGCAGACCCGATGTGCGCCGGCGCGCATGCGGGGCCGCGCGCGGTGCAGAACCCGCTGGTCCCGGACTGGTACACTACCGCTCTTTCCTTCGCGGGCGGGCCGGTGCCCTGCCATGCCGGCTTCCCGGCGTTCGCGTTCCGATTCCGATCCGATTACCAGGAGCCATCCGGCGTTTGGCGCACCGCGTGCGCAGCGATGGCCCAAGCAGCAATTCATGTCTTTTTCTGAACTCGGCTTGTCCGACAAGATTGTGCGTGCCGTGGCCGAACAGGGCTACACCACGCCGACTCCCATCCAGGCCCAGGCGATCCCCGCCATCCTCAAGGGCGGCGACCTGCTCGCCGGCGCGCAGACCGGCACCGGCAAGACCGCCGGCTTTACGCTGCCGATGCTGCAGCTGTTGTCCGACTCCGCGGCGCGCGGCGCCAATGGCGCGCAGCGTCCGGCCCGCCTGCCGGTGCGCGCACTGGTGCTGACGCCCACGCGCGAACTGGCCGCCCAGGTCGAGGAGAGCGTGCGCAACTACGGCAAGTACCTGCGCCTGCGCTCGATGGTGATGTTCGGCGGCGTCGGCATCAATCCGCAGATCGAGCAGCTCAAGCGCGGCGTCGAGATCGTGGTGGCCACGCCCGGCCGCCTGCTGGACCACGTGTCCCAGCGCACCATCGACCTGTCGCAGGTGGAACTGCTGGTGCTGGACGAAGCCGACCGCATGCTCGACATGGGCTTCATCCACGATATCCGCAAGATCCTCAACGTGCTGCCGGCCAAGCGCCAGAACCTGCTGTTCTCGGCGACGTTCTCCGACGACATCCGCGCGCTGGCAGACCGCCTGCTGAACAACCCGGCCTCGATCGAGGTGGCGCGGCGCAATACCACGGCCGAGACCGTGGACCAGCGCGTCTACCCGGTGGACCGCGAGCGCAAGCGTGAACTGCTGGCCCACCTGGTGCGTCAGCATGACTGGCACCAGGTGCTGGTGTTCACCCGCACCAAGCACGGCGCCAACCGCCTGGCCGAGCAGCTGACCAAGGACGGCCTGTCGGCACTGGCGATCCATGGCAACAAGAGCCAGTCGGCGCGCACGCGCGCGCTGTCGGAATTCAAGTCCGGCACGCTGCGGCTGCTGGTGGCAACCGATATCGCCGCGCGCGGCATCGATATCGACCAGCTGCCGCACGTGGTCAATTTCGACCTGCCCAACGTGCCCGAGGACTATGTGCACCGCATCGGCCGCACTGGCCGCGCCGGCGCCGAGGGCGAAGCGATCTCGCTGGTCTGCGTGGACGAGATTGCGCTGCTGCGCGATATCGAACGCCTGATCAAGCGCAAGCTCGAGCAGACTGTGCTGCCGGGCTTCGAGGTCGACCCGAGCATCGCACCCGAGCCGATCCAGAAGGGCCGCCAACAGCGTGGCGGTGGTGGCCAGGGGCAAGGACAAGGCCAGGGCCGCGGACGCGCCCAGGCGCGTCCGGCCGGCAACGAAGGTGAGGGCGCCCAGCGCCAGCGCCCGGCGCGCGAAGCGCAGGCTGCGCCGCGGCAAGCCCAGGGCGGCCAGCCGCGCACGCGGGCTGCCGAAGGCGGCCCGCGCGGCAACGGTGCAGCCAACGGCAACCGTGGCGGCCAGCCCGCCGGCGGCGCGCGCAATCCCGCACCGCGCCGCGACGGCCAGGAGCCGGCGCGCCAGCAACGGGCCGCGGCGCAACCCGCGCGCCAGCCGCACGACGCGGCCCCGGCACCGGCGCGCAATCGCCGTCCGGCGCCGCAGGCCGCGCTGCTCGGCGGCAACCGCAAGCCGGCGCGCTGAGCGGGACAGGCTGACACCATGCACGCGTCCGACACCCCGGCCGACCCCGGCGTTCCCTACGCCGGCCTGACGCCGGAGCTGATGCTGGACGCGCTGGAAGGCGCCGGCCTGCGCCCCGACGGGCGCCTGCTGGCGCTCAACAGCTATGAGAACCGCGTCTGGCAGCTGGGCATCGAAGATGCCGCGCCGGTCATCGCCAAGTTCTACCGTCCGGGCCGCTGGACCGATGCGGCCATCCTGGAAGAACACGCCTTCGTGCAGCAACTGGCCGATGCCGAGATCCCGGCCGTGCCGGCCATGGTGCTGGCACCGGGCGCGGCTGGCACGCTGCTGCATCACGCCGGCTTCCGTTTCGCGGTATTCCCCCGCTGCGGCGGCCGCGAGCCGGCGCTGGACCGTTCCGACACGCTGACCTGGCTCGGCCGCTTCATCGGCCGCATCCACGCGCTGGGGGCGACGCAGCCCTACCAGGCGCGCCCGGCGCTAAATCTTGAAACCTTCGGCGTTGCCCCACGCGACTGGCTGCTCGCCAGCGGCTGCATTCCCGCCGACCTGCTGCCCGCATGGCAATCGGTGGCCGACCTGGCGCTGGACGGCGTGCGCCGCTGCTATGAGCGCGCCGGCGAGGTGCGTCTGCTGCGCACCCACGGCGACTGCCATCGCGGCAATGTGCTGTGGATCGGCGAGGACGACGCGCGCGGCGGCACCCATGGCGCAACGGGCCCGCATTTCGTTGACTTCGATGACAGCCGAATGGCGCCGGCGATCCAGGACATCTGGATGCTGCTCGAGGGCGACCGCGCGGCCATGCAGGACCAGCTGGCCGACATCGTTGCCGGCTATGAGGACTTCGCCGAATTCCAGCCGCGCGAACTGTGGCTGGTGGAAGCGCTGCGCACGCTGCGGCTGCTGCACTACAGCGCCTGGCTCGCCAGCCGCTGGGCCGACCCGGCCTTTCCGGCCGCGTTCCCTTGGTTCGGCACGGCGCGCTACTGGCAGGATCGCATCCTGGAACTGCGCGAACAGGTGGCGCTGATGGACGAAGCGCCCCTGTGGGGCGCCTGAGGTCTACCGGTCGGCGCCGCCAGGGCGCCGGTTTTCCACTACTTTGCTCAACCCTTCTTTTCCGGCGCCTTGACCAGCAGCACCGGGCACTCGGCCTGCGCCAGCACGCGGCCTGCGACTGAACCGATCACCGCATCGAAGAACGAACCGCGGCCATGCGTGCCCATCACGATGGCCGCGGCGTCGACCGAGCGCGCACAGGCGACGATGCGCTCCGGCGCGAAGCCGTGCAGCGGGTGCCGCTCGAACGGCACCTTGGCTGCGGACAGGATCTCGCAGACCGTCGCCATGGCCTTCTCGCTGGCCTCCTTGTGCCAGTCATCGATGGTCTCCTTGCTGACAAAGGCGCGCACCTGGCCGCTTACTTCCGGCGCTACATGCACGACATGCACGGTGAAGCCGCTCTGCAGCAGCTTGCCTTCGGCGATAAAACGGGCCGCGGCGTCGCTGAAGGCCGAACCGTCGGTGGCGAGCACGATATTGGTCATGTTGGAAATCTCCTGGATGGGGGCTGTCGGCAGGCGGTGCGCCATGAGGCGGCACCGCCATCTGGAACCATCATGGCACCTAGTGTCCTGCCAGGACCCGATTTAGATCAAGTCGGATCGGATTTATCCGATTTCGCCGTGCGATAGCCGGCCGGCTGACGGATTCCGTCAAGCCGGCTGAAGCATTTGGCCATTGCCCCGTCAACGCCGTGGCGCGTAGCATGCTCCCGAGCCCCGCGGCAGGCATTCGCACGTCCGCGCTGCCGCAGGCACGGCCCATCCCATACCAATTCAATGCAAGCTGTCCCCCGGCCATGGCCCGGGCGGGCGGCGATTCCGGAGACGACGATCATGAGTGAGCGTGGCAACCTGCTGCCCCTGCGCGGTATCAAGGTGGTGGAATTCGAAGGCATCGGCCCCGGCCCGTTGTGCGGTGCGATGCTGGCCGGCCTGGGCGCCGAGGTCACGCTGGTGACCCGGCCGGTCGCGCCGGATGCCCGCCGCATCCTGCGCGGCCAGCCCGTGCCGCCTGAGATGGAGCTGGAGCACGGCAAGCGCGTGGTGCAACTGAACCTGAAGTCTGCGGACGACGTGGCCGCCGCACTGGACCTGGTGGCCGGCGCCGACGCGCTGATCGAAGGGCTGCGCCCGGGCGCGATGGAGCGCCTCGGCCTGGGCCCGAAGGCGTGCCATGCACGCAATCCGCGCCTGGTCTACGGGCGCATGACCGGTTGGGGCCAGACCGGCCCGCTGTCGCAAAGTGCCGGCCACGACCTCAACTACATCGCGCTGACCGGCCTCTTGTCGATGGCTGCGCGCGAAGGCTCACTGCCGATGGTGCCGCCGACCGTGATGGGCGATGCCACCGGCGCGCTTGGCCTGGCATTCGGCATCACCAGCGCCATCCTGAGCGCGCGCGCAAGCGGCGAGGGCTGCGTGGTGGATGCGGCCATCACCGATATCGTCGCCATGCTGGGCTCGCTGGTGCAGGTGTCGCGCGCAGCCGGCACGCTCGGCGGCCCGCAACCGAGCCCCTTCCACGATTCGCCGTTCTATGACGTTTTCCCTTGCGCCGACGGCCGCGCCATCACGCTGGGCGCGCTCGAGCCGCAGTTCTACCGCGAGCTGCTCGAGCGGCTCGAGCTGACCGACATCGACCCCGCCACGCAGTATGACCGTTCCCAGTGGCCCGCGGTGAAGGCCCGCATTGCCGCTTGCATCGCAGGCAAGTCAAGCACTCACTGGGAGGCGTTGCTGGGCGGCACCGACGTGTGCTTTGCGCGCGTGCTGACCCTGGACGAGGCCGCGCGCCATCCGCACAACCAGGCACGCGGCACGTATCGGCTGTGCCGGCAGGGCGAGCGCGAGGTGCCGCGTTCGGCGCCGGCGCCGCGCTTCCTGCCCGCGGGCACGGAATGACCTGGGGCCGCGGCACCGATGCCGCGGCCTCTCGAATCGGCTTGATCGGTTCGGCTACCATGCGGCATCCACCCAGACCGGAGACCCATGCCATGGCCGAACCCAGCCTGCAGCAACTGGTGACGGAGTTCGCCTGGGGCACGGTCTGGACTCGCGACGGCCTGGACCGCAAGCAGCGCAGCCTGGTGTCGATGCTGATTGCGCTGAACCGGCCGCAGGAGCTGGCCGGGCATCTGCGCGGCGCGCTCGCCAATGGCGTTACGCCGCAGGAACTGCGCGAACTGATGGTGCACAGCGCGATCTACTGCGGATTCCCCGCGGCGCTGGATGCCAGCCGCAAGCTGACTGAAGTCCTCGACGCTGCCAACGGGTAACGCCGACCGCGGCATCGATACGAAAACAGCGATGCAGAAGAGTCTGACTCTGATGCAGATTTTGCCGCATCTGCGCGGCGAGGATTCGGCGCATCAGGATCTCTCCGGCCCCTTAACCTTGGCACCAGGCCAAGCCATGCAAGTCGTTAAGGAGCCTCAAATTGCATCTCGCGCTGATCGTCGACGAACCCTCCCGGTTCCGCACCACGCTGTCCGCTGAAATCCGCGCTGAGTTGGGCGCCGGTGAAGTACTGGAAATGGACGGCATGCAGGAAGCATTCCGGCTGGTCCGCGAGCAACGGCCGGGGCTGGTGCTGGTCGATATCGAGTGCTTCGGCAATCCCGGCATCGACTTTGTCCGGTGCGTCTCGGCGACGCAGCCCACCGTGCCCTTGCTGGTACTGTCCGACAGCGACGCCACCCTGGCCTCGGTGCGGGCGCTGCGCGCCGGCGCCCATGGCTTCGTGGTCAAGCAGCGTGGGCTGGCCGAGGTGATGCAGGCCGTACGCGGTGTGCTGAGCGGCTACCTGGTCTTTCCCATGCATACGCTGGAAACCGTGCGCCAGATCGGCGAGCAGCGGGAATCCGGCTTTGCGCGGCTGAGCAACCGCGAGATCACCATCCTGCAATACCTGGCGCGCGGCCATTCCAACAAGTCGATCGCGGCGCAACTGCTGATCAGCAGCAAGACGGTCAGCACGCACAAGGCCAACATCATGGCCAAGCTCAATGTCGGCTCCCTGGTCGAAATGGTGGACTACGCGCGCCGGCATCAGCTGGTGTGGTAACGCGCACCCCGGGCGGCTTGCGGCACCATGCCGCCATCGCGGGTAGACTGTTGGCGTGTGTGACGAATCCGAACTTTTCGCCCGATGCCACCGACCCTGAATGCCGCCGCACGCCGCCTGGGCGCTGTCGTGCTTGCCTGTGCCGCCGCATGCCAGGCCACGCCTGCCTTCGCCAACGAACCGATGTGGTTTGCGCAGGGCCGACCGGTGCCGGCGGCCCGCCAGGCCGTCGATGCGCTGGCCGCGGCCGCGGCCGACGGCCTCGACCCGCGCGACTACGATGCCGACGCCTTGCGCCAGGCCGTGGCCCAGGCCGCCAGCGGGCCAGCATTGCCGCCGGACGCGGCCGCACGCGTGGATGCGGCGCTGAGCGCCGCGATGGAGCGGATGCTGGCAGACCTGCACGGCGGGCGCGTCAACCCGCGCGCGGTCCATGCCAACTTTGCCCCCCAGGCGGAACGGCCCTTCGATGCCGCCATCTGGCTGCGCGATGCCGTCAGGCAGCAACGGCTGCCCGATGCCATCCGCCAGGCAGCGCCCACCTTCCCGCTCTATGGCACGCTGCGGGAGGCCCTGGCGCGGTACCGCGAGATCGCGAAGCAGCCGGCCTGGGGGCAGCCGCTGCCACCCTTGCCGGCGAGCAAGCTGACGCCGGGCCAGCCCTGGGCCGGTGCCGCGGCGCTGGCTGCACGCCTGGTTGCGCTGGGCGACCTGCCCGCCGGCACCCAGGTGCCGGCCCGCTACGAAGGGACCCTGGTCGACGGCGTCAAGGCGTTCCAGTCGCGCCACGGCCTGGAGGCCGACGGCGTGATCGGCGCGGCCACGCTGGCACAACTCAACCTGCCCATCGCCAGCCGTGTGCGGCAAATCGAACTGACCATGGAGCGGCTGCGCTGGACGCCGCTGGACGGTCCGCGCATGATCGTGGTCAATGTGCCGGAATTCATGCTGCGCGCCTATGAGATCCGCGACGGCAAGCTCGACATCAAGCTCGAGATGAAGGTGATCGTGGGCAAGGCACTGGATACGCGCACGCCGTTGTTCGAGGAGGATATGCGCTACATCGAGTTCAGCCCGTACTGGAACATCCCGCCCTCGATCGCGCGCCGCGAGACCGTGCCGCACCTGCGCCGCGATCCGGCCTATTTCAACCGGCAGGGCCTGGAGTTCGTCACCGGCGACGGCAAGGCCGTGACCACGCTGTCCGAGGAAAATCTCGAGGCAGTGCTGAACGGCCGCATGCGCATCCGCCAGCGGCCGGGCCCGCTGAACGCGCTGGGCGATATCAAGTTCGTGTTTCCCAACAACGAGAACATCTACCTGCACCACACGCCCTCGCCGCAGCTGTTCAAGCGCGGCCGGCGCGACTTCAGTCATGGCTGCATCCGCGTGGAAGCCCCAGTAGCATTGGCCCAGTTCGTGTTGCACGATATGCCGGACTGGAACGAGACCCGGATCCGCGAAGCGATGACGCGTGGCAAGTCCAATACGGTGCGCCTGCAGCAGCCCTTGCCGGTGGTGCTGGCCTACGGCACGGTCATTGCGCGCGCCGATGGTCGTGTATCCTTCTTGCCTGACATTTACGGTCACGACAAATTGCTGGAGAAGGCACTGCGGCAACGCAACGGACGGCCCCAGCAACCAGCTATTGCAAGCGCCTCTGGCACCACCCGCTGAGGCGCCACTGGCACATTCAGAGGAAGTACCATGACTGATGCGACGCGCCAGGCACGCCGCCGCTTTCTTCATACCGCCGGAGGCCTGGCCCTTGCCGCCGGCCTGATGCCGCTGGCGCCGCGCCAGGCGCTGGCAGGCCTGCCTGCAAACCGGGCCCTGGCTGGCCTGCCGGACGCCCGCACGCTGGCGTTCGACCACACCCACACCGGCGAACGCGTGTCGTTGGTCTATGCCGTTGGCGACCGCTTCGTGCCCGACGCGCTGACTACGCTCAACGGCTTCCTGCGCGACCACTATTCCGGCAAGGTCGGCATGATCGACCCGCAACTGTTCGACCTGCTGTTCCAGGTCCGCCGCGAGCTTGGCACCGACCAGCCGTTCCAGGTCATTTCCGGCTACCGCAGTCCGACCACCAATTCGCGCCTGCGCAACACGCGCGGCGGCGGCGTGGCCAGGCACAGCCTGCACATGGACGGCAAGGCCATCGACATCCGCCTGGCCGGCGTGCCGCTGGCGGACGTGCGCGACGCGGCCAAGTCATTGCAGGGCGGGGGCGTCGGCTTCTATGAGTCTGACCAGTTCGTGCACATCGATACCGGGCGCGTGCGTTACTGGTAAGCGTCGTCTGTGGCCGCCCCATGATGGGCGGTTCTCGTTTGCGCGCCCTGGTAACGACCCAAAGCAAAAAGCCGCGAACCCATGCGGGATCGCGGCTTTTTAAATAGATGGTGGCGAATCAGGGACTCGAACCCCGGACCTGCGGATTATGATTCCGTCGCTCTAACCGACTGAGCTAATTCGCCAACGAAGACTGAGATTATACCTGGGCTTTCGATGCTGTCAACACCTTCGTGTGAAGATTTTGCACGAAGGGCCCATGCATAAAAAAACGGCAGGCCGAATGGCCTGCCGTTTCCGTTAGTGCCGGACGACTGCTCAGTCGTTGGCGTAGATGTTCACGTCCTTGGTCTCGCGGATGAACAGCGCGCCGATCACGAAGGTGATGGCTGCGATGATGATCGGGTACCAGAGACCGTAGTAGATGTTGCCGTTCTGGGCCACCAGCGCAAACGAGATGGTGGGCAGCAGGCCGCCGAACCAGCCGTTGCCGATATGGTAGGGCAGCGACATCGAGGTGTAGCGGATGCGGGTCGGGAACAGCTCCACCAGCATGGCGGCGATCGGGCCGTACACCATGGTGACGTAGATCACCAGGATGACCAGGATCACCAGCACCATGATCGTGTTCATCTGTGCCGGGTCGGCCTTGGTCGGGTAGCCGGCGGAGGCCATCGATTCACCAACCTCCTTCTTGAACGCCGCGATCTGCTTCTTGCTGGGCTCGTCGAAGCTGTGGCCGTTCACCAGCTGCGCGTCGAAGGCCTTGATCTCCTTGTCGCCGATCTTGACCGTGGCCACGGTGCCGGCCGGGGCCTCGACCACTTCATAGCTGGCCGATGCCTGGGCCAGCGTGCGCTTGGCAATGTCGCAGGAGCTGCGGAAGTCGATCTCGCGGGCGATCGGGCTGCCCTGGAACGAGCACTGCTTCGGGTCGGCGGTGACCACGATCTGGGCGCTCTTCTGGGCGCGCTCCAGAGCCGGGTTGGCGTAGTGGGTCATGGCCTTGAACAGCGGGAAGTAGGTCAGCACGGCCAGCGCGCAGCCCGCCATGATGATCCACTTGCGGCCGATCTTGTCCGACAGCGAGCCGAAGAAGATGAAGAACGGCGTGCCGAGCACCAGTGCGCCGGCGATCAGCAGGTTGGCCGTCTTGGCATCGACCTTGAGCACCTGGGTCAGGAAGAACAGCGCATAGAACTGGCCGGTGTACCAGACCACGGCCTGGCCGGCGGTCAGGCCGAGCAGGGCCAGGATCACGATCTTCAGGTTGCGCCACTGGCCGAAGGACTCGGTCAGCGGGGCCTTGGAGGTCTTGCCCTCTGCCTTCATGCGCTGGAACGCCGGCGATTCATTCATCGACAGGCGGATATATACCGACACGCCCAGCAGCAGGATCGACACCAGGAACGGGATGCGCCAGCCCCAGGTCTCGAAGTTGGGTCCGGTCATTTCGCGGCACAGCAGGATCACGATCAGCGACAGGAACAGGCCCAGCGTGGCCGTGGTCTGGATCCACGAGGTATAGGCGCCGCGCTTGCCGTGCGGTGCGTGCTCGGCCACGTAGGTGGCGGCACCGCCGTACTCGCCGCCGAGCGCCAGGCCTTGCAGCATGCGCAGTGCGATCAGGATGATCGGCGCGGCCCAGCCGATGGTGGCATAGCCCGGCAGCAGGCCGACGATGAAGGTCGACAGGCCCATGAGCAGGATCGTCACCAGGAAGGTGTACTTGCGCCCGATCATGTCGCCCAGGCGGCCGAACACCAGCGCGCCGAACGGCCGCACGATAAAGCCGGCGGCGAATGCGAGCAGCGCGAAGATGAAGGCCGAGGTGGGATCCAGTCCGGCGAAGAACTGCTTGGCAATGATTGCCGCCAGCGAGCCGTAGAGATAAAAGTCGTACCACTCGAACACCGTGCCCAGCGATGAGGCAAAGATCACCTTGCGCTCTTCGGCTGTCATCGGTGCGTTCTGCGCGCCCCCTGCGGGCACCGCAACGTTTTGCACGTTTGCCATATTGTCTCCTCCGTCTGGAATGGATCTCGGGTGGGCGTGGCGCGGGAAAGACCGCGCGGCTGGCCGCTATGCCTGAGTTGCAGAGGATTGTGGGTGGCGAAACTTACTGCGTTCTGACAGAACGGGGCACGGAATCGTCAAAGAATATCGGGGTATACGCTAGCCGTGGGCGCGAGTTTGGCTGCTGCGCTGCGGGGCGCAATTCACTTGTGTGGCGGAATGGCGCGCTTTGCAGGGCTGCGGCTATGCAGCATCAGTGCCTGTTCCGCGCGAGGCGCCCTGCGAAGGCGCAGGGGCGGGCGCGGCCAGGCTATCGGCGTCCGCTTCGCCGTCGGCGCGGTTCATGCGCCAGGCGTAGAGCGCGGCCATCAGCACGTAGACCACCAGCGCGCCTTGCGCGCCGACCCAGAACGAGAACGGCCAGCCAAAGAAGTCGAAGCGCAGGTCGCGCGCAAACCATGCCACCACGAAGGTGACGGTGAACCAGATCGCGAGCAGGCCGCAGATCCAGCGCAGGTTGCGCCGCCAGGCCTGGCGCTGGCGGGCTTCGGCACTATCGGGGGCGGGGCTGTCGTTCATGCGGGCGGCAGGTAGTCGGGCCGGCGCAGCGTCACGCGGAAATGCGCGCCGGCCAGCCGTGGCGATTGTTGGTAGACGTGGTCGGAAATCTGGACGTCGCCGCCGTGCTGCTGCACGATCTCGCGCACGATGGCCAGGCCCAGGCCGCTGCCTTCGGTATTGGTGCCGAGCACGCGGTAGAAGCGCTCCATCACGCGCTCGCGCTCGGCCGGCGCAATGCCCGGGCCGGTGTCTTCCACATCCAGGTAGGCGAACGGCTCGAAGGCATCGGCGCTGACGCGCACCGTGGCGTGCCCGCCGCGCGGCGTGTAGCGGATGGCGTTGTCGAGCAGGTTGTTCAGCATCTCGGTCAGCATCAGGCGGTTGCCTTGCACCATCACCGGATGTTCGTCGGCATCCAGGCCCAGGTCGATGTCGCGCGCCCAAGCCTGCGGCAGCCAGTCCTTGACCACCTCGCGCGCGAGCGCCGCCAGGTCCAGCGCGGCCATGCCGCCGGTGCCCGCCAGGTTTTCCATGCGCGCCAGCGACAGCAGCTGCGTGACCAGGTGCGCGGTGCGCTCAGAGCTGCCGGCGATCTGCGCCAGCGAGCGCCGCAGCTCTTCCGGCGACTGCTCGCGCTGCGCCAGCTCGGCCTGCATGCGCAGGCCCGCCAGCGGCGTCTTCATCTGGTGCGCGGCATCGGCGATAAAGCGCTTCTGGGTCTGCACCGACTGGTCCAGGCGCGCCAGCAGGTCGTTGAACGAACCCACCAGCGGCGTGATTTCCTGCGGCGCGGCGCGTTCGTCGATCGGGCTGGTATCGCCGGGGTTGCGCGCGCGGATGCGCTGCTGGATCGCGGTCAGCGGCGCCAGCCCGCGCGACAGCCCGAACCACACCAGCACCACCGCCAGCGGCAGGATCACGAACTGCGGCAGGATCACGCCCTTGATGATCTCGTTGGCCAGGCGCGCGCGCTTGTCCAGCGTCTCGGCCACCTGCACCAGCACCGGCTGGCTGCCGCTGACCTGCTTCAGGTCGATATAGGTGTAGGCCACGCGCACGTCGTTGCCGGCCACGCGGTCATCGCGCAGGGACACCAGCCCCGCGTGGCCCTGGTCCTCCTCGGACGGCAGCGGCAGGTCGTGGTCGCCGGCGATGTATTCGCCGCGCTTGCCGACCACCTGGTAGTAGATGTTGTCGGTCTCGTCGGCGCGCAGGATCTCGCGCGCCGACAGCGGCAGCTGCAGCGTGATGCGCCCGTTGACCTCGCGCACCTGCTGCGACAGCACGATGGCGCTGGCTTCCAGCGCGCGGTCGAAGGGCCCGTTGGCGATCGACTTGGCCACCAGGTAGGTCACCGCGATGCTCATCGGCCAGAGCAGCAGCAGCGGCGCCAGCATCCAGTCGAGGATCTCACCGAACAATGAGCGCGGCGCGGAATTTGCCGCGCTTTCCTCCAGGTGCGGCAACGCGTCGGCCAGATCCTGGTCGGTAGTGTCCGGGGCCGGGGCGGCGGAAGGAGGGGGTGGCGCGGGGCGGGGCACGCGCCGCCAGGGCAGTCGCAGCAGGCTCATCTCGGCGAGGTTGCGCTCAGGTCAGTCGCGTGGCCTGCGGTGGGGTCGGATCAGTGATGCGTGGCCACCGCCGGCTGGAATTTCTCCAGGCAGTAGCCAAGCCCGCGCACGGTGGCGATGCGGATGCCGCCGACTTCGATCTTCTTGCGCAGCCGGTGCACGTAGACCTCGATGGCGTTGTTGCTGACTTCCTCGCCCCATTCGCACAGGTGGTCCACCAGCTGCTCTTTCGATACCAGGCGGCCGCTGCGTGTCAGCAGGATCTCCAGCAACCCGATCTCGCGCGCGGACAGGTCCAGCATCTGCTCGTTGAGATAGGCGATGCGTCCGACCTGGTCGTAGGCCAGCGGCCCGTGCCGCATCAGCGTGGCGCCGCCGCCGGCGCCGCGCCGCACCAGCGCGCGCACGCGCGCTTCAAGCTCGGACAGGGCAAAGGGCTTGGCCATATAGTCGTCGGCGCCCAGGTCCAGGCCCTTGACGCGCTCGTCGACGCTGTCGGCGGCGGTCAGGATCAGCACCGGCAGCATGGCGCCGCGCGCGCGCAGGCGCTTGAGCACTTCCAGCCCGGACATGCGCGGCAGGCCCAGGTCCAGGATCAGCAGGTCGAAGGTCTGGGTCGACAGCGCGGAATCGGCTTCCAGGCCGTTGGTGACGTGGTCGACGGCGTAACCCGAGTGGCGTAGCGAGCGCGTCAGGCCGTCCGCCAGCACGTCGTCATCTTCGGCGATCAGAATGCGCATGGTTGTCTCCACCCTGGCCGGCATAGCCGGCGCCGGCGGAATGGGGCGCGATGGGGCTTGCCAAGCATACTGTTTTTTTATACAGTACCCGCACGTTCCGCTGGGGCTGCCCGGGGAGACCCCCTGGAGAGCGGCCGCGCAGACAGCCGGGCCGGCGCTGGAGCCGGAAAATGCCGGTGCCGCGCCACATGCGGCCTATTTATACACCATTGATTCAAGGACGACCATGGACGACAAGAAGGCAGGTGCCGGCGTGAGCGCCGAGAAGCAGAAGGCGCTTGCCGCCGCGCTCTCCCAGATCGAGAAGCAGTTCGGCAAGGGCTCGATCATGCGCCTGGGCGACGGCGAGGTCGAGAAGGACATTCAGGTGGTATCCACCGGTTCGCTCGGCCTGGACATCGCGCTTGGCGTCGGTGGCCTGCCGCGCGGCCGCGTGGTCGAGATCTATGGTCCGGAATCGTCGGGCAAGACCACGCTGACGCTGCAGGTCGTGGCCGAGATGCAGAAGCTGGGCGGCACCTGCGCCTTTATCGACGCCGAGCATGCGCTGGACGTCAGCTACGCCAACAAGCTGGGCGTCAACGTCGGCGACCTGCTGATCTCGCAGCCGGACACCGGCGAACAGGCGCTGGAAATCACCGACGCGCTGGTGCGCTCGGGCTCGATCGACCTGATCGTGATCGACTCGGTGGCGGCGCTGGTGCCCAAGGCCGAAATCGAAGGCGAAATGGGCGATTCGCTGCCCGGCCTGCAGGCCCGCCTGATGAGCCAGGCGCTGCGCAAGCTGACCGGCACCATCAAGCGCACCAACTGCCTGGTGATCTTCATCAACCAGATCCGCATGAAGATCGGCGTGATGTTCGGCTCGCCGGAAACCACCACCGGCGGCAACGCGCTCAAGTTCTACGCCTCGGTGCGCCTGGATATCCGCCGCATCGGCTCGATCAAGAAGGGCGACGACGTGATCGGCAACGAGACCAAGGTCAAGGTGGTCAAGAACAAGGTCTCGCCGCCGTTCCGCGAAGCCTTCTTCGACATCCTCTACGGCCAGGGCATCTCGCGCCAGGGCGAGATCATCGACCTGGGCGTGGACGCCAAGATCGTCGAAAAGTCCGGCGCCTGGTACAGCTACAACGGCGACAAGATCGGCCAGGGCAAGGACAACGCGCGCGAATACCTGCGCGAGAACCCTGACATCGCCGACGAGATCGAGAACAAGGTGCGCGCGGCGCTGGGCGTGGTGGCCATGAACCCCACGGCGGCTGCCACGCCGGTAGCGGTCGAAGACTGACCGCGCCAGCGGCCATTGCGCCATCCGGAAGGCCGGGGCATCGCCGATGCCCCGGCCTTTTTGCTTGGCGCGGATCCCCTCCATCCACAGATTCCGGCAACCCATGGCAACCCGTCCCCCGCTTTCGCTGAAGGCCCGCGCCGTCGGCTACCTGTCGCGCCGCGAGCACAGCCGTGCCGAGCTGGCGCGCAAGCTGGCGCCGCATGCCGAGTCGGCCGAGCAGCTGGAGCAGTTGCTGGACGCGCTGGAGCGCGAGAACTGGCTGTCGAACCAGCGCTTTGCCGACAGCCTGGTGCACCGCCGCGGCGCCCGCTACGGCACCGCGCGCGTGATGCAGGAAGCCAAGACCCACAAGCTCGGCAGCGAGCAACTGGGCGATCTGCAGGAGCGGCTGCGCGCCACGGAAGTGGAGCGCGCCCGTGAGGTCTGGCGCAAGCGCTTCGGCACCCCGCCGGACACGCCCGAAGCGCGGGCCAGGCAGATCCGCTTCATGGTGGCGCGCGGGTTCTCGCGTTCGGTCGTCGGCAAGATCATCCAGGGTGCGGACGAAGACTACGGCGACGACGGTGGCGAGGCCTGATGCGCCATGGTCGGCCGACAATCCCGCTGCGACAGTTGCTGCACAAGGATGTTCCCGGCCAAAGCGGCGCGGCATGTTAAACTCCCCCGGTTTTCGGTGCTCCGGCACCGCCGTTCCCCAGCCCCCGTATTTCCAGCCTGGCCATGCCTCTGTCCCAGCCCGTCAACCGCTCCCAGCGTCACCGTCGCGCCATTACGGCCGAGGCGTACCAGAGAGAGGACGGCTTGTGGGATATCGAGGTGCGCCTGACCGACACCAAGCCTCGCGACATCGAACTGGCCGGCGACCGCGTCCGCCCGGTAGGCCAGCCCCTGCACGACCTGTGGTTGCGCGTCACGATCAATGAGGAAATGACGGTGCTGGATGCCGAGGCCTGCTCGGACTGGGTGCCGTATCCATCTCATTGCGACACGATCGGCCCGGCTTACCGCAAGCTGATCGGCCTGAACCTGCGCAAGGGCTTTCGCAAGGCCGTGCGCGAGCGCCTGGGCGGCATGCACGGTTGCTCACACCTGACCGAGGCCGCTGGCGTGCTGCCCAGCACGGCGATCCAGGCCTTTGCCGGTGAAGTCATCAATATCCGCGACAACGGCGAGGACGACCCGAATCCGGAGCCGCCCTATCAGTTGAACGGCTGCCACGCCCTGCGTTTCGATGGCGAGGTGGTTCGTCAGTTTTACCCGCGCTGGTATGGTCACCAGCCGACGCCCAAGGTACGGGCCGAGGCAGCACCTGCCGTCGCAACTGCGCCTCAGGCGCCGCCCGCGGCCAATGGCGACCGCGGCAATGATGGCAACGACGCTGTCCCGGCCGAGCGGCCGACCGGCACCTCCGGCTGATTCTCAGGATTGGCCAGCCTGACGAGAGAGTTCGTCTTCTTTCAGATTCTTCCCTTCTACCTTTTACGCCTACCCGAAAGGAAACACGCATGAATATCCATGAGTATCAAGGCAAGGAAATCCTGCGCAAATACAATGTGCCGGTTCCGCGCGGCATCCCCGCGTTCTCGGTTGACGAGGCCCTGAAGGCCGCAGAAACGCTCGGCGGCCCGGTGTGGGTCGTCAAGGCTCAGATTCATGCGGGTGGCCGCGGCAAGGGCGGCGGCGTGAAGGTTGCCAAGAGCATCGACGACGTCAAGACCTACGCTTCGAACATCCTGGGCATGCAGCTGGTCACGCACCAGACCGGCCCGGAAGGCAAGAAGGTCAACCGTCTGCTGATCGAAGAAGGCGCCGACATCAAGAAGGAACTGTACGTTTCGCTGGTGGTGGACCGTGTTTCGCAGAAGGTCGCGCTGATGGCCTCGAGCGAAGGCGGCATGGACATCGAAGAAGTCGCCGCCCACAGCCCGGAAAAGATCCACACCCTGATCATCGAGCCGTCGGTTGGCCTGACCGACGCTGAAGCCGACGACATCGCCCGCAAGATCGGCGTGCCCGACACGAGCGTGGCGCAAGCCCGCCAGGCCCTGCAAGGCCTGTACAAGGCGTTCTATGAAACCGACGCTTCGCTGGCTGAAATCAACCCGCTGATCCTGACCGGCGACGGCAAGGTCATCGCGCTGGACGCCAAGTTCAACTTCGACTCGAACGCGCTGTTCCGTCACCCGGAAATCGTTGCCTACCGCGACCTGGATGAAGAAGACGCCAACGAAATCGAAGCCTCGAAGTTCGACCTGGCCTACATCTCGCTGGACGGCAACATCGGCTGCCTGGTGAACGGCGCCGGCCTGGCCATGGCCACCATGGACACCATCAAGCTGTTCGGCGGCGAGCCGGCCAACTTCCTCGACGTGGGCGGCGGTGCCACCACCGAGAAGGTGACCGAAGCCTTCAAGCTGATGCTGAGCAACAAGAACGTGCAGGCCATCCTGGTCAACATCTTCGGCGGCATCATGCGTTGCGACGTGATCGCCGAAGGCGTGATCTCCGCTTCCAAGGCCGTGCACCTGACGGTGCCGCTGGTCGTGCGCATGAAGGGCACCAACGAAGACCTCGGCAAGAAGATGCTGGCCGACTCGGGCCTGCCCATCATCTCGGCCGACACGATGGAAGAAGCCGCCCAGAAGGTGGTGGCCGCTGCCGCTGGCAAGTAAGCCGTCGCACGAACGCAACCATACGCGAACGCGGGCGGTGCGCAGGCGCTCCCTTGAGCCCCTGTGCGCGCCGCTCGTAGCCAAGCAAAGGATTACAGCATGTCGATTCTGATCAACAAAGACACCAAGGTCATCACCCAGGGCATTACCGGCAAGACCGGCCAGTTCCACACCCGTGGCTGCCGCGACTACGCCAACGGCAAGAACGCCTTCGTAGCAGGCGTGAACCCCAAGAAGGCCGGCGAAGACTTCGAAGGCATTCCCATCTACGCCAGCGTCAAGGACGCCAAGGCCCAGACCGGCGCCACCGTGTCGGTCATCTACGTGCCGCCCGCAGGCGCCGCTGCCGCGATCTGGGAAGCCGTTGACGCCGACCTGGACCTGGTGGTCTGCATTACCGAAGGCATCCCCGTGCGCGACATGATGGAAGTCAAGGACCGCATGCGCCGCGAGAACAAGAAGACCCTGCTGCTGGGACCGAACTGCCCGGGCCTGATCACGCCGGACGAAATCAAGATCGGCATCATGCCGGGCCACATCCACCGCAAGGGCCGCATCGGCGTAGTGTCGCGCTCGGGCACGCTGACGTACGAAGCCGTGGGCCAGCTGACCGCGCTGGGCCTGGGCCAGTCGTCGGCTGTCGGCATTGGTGGCGACCCCATCAACGGCCTGAAGCACATCGACGTGATGAAGATGTTCAACGACGATCCGGAAACGGACGCCGTGGTCATGATCGGTGAGATCGGCGGTCCGGACGAAGCCAACGCGGCTTACTGGATCAAGGAAAACATGAAGAAGCCGGTGGTTGGCTTCATCGCTGGCGTGACCGCGCCTCCGGGCAAGCGCATGGGCCACGCCGGCGCGCTGATCTCGGGCGGTGCCGATACCGCCCAGGCCAAGCTGGAAATCATGGAAGCCTGCGGTATCAAGGTGACCAAGAACCCGTCGGAGATGGGCCGCCTGCTGAAGGCAATGCTGTAAGTCGTACCTCGCCATTCCAGCGAGCGCTGGAATGGCGAACCAGGCAATGCCCCCGCCCGCGCGGGGGCATTGTCATTCTGGAGGACGGATTCGGCGTGGCTTCCGGCACGAAACATTACAGGATTGAAATCTAATCGAAAGGTTCGTGCGGTAAACAGTCATGTCCGTGTTTCGAGACATCCGAAATCCCGTCAGATGACGGGTGTGCAACCTATAAAATTCGAGGAGCCCTCCCGTGGAACTGCTGTCTTCCACCACATTCTGGATTGCGTTGGGATCGATCATCCTGACCAATATCGTCCTGTCCGGCGACAACGCGGTGGTGATCGCGCTCGCCTCGCGCAACCTGCCGCCCGCCCAGCAGAAGAAAGCCATCTTCTGGGGCAGTGCCGCCGCCATCATCATGCGCGTGGTGCTGACCGTGGCCGCGGTCAAGCTGCTGAGCCTGCCGTACCTGAAGATCGTCGGTGCCGTGCTGCTGGTCTACATCGGCGTGCAACTGCTGACCGGCGATGACGATGAGGAAGGCCACGACGGCAAGGACAATATCTGGGCCGCCATCCGCACCATCCTGATCGCGGACCTGGTGATGTCGCTCGACAACGTGGTGGCCGTGGCCGCCGCCGCGCAGAAGGGCCCCGAGGGCAGCCAGCTGATGCTGCTGATCATCGGCCTGGGCCTGTCGATCCCGCTGATCGTGTTCGGCAGCACGCTGCTGCTCAAGGTCATGGAGCGCTTCCCGGTCATCATCGTGCTGGGTGCCGCGCTGTTGGGCTACCTGGCCGGCGAAATGCTGGTCAGCGACCCGGTCGACGCCGCCTGGTTCGAAGTCCACGTGCCGCACGCCCACCTGGTATTCGGCGCCGCCGGCGCGATCATGGTGGTGATCATGGGCAAGCTGCTGAGCCGCCGGTCGGCACAGGCCGCCTGACGAGATTTCGCCCAGGCGAGAAGGGCGGCCAGCTGGCCGCCCTTTTTCGTTGGCGCGCCGCAAGGCGGCCGTCGGTGCCTTGGCCAACTAACTCATGTGAGTGATCGCACATTTTGTCGCTTCGCGCGGCGGTAGCGAGCGCAAGTGACAAATTTTGGCGCATACGGCATGCATCCCCCTGATGGGTGACGAAATTTGTCGCTTTTCACCCCCAACCGATGGGGGATGCCGCTGGCACGGTTACTGCTCAATAGTCCCCGCGTCACGAAACCGAAGACGTGCAACGCTCAACTAAAATCTCTTCGAGGGGTCAAATCATGCAACGGGTACAACAACTGAAGAAGCTGGGCCGTCGTGTCCAGAAGGGCTTTACGCTGATCGAACTGATGATCGTGGTGGCGATCATTGGTATTTTGGCGGCTATTGCGATTCCGCAGTATCAGGATTATGTGACGCGGTCGCGTTGGTCGGACGTCTATTCGCAAGTTGCCCCTTTGAAAATGGCCATCGCTGAGTGCAGTCAAGTCAATAACGGCGTAATCGATGCCAAATGCGATACTGATGTACTCTTGAAGACGGCCACTGGCTATCCGGCACTTCCGGCGCCGACCAATGCCACTGTAACCTTGACCGCGAAGACCGGGGCAGTTGTGATGACGGGTAAGGCTGCACTGCTCGGTTGTGAAGTCACGCTGACTCCGGACAATACTAGCAACGCGAACGCGATTAAATGGGCAGCTACCAACACTGGTGCCGCGCCCTGTACCAAGGCAAAAACGGGTATCTGATTCTGTCTGATTGCTACCTAAAGAAGAAGCGCCTTCGGGCGCTTTTTCTTTAGGTAGCGCCCAAGCTATCATGCGCCTTTCCCCTAACCAGGCGCCTCAATGCCGCCGTCCCGGACCAACATCCCGTCGGCTGCCCTCATCGCAGCCATCGTCTTTCCCCTGCTAGTCTCCCGGCACACGCTGCCGCTCGCGACGTTCTACGGCGAATGGACCGCCGCGCTCTGCGCGCTCGCCGTCCTCGCGATCCATGCGGGTCGCCGCCCAGTGGCATCGCCTGGAGTGTCGCTGCCGTGGGTGACACTGCTGTTTCTCTGGCTGGTCGTCGTCGGACTTGTCTCGGGCGCCACTGGCCATCACGACATCACTGGTAGCCGCCTCACCACCATCCTCACGCTGTTCCTGGGCGCAGCGGTGACATGCGCCGCATGGTCGTACCGAGGCACGCCTGCGGCATCCACTCAGAACATCGGAGACACCCTCGCCACCGCCTTCTTCATCGCCGGCCTGCTGGGCACCCTCACGCAATGGGTGCAGCTGTTCCATCTCGAACCCCGCGCCTTCGGCCTCGTCTCCAGCTATTTCTACGACAACAACCGCCGCCTGTGGGGCAACCTGAACCAGCCCAATCACCAGGCCACCGTTGAAGGCCTGGCGCTGGTGGCATCCGTGTGGCTGGCCTCGCGTGGCCGCCTACGTTTCCCGATGTGGCTAGCCGCCGTGGCCCTGCTGGAAAGCGGCATCGTGCTATCCGGTTCGCGCACTGGCGTGCTGCATGTTGGCCTCGCTGCGATCTACGCGCTGGTCGCGGCGTGGCTCACGCGAGGCGGGCGGCGCGACTCGGACCCAATGCAGCGGCCAGTCGGTCTGCTCGTCGCAGCCGTAGCAATGGTGGCGATGCTACTGATCCTGCAACCCGCAATCCGCGCCGCAGGGCAAGCCTTCGACTGGCGTCTGTTCGACACCATCGCGCAACTCGAAGCCGAAGACCAGATGTCCGCGCGCGGCGCACTGTGGACCCACGCGCTGGCAATGTTCCGCTCCCACCCGTGGTTCGGCGTCGGCTGGGGCGAGTTCGGCTGGGCGCAATTCCAGCAGTTGCAGCAAGTCGGCGTGAAGGTGGAGATGTCCCTGCACGCCCACAACGCCATCCTCGACCTGCTGGCAAAGACGGGCATCGTCGGTACCGCCGGCGTAGGCCTGATCCTGCTGGCGTGGCTATGGCGCGTGATTCGCGTTCGCTTGTGGCACGGCGATAGCGAAGAGCGCAAGCAGACCGTGCTGGTTCTCACCTGGCTGGCGATGCTGTGCGCGCATTCGATGCTCGAATACCCGCTGCATTATCTCTATTTCTTCCTGCCGTTCTGCTTCATGCTCGGTTGGCTGGAGCCGTCGGGTTTCGGGCGTTGGCGCGTGCCGATGCCAGTGGCACGTGGGCTGGCGCTCGCGTTTGTCGTGGTGGCTGTGGCCGTGCTGGCCACCATGTGGCAAGACTACCGCCGCGCCGAAGCCCGCGAATACGCCAGCAGCGAAGGCCGCAACGCCTTGCCGATGCCGCGCTTCTGGTTCCGCCAGCACGCGCAGGCCGACGCTGCCGGCCTGGCCACCATTACGCCGGCCAATGCGGCAGAGTTGTTGCCCGCCCACATCGCCGCCGTCCACCTGCTGCCTACGCCGACCATGATCGCGCGCACCGCATGGCTGCTGGCGCTGACCGGCGATCCTGCGCAAGGCCGCCAGTGGATGGAACGGCTGCGCTGGTACTACCTTGGCGATGAAGTCGCGCAATACGCCGAGATTGCGAAGGCCTGCCGCGACCTGACGCCAGACGAACGCCCGCAGGCATTCTGCGCATGGGTCGGCGACCGTTCGCGTCGGTATTCCGAATGGCGCCGGGACTGACCTAGTAGTACGGATACGGGCTGTAATAGACCGGTGGCGGAGGCGGCGGATAGTAGTAGTACCGTGGTGACGGCGGCGCAGCGGCGACGCGTCCGGGGGCCGGCACGCGGTTGCCGCTGGCGTACATGCACTGTACGTAGGCGGCATCGTATTGCTGTTGCGTGCCGTAGCCGGCGTACTGGGCATTGCCAGCGCCGACCGCCGCGCCAGTCAGCAGGCCGACGCCCGCACCCACCGCCGCACCCGATCCGCCATTGAACGCCGCGCCCGCCGCTGCGCCCAGCGCGGTGCCGACCACGGCGCTGCCGACGGCGGCATTGTTGGCGGCCTGCGAGGATGAGACACCGCCCACCCGCCCGAAGGCGAACTGGCGGCAGTTGTAGTCGTCGGCGCGGAACTGGTCGAAGCTCTTGCCGGTGCCCGGCAGCACCATCACGCTGGGGCCGGCAGGCATCACGGCGCAGGCGCCGAGGGTCAGGGTAGCCACGGCCAGCGTGGCGCGGGTCAGGGCATGCATGGTGTCACCCCGCATCAGAAGTTGGCCGGCGGCTGTGCCGGTATGCGCTGCCAGCCGCCGGGGCAGGACTGCACATAGGGGTAGTAGCCTTCGGGCTGGTCGCAGTGGTACCACCAGCCCTGCTGCGGCGCTACGCCGTCCGGGCCGGGGACCGGCACGGGGCCGTTCGGACCCTGTTCGATGTACTGCGGCGGCGCCGCGGGTGCGGTGACCACGGCGGGCGGGTAGTAGTACGGGGCGGGGTAGCCATACGGGTAGCCGCCATAGAACACGCCGGGCCCGAAATAGAGGCCCACGCCGACGCTTGTGCGTGTCTTGATGAAGCCGCCGCGTGCGTCGCTATCGTGCAAAGCGGCATCGTGGAGATCGGCCCGCCCGGCGAGGGCGGCGCCGCTTGCGGCCGTGGCCGCGAGTGCCAGGGCGATCTGGCAGAGCATGCGCCCGTTCATGGTATCCACCTCATCCCCGCGCGCACCGCATGGCACGCCACGGACAGGGTCAGCAGGCCGCAACCAGCGGCGGGCCTGCAATCATATTGAATACCAAATTGTCCCGCGCCGGCGCCACGGCGGCCCGGCTGGAAATGCGGCGTTACCTCTATTACCGGGGAACGACCCTGGCGTAAGACATCGTGACACTGCCCATCGCGGCGCGTGTTGCAGGCGTCACGTGCGGAGGTCAGCCGACCGCCACCCAATCCCCCGACTTGCCCCCATGCTTTTCCAGCAACTTCACATTGCCGATCACCATGCCGCGGTCCACCGCCTTGCACATGTCGTAGATCGTCAGCAGCGCCACCTGCACGCCGGTCAGCGCTTCCATCTCCACGCCGGTCTGGCCGCGGGTTTCGGTGCGCACGGTGCAGGCTACGGTGGCGGTGGCCTCGTCCAGCGCGAACTCGACCGCCACCTTGGTCAGGCCGATCGGGTGGCATAGCGGGATCAGGTCGGCGGTGCGCTTGGTGGCCATGATCGCCGCCACGCGGGCGATGCCGATCACGTCGCCTTTCTTGGCGCTGCCGTCGCGCACCAGCGTGAAGGTGGCTGGCTGCATGGTGATGGTGCCGGTGGCCACGGCGACGCGGTGGGTGCTGGCCTTGTCGCCGACGTCGACCATGTGGGCTTGTCCGGCGGTATCGAAATGGGTGAGCTGGGTCATGATCGAGAGCTTCAGTGCGAACTGCGTGCTGGTGGCCGCCGGCGTCCCTGGGAAGCATCCGATGGGAACGGCCACGGGAGGCCGCTATCATAGCAACATGCCAAAACACCCATCGCTTCGCAGGTCTGCCGCACGCGGCCCCGGCGCCGTGGCGGACGCTGTTCCCGCCGGCTCCGCGTCACATCGCGCAGGCGCCGGCCATTGCCGCGCTGGCGGCGCATGGACGCCATGGCGGCGGCCGCTGGCGGCGCTGCTGGCGCTGACGTTCGCGGCGCCGGCCTGGCCCCAGGGTACGCCGCGCACGGCCCCGGCGCCAGCCACGCCGGTGGCGGCTGCGCCCGCGGCCCGGCCCCCGCAGCCGGTGCCCGCCATCTCGGGCGAGGCCAGCGACCAGGTCTATGACAACCTGAACCGCAGCGTGAAGGCGGGCCAGAAGTCCGAGTTCGGCCTGCGCACCAACAACGCGGTGGTGGAGGCCGGCGGCGTGCAGCTGCCGGACCTGGGCGACCCGTCCACGGCGTCGCTGTCGCCCGACATGGAAAAGCGCCTGGGCGACCGCATCATGCGCGATATCCGGCGCGACCCGCTGTACGTGCCGGATCCGCTGCTGTCCGATTACCTGAACGCGCTGGGCTACCGGCTGGTGCAGGCGGCGCGGCGCCAGAATATCTCCGGCTCGACCGGTGCGGGCACCTTTGCCACCGGCTTTGACCTGTTCGCGGTGCGTGACCGCAGCATCAACGCGTTTGCGCTGCCGGGCGGCTATATCGGCGTGCATACCGGGCTGCTGGTGCAGTCCGATACGGAATCGGAACTGGCCTCGGTGCTGGGCCATGAAATCGGCCACGTGATGCAGCGGCATATCGCGCGTGGCATCACCTCGCAGGACCAGTCGATGTGGATCGCGCTGGCCTCGATGGTGCTGGCGGGCCTGGCCGCCACGCGCAGCCCGGACGCCGCGGCGGCGCTGGCCATGGGCGGGCAGGGCGCGGCCATCGCCAACCAGCTGTCGTTTTCGCGCGGGGCCGAGCGCGAGGCCGACCGGGTCGGCTTCCAGATCCTGACCGCGGCGGGGTTTGACCCGCAGGGCATGCCCGATTTCTTCATGCGCCTGCAGCGCGCATCGGGGACCGCGGAAAACTCGGTCCCGTCTTATGTGCGGACTCACCCGCTGACCTCCGAGCGGATTGCCGACATGCAGGACCGCGTCAGCCATGCCAGCAAGCGCAAGGTCGCCAACACGCCTGAATACGAGTTTGCGCGGATGCGGGCCCGCGTGATCCAGGAATCGTCGCCCAGCGACCTGCAGAACCTGCGCGCGGCGCTGCGCACGCAACTGCCGGGAGCAACGGCACTGCGTGCTCCGGCGCTGCACTACGGCCTTGCCTTCACCGAGCAGCGGCTGGGCCGCTACCCGGCCGCCGAACAGGAGCTGGCCGAGGCGCGCCGTCTCTACGGCAATATTCCCGGCGCCTCCTCGGGCAGCCCCATGCTGGACGTGATGGCGGTGGAACTGGCGCGCGCGCAGGGCCGCGTGCCCGAGGCGCTGTCCCAGGCCAGCGCGTCGATGAAGGCGTTCCCGCTGTCGCATGCGGTGGCGATTGCCTATGCCGATACCCTGGTCGGCTCAGGCCGCTATGAAGAGGCCGTGCGCTTCCTGCGCGAACGCACGCGCCAGGAGACCAGCCGCAGCGAATGGTGGGAGCTGCTGGCGCGCGCCTACGCGGGCCAGGGCAAGCGCTTGCAGCAGCACCAGGCGCTGGCCGAGAAGTATGCGATGGACGGCGCCTACCAGGCCGCGATCGAGCAGTTGCAGATCGCGCGCAAGGCCGGCGACGGCGACTTCTACACGCTGTCCGAGGTCGATGCGCGCCTGCACCAGCTGGAGCGCCAGTACCGCGAGGACAAGCAGGACAGCAAGGGCATGCCTAACTGAGGCAGGCGTTCAGCCAGCCGGCGGCGCCGGCTGGCGCACGAAGCCAAAGCGCCTGGGCACCTCGCTCTCGGCAACCGGCTCGATCGGGATGTCGCGGCCATTGTGGTGGAATACGCCCAGGTCAGTGCCGCAGGCTTCGCCATGCCAGGTGCTGGCGCCGCTGAACAGTTCCAGGTCGTGGTCGTGCAGCAGGGCGGCCTGCTGTGCCGGCGGGCTGCCTTGCGCCATGCCCTCGACCGTGCCGGCCAGCACCACGTTGCCGTGCTCGTCGGCGTAGCAGGCCTGCAGCGTGAAGGCCTGCTGCGTGGTCGTGCGCAGCGCGCCTTCATGCAGCCGCACCACCCACGGCGCATAGCCCAGCGAAACGAACACCCGCTGCGGACCGTTCTGGAAGTACCAGGCGCCGCGCTCGTCGCACAGGTAGTTGCGTTCGATAAAGCCGATCAGCGCTTCATGGCGGATGGGGTCGCCCGAAAGCCCGTGCTGCTGGGCGTACTCATTGCGCAGGCGCCACTGGCCGCGGCGGTCCAGTGCCAGCCAGCCGTAGGCGTTGGGCACGTTGGGCCAGCGTGCCATGGCTTGCCTGACGATCTCGTCCATGTCTGTCTCCTCGGCGGGCCGTGGGGGGACTGCGCCCGCCTCACATCATGCCGTCAAAAAATCTCAGGATCCGTGCCGGCAACCATTCGATGTCGCCGCTGAAGCTCCCGTCGGGCAGCAGGGGCAGGTGCCGGCGCCAGCCCTCGGGCGGGGTCATGAAGCCGACATGGCCGCCGTGCTCGGGCTGTTCCAGCCATACCTGGGGGCTGGCGTCGGCCGGGCCGGGCAGGTGCCGGGCCGGCAGGAAGGGATCGTTGCGCGCATTGAGCACCAGCGTGGGCACGGCGATGTCGCGCAGCACGGGTTTGCTGGCGGCGCGGCGCCAGTAGTCGTCGGTATCGACAAAGCCATGCAGCGGCGCGGTGACGACGTTGTCGAAGGCGTACAGGTCGCGGCTGGCCAGCATCGTGTCGCGGTCGAACAGCCCCGGGAACTGCCCCAGCTTGGCCAGCGACTTGCGCTTGAGCGTCTGCAGGAACATGCGCGTATAGACCAGGTTGAAGCCGGCTGACAGCGCCGCGCCGCCGGCAGCCAGATCCAGCGGCGCGGAGATCGCCGCGGCCGCATGCACGTGGCCGGCGCTGGTGCCGTCCTCGCCCAGGAAGCGCAGCAATGCGTTGCCGCCCAGCGAGATCCCCACCACCAGCAGCTTGCGCCCGTTGGCGCAGTGGCGCTGGCGCATGCGTTCCAGCACCCAGCGGATCTCGGCCGAATCGCCCGAATGGTAGAAGCGCGGTGCCAGGTTGAGCTCGCCCGAGCAGCCGCGGAAATGCGGGACCACGCCCTGCCAGCCGCGCAGGGACAGCGCATGCATCAGCGCCTGCGCGTAGTGGCTGCCGGAATCGCCCTCCAGGCCGTGGAACATCACCACCAGCGGCGTGTCCGGGCGCACCGGGTGGGTGGTCCAGTCGAGGTCGATGAAGTCCTGGTCGGGGGTATCCCAGCGCTCGCGGCGGAAGCTCACGCGCGGCGGGCGGCGCGTGAAGCGCGCGGGGATGATGGTCTGGGCATGGCCGCCGCGCAGCCACCAGGGCATCGGCACGCCTTCGCCGTAGCCATGGCCGGGCGCCGTGGCGGGATCAGCCTGGGCGGCGTGGACGGCCTGGGGAAGGCGGTGGTGCGGAAGCTGCGTCATGCCGGCGTGGTGTTGCAGCAGGCCGCGGCGCGGCGGCCATGCGGGTTCAGTGCAGCGCCTGCCCCGGCGCGGCGGCCACGGCGGCAACCTGCACCGCGTTGGCCGGGCTGCAGTGGATATGCGCCAGGCGCCAGCCTTCGTGGTTCTGCATCAGTACATAGGTGGTGTGCACGTACAGGTCGGCCTCGACGCGGTCGCCGCCGAAGCGCAGCGCCTCGGTCACGTCGAAGATCGACACGGCCATCGACGCATGGCTGCTGGTCTCGATTGCATCGACCAGCACCGGCTGTTCTTCCAGCAGTTGCAGGAAGGCCTGGCGCAGCTGTTCGTGGCCGATCAGGCGCTGGCCGTCGGGCAGCACGCAGGTGATCGAGTCTTCGTCCAGCCACAGGCGCAGCGCGCCGTCTGCGTCGCGCAGCTTCAGCGCTTCGCGAAAGGCTTCGACGATGTCTTCGGCGGAATCGAACAGGCGGGCAAAGCGAGGCATGGTGGCAGTAGAAGTGGCGAGGGCAGTGAGGTCAGGGCCGGTGCAGCAGCTTGCGCAGCTCGACGAACACCATTTCAGGTTCGATCTCTTTCAGGCAGCGCAGGTGGCCCAGCGGGCACTCGCGCTTGAAGCAGGGACTGCACTCCAGTTGCAGCCACATGATACTCGCTGCCTGTGACAACGGCGGCGTGTGGCGCGGGTCGCTCGAGCCGAACACCGCCACCTGGGGCCGGTTCAGCGCCGCGGTGACGTGCATCAGGCCGGAGTCGTTGCAGACTGCGGCTTCGGAGAGCGCCAGCAGGTCCACGGCGTCATCCAGCGAGGTCTGGCCGCACAGGTTGCGCACGAACGGGGCCTCGCTGACGATCTCGGCGGCGATCTCGGCGTCCTTGGCCGAGCCCAGCGTGATCATCTGCGCATACGGGTAGGAACGCCGCAGCATCTGCGCGAGCCTGGCGAAATGCCCGGCCGGCCAGCGCTTGGCCGGGCCGAACTCGGCACCCGGGCAGAACGCGATCACGCGCGTGTGCGGGGCGATGCCAAAGCGCTCGGCGGTGGCCGCCATGCGCGTCGGGTCGACGCGCAGGCGCGGCTCGGGCAGGTCTTCGGGCAGGCGCGCGCCGGGCTTGAGCGCCAGGCGGGCGTAGTGCTCCACCATCGGCGGGCGCTTGTCGCGCGGCGGGTTGGCGTGGCGCACGTTGAGCAGGCCGAAGCGGGCTTCGCCGCGGTAGCCGATGCGCAGCGGGATGCCGGCCAGCCAGGGGACCAGTGCCGACTTGAGCGAGTTCGGCAGCACGTAGGCGAGGTCATAGCCTTCGTTCTTGAGCTGCTGCGCGAACATCAGCCGTGCCGACAGCTGCAGCTTGCCGTGCGCGAGGTCGGACGGGAACACGCGGCCGATCTCCGGCATGCGCGCGAGCACGGGCGCGACCCACTTGGGCGCGAGTGCGTCGATAACCAGGCGCGGATGGCGCGCCTTGAGCAGCGCAAAGAGCGGCTGCGCCATCAGGGCGTCGCCGATCCAGTTGGGGGCGATGACGAGGGCTTTCTTCATGGGCGGGGCGCTTGGAGCCGGCACGGGAGCGTCGGCGCGGACGCCGGCAATGCCGACGCTCCGGGGCGCCTGCAAGCGGCCCGGAGCGTCAGGATCGTGCGAATGCGGGCGGCTCGGGTCAGTGGTGGCCCTTCAGCACGGTGCCCGGCTTGAGCTTGTAGACGGTGCCGCAGTACGGGCACTTGGCTTCGCCGGTGTCTGCCACGTCGAGGAACACGCGCGGATGGTAGTTCCATGCCGGGGTGTTGGCGGTCGGGCAATGCAGCGGAATGTCTTCAGCGCCGATTTCGATGATGGTGGCGGTTTGCGTCATGGTGTTGCAGGGAGTGATGCTTATTGTTCGATGAAAACAGAGGGTGTGCCTCGCCCGGCAGTGCCGGGCGCGCGCAACAGGGGCTGGCAGCCGGTGCTCAGACCAGCGTCAGCCACTTCTTGTACTTTTCGTTGGTGCCGCCCACGGCGGCAAAGAACGCGTCCTGGATCTGCTTGGTCACCGGGCCGCGGCGGCCTTCGCCGATGACGCGGTCGTCCAGTTCGCGGATCGGCGTGACTTCGGCGGCGGTGCCGGTGAAGAAGGCTTCGTCGGCGCAGTACATCTCGTCGCGGGTGATGCGCTTTTCACGCACCTCGATGCCCAGGTCGCGCGCGATGGTCAGGGTGGCGTCGCGGGTGATGCCGTCCAGGCACGAGGCCAGGTCCGGGGTGTAGATCACGCCGTTGCGCACGATGAAGACGTTCTCGCCCGAGCCTTCGCTGACATAGCCCTCGGTGTCGAGCAGCAGCGCTTCGTCGTAGCCCAGGCCGGTGGCTTCCTGGTTGGCCAGGATCGAGTTGATGTAGTAGCCGCTCGCCTTGGCGCGCACCAGCGACACGTTGACGTGGTGGCGCGTGAACGACGAGGTCTTCACGCGGATGCCGCGCTCCATGCCTTCCTCGCCCAGGTAGGCGCCCCACGGCCAGGCCGCGATTGCCACGTGGATGGTGTTGCCCTTGGCCGAGACGCCCAGTTTCTCGTCGCCGACCCACACGATCGGGCGGATGTAGCAGGATTCCAGCTTGTTGGCGCGCACCACTTCTCGCTGCGCCGCTTCCAGCGTGGCCTCGTCGAAGGGCATGACCATCTGGAAGATCTTGGCCGAATTGAACAGGCGGCGGGTGTGCTCCTTCAGGCGGAAGATGGCGGTGCCTTCGGGGGTCTTGTAGGCGCGTACGCCCTCGAACACGCCCATGCCATAGTGCAGCGTATGCGTCAGCACGTGGATCTTGGCGTCGCGCCATTCGATCAGCTTGCCGTCCATCCAAATCTTGCCGTCGCGATCCGCCATCGACATGTCTGTTCTCCCTGCGCCGTGGAAATAGCAAAAACGATATTGTAAGCCCGGGGGGCATGGGTCACAACGCGGTGCGGGCGCCGCTGCGGTCTAGAATTCTCTTTTTCGGGCATTCTTGCCCTGTTCCGCGCACCGTGCCGCCGCGCTGGCGGCCTTGATTCCCACACTCGCCGTGCCTTTGACCCCACATCCCGGACCCGATGTCCCGCCTGACAGGGCTTCCGACCCCGGCGGCGCGTCCGCGCCGCAGGCCGGCTGGCAGCAGGCGCTGGAGGCGCTGCGCGCGCTCGCCGGCAGCGAGCCTGCCGCCGGGGGCGAAGGCGGCAGGCGCCTGCTGTGGGCGCTGACGCTGGATGCCGACGGCGCGCCCGGCACGATCGAGCCGCTCGAGCAGGTGCGCGGCGCGCGCGGCTGGGGCAAGCCCAGGCCGGTGCCGCTGGCGCGCGTGGCCGAGGACGACCGGCTGGAGCCGTGGGACGCCCGCGTGGCCCGCGCCATCCGCCGCGACCAGTCGCACAACCGGCGCTACGTGCTCGACCGCGCCGCCGCGGCGATGGCGCTGGTGGGGCACCCGGGCGTGGTGCTGGCGCATGCGCCGTCGCAGACGCTGGAGGTGGTGGAGGACGCGCCCGCGCTGGAAGCGGTGCGCAGCGCCGGCCGCTACGTGCTGCGCATGTTCCCGCCGGTGCGCGAGGCGCCGGCGATGGAAGCCTTGCTGCCGGCCGCCGCGCGCCAGGAGGCCGAGGCCCTGCGCCAGCTCACGGTGGTGCGCGACGGCCCGCACCGGCTGCGGCTGATCCGCTTTACGCCGGCGCAGTTCGAGGCTGCCCGGCTGATCGGCGATGGCCTGGCGATCCCGGAGGACGGCCACGCCCAGCTCGACCAGACCTTGCGCGCGCTGGCCGGCCAGTTCCAGGTCCAGGCCGACCAGGCGGGCGGATCGCGCGCGGTGGAGGCTGACGCGCGCCTGCGCGCCGAGGTGGCACCGTTGGGCGGGCTGGCGGGGCGCGGCATTTCGCTGCGGCTGGTGGTGACGCCGCTGGGGCCGCTCGGGCCGCGGCTCGCGCCCGGCGCCGGACGCGAGCGCCTGATGGCGGCGGTGCGCGGCGAGACCCTGGCCACGCAACGCGACCTGGATGCCGAGCTGGCCAGCGTGGCCGAGGTCTTCGCGGCATTGCCGCAGCTGGTGGCGCTGGCGCCGCCGGGCGGCGAATACACCTGGATGCTGGACGATCCGGAGGACGCGCTCGCCGTGGTCGAGGCGCTGCCCGGACTGCCCGCCGTGCAGGCCGTGGAATGGCCGCGCGGCAAGGAGATTCGCGTGCTGCCGGCCGACCTGCGGCAGCTGGGCGTGCAGATCGAGAGCCGCGGCGCGTGGTACCGGCTGGCCGGCGAGCTGCGCGTGGCCGAGGGGCTGGTGCTGGAGCTGGGCAAGCTGATCGACTGGACCGGCAGCCACGCCGGGCGCTTCGTGCCGATGGGGCAGGGCGTCTACGTGGCGCTGACGCGCACGCTGCGCGGCCGGCTGCGCGACCTCGCCGGCGTCGGTGAGCATGTGCCCGACGGCATTCGCGTCCCGCAGATGGCCACGCCGTGGCTGGATGACGTGCTGGCCGGCGCCGGCGTCGATCCCGATGCGCATTTCCGCCAGCGCATCGCCCGGCTGCGCGCCGCGCGCGAGGCTGACATCGCGCTGCCTGCCACGCTGGCGGCTGAGCTGCGGCCCTACCAGGAGGCTGGCTACCGCTGGGCCATGACGCTGGCGGCCTCGGGCCTGGGCGCCTGCCTGGCCGACGACATGGGCCTGGGCAAGACCCTGCAGGCGCTGGCGGTGCTGGTGGCGCGCGCCGGCGGCGGCGCCGCGCTGGTGATCGCGCCGACTTCGGTGTGCGGCAACTGGGCGGCCGAGGCGCGGCGCTTTGCGCCCACGCTCAACGTCCATGTCTATGCCGAGGGCGATCGTGAGACGCTGCTGGCGCAGGCCGGGCCGCATGACCTGGTGATCATCTCGTACACGCTGCTGCAGCAGGCCAGCAAGGCGTTCTGCGCGCGCGAATGGCATACCGTGGTCGCGGACGAGGCGCAGGCCTTCAAGAACGCGGTCACGCGGCGGGCGCAGGCCATGTTCGCGCTGCCGTCGGGCTTCCGCATGGCGCTGACCGGCACGCCCGTGGAGAACCGGCTGGCCGAGCTGTGGTCGGTGATGCGGTTCTGCAATCCGGGCTTGCTGGGCTCGCTGGCCCGCTTCAACGAACACTTTGCCAACCCGATCGAGCGCGGCGGCATGCGCGAGGCGCGCCAGCGGCTGCGCCGCATGATCGCGCCGTTCGTGCTGCGCCGGACCAAGACGCAGGTGCTGGACGAACTGCCGCCGCGCACGGAGCTGGTGATTCGGGTCGAGCCCGAGCCGGTCGAAGCCGCGCACTACGAGGCCCTGCGCCGCCAGGCCCAGACCGAGGCCGAGGCCGCGCTGGCGCGCGTGGAAGCGGCACGCAAGGCCACCAAAGGCGCGCCTGCCGGGGCCCGTGCGCGCGCCCTGGCGCAGGCCCAGCACCAGGCCCAGGCGCGCATCCACGTGCTGGCGCAGCTGATGCGGCTGCGGCGCGCCGCGTGCGACCCGCGCCTGGTCACGCCGGAACTCAGCGGCCAGCTGTCCGAAGGCGCCAAGGTGCGCGCCTTTGTCGAGCTGGCCAGCGAGCTTGCCGCGAGCGGCCACAAGACCCTGGTGTTCAGCCAGTTTGTCGACTTCCTGCAGCTGCTGCGCCAGGGGCTGGAGCGCGCCGGGCTGGCGCCGCAGTACCTGGACGGCGCCACCCCCGCGGCCGAGCGCACCCGCCGCGTGGCCGCCTTCCAGGCGGGCGAGGGCGATGTCTTCCTGATCAGCCTGAAGGCCGGCGGCTTCGGCCTGAACCTGACCGCGGCCGACTACGTGATCATTGCCGACCCCTGGTGGAATCCCGCCGCCGAAGACCAGGCCATGGGCCGCGCGCACCGCATCGGCCAGCAGCGCCCGGTGACGGTGTACCGGCTGATCAATGCCGGCACCATCGAGGAGCGCATCGTCGACCTGCACCGCGACAAGCGCGCGCTGGCCGACGGGCTGCTGGAGGCCGACGACGACAGCGCCGCGGGAACCGGCGCGCCGCTGCCGGACGTGGACGAGCTGGTGGGGTTGCTGCGGCGCTGAGGCGATGCCGAGGAGGCGTACATATGCCCCGATCGAATACCCTCAAGCGAACACGGTCGTTTGGTTTTGGCAGGAACCTTGCTATCGTGTGGCGCTGGCCCGGGGCTCAGATCCCGGTCATCATTGTGCCGACCCGCCGCGCCGGGTCTTATCTTGCTGATACTTACCGACGGTGCCCCCCATGCCTACTTCGTCCCGCCTGCTTCCGCGCTTGTCCTTCCGTTCCGCTACCGGCCTGGCCGCGCTGTGCGCCGCCGCTGCCATCAGCACGGTCAGCTCGCCCGCCCGCGCGCAAGGGGAGTGGCCGACGCAGCCGGTGACGATCCTGATGGGCTTTACTGCCGGCTCCGGCGTCGACATCGTCGGCCGCACGCTGCAGGAGTCGCTGCAGAAGTCGCTGAAGACCACCATCATCTACGACTACCGGCCGGGCGCCGGCGGCAACGTCGCCTCCGAGGTGGTGGCGCATGCCAGGCCGGATGGCTACACGCTGCTGCTGGGCACCGCCGCCACGCACGGCATCAACCCGGCGCTGTACAAGAACCTGCCGTTCGACGCCGAGGCCGATTTCACCCCGATCGCGCCGCTGGTCGAGGTCTCCAACGTGCTGACCGTCAACCCGGCGGTGCTGGACGTGAAGTCGGTCAAGGAGTTTATCGAGAAGGTCAAGGCCAACCCGGGCAAGTACAACTTTGCCTCCACCGGCAACGGCACCGGCACGCACCTGGCCTTTGCCGAGTTCAATGCGCGCGCCGGCCTGGACATGGTCCACGTGCCCTACAAGGGCGGCCCCGACGCGCTGCAGGCGGTGGTGAAGGGCGAGGTCTGCTGCATCTTCAACCAGGTGCAGAGCGTGCTGCCGCAGTACCGCGCCGGCAAGGTGCGCCTGCTGGGCGTGACCACCAAGCAGCGCGTGCAAGTGATTCCCGACGTGCCGACCATTGCCGAGAGCGGCCTGCCCGGCTTCAACAGCACCATCTGGTTCGGCTTCTTCGGGCCCAAGGGGCTGGATCCGAAGATCGCGCGCAAGGTCAACGATGCGGTGAAGGTGGCGCTGGAAACGCCGGCGATCCGCCAGAAGCTGATCGATGCCGGCAACACGCCGCGGGTCGAGACCGTGGATCAGTTCAAGGCTACGGTGAAGGGGGATCGGCAGAAGTGGGCGGGGGTGGTCAAGACCGTGGGCGCGTCGATCGACTGACGCGCGCCGGCCTCGGTCAGGTCCGTACCCCCAGCCGCGTGAGCAGGTGCGCCAGTTGCGCCTGCGTGCCCGTCCCGGTCTTGGTGAAGATCGCCTTGAGTTGCGTGCGCCCGGTCTCGCGCCGGATGCCGATCAGCTCGCACGCCTCGGGCAGGCCGATGCCCGATGACAGCTGCAGTGCCAGCCGGGTCTCGGCCGGCGTGAGGCCGTAGAGGTCGCGCAAAACGGCTGGCAGCGTCATCGGCGCGGTGCCGGGCTCGTGGATCGCCACCAGCACGCTGGGGCGCTGCCAGTCCATCGCCAGATGGTGTGCAGGCGGCAGCGGCAGCAGCACGACCTGGGCCTGGCGGCCGGCGCTGTCGGCCGCACGCAGCGCCTGCGCCGGCTGCGGGTTGGCGGGGTTGCATGCCGCCCGCAGCGCCTCGGCAAACGGGCGCGACAGCTGCCAGTCGGCTTCCTCGCGCACGGCTATGGGGGGCGGCGCCACGGCGCGGGTTTCGACCGACACCGCCGGCAGCAGCCGGCGCACCCAGGTCTCGCCAATGCTGTTGGCCAGCAGCGGCTTGCCGTCGTCGCGGAACACGATCACGCCGAACGGCAGCCGCTCCATCAGTTGCGCCGACGCATGCGCCAGTGTCGACACCTGGTGGGTGCGGTCGCGCAGCGCCATCGCATGGCGCATGTGCGGGATGGCCCAGTCGAGCGCGCGCGCGTCTTCGGGCGAATAGTGGTCGTGGCCCTGCGGGCGCTGCAGCGACAGGAACACGTCGTAGTGCGGCTGGCGCTCGATCAGGCAGGCCATCACCGACGACTGTTCGAATTGCCGCAGGAACTCGCCGTAGAAGGGCGACTTGCGCATCGCCTGCGCGCCCAGCTCGCGTGAATCGATATACCAGTTGCCCACCGACATGCGCCTGGCGAACGGCAGGGCCGGGTCGATGGCAACGTACTGTTCGCTGTAGGCGGCCACTGCCTCCGGCATGGGGTTGACCTCCTGGTTCACCAGCACGCGCTCGTTGACCGTGTCGAGCACCAGCAGATGGGCATGCGTGCTGCCGCTGGCCTGGCACAGCGCGCCCAGGCTGCGCTGCCAGGCATCGGCATCGAAGATCCCCTCGTACAGCGCGCGAATGGTGTCGTGCATCTGTGTGTCGCTCATGGCTTCCCTTCTTTTTACTTCTTTTATTTTTAGCACTTTCTTCGCGGGGCAACGGGCGGGCCGCGGGCGCGGCGCCGGCCCGCTGCCGGGCGCGTGGTGTTCAGGCCTCGTCCAGCGCCGCGCCCAGGCGCGAGAGCAGATGCGTCAGCTGGGCCTGGCTGTTGCAGCCGGTCTTGTGGAATATGGCCTTGAGCTGGGTGCGCGCGGTTTCGTGGCGGATGTTCAGCTGCTGGCTGGCTTCGGGCAGGCCCTGTCCGGTGGCGAGCTGGGTGGTCAGCCGGGTCTCCGCCGGGGTCAGTCCGTACAGGTCGCGCAGCACCGGCGCCAGCAACAGCGGCGCGCTGTCCTGCTCATGCACGATCACCAGCGCCGCCGGTTCCTGCCATGGCGCGGCAAAGGCGTGCGAGGGCGGCAGCGGCAGCACGATCACCTGCGCGCAGGCGCCGTTGCCGTCGGTGGCGCGGGCGGCCTGCGCGGCGACCGCGCGCTGCGGGTCGCAGGCGGCCTGGACCATGTCGGCGAACGGGCGCGACAGGTTCCAGTCCGACACCTTGCCGGCCGGGTCCAGGCGCCGCGCCCAGCGCTCGCCGGCGCGGTTGCTCAGCAGCACCTGGCGCTGCGGCGAGAACACCAGCAGGGCAAAATTGAGCCGCTCCACCAGCTGCGTCGACAGCCGCGCCAGCACCGTCAGCCCCAGCGTGCGGTCGCGCATGGCCATGGCGCTGCGCATATGCGGGATGATCCAGTCCATGCCGCGGGTGTCGTCGGGCGAGAACAGCGGCTGCGTGCGCGCGCGCTGCATCGAGAAATAGACTTCGTAGTGGGGCTGGCGCTCGACCAGGCAGGCCACGTAGGAGCGCAGGTCGTAGCGGTGGAAGAAGTCGCGGTAGAACGGATGGCGGGCCATGGTGCCTTCGCCCAGTTCGCGCGCGTCGATATACCAGTCGCCCGGCCGAAGGCGCGGCGCGAACTGCTTGGCCGGATCGATGGCCTGGTAGTCCGATTCGTACTCGGTAAACAGTTCCACCACCGGATTGACGATCTCATTGACGGTGACCTGGTCGCGGACGGTGTCCCAGACCATCATCGAGGCATGTGCCGTGTCCGCCAGTTCCGTCAGGGTGCGCAGGCTCTGCTGCCAGGCACCGGGATCGAGAATGCCCTCGTACAAGCCACGGATCGCTCCGTGCATGTCGGCTTCTTTCATCTGACTCACCCCCTGCATTCGCGACAAGGAAATGCGCGGCGCCGGCGCTGCGTCTGATCGCACACCGGCTGCATTCTTTTTGGCTGCTTGTTATTTTGGCCGCCTGTTGTCATGGCCGTTTCAAGACCGGCTCTGGCGCTTTTTGCGTGTCTGTTATAGCAGACGTTGCATACATTACCGCACTCGGGGGTCAAGAGGGGCATGGAGCTGACCCTTCTTTCGTGGGGAGGTATGTCACTAGCACCCTGTGGGGTTGCCCTGAATGTGCCGCAAGGGCCGCATGCTAAGTGCGTAACGGTCCGGAATCGGCAAAGCGTTGACCACGATCAGGTAAAATGCCCGTTTCCCCGAATTCCAGCGAAATCTCGCGCCATCCATCGCCATGACCTCTGTCCTGCGTCTTTCCGACCTGATTTCCCAAGGCAAAATCTCCGGCAAGCGGGTGTTTATCCGCGCCGACCTGAACGTGCCGCAGGATGACGCCGGCAACATCACCGAGGACACCCGCATCCGCGCCTCGGTGCCGGCCATCGAGGCCTGCCTGGCTGGCGGCGCAGCGGTGATGGTCACCTCCCACCTGGGCCGCCCGACCGAGGGCGAGTTCAAGCCCGAGGACTCGCTGGCGCCGATCGCCACGCGCCTGTCCGAGCTGCTGGGCAAGCCGGTCAAGCTGGTGCAGAACTGGGTCGACGGCGTCGAGGTGGCGCCGGGCCAGGTGGTGCTGCTGGAAAACTGCCGCGTGAACAAGGGCGAAAAGAAGAACAGCGACGAACTGGCCCGGAAGATGGCCAAGCTGTGTGACGTCTACGTGAATGATGCCTTCGGCACCGCCCACCGTGCCGAAGCCACCACGCATGGCATCGCCAAGTACGCCCCGATCGCCTGCGCCGGCCCGCTGCTGGCCGCCGAGATCGACGCGCTGGGCAAGGCGCTGGGCCAGCCGGCGCGCCCGCTGGTGGCGATCGTGGCCGGCTCCAAGGTCTCGACCAAGCTGACCATCCTGAAGTCGCTGGCCGACAAGGTCGACAACCTGATCGTCGGCGGCGGCATCGCCAATACCTTCATGCTGGCCGCCGGCCTGAAGATCGGCAAGTCACTGGCCGAAGCCGACCTGGTCGGCGACGCCAAAACCATCATCGACATCATGGCCAGGCGGGGCGCCTCGGTGCCGATCCCGGTCGACGTGGTGTGCGCCAAGGAATTCAGCGCCACTGCCGCGGCCACCGTCAAGGACGTCAAGGACGTGGCCGACGACGACATGATCCTGGACATCGGCCCCAGGACCGCCGCGATGCTGGCCGAGCAGCTCAAGGCTGCCGGCACCATCGTCTGGAACGGCCCGGTGGGCGTGTTCGAGTTCGACCAGTTCGGCAACGGCACCAAGGTGCTGGCCCAGGCCATCGCCGAATCGAAGGCGTTCTCGATCGCCGGCGGCGGCGACACGCTGGCGGCCATTGCCAAGTACGGCATTGCCGATCGCGTGGGCTATATCTCCACCGGCGGCGGCGCGTTCCTGGAATTCCTGGAAGGCAAGAAGCTGCCCGCATTCGAAGTGCTGGAGCAGCGCGCCGCAGGCTGACGCATCCGCCGGGCCCGGCGGTATTGCCGGGGCCCTGAACCAGGAATTCCGCGCATGACTCGTTCCACCAAGATCGTCGCCACCATCGGCCCCGCCTCCAGCTCGCTGGAAATCCTGACCCGCATGATCGCGGCGGGGGTCGACGTGGTGCGGCTGAATTTTTCGCACGGCACCGCCCAGGACCATCTCGACCGCGCCCGCCTGGTGCGCGAAGCCGCGCAGGCATGCGGGCGCGAGGTCGCCATCATGGCCGACCTGCAGGGCCCCAAGATCCGCGTCGGCAAGTTCGAGCACGGCAAGATCACGCTCAAGGTGGGCGATCCGTTCATCCTGGATTCGAGCTGCCAGCTCGGCAACGAGCAGCGCGCTGGCCTGGACTACCAGGACCTGCCGCGCGACGTCGGCCCGGGCGACCTGCTGCTGCTCAACGACGGCCTGATCGTGCTGGTGGTGGACCGTGTGTTCGGCAGCGAGATCTTCACCACCGTGCGCGTGGGCGGCGAGCTGTCCAACAACAAGGGCATCAACCGCCAGGGCGGCGGGCTGTCGGCGCCGGCGCTGACCGCCAAGGACATGGACGACATCAAGACCGCCATGGCCCTGGGCGCGGACTACGTCGCCGTCAGCTTCCCCAAGAATGCCACCGACATGGAAATGGCGCGCCAGCTGACCGCCGTGGCCGGCCAGCCGCACGGCCACAAGGCCCGCATGATCGCCAAGATCGAGCGTGCCGAGGCGATCCGCCCGGGCGTGCTGGAAGAGATCCTGCAGGCGTCCGACGGCATCATGGTGGCGCGCGGCGACCTGGCCGTGGAAGTGGGCAATGCCGCCGTGCCGGCGCTGCAGAAGCGCATGATCAAGCTGGCGCGCGAGGCCAACAAGCTGACCATCACCGCCACCCAGATGATGGAGAGCATGATCGTCAACCCGGTGCCCACGCGCGCCGAGGTCTCGGACGTGGCCAACGCCGTGCTGGACGGCACCGACGCGGTGATGCTGTCGGCTGAAACCGCCGCCGGCCGCTACCCCGTGGAGACGGTCGAGGCCATGGCCGCGGTCTGCATCGAAGCCGAGAAGTCCGAGGTGGTGCAGCTCGACACCGATTTCCTGAACCAGACCTTCTCGCGCATCGACCAGTCGGTGGCGATGGGTGCGCTGTTCACGGCCTATCATTTGCAGGTGAAGGCGATTGCCGCGCTGACCGATTCCGGCGCCACCGCATTGTGGATGAGCCGTCACCGCATCCATGTGCCGATCTATGCGATGACGCCCAACCTGGCCTCGCAGCGCAAGATGCAGCTGTACCGCAACGTGGTGCCGCTGCCGCTGCAGTCCAGCGCCGACCGCGACACCGCGCTCGAGCAGGCCGAAGAGCTGCTGCTGGCGCAGGGCGTGGTGCAGCGTGGCGATTTCATCGTGCTGACCATCGGCGAACCGATGGGGCAGCCGGGCGGTACCAACACCCTGAAGATTGTCAGGGTGGGGTATTGAGCGCCGACAGAAAAATACAGAGACACCCAATTTTTATTTAGGAGTTAGACATGCCACTCGTATCGATGCGCCAGCTGCTGGACCACGCGGCCGAGAACAGCTACGGCCTGCCGGCCTTCAACGTGAACAACCTCGAGCAAGTGCAGGCCATCATGCAGGCGGCCGACGAGGTCAACGCCCCGGTGATCATGCAAGCCTCGGCCGGCGCGCGCAAATACGCCGGTGAGCATTTCCTGCGCCACCTGATCGAAGCCGCGGTCGAAGCCTACCCGCACATCCCCGTGGTGATGCACCAGGACCACGGCCAGTCGCCGGCGATCTGCCAGGGCGCGATCGACCTGGGCTTCTCGTCGGTGATGATGGACGGCTCGCTGCGCGAAGACGGCAAGACCCCGGCCGAGTACGAGTACAACATCGACGTCACCCGCAAGGTGGTGCAGCTGGCCCACGCCGTCGGCGTGACCGTGGAAGGCGAACTGGGCTGCCTGGGCTCGCTGGAAACCGGTGAAGCCGGCGAAGAAGACGGCATCGGCGCCGTCGGCGTGCTGGACCACTCCATGCTGCTGACCGATCCGGAGCAGGCCGCCGACTTCGTCAAGGCCACCCAGCTGGACGCCCTGGCCATCGCCATCGGCACCTCGCACGGCGCCTACAAGTTCACGCGCAAGCCCACCGGCGACATCCTGGCGATCAGCCGCATCAAGGAAATCCACGCCCGCATCCCCAACACCCACCTGGTGATGCACGGCTCGTCGTCGGTGCCGCAGGAACTGCTGGAAGAGATCCGCAAGTTCGGCGGCGACATGAAGGAAACCTACGGCGTGCCGGTCGAGGAAATCCAGGAAGCGATCAAGTACGGCGTGCGCAAGATCAACATCGACACCGACATCCGCCTGGCCATGACCGGCGCGATCCGCCGCTTCTTCGCCGAGAACCCGAGCAAGTTCGACCCGCGCGAATACCTGAAGCCGGCCCGCGAAGCCGCCAAGCAGGTGTGCAAGGCGCGCTACATCGCCTTCGGCTGCGAAGGCCAGGCCGGCAAGATCAAGCCGATCGGCCTGACCGATATCGCGCAGCAGTACAAGGCGGGCAAGCTGTCGCAGGTCGTGCAGTAAATGTCCCTAGTCCGCCTTCCGCGCTAGGGGAAGGCGGATTGCAGTTCCGGCCGCCGCGGCACGCATCCAGCGCCCGGCGGCTTCGCCGTTTTATCGGAACCATCATGTCCAACGCTCTCTACCAGTCCTCCATCAACTCGCTGCCGCTGCTGGGCCACGGCAAAGTGCGCGACAACTATGCCGTCGGCAATGACAAGCTGCTGATCGTCACCACCGACCGCCTGTCGGCGTTCGACGTCATCATGGGCGAGCCGATCCCCGACAAGGGCCGCGTGCTGAACCAGATGGCGAACTTCTGGTTCCGCAAGCTCGCGCACATCGTGCCGAACCACGAGACCGGCATCGCGCCCGAGACCGTGGTCGCGCCGGAGGAAGTGGAGCAGGTCAAGGGCCGCGCCGTGGTGGTCAAGCGCCTGCGGCCGATCCTGGTCGAAGCCGTGGTGCGCGGCTATCTCGCCGGCAGCGGCTGGAAGGACTACCAGGCCACCGGCAAGGTGTGCGGGATCGAGCTGCCCGCCGGCCTGCAGAACGCGCAGAAGCTGCCCGAGCCGATCTTCACCCCGGCCGCCAAGGCCGAGATGGGCGAGCACGACGAGAACATCTCGTTCGCCGAAGTCGAGGCCCGCATCGGCATCGCGCTGGCGCGCCAGATGCGCGATATCTCGATCCGCCTGTACAAGGAAGCGGCCGAGTTTGCGGCCACGCGCGGCATCATCATCGCCGATACCAAGTTCGAGTTCGGCCTGGACGACAATGGCGTGCTGACGCTGATGGACGAGGTCCTGACCGCCGATTCGTCGCGCTTCTGGCCGGCCGATTCGTACCAGGTGGGCACCAACCCGCCGTCGTTCGACAAGCAGTTCGTGCGCGACTGGCTGGAAGCCGTGCGCATCGACGGCAAGCCCTGGCCCAAGACCGCGCCGGCGCCGCAACTGCCGGACGAGGTGATCGAAAAGACCGCCGCCAAGTACCGTGAAGCGCTGACGCGCCTGACGGGCGAAGAACTGCAGTAAGTTATCAATTTCCCGACGGTGTTCTCCCTCTCCCCTCAGCGGGAGAGGGGTGGTTTAGCAAGGCGCCACGCGTCGGGAAACGCCAGCCCTCTCCCCCGGCCCCTCTCCCGCAAGCGGGAGAGGGGAGCAAACAATCAAGGATCTGAAGTGAGCAAGCAAGACAAGCCGCTGGTCGGCGTGGTGATGGGCAGCAGTTCCGACTGGGACGTGATGCAGCACGCAGTGGCCATGCTGAAGGATTTCGGCGTGCCGTTCGAAGCCCAGGTGGTGTCCGCGCACCGCATGGCGGACGACATGTTCCGCTTTGCCGAGAGCGCGCGCAGCCGCGGCATCCGCGCCATCATCGCCGGTGCCGGCGGCGCCGCGCACCTGCCCGGCATGATCGCCGCCAAGACCATCGTGCCGGTGTTCGGCGTGCCGGTGCCGTCCAAGTACCTGCGCGGCGAGGATTCGCTGCTGTCGATCGTGCAGATGCCCAAGGGCGTGCCGGTGGCCACCTTCGCCATCGGCGAGGCCGGTGCCGCCAATGCCGCGCTGCACGCGATCGCCACGCTGGCCACCACCGACGAGGCGCTGGCCGGCGCGCTGGAAGCATTCCGCGCGAAGCAGACCGAAGCCGCGCGCGCGATGACTTTGCCACTGTAATGCTGCCGCTGTAATCATCCGGACATCCCACGGAACCTAGCAATGCCCACCGATATCCATCCCTATCTCTCCGAAGCCCACACGCCGGAATCGCGCGCCGAGTTCGGCGTCGACCGTCCCGACGCGCCCATCCTGCCTGGTGCGTGGCTCGGCATGCTGGGTGGCGGCCAGCTCGGCCGCATGTTCACGCATGCGGCGCAGGCGATGGGCTATCGCGTATGCGTGCTCGATCCGGACCAGGACAGCCCGGCCGGTTCGGTGGCGGACAAGCATATCTGTGCGCAATACACCGACGAGGCCGCGCTGGCCGAGATGGGCAAGCTGTGCCAGGCGGTAAGCACCGAGTTCGAGAACGTGCCGTCGCTGTCGCTGGACCGGCTCGAGCAGCTGGGCGCCTTTGTCGCGCCGCGCGGCTACTGCGTGTCGATCGCGCAGAACCGCATCGGCGAGAAGAAGTTCTTTGCCGCGTGCGCCGAGCGCACCGGCGTGTCGCCGGCCCCGCACTGGGTGATCCAGCACGATGCCGATGTCGACCAGCTGCCCGACCACGTGCTGCCCGGCATCCTCAAGACCGCGCGCATGGGCTACGACGGCAAGGGCCAGGCGCGCGTGAAGACGCGCGACGACGTGCGCGCCGCCTGGAACGCCATGCAGCATGTGCCGTGCGTGCTGGAGCAGATGCTGCCGCTGGCTTATGAGGTCTCGGTGCTGGCCGCGCGTGCCGCGGACGGCTCCACCGCCACCTGGCCGCTGGCCGAGAACGTGCACCGCGACGGCATCCTGTTCTCGACGGTGATGCCGTCGACCAGCGTGTCGCCCGAGATCGCCGACCGCGCGCGTGCCGCAGCGGCTGCCATCGCCACGGAGATGGGCTACGTCGGCGTGCTGTGCATCGAGTTCTTCGTGCTGACCGACGGCTCGCTGGTCGCCAACGAGATGGCGCCGCGCCCGCACAACTCCGGCCATATCACCATGGATGCGTGCGAGACCAGCCAGTTCGAACAGCAGGTGCGCGCCATGGCGCGGCTGCCGCTGGGCAGCACGCGCCAGCACTCGGCCGGCAAGATGCTGAATCTGCTGGGCGACGTGTGGTTCGAGTTCGGCCTGGAGCGCACGCCTTCCTGGGACGAGGTGGTGGCGCAACCCGGCGCCAAGCTGCACCTGTACGGCAAGGGCGATGCGCGCCCGTCGCGCAAGATGGGCCACGTCAACTGCGTGGGCGAGCATGCGGAAGCGGCCGCCGCCGCCTTTGCCGCCGCCGCGCAGGCGCTGCATATCCCGCTCTGAAGCCATAGCTCCAAGGAACACGATGTCGCCGCGCATGCCCACGGCCGCTGAACTGGACGAAGCCGTCCGCCTGCTCGAGGCCGGGCAACTGGTCGCCTTTCCCACCGAAACCGTCTACGGGCTCGGTGCGGATGCCGAGAACCCCGAGGCGGTCGCCCGCATCTTCGCGCTCAAGGGCCGGCCGTCGAACCATCCGGTGATCGTCCACGTGGTGGACGGCGCCGATATCGGCTACTGGACCGACGAGGTCCCCGAGGCAGCGCAGCAACTGATCGACGCGTTCTGGCCCGGCCCGCTGACGCTGATCCTGAAGCGCGCCGCGCATATCCATCCGGCCGTCGCCGGCGGCCAGGACAGCATCGGCGTGCGTTGCCCCTCGCACCCCGTGGCGCAGGCGCTGCTGGCGCGCTTCAAGCGCGGCCGCGGCGGCATTGCCGCGCCATCGGCCAACAAGTTCGGCCAGGTCAGCCCGACCACCGCGCAGCATGTGCGCGATGAATTCGGCGATGCGGTCTATGTGCTGGAAGGCGATGGCGTGGAGGTCGGTATCGAATCGACCATCGTCGACCTGTCGCGGCTGGACCAGGGCATCGGCCCGGTGCTGCTGCGGCCGGGGGCGATCACCGCGGCGATGATGGCGCAGGTACTGGGCGCGGCCCCGCTGCCGCCCGACGCGGCCGCGCCGCGGGCTTCAGGCACGCTCAAGGCTCACTACGCGCCGCACACACCGCTGCTGCTGGCCGATGCGCAAGCAGCTTCGGCGCAGCTGGCCTCGCTGCCGGACGATGCCCGCGTGGCGTGGGTCGGCCGGGCGCCGCTGGTGGACCAGCGCTGTACCTGGGTGCAGGCGCCTGCGGATGCGGCGGCCTATGCGCGCGAGCTTTACCGCTTGCTGCGCAAGCTCGACAAGCAGGGCTATACGCAGCTGATGTTCGAGGTGTTGCCTGAAGGGCAGGATTGGGCGGGGGTGCGGGATCGGCTGGAGCGGGCAGCGGCGGCGTTTGGGGGATAGGGGGCGGTGGCTTGCCTGGGGGCTTTACTTCGTTGAAGCTCCGGCCCTCTCCCCAACCCTCTCCCGCAAGCGGGAGAGGGAGCACACAGGCGGTGGTTCCTGACTCATGCGGTGCAAATAACCTGCCGGTTTGCTCCCCTCTCCCGCAAGCGGGAGAGGAGCCAGGGAGAGGGCCGGCGTGTGCCAAGCACGATGCCGCCAATTCAGCCGCCCAGCAGCCTCAGCGCCGTATACACCGCCATCCCCACCACGATCATCCCCACCATCTTCCGCGTCAGCAGGTAGAACAGCGTGGCCGCAATCCCCGCCATCAGCTTGTCGTTGGAGAACGCCACCGTGAAATGCCCCTGCCAGGTCATCAGGTCCGGCAGGATGATCGCCGCCAGCGCCGCGGCCGGTGCATAGCGCAGCGCCCGCGCGATGCGGTCGGGCACGGTGACATGCTCGCCGGCCATCAGGAACAGCGCGCGCGTGACGATGGTGACGACCGCCATGCCAAGGATGGCAATCCAGATTTCAAGATGGCTCATGCGCGGTCTCCCGGCGGCGTTTCCGGCGCGGCGGCGTTGGTGACCTCGGGGGCCTTGGGCTTGCGCCGACGGATGCCGCGCAGTGCCGCGCGCGCGGCCAGGTCGTCGCTGGCCATGCCGGCGGCAATCGCGCCCACCACTGCCACCACCAGGCTGAGACGGTACGGCAAATCGAAGCAAAGCAGCGCCAGCACCGCCGACACCACCACTGCCAGCAGCGTCGAGCGCGAGTTGATGGTGGCGATCATCACCGGGATCAGCGCCATGGTGCCGGCCAGCCCCAGGCCCCAGCTGTCGGGGAACAGACTGGCCAGCACGATGCCGATGATCGACGACAGCTGCCACATGCAGAAGTTGGTCAGCGCCATGCCCCAGAAGTAGCCTTCCTTGCCGGGCTCGTAGCCGGGCGTGCTGTACTTCTGCAGGAAGTAGACGAAGTGCAGGTCGCCGTTGAACGAGCCCAGGATGGTGCGCCGCCATAGCGGCATGTAGCTGAAGTGCGGCTGCATGCCGGCGCTGAAGATCACAAAGCGCAGGTTGACCACGGCCGCGGTCAGCCAGATGGTCCACAGCGGCAGGCCCGCGGCGAACAGCGGCAGCACGGCCAGCTGCGCCGAGCCGGCATAGACCAGCAGCGACATGCCGATGGCTTCGGGCACGGTCATTACGGATTTGCTCATCGCCACGCCGGTCACCAGGCCCCAGGAGAAGACCGCGGGCAGGGACGGGGCAAAGTAGCGCGCGCCGTCGATAAAGCCGGCGCGTTCGGCGGGTGCGAAGCGATGCCAGAGGCGCAACCACACCGGGGGTTGTCGGGAAGTCATGTCAGAGGGCGAGGGGGCAATGCAGGCCCGGGGCCGAGGGCCGGCCCGGAAGGCTGCCGCCGCAGGACGCGGCCGGCACCCTGGCATTATAGGGGCGGATCGGACGCTGGTAAGCGTCCGCTTAACAAAATGCGGCCGCGGCGTTGGCGCCAGGCCACGGCGCCGCGCCGCGGCCTGCCCGGCGCGGACTCAGGGTGCGCCGCGGTACACCCATTGCAGCAAGGCGTCGTGTGCTTCCAGCGCCTGCGCGGCATTGGGATGGTTGATCATGCTGACCACCACGTAGCGGCCGCCGTCGGCAGCATCCACATAGCCGGCCAGCGCGCGCACGTCGGCCAGCGTGCCGGTCTTCAGGTAGCCGTTGCCGGCCGCGTTGGCGCGCGTCAGGCGGTTGCGCAGCGTGCCGTCGACGCCCAGCACCGGCAGCGAATCGATCAGCACCGGCCCCACGTTGCTGGCCGCGGCCTGCTGCAGCAGGCGCGCCATGTCATAGGCGCTGATGCGTTCCTCGCGCGACAGGCCCGAGCCGTTGTCCAGCACCAGGCCGGGCATGTCCAGCCCCTGGCGCGCCAGCCAGCGCTGCACCACGCGGATCGAGCGCCCGGTGCTGGCCGGGCCGCCGCGGTCCATTTCTGCGCCGATGGTCAGGAACAGCTGGCGTGCCATCACGTTGTTCGAGAACTTGTTGATGTCGCGCACGATGTCTGCCAGCGGCAGGCCGTAGTGGCGCGCCAGCAGCACCGCGCCGCGCGGCACCTTGCCGCTGCGCAGCGCGGGCATATGGGCAAAGCGTCCGCCGGCGCGCTGCCATTCGGCGACGAAGCCGCCCCATGTGAACTCCGCATGCGACAGCGTGGCGATATTGAGTACGTGCTCGCCGCAGTCGCTGGCATAGTCGCCCGAGAACGACGCCAGCACGGTGCCGTCCGCCTGCGGCAGCACGCTCGGGCTGGCGCTGGACTGCCAGTCGCCGCAGCGGCCGTTGGTCAGCGTGAGCCGGTTGTCCAGCTTGAGCTGCGCCAGCTCGGGCGTGACGCTGACTGCCACGGTCTGGCTGGCCGGGTCCGGCGTCAGCGTGAATGACAGTGTCTTGAACGCATACAGCAGCGCATCGGGGCCGACGTTGTAGGCGCGCTGCACTTCGCCGTCGATGGTGCCGTTGCCGTCCAGGCCATCGGCAAAGTAGCTGCGGTCCAGCACCAGGTCGCCGTTGATGCCGGTAGCGCCCCCGGCGCGCGCCTTCGCCACCAGCTTGGCCATTTCCTCGGGCACCAGCTTGGGATCGCCGTGGCCGCGCAGGTAGACGTTGCCGTTGACGGTGCCGTCGAAGCCGGGCTGGGCGTCGGCATAGAGCGAGGTCTGCCAGCGGTAGTCGGGCCCCAGCAGCTGCAGCCCGGCAAAGGTGGTGACCAGTTTCATGGTCGAGGCCGGGTTCATCGGCTGCTGCGCATTCCAGCTGGCGCGGGCGGTGCCCGCGCCCAGCCTGACCACGTAGAAGCTGGCGGCCGACGCCGGCACGCCGGCTCGGCGCAGCGCCGCGGCCACCGGGGCCGGCACGCCGGCGCTCACCAGTGCGGGATCGGCAGCGGTTTTTGCGGCGGTGGCGGCCTTCGCCGCTTTTGCCGCCTTGACCGTCTTGGCGGGCGCCTTGGCTTGCGCCGGGGTGAGCGCGGGACCGCCGGCCAGCAGCACGGCGGCAAGGATGGGCGAGAGCAGTGGCGACAGGCGGCGCAGCAGGGTGCCGGGTCGCAATGCAGTAGGCGCGGCGATTGTTCTTGGCATGGCGGCCATGTTAACGCATGGCCGCAGGCCGGCGGATGACAGTCTTGCCGACTGCCCTCAGCCGGCGCGCGGCGGCGCCAGCCGAGCCAGCAGCGACTTCAGCGTGGCCTGCTCGGCCTCGCTCAGCGCCGAGCCGACGTGCGCGTCGTGCGCCACCACCGCCTGCGTGGCGGCTTCCAGCGTGCGGCGGCCGGCTGCCGTCAGCACCAGGCTGTAGGCGCGGCGATCGCCGGCTGCCGGGCGGCGTGCCACCAGGTTCATCTCTTCCAGCGCGTCGACCAGCAGCACCGCCCCCGAGCGCGCGATGCCGAGGATCTGCGCCAGTTCGGTCAGCTTCAGGTGCGGGTTGCGCGAGATGATGATCAGCGCCGAAAAGCGCGGCGGCGTGATCTGCCATTGCGCCAGCGACAGCACGAAATCTTCATAGATGCGGATCTGCGCGCGGCGGATGGCGTAGCCGATCAGATTGTCGAGCACGCCATAGTCGATGTTCGGCACATGCGGGTCGAAACCGGCATCGGCACCGCCGCTTGCGGCCGGATCCGGCGCAAGCGGGTCTCGCGCCTTACGCCGCGCGGACGCGGCGGTGGTGCTGCGCGGGCGCGGGGGTGCGGCGGGCGGTGTGCCGGATGCGTCGGGATTCATTTCAGCAGTTTCCAGTTGCCGTTGTCGATGGTCAGCATAACCCGCCCGCGCTGGTCGAAGCCATAGTGGTCTTGCCCACTGTAATTCAGCACGCCGTGCGAGACCACGATGTCGCGCTCGGTCTCCAGTGCCTGCCGCAGCGCCTGGCGGAATGCCGGCGTTCCCGGCCTGGCGTGCCTGAGCGCCACCGGCACGATGCGCTCCAGCACCAGCCCGGCGTCGTAGGCGTGGGCGCCGAACTGCGTGCGGCTGTCGGCCCCGTATTGCTTCTCATAGCGGGTGACGTAGTCCAGCCCCGGCTTGCGCACCGGGTCGCCCGCGGGCAACTGCTCCGGCACGATCACCGGCCCGGCCGGCAGGATCGCGCCATTGACCATGCGCCCGCCGATGCGGATCAGGTCCTTGGTGGCCGCGCCATGGGTGTGGTAGATGGTGCCGCCGTAGCCGCGCTCGCGCAGCGTGGTGTGCGGCAGCGCGGCGCCGGTGCCGGCGCCGGCGATCAAAATGGCGTCGGGTTTGGCGGCAATCAGCTTGATGGCCTGCGCGGTCACGCTGGTATCGGCGCGGCCGTAGCGCTCGGTGGCGATCAGGCGGATGCCGTTGGCGCTGGCGGCGGCGGTGAAGTCCTTCAGCCAGGTCTCGCCGTAGGCATCGGCAAAGCCGATAAAGCCGATGGTCTTGACGCCGTTGGTCTTGGCGGTGGCGGCCACGGCATTGGCCATCAGCCGCACCGGCTGAGCCAGCCGGAAGGTCCAGCCACCGCGCCCGGGCTTGAGTTCGATCGGCGAGAACGCCAGCTGCACGGTCTGGGCCTCATCGGCCACCTCGGCAATGGCGATCGACGGCGCCACCGCGGACGAGCCCAGGATGATGTCGACCTTGTCCTCGGAGACAAAGCGGCGCGCCACCTTGGCGCCCTGGGTGGGGTCCGAGGCATCGTCCAGCACGATGTAGCGTACCGCCTCGCCGCCGACCTTCTGCGGCAGGTAGGCCAGCGAGTTCTTCTGCGGGATACCCAGCGACGCCGACGGGCCGGTGGTGGACAGGCTGACGCCGACGGTGATGTCGGCCAGCGCACTGCCGGCGCTGAAGGCGAGGGCCGCGGCCAGTGCGAGGCGGGCCAGCTTGGTGGTGGTCAGGGGCGCCATGGTGTCTCCTCTCTCGATGGTCTTGTTCTGCATTGTCAAACCTGCCGGATCCTACCGCTTGCCCTGCATCGACTGCCGGTCGAATCCCGCCAGCTGCTTGTACCGCAGCGAGATCGCCTCCAGTTCCGCGCGCGGGATCACCTGGTCGATGTCGGCAAAGCCCTGCGGCGCGCGTTCCTCGGCCAGCTGCATCACCTGCTCGGGCCCGTTCATGCGGTTGCGCAGCACGATTCCGGCGGTGCGCGGCAGGCGCTCGGCCTCGTATTCGCGCAGCCCGTAGCCGGTGTCGGGCGTGCCGAGCAGGCTGTCGAGCAGGTAGCGCGCGTCCAGGATCGCCTGGGCGCTGCCGTTCGAGCCGATCGGGTACATCGGGTGCGCGGCGTCGCCCAGCAGCGTGACGCGGTCGAAGGTCCAGCGCGGCAGCGGGTCCTTGTCGACCATCGGGAATTCGTAGATCGCCTCGGCACCGTCGATCAGCGCGGGGATGTCGATCCAGTCCCACCGCCAGTCGGCAAACGCGGCGCAGAACACGGATTTGTCGACCTGCTTGTTCCAGTCGCTGCGCGGCGGGGTGTCGGGCACGCTGTCGGGCACGCGCAGCTCGGCGATCCAGTTGACCAGCGAGCGGCCCTGGCGGCGCAGCGGTTCCGAGATCGGATAGGCCACGAACTTCTGGTCCTGGTGCCCGGCCATGAACATCGAGCAGCCGTCCAGGTAGGGCGACGCCTCGGTGACCGCACGCCACAGCAGGCGGCGCGAAAAGCGCGGCAGGTCGCCGGTGGGGTAGAAATGGCGGCGCACCGCCGAGTGGATGCCGTCGGCGCCGACCAGCACATCGGCGCTGGCCTCGACCTCGGCATTGTCGCTGCGGCGGCGCAGGCCAAAGCGCGCCTGTCCGCCCGCGCCGGTGTCCAGCACGGTCTCGAAGCTATGGCCGGTATGCACGGCGCCGGCGCCCAGGCGCTCCACCACGGTACGGTGCAACAGCATCTGGAATTCGCCGCGATGGATCGAGAATTGCGGCCAGTCGTAGCCGGCCGCCAGCCCGCGCGGCTCATGCCAGATGCGCTGGCCGCGCTTGTTGTAGTACGAGAGCGACGAGGTCTCGATGGCGATATCCGCCAGCGCGTCGCGCAGTCCCAGCTCGGACAGGATACGCACGGCGTGCGGCAGCAGGTTGATGCCCACGCCCAGCGGGCGCAGCGTTTCGCTGGCCTCCCAGACCTCGGCCTCGATGCCGTGGCGGTGGCATAGCAGCGCCAGCGTCAGTCCGCCGATGCCGCCACCGGCGATTGCGATCTTCATGGTGTCTCCCCCGCGTGCAGGATGCGCCGGTACGCAAGCGCGGGCGCGCTGCCTCCGGTCGAATTGGATTTGTTATGGAGTATAACAATTCGACCGGATGCGACAAGATGGGGAAGACCCCGGAGTGACGCCTCCGGGGTCGGGAAAAACCCGCGCTCAGCCGAGCGCGGCGCCTTCCGGCTTGGCTTGTGCCTGCAGTGAAGGCACCGGGAAGACGATGTCGTACAGCCAGTTGTACACCAGCGCGTAGACCATGTAGAAGCCGGCCACGGCGAGGTCCATGATGAGCGCATCGACCAGGCTGATGTCCAGGTACCAGGCCACCGACGGCAGGAACACCACCAGCAGGCCCAGCTCGAACAGCACGGCGTGCAGCACGCGCACCGGCACCGACTTGCGCAGCTGGCCGGTGAAACGCAGCATGCCCTTGTCGAACAGCACGTTGTACAGGTAGTTCCAGCCGGTGGCGATCAGCGAGGCGACCGCTCCGATCACGCCCATCTCGTGCAGTTCATAGCCGAAGGCCCAGCTGGCCAGCGGCGCGAAAATCAGCAGGCCGACCACCTCGAAGCCGACGGCGTGGCGAATCCGGTCCCAGGTCTTGCGCATCGTTGTTCTCCTTGCGTGTCAAACGCGATGGGAGCTAGTCTATCTGCTGGGTAGGGATTGCCAAGTTGGATACTATCTGTAAAACAGATAGATAAGCATGGAAAGTTATTTATGAGCCTCTCCATCGAGCAATTGCAGGCATTCGTCGCGGCGGCTGACACCGGTTCGTTCTCGGCCGCCGCGCGCCGGCTGGGCAAGGCGCAGTCGGTGGTCAGCGCGGCGGTGTCCAACCTGGAAATCGACGCCGGCAACGCGCTGTTCGACCGCTCCGCCCGTTACCCGGTACTGACCCCCGCGGGCGAGCGGCTGCTGGCCGAGGCGCGCGTGATCCTGGAGCGCTGCGAGCACTTCCGCGGCGTGGCCAAGAGCCTGGGCGAGGGCGTGGAGACGCGGCTGGTGCTGGCGGTGGACGAGCTCTATCCGGAAGAGACGCTGGGCATGCTGCTGGAAGAGTTCTCCAGCCGCTTCCCGGCGGTGGAGCTTGAGTTGCTGTTTCCGCTGATGGAGGACGTCAGCCGGCTGGTCCTGGAGGGCGGCGCCGACCTCGGCATCATGTGGCGGCAGGAGGTGCTGCCACCGGCGCTGGGCTTCCATGCGCTGGGCTGGGTGCCGATGCAGATCCTGTGCGCGCCCGAGCATCCGCTGGCCGGCCAGCGTGTGGACTGGGAGGAACTGAAGCGCTATCGCCAGCTGATGGTCGCCACCCGCTCAGACAGCGAAGAGAAGATGCGCCTGCGCGTGGCCGCGGACGTGTGGTGGGTGGAAAGCCAGTGGGTGATCGTGGAGCTGGTCAAGCGCGGGCTGGGCTGGGCCTTCGTGCCGTGGCACGTGGTGGCCAATTCGCCGGCCGCGGCGCAGCTGGTGACGCCGCCGCTGGCATTCCAGCAGCAGGACTGGCCGGTGGCGATGGAGCTGGTCTGGCACAAGCAGCGGCCGCTGGGCAAGGCTGCCACCTGGCTGCGCGAGCGCATCTGCCAACAGCCGCTGCCGCGCGCGCCTGCGGCTAGCGCTGGCTGACGGCCTGGTTCGAACCGGCCTGTGCCGGCGCAGCCTCCGCACCGGGCGCATGCCAGCCGCCGCCCAGCGCCTTGATCAGTACCACCGCCGCCGTGTACTGGCGGCCGGCGATCGACAGCGCGGTGCGCTCGGCGGTATAGGCGCTGGTCTGCGCCGTCAGCACGTCGAGCAGGCCAGCGGTGCCGGCGCGGTAGCGGTTGTTCACCAGCACCAGCGCCTCGCGCGCCGAGCGCAGCGCGTCGTTCTGCACCACCGCTTCCTGTTCCAGCAGCCGTTGCGCGGCGAGGTTGTCCTCGACTTCCTGGAACGCGCCCAGCACGGTCTGGCGGTAGTTGGCCACGGTCTGGTCGTAGGCCGCCACCGCCTGCGCCTTGGCCGCGCTGCGCAGCCCGCCGTCGAACAGCGTGCCGGCCAGGCCGCCGCCGATCGACCAGATCCGGTCCGGCAGCGACATCCAGCGCGCCAGCGTGCTGGCGGTCAGGCCGCCGCTGGCCGACAGCGACAGGGTCGGATAGTAGGCCGCCTGCGCCACGCCGATCTGCGCATTGGCCGAGGCCATGCGGCGCTCGGCCGCGCCGATGTCTGGGCGGCGTTCCAGCAGTTGCGACGGCACCGCGGCCGGCACGCGCGGCAGCGCGGTGCGGAAGTCGTCGGCGGCCAGCGTCAGCGCCGCGGGCGGCTTGCCCACCAGCACCGCGATGGCGTGCTCCAGCTGCGCGCGCGTGATCTGGATGTCGATCTGCTGCGCCTGCGCGCTCTTGAGCTGGGTCTCGGACTGCAGCACGTCCGAGCGCTGCGCGGTGCCCGCCGCATACTGGTTCTGCACCAGCTGCAGCGACTTCTGGTAGTCGGCCACGGTGCGGTCCAGCAGGGCCTTCTGCGCATCGGCCACGCGCAGCAGGAAGTAGCTCTGCGCCAGCGTTGCCTGCGTCGACAGCAGCGTCGAGGCCAGGTCGGCCTGGCTGGCTTGCGCGCTGGCCTCGCTGCTTTCCACCTGGCGCCGCACGCGGCCCCAGACGTCGATTTCCCAGGTTGCGCCCAGGGTCGCGCTCTGCCCGTTGAGCGTGCTGCCGCTGGCGCCGCGCGCGCGCGAGGCGCCGGCCTGTGCGTCGACGGTCGGGAAGAAGCCGGCGCGCGCGGCCTGCAGCGACGCCACCGCCTGGCGGTACTGCGCCTCGGCGGCCTTGATGTTCTGGTTCGAGATCTGCACCTCGGACATCAGCGCGTCGAGCTGCGCATCGCCGAACACGGTCCACCAGTCGGCGCGTGCCAGCGCATCCTGCGGCTCGGCGGGCTTCCAGTCGCCGGTCCAGGCGGGGGTGGCGGCATCGGCTTCCTTGAAGGATGCGGAAACCGGCGCGTCGGGGCGCTGGTAGTCGGGGCCGACGGCGCAGCCGGCCAGCAGCAGCGCGCAGGCCAGCGACACCGGCAGGGCATGGGTCAGGAGGCGGGAAAGAACTGTCATGTCGAGTCTTCGCAAATCTAGACGGCGGCCGGCTGGTCAGGCGTGCCGGCACCACGGCGGCGCTGGCGCCAGGCCTTGACCTTCAGGCGCCAGCGGTCCAGCGTCAGGTAGACCACCGGCGTGGTGTACAGCGTCAGCAGCTGGCTTACCACCAGCCCGCCGACAATGGAGATGCCCAGCGGCGCGCGCAGTTCGGCGCCGTCGCCGCGGCCGATTGCCAGCGGCACCGCGCCCAGCAGCGCGGCCATGGTGGTCATCAGGATCGGGCGGAAGCGCAGCAGGCAGGCGCGGTAGATCGCGTCGCGCGGCGACAGGCCGTCGCGCCGTTCGGCATCGATGGCGAAGTCGATCATCATGATCGCGTTCTTTTTCACGATGCCGATCAGCAGGATCACGCCGATCAGCGCGATGATGCTGAAGTCGGTCTTCGATGCCAGCAGCGCCAGCAGCGCGCCCACGCCGGCGGAGGGCAGCGTCGACAGGATCGTCAGCGGATGCACATAGCTTTCATACAGCACGCCCAGCACGATGTAGATCGTGATCAGCGCCGCCAGGATCAGGATCGGCTGACTCTTGAGCGAATCCTGGAACGCCTTGGCGCCGCCCTGGAAGTTGGCGCGCAGCGTCTCCGGCACGCCGATGCGCGCCATCTCGCGCGTGATCGCGTCGGTCGCCTGCGACAGCGAAGTGCCCTCGGCCAGGTTGAACGAGATCGTCGAGGCCGCGAACTGGCCCTGGTGGTTCACGCCCAGCGGCGTGCTGGACGGGGTCACGCGCGCGAACGCCGCCAGCGGCACGCGGTTGCCGTTGCCGGTGACCACGTAGATGTCCTTGAGCGCATCGGGCCCTTGCAGGTATTCCTGGCTCAGCTCCATCACCACGCGGTACTGGTTCAGCGGATGGTAGATGGTGGACACCAGCCGCTGGCCGAAGGCATCGTTGAGCACCGCATCCACCTGCTGCGCGGTCACGCCCAGGCGCGAGGCCGCGTCGCGGTCGATGATCACCGAGGTCTGCAGGCCCTTGTCGTTGGTATCGGTGTCGATATCCTCCAGCCCCTTCAGGTTCGACAACGCGGCGCGCACCTTGGGCTCCCACGCGCGCAGCACTTCCAGGTCGTCCGACTGCAGCGTGAACTGGTACTGCGAGCTGCTCTGCCGCCCGCCGATGCGGATATCCTGCACCGACTGCAGGAACAGGCTCGCGCCCGGCTCCTTGGACAGCTTGCCGCGCAGCCGCGCGATGATGGCGTCGGCCGATTCGTTGCGCTCCGACAGCGGCTTGAGCGTGACGAACATCTGCCCGGTATTGCGCTGGGAACCGCCGGTAAAGCCGGTCACGTTGACCACGGCGGGGTCGGACTGGACGATCTTGATGAAATTGTCGAGCTTGCCGCGCATGGCCTGGAACGAGGTGGCCTGGTCGGCGCGGATAAAGCCGATCAGCCGGCCCGTGTCCTGCTGTGGGAAGAAGCCCTTGGGAACGATCACGTACAGGTACACGTTGAGTGCGATGGTGGCGATCAGCACCAGCCACACCAGCGGACTCAGGCGCAGCGCCGTGGACAGCGAGCGCGCATAGCCGTCGTGCAGCCACTGGAACATGCGCTCGGTGGCACGGAAGAAGCGGCCCTGCTTCTCCGGCTCGGGCGGGCGCAGCATCCGTGCGCACATCATCGGCGTGGTGGTCAGCGACACCACCAGCGACACCAGGATCGCCACCGACAGCGTAATCGCGAATTCCTGGAACAGCCGGCCGACGATGCCGCCCATCATCAGCAGCGGGATGAATACCGCGATCAGCGACAGGCTCATCGACAGCACCGTGAAACCCACTTCGCGCGCCCCGCGCAGTGCCGCGGCAAGCGGCTTCATGCCTTCCTCGATGTGGCGCGAGATGTTCTCCAGCACCACGATGGCATCGTCGACCACAAAGCCGGTGGCGATGGTCAGCGCCATCAGCGACAGGTTGTTCAGCGAGAACCCGGCCAGGTACATCACCGAGAACGTGCCGATCAGCGACACCGGCACCGCCACGCTGGGGATAAGGGTGGCGCGCACATTGCGCAGGAACACGAACACCACCATGATCACCAGCGCCACCGAGATCATCAGCGTGTTCTCGACCTCGCGCAGCGAGGCGCGGATGGTGGGCGTGCGGTCCATCATCACGTCCATCGAGATTGCCGCGGGGATCATCTTTTGCAGCTGCGGCAGCATCTCGTTGACGCGGTCGACGGTCTCGATGATGTTGGCGCCGGGCGAGCGGTTCAGCACCAGCAGCACCGACGGCTTGCCGTTGGCCGAGCCGGCGTTGCGGATGTCCTGCACCGAGTCGACCACATTGGCCACGTCGCGCAGCCGCACCGGCACCGCGAACGAGTTGGGGCCGCTGGTGGCACTGGTGCCTCCGGTGGCGCCGCTGGTGATGGTGGTGGTGCCGCTGCTGGTGGTCAGCGTGGTCACGGTCACGCCGTTGACCACCTTGGTGCTGACGCCGCCGCTGGCGGCGGCGTTGGCGGTGCTGGCAATCAGCGCGCCCGCCGACGTCGACGAGAAGGTTCCCGGCGTGGCAAAGCGGATGATCAGCGGCATGTAGTCTTCCGCCTTCATCGCCTGGTCGTTGGCGTAGACCTGCCAGTTGCTGGCGGCGTTCTCCAGCGTGCCCAGCGGCCGGTTGGCGTTGGTCGCGCTGATGGTGTTGCGCACATCCTCCAGCGAGATGCCGTAGTTGTTCAGCGCGGTCGGGTTCAGCTCGACCCGCACGGCCGGCAGCGAGGCCCCGCCGATGGTGACCTGGCCCACGCCATCGACCTGCGACAGCTTCTGCGCCAGGATGGTCGAGGCCGCGTCGTACAACTGCCCGCGCGTCATGGTCGGCGAGGTCAGCGCGATGATCATGATCGGCGCATCGGCCGGGTTGACCTTGCGGTAGGTCGGGTTGTTGGGCAGGCTGGTCGGCAGTGTCGCGCGCGAGGCGTTGATGGCCGCCTGCACGTCGCGCGCGGCGCCGTCGATATTGCGCGACAGGTCGAACTGCAGCGTCACCCGGGTGGAGCCGAGCGAACTGCTCGAAGTGATCTCGGTCACGCCGGCAATGGTGCCGAGCGCGCGCTCGAGCGGCGTCGCCACGGTGGCGGCCATCGTTTCAGGACTCGCGCCTGGCAGCGACGCCGATACCGAGATGGTCGGGAAGTCCACCTGCGGCAGCGGCGACACCGGCAGCAGCCGCAGCGCGGCCAGCCCCGCCAGCAGGATGCCGAGCGTCAGCAGCGCGGTCGCGACGGGGCGGTGGATGAAGGCAGCCGAGAGATTCATCGTTACACCGGCTCCTCGCCCGTGCCGCCTTCCTCCGGATCACCGAAGCGCCGCTTGCGCCAGCCTTTCACGCGCGTGGCCACGCGGTCGAACGCCAGGTAGATCACCGGCGTGGTGAACAGCGTCAGCACCTGGCTGACCAGCAGGCCGCCCACCATGGTCACGCCCAGCGGCCGGCGCAGTTCGCTGCCGATGCCGGAACCCAGCATCAGCGGCAGCGCCGCCAGCAGGGCCGCCATGGTGGTCATCAGGATCGGGCGGAAACGCAGCAGGCAGGCCTGGAAGATCGCATCGCGTGGTTTCATGCCGCCCTCGCGCTCTGCCTCGAGCGCGAAGTCGATCATCATGATCGCGTTCTTCTTGACGATGCCGATCAGCAGGATGATGCCGATGATCGCAATGATGCCCAGGTCCTGCCCCGCCAACAGCAGCGCCAGCAGCGCGCCGACGCCCGCCGATGGCAGCGTCGACAGGATGGTGACCGGGTGGATGGTGCTTTCATACAGCACGCCCAGCACGATATACATCGTCACCACCGCGGCCAGGATCAGCCACAGCGTGTTCGACAGCGACGCGCGGAAGGCCAGCGCGGCGCCCTGGAAGCTGGTCTGCATCGAGATCGGCAGGCCCAGCTCCTGCTCGACCCTGATGATCTTGTCGACCGCGGCGCCCAGCGATTCGCCCGGCGCCAGGTTGAACGAGATCGTCGCCGCCGGGAACTGGCCCTGGTGGTTGATCACCAGCGGGCCGGTGCGTTCGGTGATGCGCGCGAACGCGCCCAGCGGCACCTGGCCGCCGGAAGAGGAGGGCAGGCGCAGGTCGGCCAGCGACTGCGGATTCTTGCGGAATTCCGGCATGGTCTCCAGCACCACGCGGTACTGGCTCGACTGCGTGAAGATGGTCGACACCAGCCGCTGGCCGAAGGCGCTGTACAGCGCGCTGTCGATCACCGCGGTGGTGATGCCGAAGCGCGCCGCGGCGTCGCGGTCGATATCGACATAGGCGCGCAGGCCGTTGTTCTGCTGGTCGCTGGTGACGTCGCGCAACTCGGGTTCCTGGCGCAGGCGTTCCACCAGCTTCGGCACCCACGCGGCCAGCGTGGCGGGATCGGGGTCCTCGACGGTGAACTGGTACTGCGTGCGCGAGACCTTGTCCTCGATGGTCAGGTCCTGCACCGGCTGCGTGTACAGCGACACGCCGCCCAGTTCGTGCACGGCCTGCTGCAGGCGCTGCGTGACCACGTCGATGGGGTCGCGCTCGCCCTTGGGCTTGAGGTTGATCAGCATGCGCCCGGCGTTGAGCGTGGTGTTGGTGCCATCCACGCCGATGAACGACGACAGGCTTGCCACTGCCGGGTCCTGCATCACCACCTTGGCCACGGCCTGCTGCCGGCGCGCCATGGCGTCGAACGAGGTGGTCTGGGCGGCCTCGGTGATGCCCTGGATCACGCCGGTGTCCTGCACCGGGAAGAAGCCCTTTGGCACCAGCAGATACAGCAGTCCGGTCAGCACCAGCGTGGCCACGGCCACGACCAGCGTCGCTTTCTGACGATCGAGCACCCACTCCAGCGCACGGCCGTAGCGCTCGATCACGTTGTCGAAGAAGCGGCCGCTGGCGCGGTGAAAGCGCGACAGCTTCTCTTCCGGCACATGGTGCAGCAGGCGCGCGCACATCATCGGCGTGAGCGTCAGCGATACCACTGCCGAGATCAGGATCGACACCGCCAGCGTGATCGCGAATTCCCGGAACAGGCGCCCGACCACGTCGCCCATGAACAGCAGCGGGATCAGCACCGCCACCAGCGAGAAGGTCAGCGAGATGATGGTGAAGCCGATTTGTTTCGAGCCCTTGAGCGCCGCCGCCATCGGCGAATCGCCCTTCTCGATGTAGCGCATGATGTTCTCGATCATCACGATCGCATCATCGACCACGAAGCCGGTGGCTATCGTCAGTGCCATCAGCGTCAGGTTGTTGATCGAGAAGCCGGCCAGGTACATCACGCCGAAGGTGCCCACCAGCGACAGCGGCACCGCCACGCCCGGGATGATGGTGGCCGGTATATTGCGCAGGAGCAGGAAGATCACCAGCACCACCAGCGCGATCGCCAGCAGCAGCTCGAACTGCACGTCCTCGACCGAGGCGCGGATGGTGGTGGTGCGGTCGGTCAGCAGCTGCACGTGGACCGAGGCCGGCAGCGCATTCTGCAGTTGCGGCAGCAGCGCCTTGATGCGGTCCACCACTTCGATCACGTTGGCACCGGGCTGGCGCTGGATATTCAGCACGATCGCGGGCTTGTCGTTGGCCCAGGCGGCCAGGCGGCTGTTCTCGGGGCCGTCGACGATCTCGGCCACGTCGGTGATGCGGATCGGCGCGCCGTTCCTGTAGCCCAGGATGATCTGGCGGTATTCGTCGGCCGAGCGCAGCTGGTCGTTGGCGTCGATGGTGGAGGCGCGCGCGGGGCCGTCGAAGCTGCCCTTGGCGCCGTTGACGTTGGATGCGCCAATGGCGGTGCGCAGGTCGTCGATCGACATGCCCAGCGAAGCCAGCGCGGCCGGGTTGGCCTGGATGCGCACCGCGGGGCGCTGGCCGCCGCTGATGGTGACCAGGCCCACGCCCTGGATCTGCGAGATCTTCTGTGCCACGCGCGTGTCGACCATGTCCTGCAGCCTGGGCAGCGGCATGGTGTCCGAGGTCATGGCGATGGTCATGATCGGCGCGTCGGCCGGGTTGACCTTGCTGTAGACCGGCGGCATCGGCAGGTCGGATGGCAGCAGGTTGCTGCCGGCGTTGATGGCGGCCTGCACCTCCTGCTCGGCCACGTCCAGCGGCAGCGTCAGCTCGAACTGCAGCGTGATCACCGAAGCGCCGCCCGACGAGGACGACGACATCTGCTTCAGGCCCGGCATCTGGCCGAACTGCCGCTCCAGCGGCGCGGTCACCGACGAGGTCATCACGTCCGGGCTGGCGCCAGGATAGAGCGTAGTGACCTGGATGGTCGGGTAGTCGACCTCGGGCAGCGCCGACAGCGGCAGCAGCCGGTACGCCACCAGCCCGGACAGCAAGATGGCCAGCATCAGCAGCGCCGTGGCGACCGGGCGCTCGATGAAGAGGCGTGAGGGGTTCATGCGCTGTCCTTACTGCTGCGCGCCGCCGGCGGGCGGGGCGCTGGCGCCGGCCTGGCGGTGGCGGCGATGTTCGCCGGCCGCGCCGGGGGCCGCGGCCCCGCTGGCGTCGGCGTGCGCGCCGCTGGCACCGCCGCCGTCCCGGTTGCGGCGGCCGCGCCCGCGCGGCTGGCTGGCCGGCACCACCGCGGCGGCGCGCGCGGCCGGGTCGACGGCCTCCACCGTCATGCCTTCCTTGAGGCGGTCGGCGCCGTCCACCACCACGCGCTGGCCGGGCTCCAGGCCCTTGAGCACGGCATTGCGGCTGCCGTCGCCCGGGCCCAGCGTGACCACCTGCACCTTGACCTTGCTGCTGTCATCCACGGTGTAGACGAAGGTACCCTGCTGGCCGCGCTGGATCGCCGCCACGGGGATCACGGTGGCGTCCCTGAGCGTATCGACGCGCGTGCGCACGTTGACGAACTGGTTGGGGAACAGCATGCCGTCGGCGTTGGGGAAGACCGCCTTGAGCTTGACCGTGCCGGTGGTGGCGTCGATCTGGTTGTCGGTGGTCAGCAGCGTGCCTTCGCCGAGCTGGTTGCGCACCTGGCGGTCCCACGCCTGCACCGGAAGTTCTTCGCCGGCGTTGAGCTTCTTCAGCACCGAGGGCAGGTTGTCCTCGGGGATGGTGTACATCACGGCGATGGGCTGGATCTGCGTGATCAGCGCGATGCCGTTGGTGTCGCTGGTATTGACGATATTGCCGGGGTCGACCTGGCGCAGGCCGATGCGGCCCGACACCGGCGCGACGATCCTGGTATAGCCCAGCTGCAGGCGCGCGTTGGCGACATTGCCCTGGTCGGTCTTGACCACGCCCTCGTACTGGCGCACCAGCGCGTCCTGGGTATCGACCTGCTGCTTGGAGATCGAGTCCTGGCCCAGCAGGGTGCGGTAGCGCTGCTGGTCGAGCCTGGCGTTCTGCAGCAGTGCCTGGTCGCGCGCGAGCTGGCCCACGGCCTGGTCCAGCGCCGCCTGGAACGGGCGCGGGTCGATCTCGGCCAGCACGTCGCCGGCCTTGACCATCTGGCCTTCCTTGAACAGCACCTTGAGCAGCGGGCCGGACACCTGCGCGCGCACGGTGACGTTGGACACCGGGGTCACGTTGCCCAGGCCGTTGAGCACCACATCCATATCGCGCTTGGCCACGGTGGCGACCACCACGGGAGAGCGCGGCATGCCGGGGCCGCCGGCGCCACCCCGCGCGCCCGGGCCGCTGGCGCCCCGCTGCGCGCCTGCAGCCCCGGCCGTCTCCTGCGGCGCCTGGCCGCGATGGGCGTACCAGTACCAGGCGCCCCCCGCGAGCAGCAGCACCAGCACGCCGGCGGTCAGCCGGCGCCGGCCGGTGCGCCGCGGCGGAGTGCCCTCGGGCGCAGGCGAAGACGGGGTCGGGGAGGGGGTAGGCTGGCCTTGTTCGGGGTTGGACATGTCCGCAAATCCTGGGGGCGGCGCGCGCGGCGCGCCTGCAATGTTCGGTCTGGCAAGTGACGATGCAGCAGTATGCCGCAACGCCACGGGCGCCGGCCCGCCGCGTGGAGGGGCACGCCGCGGGTGGCCGGCAGGCCGGCAAGTGCCGTGTGGCGCGCAATGCGGCGGCGCCGGTGGCACGTCATGCCGCAAGGATAATGTGCGGGCCCGGACGCCCGTATTTCGGCGCCCGGCGCTTTTATTACAGCGGATTACCAGCGCCCCGGGTGTAACCTCCGGAAACAAAACCGCCCGGCCAAACCGGCATGTGTGGCGCCGGGGCTGACTATCATGTGCCTATGCGAACGAACCAGCCTACCCAGATCCTCGTCGTCGACGACGATCCCGAACTTCGCGACCTGCTGCGCGAGTACCTGACCCAGCAGGGCTTTGCCGTCTCGGTGATGCATGACGGCGACGGCCTGCAGGCGCGCCTGGAGCGCGAGCGCCCGGCGCTGATCGTGCTGGACCTGATGATGCCCAAGGTCGACGGCCTGACCGCGCTGCGCAACCTGCGCGCCAAGAACGACGACATCCCCGTAATCCTGCTCACGGCCCGCAGCGACGAGATCGACCGCATCGTCGGGCTCGAGATCGGCGCCGACGACTACCTCGGCAAGCCGTTCTCGCCGCGCGAGCTGCTGGCGCGCATCAACGCCGTGCTGCGCCGCAAGCTGGCACGCCCCGCGGCCGCGCCCGAGGACCGCGAATCGGTCGCCTTCGGCCCGTTCCGCGTCAATTTCCGCCAGCGCACGCTGAGCCGTGCCGGCCAGACGCTGTCGATCAGCGATACCGAGTTCGCGCTGCTCAAGCTGCTGCTGATGCATCCGCTCGAAGTGCTGTCGCGCGAGCGCATCGTCGAGCTGATGTACGGCAGCGCCAGCGGCATCAGCGACCGCGGCATCGACGTGCAGATCTGGCGCCTGCGCCGGCTGCTCGATGAAGACGCGCAGCGCCCGCGCTATATCCAGACCGTGCGCGGACGCGGCTATACCTTCGTGCCCGACGAAGCGGAAGAGATGTCCGCGGGACTCCCCGAATAATGGCCGCGGCGCCCGCCCCCTGGCGCCGCATGCCACCAGACCCTGCTTTCCGATGAAGTTGCGACGCATCGACACCCTGTTCGGCCGCATTGCGCTGCTGATTGCCGCCGTGCTTGTGATCAGCCATTTCTCATGGCTGGCCATCCTGCGCATGGACCGCCGCCAGCAGCAGGTGGACTATTCAGTCGAGCAGATGCTGTTCCAGCTCGACAGCATCGAGCGCGCACTCGACGCGCGTCCGCCGGCGAAGCTGCCCAGCCTGGTTGAGACAGCCAACACGGCCGACGCCGAAGAGCATGCCGTCGTGCCCAAGGGCGGGCGCTCGCGCCGGCTGGTCGAGCAGTTCATCGGCAGGCTGCCGCAGGGCACTGAGATCCGGCTGGAGGACGAGACCACGCCGCGCATCTGGATCAAGCTGCCCAGCCGCGCCCGCTGGATCGCCATGCCGATCCTCTGGGTCCACAATCCGCCGCCTGACAACCGGCTGGTGCCTGGCGTGATGCTGGTGGTGGGCGTGGCCATCGTCTTTGCCGTGCTGATCGCCTGGCAGATCCAGCGGCCGGTGCGCGACATGGCCAATGCGGCAGAGCTGCTGTCGCGCCAGCACGCCGTGCCGCCGCTGCGCGAGCGCGGCCCGCATGAGCTGCGCCAGCTGATCGAGCGTTTCAACCGCATGGTGGCCGACCTGGCGCGCATCGACCAGGAGCGCAACACCATGCTTGCCGGCATCGCGCATGACCTGAAGACACCGCTGGCGCGGCTGCGCCTGCGCGCCGAGATGCTGGCCGATCCCAAGGCCGCCGCGGGGGTGACGCGCGACGTCGAGTCCATGTCGGCCATCGTCGAGCAGTTCCTGAGCTTCGCGCAGACCAGCGAGTCGACCGCGCGCCCGGTGCCGGTGGACCGGCGCGTCAATGAGCTGGCCGCGTCGCTGGCCGAGCAGGAGCGCCAGGTGGTGCTGTCGCTGGGCGCGGGCGAGGGCTTTCGCATGATCGCCACGCAGCTGGACCGCATCGTCGGCAATCTGGTCGACAACGCCTACGCGTATGGCAAGCCGCCGGTATGCATCGCGACCGCGCGCACGCCGGAGGGTTACCTGCTGGTGGTGGAGGACCAGGGCGCCGGCATTCCCGAGGATGACAAGGAGCGCGCCACGTTGCCCTTTGTACGGCTGGACCCGGCTCGGGGCGGCAATGCGCATTCCGGGCTGGGGCTGGCGATCGTGGACCGGCTGGTGCGGCAGGCGGGCGGTAAGCTGAACCTGGTGAATGCCGATGGTGGCGGGTTCCGGGTGGAGATGCTGTTCGGGGCAGCCGAGGCCTGAGCCGGCGTCAGGGCTGCCTCAGGCCGTTTTCAGACCTTCTTTTTCTCCCCGATCCGGCTTTCCTTGCCGGCCAGCAGCTTGGCAATATTCTGCCGGTGCCGCGCAATCAGCAGCACGCTGATCACGAAGATCGCCCCGGTCATCACATCCACGCCGTTCATCAGCACATGGAAGAACGGCGCGAAGATCGCCGCCACCAGTGCCGCCAGCGACGAGTAGCGGAAGAAGAACGCGATGATCAGCCACGTGGCCAGCGTGCCCAGGCCCAGGATCGGGTCGATGGCGAGCAGGATGCCGGCCGCGGTGGCCACGCCCTTGCCGCCGGCGAAGCGGTGGTACACCGGGAACAGGTGCCCCAGGAAGACCGCCAGCGCCACCAAGGCCAGGCCGGTTTCGTTGAGCCCGTAGGCCGGCCCGAAGCGCGCGGCCAGCCATACCGCCAGCCAGCCCTTCAGGGCATCGCCGATCAGCGTCAGGATGGCGGCCTTCTTGTTGCCGGTGCGCAGCACGTTGGTGGCACCGGGATTGCCGGAGCCATAGGAGTGCGGGTCCGGCAGCCCCATCAGCTTGCTGACGACCACAGCGAAGGAAACGGAGCCGATCAGGTAGGCGGCGAGGGCGAATAGCAGATTGGCCATGTGTAGTGGGGTGTTTTCAGGCTGGCGCGATTGTAGCGCGGCAGGGGCCTCGCTACGTCCGTGACTTCCCGGATTGGCATCGAGGCTGCCCTCGGTTTGCGCGGGGGCACTCAGTCAGGCAGTGCGCATTGCACCGGCTGGGCGTCCACCAGCATGGGCAGCAGCTTCGGGTCCACGCTGACCAGGTAGCCGCGGCGCCCGCCGTTGATATAGATGCGCGCCAGCTCCAGCACGGTCGATTCGACGTAGACCGGCATGCGCTTGCGCGTGCCGAAGGGCGAGGTGCCGCCCACCATGTAGCCGCTGTGGCGCTGCGCCACCTCGGGCTTGCACGGCTGCACGCTCTTGCGGCCGGCCTGGCGCGCCAGGTTCTTGGTCGAGACCGAGCAGTCGCCGTGCATCAGCACCACCAGCGGCTGCGCGCGCTCGTCTTCCATGATCAGGGTCTTGATCACGTCGTGCTCGGGAACGCCCAGCTGGCGCGCCGATTCGCCGGTGCCGCCGTGCTCGACATAGTCATACGGATGCTCGCCGAAGGCGACGCCATGCTTGCGCAGGTACTGCGTCGCGGGGGTTTCTGATACGTGCCTGGTCTTGCTCATGACAGTGGTCGCCGCCCGCTTGCTCAGCCGCGCGGATGGTGCTGCTGGTGCAGCTCGCGCAGGCGTTCGCGGGCGACGTGCGTATAGATCTGGGTGGTGGAAATATCGGCGTGGCCCAGCAGCAGCTGCACCACGCGCAGGTCGGCGCCGTGGTTGAGCAGGTGCGTGGCAAAGGCGTGCCGCAGCGTGTGCGGCGACAGCGGCGCGTGCACGCCGGCATCGCGCGCATGGCGCTTGATCAGGTGCCAGAACGCCTGCCGCGTCATGCCTTCGCCGCGCTGCGTGACAAAGAGCGCGTCGCAGGCGCGCCCGGCCAGCAGCGCGGGGCGCGCACTGGCCAGGTAGCGGCGCAGCCAGTCGCCGGCCTGCTGGCCGAACGGCACCAGCCGCTCCTTGTCGCCCTTGCCGCCGACCACGCGCGCCACGCCTTCGTTCAGGCCGATCTCGATGGTCTTCATCTGCGTGAGCTCCGACACGCGCAGCCCGCTGGCGTACATCAGTTCCAGCATGGTGCGGTCGCGCAGCCCCAGCGGCGTGTCGATGTCGGGCGCTTCGAGCAGCGCGTCGACCTGGGACTCGGTCAGGGTCTTGGGGTAGCGCGGCGGCTGCTTGGCGGGGCGCAGCAGCAGGCAGGGGTCGGCTTCGACCAGGTGTTCGCGCAGCGCCCACTGGTAGAAGCGGCGGAACACCGCCAGGCGACGGTTGGCCGACGAGGCGCGGCTCTGCGTGTGGCGTGCGTTGAAGTAGGCCGACAGCGCGCCGTCGTCCGCGCCCGGCAACTCGCCGCGGTGCTCATGCTGCAACCAGCGCGCCAGCAGCGTCAGGTCGCGCCGGTAGGCATCGATGGTATTGCGCGAGAGGCCGTCTTCCAGCCACAGCGCGTCGCAGAAGCGGCTGACCAGTGCCACGTCGGCGTCGCTGGGCGCGGCGGCGATGTCAGGTGCCTGGGCGGCGCCGCTCATATCAGCATGGCGCCCTCATGGCGCAGCAGCCAGCGTTTGACGTCGAGGTAGAAGCCGTCTTCGGCATGGTGCGAGAACCCGCCGATGCCGCGCGCCGAGACTACGCGATGGCAGGGGATCACGATCGGGAACGGGTTCTGCCCGCAGGCCTGGCCCACCGCGCGCGGCATCGCGCCGATGGTCTCGGCGATGGTGCCATAAGTGGTCACCGCGCCGCGCGGCACCGCGCTGATGGCCTGCCACACGCGCTGCTGGAAGTCGCTGCCGGCCGGGGCCAGCGGCAGGTCGAAGGCGGCGTCGGGGTTGGCGTAGTAGGCCTCCAGTTGCGCCGCGAGCTGTTGCGTCAGCGCGTCCGCCGGGGCGCGCGCCTCGACGTGCCCGGGAAGGTACACGATGGCCCGGATGCGCGCGCCGTCCGTGCGCACCCCGATCTTGCCGAAGGGGGCGGGGAGGATGGCGTCATAGGTGGCGGGCATGGCGGTCAGGCTGGGGCGAATGCTGGATTTTAGTGCTTTTTGGCGCGGGCAAGAAAAAAGGGCCGCCTCGCGGCGGCCCTTTGCGGGTGGCGTCACACCGGCCGGATCATTGCTCCAGCTTGATGTTCTGCACCTTCACAAGATTCTTCATCTTGTCGAATTCCTTCTTGATCTCGGCCGCATGCTGCGCCGGCGTGTTGCCCGACGGCTCGGCGCCGGCGGTGCGCAGGCGCTGCTGGAAGTCCTTGTCCTGCAGGGCCTTGACGGCGGCCTCGTTGAGCTTCTTGATGACGTCGTCAGGCGTGCCGGCCGGCGCCACCAGGCCGTACCAGGCCGGGTCGTTCGGCTCCTTCAGGCCCATTTCGCCGAAGGTCGGCACGTTGGGCATGGATTCCAGGCGCTTGTTCCAGGCCACCACGATCGGGCGCAGCTTGCCGGCCTTGATGTAGGGGATCGAAGAGGGCAGGTTGTCCACCATGATCGGCACCTGGCCGGCCAGCACGTCGTTCAGCGCCGGGCCCGCGCCGCGGTACGGGATATGGACCATGAAGGTCTTGGTCGAGACCTTGAACTGCTCGCCCAGCATGTGGCCGAAGCCGCAGGTGCCCGACGAGGCGTACGAATACTTGCCCGGGTTGGCCTTCAGCACGGCCAGGAACTCCTTGTAGTCCTTGGCCGGGAAGCTCGGGTTCACGGCGATCACGTTGGCCACGTTGGCCAGGTTGGTGATGGGCTTGAAGTCCTTGATCGGGTCGTACGACAGCTTGGGGTTGCAGGCCGGGTTCACGGCCATGGTCGAGACCGTGGAGATGCCGATGGTGTAGCCGTCCGGCGCGGCCTTGGCGATCGCGTCGGCACCGATCGAACCGCCCCCGCCGGCGCGGTTCTCCACCACCACGGGCTGGCCCAGGATGCGGCTCATCTGGTCCGCGGCGCCGCGGCCGACGATGTCGGTGGTGCCGCCGGGTGCGAACGGAATGATCAGTCGGATCGGCTTGGTGGGGTAGCTCTGGGCCTGCGCCGCGGTGGCGGCGGCGGCCAGGGCCAGGGTCAGTGCGAGTTTGCCAGCTTGCATGAGATCATGTCTCCCGTCAGGAAATCCGGGCAGGGTGCCGCCCGGAAGAAAAGAAGCCGTCGCCGTGCCACAGGTGGGGCCGTGCGCCGGCAGCGTAATTGTGTCAGCCGCCCAGCAGCCCGCGCTTGACCTCGGCGTCGACCGGGCGCTCGCCCAGGAAGACCCGCAGCACGGCCTGGTAGAAGTCTTCGCCGGGGATCGGCCGGCCGCGAGGCGTGCCGTTGATGGCGATGACGGTCCCCGTCTGCGGGGAAAAATCCAGGTTGATCACGTCGCCCTTGTGCGCGGTGCCGACCTCGCCCAGGGTGCGCTCGAACTGTACCAGCCGCGTGGCCAGCCCCTGCATCTGCTGCTCGCTGTGGTTGTTGCGGATACCCTGGCGGATGGCGCGCACGACGTCCGGCGGTTCGGTCTCGCGCAGCATGCGCAACTGTAGCCGCTTTGCGCCGGGCGTGCCCAGCACCAGGGCCGCGTTGCGGGCTTTCTCCTGCAGGTACAGGGCGGCCACGTAGCCCTTGGCCAGGAAGCCCGCGCGCAGGGCGGTGCCGTTGAGCTGCAGTTCCTTGCCGCCCACGCGCGCCGCATCGTCAAAACGTATCCCTTCGATTTCCACCGAGCGTGCCGGCACCGGTACGGCGCCCGCGGCCGTGGCGGCGCACAGCGCCACCAGCACGGCGGCCAGGCGCAGGCAGCGGCCCGGGTGCAGACCAGGGCGGAAGGGGGCTCGGAGGTGGGTGTCCGGGCGCGACGGCGCGGACCGGGTGCGGGACAACATGGCGGCAGGCGTACAACTTGGCATGCCATGCTGGCCTAAATCTGGAAAAATACCTATCCGTATCTGCCCTAGTCCGCACATTACGGTTTTTTGCCGTTATCTACCCCCCCGCCACCGCCGCCGCAATCCCGCGCGACGGCCCGCAGGGCAGCTGCCGCGTCATGCCACCGCCACCAAAACAACGATAAATGTCTTCTGCTCTCCTGCTGGTCCCGGACTTCAGCCTGATCCTCATCGGCTGGCTGCTGGTGCGGTATACCCCGTTCGACCGTGCCTTCTGGGGCGGGGTGGAGCGCCTGGTCTACTTCGTGCTGTTCCCGGCGCTGCTGCTGCAGTCGACCAATACCGCGGTGCTGGATTTCTCGTCGACCTCGGCCATGCTGGGGCTGGCGCTGCTGGTGATGGCCACCGGCATGGCCGGCGGCTACGCCGTCAAATGGGTGTTGCGGCCGGATGCGCTGAGCTTTGCCTCGGGCCTGCAGACCGCGTTCCGCTTCAATTCCTATATCGGGCTGGCGCTGGCCTCGCGCCTGGGTGGCTCCGAGGGGCTGGCGCTGATGGCGGTGATCGTCGGCTGCACGGTGCCGCTGTGCAACGTGGCGGCGGTGTGGGCGCTGGCGCGGCACGGCCGGACCGCGCTGTGGAAAGAGCTGGCGCGCAACCCGCTGATCCTGGCCACTGCCGGCGGCCTGCTCACCAACCTGATGGGGCTGCATGCGCCCGAGGTGCTGGGCATGACGCTGAACCGGCTGGGCTCGGCCTCGACCGCGCTGGGGCTGATGACGGTGGGCGCCGGGCTGCAGATGAGCGGTGCCACCGGCACCGCGGGGCCGGTGGCCTGGTGGACCGGGGTCAAGCTGCTGGCGATGCCGTGCGTGGCCTGGCTGGTGGGGCGGCACCTGCCGCTGACCGCGCTGCAGTACCAGATCGTGGTGCTGTATGCCTCGCTGCCCACGGCCTCCAGCGCGTATATCCTGGCGGTGCGCATGGGCGGCAACGGGCCGATGGTGGCGGCGACGATTTCGCTGATGACGGTGGCGGCGATCGTGACCACGCCGCTGTGGCTGGCGCTGGTCAGCTAGTCCGACGGCGGGCCGCCCTGGGCCAGGGCCCAGTCGATATGCTCGCGCACCAGCGGCGTGGCGCTCTCGCGCCGCTCCAGCAGTGCTGCGCGGATGCGCGCGGCCAGGGCCGCGTCTTCGGCGCGCGTGCCCGACAGCGCCGCGCGCAGGCTGTTGCCCAGCCCCACAGCCAGGTTGCGCAGCCAGCGCTCATGGCCGATGCGGCGGATCGGGCTGCCTTCGAGCCGCTGGTTGAATTCCGCTTCGGTCCACTGGAACAGCGCCACCATGTCGGGCGCGTCGAGCCCGTTGCGCACGTCGAAGTCCGGCACCATGGCCACATGCGCGAACTTGTTCCACGGGCAGGCCAGCTGGCAGTCGTCGCAGCCGTAGACGCGGTTGCCCATGGGCGCGCGGAACTCCACCGGAATCGGGCCCTTGTGCTCGATGGTCAGGTAGGAGATGCAGCGGCGCGCGTCCAGCCGGTACGGCGCCACGATGGCGCGCGTGGGGCAGATGTCCAGGCAGCGGTGGCAGTTGCCGCAGTGGCCGGACTCGGGGGCGTCGGCCGGCAGCGGGATGTCGACCAGGATCTCGCCCAGGAAGAACATCGAGCCGCCGTCGCGGTCCAGCAGCAGCGTATGCTTGCCGCGCCAGCCGAGCCCGCCCTGGCTGGCCAGCGCCACTTCCATGACGGGTGCGGAATCGGTAAAGACACGGTAGCCGAATTTTCCGATTTCGGCCTCGATCCGGCTGGCCAGCTGCTGCAAACGGCTGCGCAGCACCTTGTGATAATCGCGGCCGCGCGCATACAGCGACACCACCGCCGTGGCCGGATCGTCCAGCCGCGCCAGCTCGTGCCGGCGCCAGTCGGTGGCGCCGGCCTGCGCGCCGGCAGCCGGAAGGTACGGCATCCGCGCCACGATCGCGCGCACGGTGCCGGGCACCAGTTCGGCCGGCCGGGCGCGCCGCAGGCCGTGGTTCGCCATATAATCCATGTCGCCGTGGTAGCCCTGCGCCAGCCACGCCATCAGCCCCGGCTCGGCATGACTGAGGTCGACATCGGCGATGCGCACCGAGGCAAAGCCCAGTTCCGCGCCCCATGCGCGGATCGACGCGGCCAGTGCCGCAAGTTCCCCGGGGCCCGCGGCCAGGTGGGCGGCGGTGCCGGGAACGGGGGTAGGTGGCGCATCTGCCTGCCCTGGGGCGACTCGGTCGATCATCCCTGAATTGTACGCAATGCCCTTGCTCGAAGAACGCACCCTGACGCTGCCCGACGAAGCCGCCACCGCGCGCCTGGGCGCCGCGCTGGCCGCCGCCGTGCAGGCCATGCCGCCGCGCACGGTGCATGTGCAGCTGTCCGGCGACCTGGGCGCCGGCAAGACCACGCTGACGCGCACGATCCTGCGCGCGCTCGGCCATGCGGGCAAGGTCCGCAGCCCCACCTACACGCTGTGCGAGCCCTACGAGGTGGCCCGCGCCGACGGCTCGCCGCTGACTGTCTACCACTTCGACCTGTACCGCTTTGCCGATCCCGAAGAGTGGATCGACGCGGGTTTTCGCGACTGCTTCGCCGAACCGGCTTTCAATCTGGTCGAGTGGCCGGAAAAGGCCGGCCGCCTGCTCGGGGAACCGGATCTCCATATGTTGCTCCAATCGGACATGGCCGGGGCGGATGATGCCGGCGAGCGGCGGATCGCGACGATGCGCGCCTATACTCACACTGGACTTACCCTGCTGAACGCATGCTGATCAAGCGACTTGCCACCGACCGCCCCGATGGACCCGACGGCCTGCTGCAGGCGCGCCGCAAATGGATGGCGCAGGCACTGAAGCTGGGCGCGGGCACGGCCGTGCTGACCCTGGCCGGCCCGCAGATCGCGTTTGGCGCCGGCATCGTCGCGGTGCGCGTGTGGCCGGCCGAGGACTACACCCGCGTCACCATCGAATCCGATTCCCCGCTGGCCGCCGTGCACCAGATGATCCGCGACCCCGACCGGCTGGTGGTGGACATCGACGGCCTGGACCTGTCGCCCACGCTGCGCGAGCTGGTGGCCAAGATCACCCCGAACGACCCCTATATCCAGACCGTGCGCGTCGGCCAGAACCGCCCGCGCGTGGTCCGCATGGTGTTCGACCTGAAGGAAAACGTGGCGCCGCAGGTGTTCACGCTGGCGCCGATCGGCAGCTACCGCAACCGCCTGGTGTTCGACCTGTACCCGGTCAATCCGCCCGATCCGCTGTGGAAGCTGGTGCGCGACACCGAGGAAAAGCAGCGCCGCTTCGCCACCTCGGACCCGGCGCCGGGCAACGATGGCATCGCCGGCGCGCCGGCCGGTGCCGAGGAAGACGCGATTGGCGCGCTGGTGCGCCGCTTCGACGAGAAGGGCGAGGTGCCGCCCACCACCGCGCCGCTGCCGCCGCCGGTGGCCTCGGCCCGGCCCAGGCCGTCGGCACCGCCGGTGCCGAGCCCCAATGCCCCGGTGGTGCCGCCGGTCGCACGCGACAATCCCACCGCCGAACGGCCCTTCAAGATGCGCCGCCTGCTGACCGTGGCGATCGATCCCGGCCATGGCGGCGAAGACCCGGGCGCGATCGGCGCCGCCGGCTCGCGCGAGAAAGACGTGGTGCTGCAGATCGCGCACCGCCTGCGCGCCAAGATCGATGCCCAGCCCAATATGCGCGCGATGATGACGCGCGACGCCGACTTCTTCGTGCCGCTGAACGTGCGCGTGCAGAAGGCGCGCCGGGTGCAGGCCGACCTGTTCGTATCGATCCACGCCGATGCCTTCCTGTCGCCCGAGGCACGCGGCGCGTCAGTGTTCGCGCTGTCCGAGCGCGGCGCCTCCAGTACCGCGGCTCGCTGGCTAGCCAACAAGGAAAACGCTTCCGACCTGATCGGCGGCGCCAACATGGGCAACAAGGATGCGCAGGTGGCGCGCGTGCTGCTGGACCTGTCCACCACCGCGCAGATCAATGACAGCCTGCAGGTCGGCAAGGCCGTGCTGGGCGAGATCGGCGGCATCAACAAGCTGCACAAGGGCAGCGTCGAGCAGGCCGGGTTTGCGGTGCTGAAGGCGCCGGATATCCCGTCGATCCTGATCGAGACGGCCTTTATCAGCAATCCGGAAGAAGAGCGCAAGCTCAACGATAACGCGCACCAGGAGCAGCTGGCCAATGCCATCCTGAAGGGGATCCGGTCGTACTTCGCGCGCAATCCGCCGCTGTCGAAGAATCCGTCAGTGTGAGTCTGGCGGGCACAAAAAAACCGGGGCATGCCCCGGTTTTTTCATGGCTGCGTGCCTCAGGCGCGCGCCGCGGCCTGGTCCTCCTGCAAGGCATCGCGGTCGGCATAGCGCGACGCGATCACCGAGCACACGATCAGCTGCAGCTGGTGATAGACCATCAGCGGCAGCACCAGCAGGCCCAGCGCCGGATGGCCGGCAAACAGGATCTTGGCCATCGGGATGCCGTTGGCCAGGCTCTTCTTGGAGCCGCAGAACACCGCCGTGATCTCGTCCTCGACAGAGAAGCCAAGGCGGCGCGCGGTCAGCGTGGTAAAGCCCAGCACCACGAACAGCAGCACCGCGGCGATCAGCATCACTGCGCCGATGGTCTGCCACTGGTACTGGTGCCACAGGCCCTGGGCGGTGGCATCGCAGAATGAGGAATAGACGATCAGCACGATCACGCCGCGGTCGATCTTGTTGGTGATGTGCTTCTTTTTCGCCAGCCAGCTGCCGATCAGCGGACGCAGCAGCTGCCCCAGCGCGAACGGCAGCAGCAGTTGCAGTGCCACGCCGGTGAGCGCCTTGCCCAGCGGCATCGAGGCGCCGCTGGCGCTGATCACCAGCCCCATCAGCAGCGGCGTGACCAGCATGCCGATCAGGCCCGAGATGGTGGCGTTGAAGATCGCTCCGGACACATTGCCGCGCGCCATCGAGGTCATGGCCACCGACGACGATACCGTCGACGGCAGCGCGCACAGGAAGAACACGCCCAGCAGCAGGTCCGGCGGCAGCGTATTGCGCAGCGACAGCATCAGCAGCACGCCCACCACCGGGAACACCACGTAGGTGAAGGTCTGCACGAACACATGCAGGCGCCAGTGCTTGGCACCCGACACCAGCTTATCGCGCGAGAGCGCCGCGCCGTGCAGGAAGAACACCAGCGCCACGCCCAGGCTGGTCACCACGCCCAGGTGCAGCGGGCCGTCGCCGGCGCCGATTTCAGGGGCGGCCAGCGCAATGGCGATGGCCGTCAACATGACGAGAACGAAGCCGTCGATCAGGTCATAAAGTTTCTTGAGCTTGCGGACAATGCGAGACATGACTGCGGGTGGATCCTGCGATGTTAGGGTTTTGCCTAGTATTGGACGCCAGCCAAGTCTAGAATGCAAATTCATTTATAGAATCTATTTATCCGGCCGTTGCATGAATTACACACTGCGCCAGTTGCGCGTCTTCCTGGCCGTGGCCAATACCGGCGGCTTCAGCCGGGCCGCCGATGTGGTCGGCCTGACCCAGCCTGCGGTCAGCCGCGGCGTGGCTGAGCTGGAAGAGGCACTTGGCGTGCGCCTGCTGGACCGCACCACGCGCGAGGTGGTGCTGACCGAGGCCGGCCACGCGCTGGCGCCAGCGCTGGAGCGGCTGCTCGGGCAGCTCGACGACACGCTGGAAGAGACGCGCCAGCTTGGCGAACGCTATCGCGGTCGCGTAGTGATAGCTGGTGCGCCGACGATCTCGGCCCGGCTGATGCCGCTGTACGTGGCCGCCTGCGCCGCCCAGTACCCCGAGATCCGCCTGACCGTGCGTGACAACGTGCAGGCCGACGGCCTGGAGCAGGTGCGCGCCGGCGCCGTGGACTTTGGCGTGCTGATCGATCCGCTGGTGCGCGACGGGCTGGTGGTGGAGCCGGTGGCGACCGACCCGTTCTGCTTTGTCTGCCGGCGCGACCATCCGCTGGCGCAGTCGCCTTCGGTGCCATGGGCGGCGCTGCATGGGATGCAACTGGTGCTGCTGGACTTTGCCTCCGGCAGCCGGCCGCTGATCGACCGCGTGTTCGGCCGGCATGGCGTGGTGCCGCTGGTGGTGCAGGAGCTGGGCCACTCGGCGAGCGTGTTCGGCATGGTCGAGGCCGGCATCGGCGCATCGGTGCTGCCGTCGTTCTCGCTGCCGCTGCCGGCGGCGTCGCCGCTGGTGTGGCGCCCGCTGGTGCCGTGCGAGGAGCGCAGCATCGTCATGGTCCGGCGCGAGGACCGTTCACTGTCGCCGGCCGCGGCGGCGGTGTGGGACCTGGTGCGCCGCCTGACCGTGCGCGCCGAGGCGCCCGCAATGAGCGCCGCGGCCTGACCCGGTCACACTCTGTCAACGCGCGGTGACCATCACCGCTTCCAGTTCAAAGCTGCCGTCGGCCTGTACGCGATAGTGCGCGCGCACTTCCGCAGGCGCCATCTGCCACAGGTGGCGGATGGCCTCCACGGCCACCGGCGCGGTGCGCATGCGCCTGACCCAGCTGTCGAACTCGATGCCGATGCGCCAGATGTCCGATACGGCGATGCCATCGGCGCCAAAGCCTGCCGCCTCGAACATCGACTGCCACCCCGCCGGCGTGTAATCGCGCACGTGCGAGGGATCGCGCAGCAGTTCCACCGATTGCAGCCAGGTATCGCGCAGCGGATCCGGCGCACCGGCAATATCGATCAGCACCACTTTGCCGCCGGGCTTGAGCACCCGCCGGATCTCGGCCAGTGCCGACGGGACGTCGCGCCAGTGGTGCGCGCTCATGCGCGAGACCACCGCGCAGAAGCTGGCATCGTCGAACGGCAGCTGCTCGGCAGCGCCCTGGCGCGTGCGGATATTGGCCAGCCCGCGCTCGCGCGCCGCGGCCTCGACCACGGCCAGCATGTCCGCCGACAGATCGTAAGCCGTCACTTCGCCCGCAATCGCTGCCGCGGCGAAGCTGGCATGGCCCGCGCCGCAGCCCAGGTCCAGCACGCGGCTGCGCGGGCGGTTGGCTGCGGGGATCAGCGCGGCCAGTTCGTCTTTCAGTTGCTGCAGGTCCGCGCCGCTGGCGTGGACGGCGCTGGTGAGGTAGGCGCTGGCGGTGGCGCCGAACTGGGCGGCGACGAGTTCCTGCTGTTGCATGGTGCTGGGCTCCTTGGGCCACGCCCAGATCGGCGGGCGGCCTTCTTTGTTGGGGGAGGGGACTTGCCCGCGAGGCGGGTTCGGCATACTGTAGGCGGGCAGTTTTCCCGGTACAAGTTACCGATTTATCCTGGTATAAGCGACACCAGCCTGTCATGCCCTTGTCTGCCGATCCCGCTGTTGTCCCGTCTGCATCGCCATCGTCGCGCGAATCCGTGCTGGGCGCTTTCCTGCGTGCGCACCGTGAACGGCTGGCGCCGGCCGATGTCGGGCTCGCACCGGGCCGGCGCCGCCGCACCCCCGGCCTGCGCCGCGAGGAAGTCGCGCAACTGGCGGGCTTGAGCGCGACCTGGGTGACGTGGCTGGAGCAGGGGCGGCCGGTATCGCTGTCGGCACGCGCGCTGGCCAGCCTGGCTGCCGCGCTGCGGCTGTCGCGCGCCGAGCGCGCCTACCTGTTCGAACTGGCGGGCCGCCGCGACCCGCAGCAGGCCGCGGACGAAACCGTGCCGCCGGTGGTGCTGGCCAGCGTGCATGCCATCGGCGGGCCGGCCTACCTGCTCGACCGGCAATGGACCGCGCTGGCCTGGAACGACGCCGCCGCGGACCTGTTTATCGGCTGGCTCGATGCCGCCAGCGCCGAGCGCAACCTGCTGCGCGCGATGTTCGTGTCGCCGGGGCTGATGGCGCTGGTGGAAGACTGGCCGCACCGCGCGGCACGGCTGGTGGCGGAATTCCGCGCGCACAGCATCCGCCATGCGGACGAGGCGCCGACGCGTACGTTGATCGAGGGGCTGATGGCTGAGAGCGCGGCCTTCCGCGATGCCTGGTTGTCGCAGGACGTGGAAGACCGCGAGGGCGGCCGCCGCGGCTTTCACCATCCGCAGCAGGGCGCGCTGCAGTTCGAGCAGCTGACGCTGGTGCCGGCGGCGGCGCCCGGTTTGATGCTGGTAATGCTGCTGCCCGGCTGAGCGGGCAGCGCCGGGGCTTTACTTGGGCTGCATCCGGATCGCGCCGTCCAGGCGGATTACTTCGCCATTGAGCATGGTGTTCTCGATGATCGAGCGGGCCAGCTTGGCGTATTCAGCCGGGCGGCCCAGGCGCGGCGGGAACGGCACCATCCTGCCGAGCGCGTCCTGCACTTCCTGCGGCATGCCCAGCAGCATCGGCGTTTCGAAGATGCCGGGGGCGATGGTCATGCAGCGCACGCCGTCGCGCGACAGGTCGCGCGCGATCGCCAGCGTCATCGCCACCACGCCGCCCTTGGATGCGGCATAGGCGGCCTGTCCGATCTGGCCGTCAAAGGCCGCCACCGAGGCAGTATTGATAATCACGCCGCGCTCGCCTTCGCTGTCGGGGGTGTTTTGCACCATGGCCGCGGCGGCCAGGCGGATCATGTTGAAGGTGCCGACCAGGTTGATGCGGATGGTCTTGTCGAAGGCTTCCAGCGGATGCGGGCCGTTCTTGCCGACGGTCTTGTTGGCGGTGGCGATGCCGGCGCAGTTGACGATGCCGGAGAGCCGGCCCAGTGCCTGGGCGGCCGCTACCACGGCCTGGCCGTCGGCTTCGGAGGTGACGTCACAGCGGACGAACTGGCCGCCCAGTTCAGTTGCCAGTGCCTGGCCGGCGGACTCGTTCAGGTCGGCGATCACGACCCTGGCGCCGGCTTCGGCCAGCATGCGGGCGGTGCCTGCACCCAGGCCCGAGGCGCCGCCGGTGACGATGAATACGTTGCCTTGGATTTGCATTTGGGCTTGTCTCCTTGGATTGGGTATTTGTTGCCGTTTACGTAAACGTCAATTCGTTGGCGGTATTTTACGGGGTGGTGGGGGATGTGCAAGGGGTGGGTTTGCTAGGCGCCAAGCCAGAAACCATCCCTGCCAGGCGCGACCCCATTCAATCGCCAAAACAAAAGCGGCCCAAAGGCCGCTTTCATGACGCATAAAACTGAGCAGTCGAAACGATTACTTCAACGCCTCAAACACCCGCGCAGTAATCTCATCGACATTACCCACCCCCAGGATCTTCCGATACTGAGGCGGCGCCACCTTGGCCGAGGCATCTCCCTTGGCAGCCCACTCCGAGTAGTAATCCACCAGCGGACGCGTCTGCTGCGAATAGACATCAAGACGCTTCTTGACCGTCTCTTCCTTGTCATCGTCACGCTGGATCAGCGCCTCGCCGGTCTCGTCGTCCACGCCCTCGGTCTTGGGCGGGTTGTACTTGACGTGGTAGGTGCGGCCCGAGGCCACGTGCACGCGGCGGCCGCTCATGCGCTCGATGATGGCGTCGAACGGCACGTCGATTTCCAGCACGTAGTCGATTGCCACGCCCGCTTCCTTCATCGCCTCGGCCTGCGGAATGGTGCGCGGGAAGCCGTCGAACAGGTAGCCGTTCTTGCAGTCGTCTTCCTTGAGGCGGTCTTTCACCAGGCCGATGATGATGTCGTCCGACACCAGTCCGCCCGCGTCCATGACCTTCTTGGCTTCTACGCCCAGCGGGGTGCCGGCCTTTACCGCGGCGCGCAGCATGTCGCCCGTGGAGATTTGCGGAATGCCGAACTTCTCGCAGATGAACTTGGCTTGCGTGCCTTTGCCGGCGCCGGGCGCGCCCAACAGGATCAAACGCATTTACGGGTCCTCAGAGTTTTTAATCTGTATGGCGGGAGATCAGAAGGAGGGTAACGCCGTAACTTGACGCAGGACTTACTGCGGTCCTGATGCGTTCTGACTGCGTTCAGCGCGGGCACTGCTCAGGCGTACCCACGCATACGGCCGGCGGCGGCTGCCAGGGGGATGGCGGCGCGGCACACCGGACGGGCTCTATCTTTATCTCCCCACCGAGCCTTGGCCGGCGGCACGCTTGCGCATGCCGGCCGGGCGGCTCTGTATCGGCAAGCATTATGCCATGAGGCGGCGCCAAATCGGCCCGAAATCCGCCCCCTGGTTCAGGTTGCAGCTGTATGAACCTGAGCGGGCAGGCGCCCGCGCGGGTCACTTTCCGGCGGTTTGGTCAGGGCCCTTCCTGGGCCATCGACTGCGCCCACAGCGCGCGCACCCGTTCCAGGTCGGCCGGGGTGTCGACCCCGGGGGCCGGCGCGGCGCTGGTCTGCAGCACCGCAATGCGCTCGCCATGCCACATGGCGCGCAGTTGCTCCAGCGCCTCGGTCTGCTCCAGCGGCGCCGCCGCCAGCGTCGGGAAGCGGCGCAGGAAGCCCGCCCGATAGGCGTACAGCCCGATATGGCGCAGCACCGGCATGCCGGGCAGCGGCACTTGTGCCAGCGCCGCGGGCACGGCCGGCACGCCCGACCAGGCATCGCGCGCCCACGGGATCGGTGCGCGCGAGAAGTACAGTGCGCGGCCGGCGGCGTCGCATACCACCTTGACCACATTGGGATTGAAGACTTCGGCGATGTCCTGCAGCGGATGCGCCGCGGTGGCGATGGCGCAGTCGGCGTGGTGCGCCAGGTGCAGCGCCACCTCGTCGATCAGCGACGGTTCGATCAGCGGCTCGTCGCCCTGCACATTGACCACGATGGCGTCGTCGGCCAGCCCCAGCTGGGCGGCCACTTCAGACAGGCGGTCGGTGCCGGAAGGGTGGTCGGCGCGGGTCAGCACGGCTTCGATGCCGTGCGCGGCGCAGGCCTGCGCCACCGCGGGCGCATCGGTGGCGACCACGGTGCGCTGCGCCGACGACGCATGCGCGCGTTCGGCCACGCGCACGATCATCGGACGCCCGCCGATATCGGCCAGGGGCTTGTCAGGCAGGCGCGTCGAAGCGAGCCGCGCGGGAATGACAACAGTGAACGCCGGGACGGTCATGGCGCGCACTCAGTTGCCGGAGGCAGGGGCGTCCGGGTTGACCGCGCGGCCCGGCACCGACTGGCGGGCCTCGTCGGCCAGCATCACGGGGATGCCGTCGCGGATCGGGTACGCCAGCTTGTCGGCGTGGCAGATCAGCTCCTGCGCGGCGCGGTCGTATTCCAGCTTGCCCTTGCACAGCGGGCAGACCAGGATTTCAAGCAGCCGGTTGTCCATCTCGGTGTTCCTCGTTGCGCCCTGCGGCGCCGGGCGTGGTTGCCGGCGCGGTCGGCGCGGGTTTGATTTGCGCCAGCACGGCGCGGCGGATTTTTTCGATCAGGCCGGCATCGATCACGGACCTGGTGGGGACGACCCAGATGCGGGGGTCGTCGAAGCGCTCGCATTTTACGGCATCCTTCTCGGTGATCAGGATCACGTCGGCGTCGAGCGCGTCGGGATGGTCGACGAACGGGTCGGCGACAAAGTCATAGTGGTCCGGCAGCGGCAGCGTCTTCGGTGTCAGGCCCGCGCCGCGCAGGCTGGCGAAGAAGCGCTCGGGGTTGCCGATGCCGGCCGCGGCCAGCACGCGCCGGCCGGCAAAGGCGCTGACCGGCCGCGCCATGGTGGGGTCGGCCAGCTGCCAGGCATCGTCCAGCTCCAGCCGCATGCCGTACATGCCGGGGCGGTCGGGCGTGGCGCGGAAGTTGGGGTCGTTGATCAGGGTCGCGTCGCGCGGGCGCGAAAGCGGCTCGCGCAGCGGGCCGGCCGGCAGCAGCAGGCCGTTGCCGCCCATGCGCGAGTCGAACATCACGATCTCGAAGTCGCGCTGTAGCTTGTAGTGCTGCAGGCCATCGTCGAGCAGCAGCACATTGACGCCCGGGTGCGATACCAGCATGGTCTGCGCGCACAGCGCGCGGTCGGGGAAGACCCAGACCGGCACGTCGGTGGCGCGCGCAATCAGGAGCGGCTCATCGCCTACGTCGGATGCCTTTGATGTCGGCTTCACGCGGCGCGGGTGCTTGAGTTCCACGCCGTAGCCGCGCGACACCACGCCGGGGCGCAGTCCCGCCTCGGTCAGCGCTTGTGCCAGCGCGATCACCGCCGGCGTTTTGCCGGTGCCGCCCACGGTCACGTTGCCGACCACCACCACCGGCATCGGCAGCCGCGTCGACTTGAACCAGCCGCGCTGGTAGCCATGGCGGCGCACCCGCGCGATCAGCCCGAACAGCAGCGAGAACGGCAGCATCGCCCACGCGAACCAGCCGCGGCGTTGCCACTGGGCGGTCACGAAGTCGGCAAGGGCATGTCGGGGAACGGGCATGGGCGCGGCGGGCGGTGGAGTCGGTGGTTGGGATGGGATTGTAGTGCGCCCGCGGCTTCGCTCCCTGGGGGCGCAGGCGGCTCAACCATTATGGGCATTGCACAGCGCATGCGGCAAGCCCGCCGGCCGCATGCGCCACGGCGCCCGGGGTCAGCGCGGCTGCGCGCTCTGCGTGGCGAAGGTCAGGCGCGACAGCCCGGCCAGCCGCGCGGCCTCCATCACGTTGATCACGGCCTGGTGGCTGGCCTGCGCGTCGGCATTGACGATCACCACCGGCGGCTGGCCACCGGAGTTGGTGCCCGAGGCGGCGCGCAACTGGTCGGCCAGGCTGGTGACGTCCTTCTGCTCCATCACCTGCCTGTTGACGGAGTAGACCCCGCGCGATGACACCGACACCACGATCTCCTGCGGCCGCTGCTGGGCGCGCTCGGCGTCGGCGGTGGGCAGCTGGATCTGCAGCTCGGTAAAGCGCGAGTAGGTGGTCGTGATCATCAGGAAGATCAGGATCACGAGCAGCACGTCGATCAGCGGGATCAGGTTGATCTCCGGCTCTTCGCGCCGCTGGCGGGAACGGAAGTGCATGGCGTTCGTTCCGTTCGGCGATCAGGCGCGGCGCTGCGGCAGGATCGCGTCGAGGAACGACGTGGCGCGGAATTCCAGCTCGGCCACGTAGTCATCCACGCGCCGGCGGAAGTAGCGCCAGAAGATCAGCGCCGGGATTGCCACGATCAGGCCGAAGGCGGTGTTGTACAGCGCCACCGAGATGCCGTGCGCCAGCTGTTCAGGGCTGGCGCCGGTGCCGCCCTGGCTGCCGAAGATCTCGATCATGCCGATCACCGTGCCCAGCAGGCCCATCAGCGGCGCCACCGAGGCGATCGTGCCGAGCGCGTTCAGGTAGCGCTCGAGCTCATGCGCGACCACGCGGCCGGCTTCCTCCACCACGTCCTTGGCGGCATCGCGCGAGGTGTGCGGCTGCAGCACCACGTGGCGCAGCCCGGCGGCCAGCACCCGGCCCAGCGGCGAGTTCTGCTCAAGCGTGTTGACCACTTCCGGCGTGGCGCGGCGCTGCTGCGCGGCCGCCAGCGCCTCTTCATAGAGCCTGGCGGGCAGGACCCTGCTGCGCTTGAGGGTAAGAAAACGTTCGACGATCAGCGCCAGCGCGATGACCGAGGCGAGCAACAGCGGCCAGATCGGCCAGCCGGCCGCTTGAATGATGGAAAACAATTGGACCCCCGGGATCGACAACCGAATAACAAAACCCCAAACCACCTGGACGGCATGCCTTGATGCGCGTCTGGCCGCTGGCGGCGCGCGCTCCGGCATTGCTCTGAAAAATCAGGCGCCACTCTAACCTGCGCCCTGTCGCACGGCAAGACGGCACCCGGCGCTGTCTCGGCCACGCATCGCTCGTGCCGGTCCATTTCCACAGCAAAGCGGGACAGTGTTGTGGATCGATTGTGGAAAGCCGCCTGACAAGCGTGCTAACACATTGATCCATAAGGGCAAAGATGTTCCTGCCTAAATTTTGTGCAAATGCCCGCCGCAAGCCCTGCGGCGCATGGTGCACGCAGCCAGGCACCGCTCTCCACAACCTGAGGAGGCGCGTCGGTGTGCTGGCGCACCTTGCGGTGCGGCTTTCCACACAGCGCCGGGACAGGATTGTGGAGCGCTTGTGGAAAGCTGCCTGAGAGGTCATCTAAGTCGTTGATTTATAAGGTGGCACCATGGATTGCTTAAAAAACGGGCAAACGGGTGTATCAGTGCAGCGCGCGGTCGATGTGGCGGCAGGCAGGACAAAAACCGGATTTTTCCACATTCCGCAGGGAGAGCACTGTGGACGGCCTGTGGACAAATCCGGGAGAAGCCGGTTAACCCATTGATTTTTATAGCCTCACAGGGTCCTGCTCAGAAATTGTGCAAATGCAGCATGGACGCTGCGCCGCGGACGGCCGGCAACGCTGCGATACGCCACGCGCCGCGTTGGTCGCTTTCCATGGGACCGCAAGCGGGGTTGGGGCCACTTGTGCTGGAAAAGTGTGGTTTACGGCCCGTTTTATCCAGAGAAGCTGTGGATAACTTTGTGAACAAGCCTGCCGGGCACTTTGTAAGTGATTGATGCAAAAGAGAATTGGTTATATTGCCTAATTTTTGTTTTACGCGTAAAGCTCATAAGAATCAAAGGGTTGCACGAACCCATGCGCCTTTCGGGGGAGGCCGCCGGCATCAGCGCTACCCCCTTGACATAGAGGTTATGCTGTGGACATGTCCCATTCACGCCGCTTGCCACCAGTGCGCCATGCCAGACTTGCCGAATTTTTCGCGTGACCCTTCCTCCACCGCGCCGCGCAGCGGCCGCGATGTCATCCCTGTCGGTGAGCTGAACCACACAATCGCCAGGCTGCTTGAACGCAGTTTTCCGCTGGCCTGGGTGCGCGGCGAGATTTCCAATTTCACGCGCGCCGCCAGCGGGCACTGGTATTTCTCGCTCAAGGATGCACGCGCGCAGATCCGCTGCGTGATGTTCCGCGGGCGCAACCAGCATGTCGACTTCCAGCCGCGCGAGGGCGAAGCGGTGGAGGTGCGCGCCGTGGTCACCATGTATGAGGCGCGCGGCGAGGTGCAGTTGGGCGTGGAGGCAATGCGCCGGGCCGGGCTGGGCAACCTGTACGAAGCCTTCCTGCGCCTGAAGGAAAAGCTGGCGCAGGCGGGGCTGTTCGCGCCGGAGCGCAAGCGCCCGGTGCCGGCGCATCCTCGCACCATCGGAGTGGTCACCTCGCTGCAGGCGGCGGCGCTGCGCGATGTGCTGACCACCTTGCGCCGGCGCGCGCCGCATGTGCCGGTGCTGGTCTATCCGGTACCGGTGCAGGGCGCGGGCGCGGCGCAGAAGATCGCCGACATGCTCGATGCGGCCAGCGCGCGGTGCGAGTGCGACGTGCTGATCCTGTGCCGCGGCGGGGGCAGCATCGAAGACCTGTGGTCGTTCAACGAAGAGGTGGTGGCGCAGGCGATTGCGCGCTGCGCGCTGCCGGTCATCTCCGGAGTGGGCCACGAAACCGACTTCACCATCGCCGACTTTGTCGCCGATGTGCGTGCGCCCACGCCGACCGGCGCGGCCGAGCTGGTCAGCCCGGATCGCGCGCACCTGCTGGCACAGGCGATGCGTGCGCGCGACGCGCTCACGCAGTGCATGCGGCGCGGGCTGGACCTGCGCGCGCAGCACCTGGACTGGCTGGCGCGGCGAGTGCGCAGCCCGCAGGCGCAGCTGCAGGAGCGGCGCGCGCGCGTCGACAATCTGGCGCGACACTTGCGCTCGGCATTGCGCGACACGGTGGTGTCGCAGCGCCACCGCCAGCAATTGCTGGCGATGCGCTGGAGCGCGTGCCGTCCCGATGCCAGCGCCGCCCATGCCGACGTGGCCCGCCTGTGGCAACGCCTGCAGGCCGCCGCCGTGCGCCAGCACGAGCGCGCCGGCCAGCGCCTGGCGCGCAGCGCCGGCGCGCTTGAGTTGCTGGCGCCGCAGCGTACGCTGGAACGCGGCTATGCGGTGCTGCTGGACCAGCGCGGACGCGCGCTGCGCTCGCCCGCCGAGATCCGCGCGGGCAGCGTGGTCGAAGCGCACCTGGCCAAGGGCGTGGCCGACCTGGCGATTGCCGGCGTGCAGGCCAAGCTGCCGGATTTCTGAGCGCCTGCGCGGCCCGGGAACGCCTCCCATTCGCGATGCCGCGGCGGGCGCGAAACGCTCAGGCAAGCCGGGCGGAAATCCCCCCGGAAACCCCTGCCAGGACAAACTAACATCGGAGCAGGGGGCTTTGTCCCGCGGTTTGCGCGGGTATTGCAAGTCCCCTACAATCGCCAATTCCGGACCCACAACCCCAACCCACAGAGACAGAACAATGGAACACAAGCTCCCCCCGCTGCCGTACGCGCATGATGCCCTGGCTCCGCATATCTCCAAGGAGACGCTGGAGTTCCATCATGACAAGCACCACCAGACCTACGTCACCAACCTGAACAACCTCATCAAGGGCACCGAGTTCGAGAACTCGACCCTGGAAGAGATCGTCAAGAAGTCGTCGGGCGGTATCTTCAACAACGCTGCCCAGGTGTGGAACCACACCTTCTACTGGGATTCGATGAAGCCCAACGGCGGCGGCCAGCCGACCGGCGCGCTGGCTGATGCCATCAACGCCAAGTGGGGCTCGTTCGACAAGTTCAAGGAAGAGTTCACCAAGACCGCCGTGGGCACCTTCGGTTCGGGCTGGGCCTGGCTGGTCAAGAAGGCCGACGGCTCGCTGGACCTGGTCTCGACCTCCAACGCCGCCACCCCGCTGACCACCGACGCCAAGGCGCTGCTGACCTGCGACGTGTGGGAACACGCCTACTACATCGACTACCGCAATGCCCGCCCGAAGTACGTCGAGGCATTCTGGAATGTCGTGAACTGGGACTTCGCCGGCAAGAATTTCGCTGGCTGATCCGCTGTAGCGTGACAATTTAGTTTGGAAAGCGGCGCAATAGTTTGGAAAAACCAAGCTGGCTGTCGCGCTAAAGTCGAGAAAGTGCAATCAGAGCAGGGCCCTCCATAAGCAGAGGGCCTTGTTTTTTTGGGGTATCCGAATTTCGCAAGTGATGCCCCATCGCATGCTTGCAATGCAAGCCGCTTACGCCACCTCCGCCACCTCGCCCACGGGGGCCTCCTGCACCGCCACCTGCGCCGGCGGCCGGATCTGGAACCAGATCGCATACATCGCCGGCAGGAACACCAGCGTCAACAGCGTGCCGGCGAGCGTCCCCCCGATCAGCGTATAGGCCAGCGTGCCCCAGAACACCGAGTGCGTGAGCGGGATGAAGGCGAGGATGGCCGCCACGGCCGTCAGTAGCACCGGCCGGGCCCGTTGCACGGTAGCTTCCACCACCGCGTCGTACGGCGACAGTCCCTCCTTCAGGTTGCCCTGGATTTGCCCGATCAGGATCAGCGTGTTCCGCATCAAGATGCCGGACAGCGCCACCAGCCCCACGAGCGCATTGATGCCGAACGGCTGGTGGAAGAGCAGTAGCGTCGGGACCACGCCGATCAGGCCGAGCGGACTCGTCAGGATGACCATGACCATGCCCGCCATCGACCGCACCTGAAACATGATGATCAGCAGCGTGATCGCCAGCATGATGGGGAACAGCGGCGCCAGCGCCTTGTTCGCCTTGCCCGATTCCTCGATGGAACCGGCCATCTCGATGCGGTAGCCGGAGGGCAGCTTCTGGATGACCGGCTGCAGTTGCGCCAGGATGGCCTTCGATACGTCGGGCGGCTGCTGGTTGTCGGCAATGTCGCCCCGCACGGTGATGGTCGGCGTGCGGTCGCGTCGGCGCAGGATGGGATCTTCCATGCGCACGTCCACCGTGCCGACCTGCGAGAGGGGAACGCGCCCGCCGTTGGCGCCGATCAGCGTGAAGCCGGCGATGCGCTCCGGGTCGAGGCGGATGTCGCCCGCGGCGCGCGCCACCACCTGCACCGAGCGGATGTCCTCGCGCACCTCGGTCACCGGCACGCCGGTCAGCAGAAATTCAAGCTGCTGCGCCACGTCGTGGGAGGTCAGGCCGACCGCCTGCAACCGGTCCTGCTGGAGCGTAAAGTGCAGCCCCGGCACCCGCGGGCCCCAGTCGGTGTTGACGGTGCGCATCAGCGGGCTGGCGTCCATCACGCCCTCTACCTGCTCCGCGATGGCGCGCAGCTTGTCGGGGTCGGGGCCCATGACGCGGAACGCGACCGGGAAGGGCGAGTAGGGCCCGAACACCAGTTGCGTCACGCGCACCCGCGCGCCCGGCGAAAGGCCTTCGGCGATGGCCTGGCGGAGCCGGCCCTTGAGCACGTCGCGTTCTTCCTGGTTGTCGGTGCGCACCACGATCTTGGCGAAGGACGGGTCGGGTAGTTCCGGCGACATCGCCAGGTAGAAGCGCGGAGCCCCCTGGCCGATATAGGACGTCACGATCTTCGCTTCTGGCTGTTTGTCGAGCCACGCTTCCACCTTCTCCGCCGCGGCGCTGGTCTGTTCGATGGACGTGCCATAGGGCATCTGCACCTCCACCAGCACCTCGGGACGGTCAGAGGTCGGGAAGAACTGCTTGCGCACGGCGCCCATGCCGACCACGCTCGTGGCGAACAGTCCGACGACGATTGCCGCCACGAGCCATTTCCGCCCGATGACCCGCCCCAGCAGCCCACGAAAGCGCTGGTAGTTCGGCGTGGCGTAGATGGCGCCATGGCCGCCTTCCACCTTTGTCATCTCGGGCAGCAGCTTCACGCCGAGATAGGGCGTGAAAACGACCGCGACGATCCACGACGCGATCAACGCGATCCCCACGATCCAGAACTGGTTGCCGGTGTACTCGCCTGCGGAAGACTTTGCAAAGCCGTTCGGCATGAAGCCCACGGCGGTGACGAGCGTGCCAGACAGCATCGGCGCGGCCGTATGGCTCCAGGCATAGGCCGACGCCGCGATCCGTCCATACCCTTCCTCCATCTTCACCACCATCATTTCGATGGCGATGATGGCGTCGTCCACCAGCAGTCCGAGGGCCAATATCAGGGAGCCCAGCGTGATGCGGTCGAAGCTCTTTCCGGTCGCGGCCATGACCACGAAGACGGCGGCCAGCGTCAGCGGCACGGCCGCCGCGACCACGATACCCACCCGCCAGCCCATGCTGACGAAGCTCACCACCAGCACCACGATCAGCGCGGCGAAGAACTTGACCATGAACTCCTCGACGGCCGACTTGATGTTGACGGCCTGGTCGGTGACCTTGCTCAGTTCCATGCCCAGCGGCAGCTCGGCGTTGACCTTCGCTACTTCCGCTTCGAGCGACTTGCCGAGGTCGAGGCCGTTCCAACCGTCGCGCATCACGATGCCGAGCAGCAGCGCCGGCTCGCCCTTGTTGCGCACGACGAAGGTGGCCGGGTCCTGGTAGCCGCGTTCGACGGTGGCGATGTCAGACAGCTTCAGCGTGCGGCCGTGTGCCACCACGGGGGTGTCGCGGATGCGTTGCAGCTTGTCGAACGCGCCGTCGAGCCGCACGAAGACCTGCGGCCCGTCAGTGTCGATGGAACCCGCGGGGGTGAGCACATTCTGGCTGTTGAGCGCGGCGAAGATGTCCTGCGGCGTCACGCCGAGCGTGGCCAGCCGGTCGTGCGAGAACGACAAGTAGATGCGCTCCGCCTGCTCGCCGATGATGTTGACCTTCTTCACGCCGGCCACATGCAGGAGGCGCTGGCGGATGGTCTCCGCCTCGCGTACCAGCAGCCGCTGCGGCTCGCCCCTGGCCTTCAGCGCGAAGAGGCCGAAGGTCACGTCGGAGTATTCGTCGTTGATGAGCGGGCCGATGACGCCGGCCGGCAGGGAACGCGCCTCGTCGCCGAGCTTCTTGCGGGCCTGGTAGAACTCCTCGGGGACTTCCTTTGGCGGCGTGCTGTCGAGCAGCGTGACGGTGGTGAACGCCAGTCCGGGCCGCGTGTAGGTTTCCGTGCGGTCGTAGTAGCGCAGTTCCTGCATGCGCTTTTCCAGCTTTTCAGCGACCTGGTCCTGCATTTCCTGCGCCGTCGCGCCGGGCCATGCCGTGATGAAGATCATCGACTTGACGGTGAATGGCGGGTCCTCCGCGCGGCCGAGTTGGAAGAAGGCGACGAAGCCGGCGACCGAGATGAGGATGATCAGGAAGAGGGTGACGGCACGCTCGCGCACGGCGAGTGCCGAGAGATTGAAGCCACTCATTGCTGCTCCCGCACGCCGTTGACGGGGTTGCGGCCTTTACCGTCGGTGGCGGCTTCGGCCACCTTCACCTCCGACGCCAACCTGACCTGCTGCCCTTCGTTCAGCAGGTGCGCCCCCAGCGCCACCACGCGGTCGCCGGGCTGGATCTGGCCCTCGACCCTCGCGGCATCGTCGCTGATGGCGCGCACGGTGACCGGCCGCCACGTCACGTGCGCCGGGGTGCCGGTGAGCACCCAGACGCCGGGGCCCTTGCCCGGATCGTGGAGCGCGCCGATGGGAACCTGCAGGCCGGATTGCGACGCTTCCTGTGGATCGGCCACCTGCAGCGTGACGGTGGCGCCGAGCGGCGCATCGGTCAGTGCGCCGCCAAGCACGTAGCGCGCCTCATAGGTGCGGGTCTGGCGGTCGGCGGCGTCGGAAAGCTGCCGCAGGGTCGCGGTGACTGCCATGCCGTCCTTGCCGTAGAGTGTCGCGCGGGCTGTGGAGCCTACCGGCGGGCGCAGGGTTTCGGGCAGGTGGATGATGGCCTCGCGTTGTCCGGCGCGGGCCAGCCGCGCCACCACCTGGCCGGCATTCACGACCTGCCCGGGTTCGGCGAGGGTCTCGACCACGACGCCGTCGGCATCGGCCAGTAGCACGGCGTAGTCGGACGCGTTGCGCGCCACGTCGGCCTGTGCCTCTTCCGCCCTGAGCTGCGCCCGCGCCGAATCGGCGGAGGCCTTGATCTGGTCATAGGCAGATGCCGATACCGCCCCGGCCGCCACGAGGTCGCGGTAGCGCTCCTCGTCAGCCGCCAGTTGCGTGGCGCGCGCCTTGGCGGCGGCCACGGCTTCCTGCCGCGCGCGTGCTGCCAGCTTCAGGTCGACGGGGTCGAGCCGCATTAGCGGCTGGCCGCGCTTCACGGATTGGCCAGTGTCGACCAGGCGCTCCAGCACCTTGCCCGACACGCGGAAGCCCAGGTCGCTCTGCACCCGTGCGGCGACGATGCCGGTGAAGGCGCGCCGGGCGGCTGACGCGTCCTGCACATTTTCCACCCTCACCAGTGGCGCTTGCACGCGGGGATCGGGCTGTGGCTTGCCGCTACATGCCGCAAGTGCGAGCGGTAGGAGGCACATGGCCGCGAAGGCAGGAGCACTGGTGGCGGCGTGGGTGACGGTGGATGCGGAAAATCGGCGCTGAAGCATGAGGGCCCTCCATACAGATGGCCTTCACTGTAGTAACGGTGACCAATTTAGTCAATGGTCACTCTCATTTTCGCGCCCGAGGACCTGCGCACACTCGGAGGGATCAGGGTGCCAGGCTGCGCAGGATCAGGCTGCTGAGCTGCGCCGGCGCCACTTCGACGAAGTCAAGGTTGTGCTGGAGCTGTAGCGGGTCGAGGTAGGGCTTCATCACGAGGTAGATGGCGTGAGCCGTTTCGTCGAGCGGCGTCTTGCGCTCGAACTCACCCGACTCGCGCCCCTCGCGCACGATCTGCAGGATCAGTTGCTGCATATGGGCATCGTAGGCGCGGGCCGAAGCCCACTGTTCCTCGCAGGCCACCACGGCAATGGCGTACAGCTTGCGGTCCTGGAAGAAAAGCCGGCTGCCAGCCTCCGCCAGCGTGCCGAAGAGGCGTCGCAGCCGCTCGGAGGCCGAGTCGGCGCCGGCCACCGCCTCGTCCACGGCCTGCCGCATCTGGTTGAGGCAGTTGCAGCAGATGACCTCGCCGATTGCCTGCTTAGAGTCGAAGAACTTGTAGACGTAGGCCTTCGAGAATCCGATGGCCTTGGCCAGGTCGGACACCGTGGTCTTTTCATATCCGTAGAGGCTGAAGTGCTCGGTGGCCGCCTCCACGATTTGGTTGCGCACGCCGTGGTCCACGGGACCGCGCGGCTGGGGAGTGGTGGGTTGGGTATCGGTCATGTCGTGAGCTTACACGTTGAATCGTCATTGACAAAGAGTGACCAGTTTGTATTATGGTCACAAGTCACGAAAAAAGTTCGACCATGTTATTCCGGCAGCCCATGCATTCCCGACGCCTCCCTTCCCGTTCCCGATCGCTCACTCACCTGTCCGGCCTCGTTGCCGCCGTGACTGCTCTGGCGGCGCTCGCCGGCTGTGCCGTCGGCCCCGACTACCGCAAGCCCGAGGTGCCCACCGCCGACCGCTTCCTCGGGCAACGCGACGTGGAGCAGCGCCGGGCCGCCACCCGGGCGGATCTCGAAGTCTGGTGGGAAGGGTTTGGCGACCCCCAACTGACGCGCTTCGTGCGGCTGGCGCTCGACCAGAACCTCAACCTGGCGGTCGCCTCCGCCCGGGTCACGCAGGCCGGGGCCGGACTGCGCTTCGCCACGGCCGCGCTACTGCCCTCGGGCGCCGTCAGCGCCCAGGCCGCGAAGCAGTACCAGTCCCTGGAGACGCCGCTGGGCCGGGTGCTGAATGCAACGCCAAACTTCGACCGGCATGGCAGCCTGTACGAGGCCGACCTCACCGCAAGTTGGGAGATCGACATCTTCGGCGGCCTGCGGCGGGAGCGCGAGGCGTCGCAGGCGGAGTACCAGGCGTCGGAGGCCGGGCTGGCTGCCACCCGCGTGGAGGTGGCGGCACAGGCCGCCGACACCTACGTGACCATCCGTGGCCTGCAGGCCCGGCTGTCGATCGCGCGGCAGCAGGTGGATACGCAGCAGAAGCTGGTCTCGACCGTCAGGCTGCTCTACGCCAAGGGACTGGCCGCCGCGCTGGAGGTGCAGCAGGCGGAAGGTGCCCTCGCGCAGGTGGAGGCCACCATTCCGGAACTCGAAGCCGGACTCGACGCCGCGCTGAACGCGATGGACGTGCTGCTCGGCAGCCAGCCGGGCACCTACCGCGCCGAACTCGCCGACATCAAGGTGATCCCGGCCGCGCCGCGGATCGAAGCCACCGGCACGCCCGCCGACTTGCTGCGGCGGCGCCCCGACCTGATCGTGGCGGAACGCCGGCTGGCGGCGTCGAATGCCCGCATCGGCGCGGCCATCGCCGAGTACTACCCGAAGGTCTCGCTCAGCGGGCTGCTGGGCAGCGCGACGACCGTGGCCAGCGGCAACCTGTTCTCGGCCAGTGCCAACCAGGCTGCCGGCGTGGCCGGGCTGCGCTGGCGACTGTTCGACTTCGGGCGCATCGGGGCGCAGATCGACCAAGCGAAGGGGCAGGAGGCCGAGGCGCTGGCGGGCTATCGACTGGCCGTGCTGCATGCGTCGGAGGATGTCGAGAATGCCTTCACGGCGCTGGTCAAGCGCGAGGAACAGACCAATGCCCTTGAACGTGGGGAACAGGCGCTCCGGCAGGCGCGGAATTCGTCGTTCGCGGCCTACGAGAAGGGCGTTGTCCGCCTGATCGAGGTGCTGCTCGCCGACGAGAACCTGCTGAAGACATCCGATGCGAAGGCGCAGGCCGAAGCGCAGTCAGCCCGCGCGGCCATCGCGGCATTCAAGGCCTTGGGCGGGGGGTGGCAGGCGGCTGCGGTGCCGCCGGCGCCGGGGGGTACGGTGCTGTAGGCGGGCTGCGACCGGCCTGCGCGTGTGTTGAGGGCACGGCATGACATGACTCACGCCATACTGTCTCGTCCGAGGTTCACTATCTTTATCAGGCAAACGCTTGTTTCCGGCCTTCGAGGCTGCAGCCTATGTTACCGGCGCCATCATTCCTGCCGACTGTGGGTGGTCTGTAGCGGGCGTGCGACTCAACAGTTGACGGGCGTGCCGGTTCAGGAACCGGGTTGACTCGCCGCACCCACTACGGCCGCCTGGAAGCGAGAAGCGACGCTTGGACGTTCGACGCGCTGGCGTGGACGAATGTCACATCATGGCCCGACACCGGCCGAAGCTTGGTAATTCGCGAAGGGCCGTGAATCGGCCGACGCGGTCACCCAAAATGTTGGGATGACTGACTCAAATTGGCCGACTACGGCCCGACGCTGAACACAGCCGAGTGCTCGTCCTGCACCGATCCACATAGGACAGAAGGCGACCCCAAAGAGGCGTTCGAGGCAACGCGCTGAACGGCAGAATCTGCGGGCCCATATCCGACGCCACCCTTTCGCGGAAACTGCAGCTTTCCTCTACATCAGCTTTTGACCCAACAGGTCTCCTTGGCAAGGCCGGCACGAGATGCATAGACTACGATGGCGCCCGTGCCCAGGAGCCATCATGACAACTACCGTCCCTGCCGCCAAAGGAATCAACCGGCTGAAATCGATGTGGCGAAATGGCCAAGCAACGCTTGGCGCCATCGCGACCATACCTTCGGTTCAGACCATCCAGATCATGGCTCATGCCGGTCTCGATTGGGTCCTCATCGACATGGAGCACGGCGCAATCGATGCCGGCACTGCTCACGCGATGATTTGCGCGACTTCCGGCACCCCGCTCGTGCCGCTGGTCCGGGTTGCGGCAACCAATGCGTGGCAGGCCAAGGTCCCTCTTGACCTCGGCGCTTTGGGGGTCTGCTTTCCGATGACGACGACCCGGGCCGCTGCAGAGGCGGCAGTGCGGGCTGTCCGCTACCCGCCCGAAGGAGATCGCTTCTGGGGCCCGTTCTATGCCCCGCCGCGATGGGGTCTAACCATGCGCGAATATCTGGATTGCGCAGATGGCGAGGTGCTTGCCATTGGCACGATTGAACACGTCGATGCCATTGGCAATATTGAAGACATTGTCGCAACGCCCGGACTTGACCTTGTTTTCATCGGTCCCGGGGACCTTGCCACCAGCATGGGATACCGGGGGCGGACGGACCTCCCCGAGGTGCAAGCGGTAATCGCACAACTTGAGACCCCAATTCTAAAGAGCCGGGTTTTGCTCGGCGGCGTCGCGCCGACTACCGACCTGGCAAATGCCATGATCGCACGCGGCTACCGCGCGGTCGTCATCGGTATGGACTGGTCCCTGCTCCAAAGGGGGCTAGCATCAGTCGTTGACGGCATCAGTCGGTAGAAGTTCGTCACAACCAACAAATCCTCCCTAAGCGGCGAGTCCTCGCCCATCGCTTCGCGAAGCCGCCATACTCGGCATCTCAGCCGTGGGTTATCAGTGACCGTGATGGCCGCACAACAGCCCTTGGGCTTCGGTCGGCGACCGTCTCTTGATGGCCGGAGGGTTACCGCGCGAGCGGTTTAGGCCACCGACCCTTCTGAGCCATTCAGACTCCCGAAGGCGAAGGGCCGGTTTGGCCGATGAACGGACGGTGGCAGGGAGCCACCACAACGACGGCAACCGCCCAGGAGCGCGCATGTGTCTGCCGAGTTCCGGTCAGTTCCCGTGCGCACCATGTGCACGCATGTTTTCCAGCCACCGGGTACGTGTCCTCTCGTTGGCAAAGGTAAGCCCATACAGGTTCTCGCGGATCGGCTTGATCCCGGCGAAACTCAGCATACTGCGCTCGAAGCCGCGGACTCCGTATGCGCCAAAGTACCAGCGATACAGCAGCGCCGGCATTCCCATGGTCACGATGATGCGTGCCGAGCGGCCGGCGAGCAGTCGTCTGGGGAACCCTTTCTCCTTGTAATCCATGGCAAATCCGGGCCGAAAGATGTGTTCGAGAAAACCCTTGAATAGCGCCGGCATGGTTCCGTGCCATAGCGGAAACAGGAAAACCCAATGCTCCGCCCAGCGCATGTCCTCCCTTGGCTGCTCCAATGCAGGAGGCAGTGTGCCAGTCTCGAACTCAGCCTGCGTGCGAAGCAGCGGGAAGTCGAGCTTCGCCACCTCGATGCGCCGTACGCCGTGTCCTGCCGTGGTCGCGCCTTGAGCGTAGGCGTCCGCCAGCGCATGCAGCAAGCGCTGGCCCGATGGGTCTGGATGCCCCTGGATGATCACGATGCGCTTGGACATGTTGCGGGTGGAGCTGTTCGGAAGGCCAGCGGTACGACGCACTAAGGCACGCCGTGCCAGAGGGCAAGCCTCACGGCCAACGGGTCGTCTACCACGGCAGACGGCGTGTCGAAGCGCATCGTTGACCTGTGGACCGGATCGTAGGTGGGCCAGCCGCAATCGCCGTTGACGGCGAACGCAACCCAGGCCCGGTGCATCGCGTCGGCGAGCGACTGTGGCGGTGTTGGGCCGACCAGCGCCTCTGCTCCGGGGCCCAAAGTATCGAAGATGAATGGTATCTCCACCCCATGCGCCGCGCCCAGACGACCTCCCAACTGAGGCGAACGCCACGCGAACTCATACATGTACGTCGAAATCCGGGCATTCGCCGCGTGGGCGTCTGCGAGTCGAACGGCAGGGATGCGCCAGTACCAATCCGTCTGGATTTCCGAGAACAGCTCACCAGCGGTGGCCGTGGGATGTGCTGCGCGGTAGCCGCTCAGGCCTCCGGCCGACAGGCCGTACGCGGCCACCAGCGCCAGGACGGAGGCCTCGGTAATGCGATCTATGGCTCCGCTGGGGACCAGGAAGAGCCGGGTCTCCTCGGTATTCGAACCGACCAACAGTGCTGTGTTCGCGGCCACGCCCGCGCGAATGGCGTCGATTGGGGGGGCAGGAAGAATTGCTCCATCGACCGTAGGCGCCCACGGGAGGCTGCTAAGCGCAACCTCCCCCCAGAAAGCCGGGTCCGGATCGGCAGTCAGTTCCTCGCGCAATTGCGCCTGTGCCTGCAGAACCTGCGCGGGCGTGGTTGAGGCAATCGCCTCCCTGGTGGGATCGACCTTCAGGAGCGCCGCCAGCCTGTGGCCAATGCGTTTCGCCGTGTTGGCCGAAGTGACATGGGGTGTGTTTCCGCTTTCCACGATTGCCCGCCGAAACAACCCTTGCGCGCGTGGCACGGTAAAGAGGGTTGCGATGCTCATCCCGCCGGCCGACTGCCCAAAAATAGTGACCTGACCTGGGTCCCCGCCAAATGCATCAATGTTCTGCTGCACCCACTCGAGCGCGGCGATCTGGTCAAGTAGTCCGAGATTGGCGAGACCGTCGCCGAGGCAATCCTCGCCGCCGCCAACGAGTTCTCCGAGTGCCTCCGCGATGCCGGGCGGGTACGCAATCTGTGGCGATTTCGGCCCAAACGAGAGCGCATCCCGCACGCCACGCCAGGGTGCTGCGGATTGCGGCGGCCGCAGCCTGTTCATGCCGAACGGTGGGCCAGCATATGGGATGCCCTTGAACGCGTACACGCCATCGCAGCGGAGGCCTCGCACCTTGCCAAGACGCGTTTCGACAATCGGGTACATGGCCGGCTCCCCCGAAAGGTTGGCACTTGGATAGTGAATAGTCATGAAGGGCCGTGGCTGCTTTGCGCCGGATCAAGAGAAAGCGAGTCCTGGATGTCCCCGCTTCGACCGCGTTCCAATTGCTGCGGATCACCGACCGTTTCAAGGTCGGGAACGGCGCTTCGCACCGTTTTGAAAAACCCATTAGGACAGAATTGGCCTGGCTTGCCCTGAATTCTTGCTTGTCCACGCAAGTCGCCCGCCTCAACGGTATTGGCGGCGTACGCTTTGGGGACGAACTCAGGGCGGTCGCGCGAGTGGCCACATTAGAAGGAGCTTCCGCCGTTGGGTGCCACCTGTTGGATGGCAGAAACTGGCAGTTACTAGGCCGGCAAGCGACCGCGATCCGGCCACGCACCTCACTCCAAGATAGCGCGCTGTGCTCTCAAGTGGTATGGCCGACAAACAATTGAACGGCACGCAGATTCTTGGTCCGTCGATAGATCAGTGATGCTCTTTGGTGCGTCGGATGGAATGCATTCTGTAGGCTGAATCGTCAAGGCCAACCCCGTTGACTTAGGTCAACCGCGCTGGCGAGATAGCACCTAGTTTTAATGCAGAGGCTGCGTACATACGAGCCGCTAGTCTCAAGGCTTTGTCGCTAGTGTCGACGATCTGCGACGTTGTTGTGGTACGAGACGGATACTCTCCAACGCTATGAAACACAGGCGCATCATAGTCACCAACTACGGCGGGCCCGATGCGCTTCACGTAGTGGAGGAGGAATGCCCCGAACCCAAGGTCGGCGAAGTGCGGGTGAGGGTGCTGGCAGCAGGTGTGGGCCAACCGGACATAATGATGCGCGAGGGCTTTCACCCCGAAACGCCCCCGCTGCCTTTTACGCCCGGTTGGGATCTGGTCGGCATGGTGGACAAACTAGGCAGTGGGGTCTCCGGGGTTGAACCCGGTCAGATCATTGCAGCCTTGCCGATCAGCGGCGCATACGCCGAGTTCGTCTGTCTGGCTCAGCGCGAACTGGTTCCCGTGCCTCCGGGAGTGGACGTGGCCGAGGCTGTCAGCCTCGTACTGAACTACGTTACTGCGTACCAGATGTTGCATCGCTGCGCCAAAGTCGAGCCGGGTCAGCAGGTCTTGATTCACGGTGCGGCGGGCGGAGTTGGCTCGGCACTATTGCAGCTTGGGCGCCTCGCCGGGCTGCAAATGTACGGGACCTGTTCATCGCAAGATGCGATGGCGGTTTCTGGCCTGGGCGGCATACCCATTGACTATCAAAGGCTTGATTTCGTGGAAGAGATACGCCGCCTGACGGGTGACGGCGTAGACGTCGTCTTCGACGGGATCGGCGGCAGCAACATCTGGCGTTCCCGCGACGCTCTCCATCCCCGCGGGAAAGTCGTAGCCTATGGCCTTACTGCCTCGCTACGTGGGGGACGCCTGGCATCAGGTCGCTCGGGGCGTCGTAACCGCTTCCAGCGACTTGCGATTTTCGGTGTGTGCATTGTTGGAGGCTGGCTCCTCCCGGGCCGGAAGCGGGTGGTCCCCTACAGCATTCAATGGCTCAAGCGGATGAAACCGGCATTGTTCCGGCAGGACTTGACTGTTCTGCTGGACCTACTTCAACAAGAGAGAATCAAGCCGCTGATTGCTCGGAAATTCTCTCTTAGCGAGGCAAAACTTGCGCACGAGTTGCTCGGTGAGAAAGGCGTGGCCGGCAAAATCGTGCTCATGACCAACGAGGCATTGATGGGGTGACCGACGCCAAGCTCGAAAACTCGCAAGTCAGGATTGGCCTGACTGAGGCGGAAAGGGCGAGCATGTAACGCTGGCCTGCCGCAACTACAGACTTCCGTTTGCGACCCATCTCCGCCATCGACTGGGTGTCGATTCAACGACCGTTCATGCCGTCTCTACGGACAAATGATCATACCCCGTTAGTCGGAGGAAAGATCCACGGCCGCCCCTGCTTTCAAATTCTGGTTCGATCGACAAGAATAGGAGTCGGCGGTGAGTCGCCGTCACCCACAGAAAGTGCCGAATTTGGCTCAATCCTGCTACAAAGGAGATTGCCATGAGCAAGCCCTACAAGCGGTTGGACAAGAATGATGCAGCCGTTCTCTTGGTCGATCATCAGGCCGGTCTTCTCTCCCTCGTTCGCGATATCGAGCCAGACAAGTTCAAGAACAATGTTCTGGCCGTTGCAGACCTTGCCAAGTATTTCAAGCTCCCCACCGTTCTGACCACCAGTTTCGAGGATGGACCAAATGGCCCTCTGGTCCCGGAGTTGAAGCAGATTTTTCCCGATGCACCTTTCATTCCTCGGCCAGGACAAATCAATGCGTGGGACAACGAGGACTTTGTCAAAGCAGTGAAGGCCACGGGAAGGAAGCAGTTGATAATTGCCGGCGTGGTCACTGAGGTCTGCGTTGCCTTTCCAGCGCTTTCCGCGATGGCCGAAGGCTATGATGTGTTCGTCGCCACGGATGCATCGGGTACGTTCAATGAAGTAACGCGCCACTCGGCGTGGAACAGGATGGCAGAGGCTGGGGCACAGTTGATGACGTGGTTTGGTATCGCCTGCGAACTGCACCGCGACTGGAGGAATGATATCGAGGGACTTGGAACGCTATTTTCGAATCACATCCCTGATTATCGAAATCTGATCACGAGCTACACGACCGTAAAGGCAGGCCAGTAACGCAAGAGGCCTACTTCAATCAAGCCGGCCTGATCGGCGCCTCCAACGTGCTGGATATCCAGCCGTCGCTGACGCTGGTTCCCGCGGCCGGCATCAAGCTGACCTTCGCCTGTGACTTCATCTGGCGGGCAACCACGCACGACGCGGTCTACACCTCGGCGGGCATCCCGGTTCCCGGCACCGCGGGCCGCTCCGGCCAGTACAGCAGCAGCCAGCTCTCTGTGGATGTTGCATGGCAGGCGAGCCGGCATGTGCTGGTCAATGGCGGCGCCGTGTATGTGGATGAGAGCCGCACGCTGAAAGCCGTTGGCGGACACAACACGCGCTTTCTCTACCTGGCGCTCGGCTATACGTTCTGATGCGGCGGGTGCCATGCGACACATCCACAAGCTATTGAGCGCGACGAGCGGTCATGGCTGCCTGCGGCCGCGCCCGGGAGTGCGCGGCATAGCGCACGGCTTCCGGCGTCCAGCGTCCTATGCCTGGAACGCAGTGGTACAGCCACACCGGCTACCAGGCACGTCCCCAAGTACCTATGCTCAAGCCCGACAGCGTCGGCTTTTGCGGCACTGGCAAGGCGTGGCGCGGGCCCGGTATTCCAATAACAAATCGGTATGGTGACGAAAAGAAAATGCGAATGGACGCTGTGATTCACCATTTCTAGAATCACCTCACGCTGAATGGTCGCGTAAATCCGCCGCACTAAAAGAGCGCCACCAAGAATCCACCAGATGCTGATGCCGTAAATGGGGCAGGGGTCGTTGTTGCCCGCGGTTTCGTGCACAGGGCGGGGCAGGCATCCCCGTATCGGTTCGGACAGGCGCAAGACACTGGAGACAATATGAAGAACCCCCTTGCGGGTGCCGCCTTTGCGGCGCTTGCGGCCTGCTGCACCGGCGCCTTCGCACAGAGCAATGTCACGCTCTATGGCCGGCTGAATACATCGATGGAGTATTCCGATGCGTCGACGGCTTCCGACGGCACCAAGCTGGGCGGCACCGGCCGGCTGACCAACAACCGCTCGGTCTTCGGCATGCGCGGCGAGGAATCGCTGTATGGCAGCCTCAAGGCGATCTGGCAGATCGAGAGCAATATCTCATTGGATACGGGCAGCGGACAACTGGCCAGCCGCAACACCCGCATTGGATTGGCCGGCTCAGCTGGCAGCTTTTTCATGGGCAACTGGACCACGCCCTACCTGGAAGCCACCTCGTCCTACGATCCGTTCTATCCGACCACGGCTGGCTACATGGCGCTGATCGGCAATGGCTCGACCCCGACCTCCGACAATGTCCAGGACACCAGCTCCTTCGATCGCCGCCAGAAGAACAGTGTCCATTACCGCAGCCCGAAGTGGAACGGCTTCAGCGGCGGCGTGACCTGGGGTATCAACGAAGAGCGCATTACGGTGCCGCGCAACCCGAGCCTGTGGTCGTTCGCGGGGGCCTATGACAACGGCCCGCTCAATGTCGTGTTGGCCTATGAGCGCCACAACAACTACCAGACCGCGGGACGCGATGACGAAGGTATGAAGATCGGGCTGTCGTACCAGTTCCCGACCACCAAGGTCTCGGCCATCTATGAGCGGCTGCACTACCGCACCGCCACCGGCGACCTGAAGCGCGATGCCTACTACGCGTCTGTGGTGCAGAAGCTATGGACGGGCAGCCTGCGCGCCGGCGTCGGCGTGGCCGGCAACGGCCGTGGCAACGCCACCGAGACTGTCGGCTTCTTCCGCAGCGGAGCGGATACCGGCGCGGTCCAGGCCACCCTGGGCTATGAGTACCCGCTGTCCAAGCGCACCTCGGTGTTTGGCTTCTACAGCCGCATCTTCAACAAGAAGAATGCCACCTACGACTTTGCGATCAATGAGCTGGGCATTTCCGCCGGCGCCGATCCGCAGACCGTTGCGCTGGGCATGCGCCACGTCTTCTGAGCACGGCGCACGTCAGGCCATCCCCCACGATTCCAGGAGTACCCCAATGAAATTCCAGAACATCCTGCGCGCGGCGCTTGCGACGGCGCTCTGCCTGCCGCTGCTGCACGGCGCGGCGCAAGCCGAAGCGTATCCCGACAAGCCGATCCGCATGATCGTGCCGTTTGCTGCCGGCAGCGCCACCGACCTGCTCGCACGCATCGTCAGCGCCGAGATCGGCACCAGCTCGAACATGCAGATCGTGGTGGACAACCGCCCCGGCGCGGGTGGGACCATCGGCACCGCGGTGGTGGCCAAGGCGCCCGCGGACGGCTACACGCTGCTGCTGACCTCCGCCGGGCATGCGGTCAATCCCACGCTCTATCCCAAGCTGCCGTACGACACCACCCGCGACCTGAAGGGCATCTCCACGGTGGCGACCATGCCCTACCTGCTGGTGGTCAGCGCCTCCAGCCCCTACCGCACGCTCAAGGACCTGCTGGCGGCTGCGCGCGCCAGGCCCGATTCCGTCACCTACAGCTCGGCGGGCAGTGGCAGCTCTTCGCACCTGAGCGGCGAGCTGTTCAACGTGACCGCGGGCGTGCAGACCCGGCATATCCCGTACAAGGGCGCGCCGGCGGCGATCACCGATGTGATGAGCGGGCGCGTCGACATGTTCTTCGCGCCGTCCATCACTGCGCTGCAGTTCGTCAAGGACGGCAAGCTGCGCATCCTGGGCGTGGCCACGGCGGCGCGGGTGCCGTCGCTGCCGGACGTGCCCACCATCGCCGAAGCGGGCGTGCCGGGCTATGTCTTCGATGCCTGGTTCGGCGTGCTGGCGCCCGCGGGCACGCCCAAGGATGTCGTCGCCCGCCTGAACACGGCGATGCAGCAAGCGCTCAGCGCGCCGGCGACCAAGGAGAAGCTCATTGCGCAAGGCGCCGAGGCCAAGCCCTCGACGCCGGCTGCCTTCGACAAGCTGATCGCCGCCGACATCGCCAAGCTCGAGCCCATCGTCAAGCGCTCGGGCGCACAGCCGGGCCAGTAACGCCGCCACGGCGCCCGGGGGGCCGGGCGCCACCTCTCCTGCACGAAGGGAACATCGATATGCGTTGCATTGCACGGGCCCTGGCGCATGCCATGGCCGTCGGCTGCCTGGTGGCGGCTTCGGGAGCGCAGGCGCAAGCCGGCGCGTATGCCGACCGGATCCTGGTCAATGGCACGGTACTCACCATGAACGCCACGGACACAGTGGCGCAGGCCCTGGCCATCCGCGGCGACCGCATTGCCGCGGTGGGGACCAGCCGGGACATCCGGCGCCTGGCCGGCCCGCGCACGGAGGTGATCGACCTGGGCGGGCGCACGGTCATCCCCGGCCTGATCGACACCCATATCCACGCCATTCGCGGCGGCCAGAGCTATGCCTTCGAGACCTACTGGTATGAAGGCGAGACCACCAGCCTGGCCGCGGGGCTGGGGCTGCTGCGCAAGACCGCGCTGTCGCGTGGCCCCGGCAAATGGGTGGCCGTGACAGGTTCCTGGCACCCCGACCAGTTCACCGAGAAGCGCGCGCCGACCCCTGCCGAGCTGACCGCGCTGCTGCCTGACAATCCGGCCTATGTGCAGTACCTGTACGACTATGCACTGGTCAACGCCAGGGCGATCGAAGCGCTCAAGCTCGACCAGCCGGATGCGCTGCCGCCGGGCATCCGCGTGGAGCGCGACAGCGAAGGGCGCCCCACCGGCCGGATCTTCGGCGCGATCCGGCCGCTGTCGGCGCTGTTCGGCCGCATCCTGGCGCAGAGCCAGGTCGACGCCAGGGCTAGCCTGCAATCCTTTTTCAGCCGCCTTAACAGCCTCGGCGTCACCGCGCTGATCGACCCTACCGCGGGACCGGGCCCGGCCTACGATCCGCTGTACGCGTTGTGGCGCGAGGACAGCCTGTCGCTGCGGGTCGGCTACCGCATCCCGACCATGGTCGCTGGCAACGAGGCCGAATGGTTCCGCAATACGCTGGCCTACCTGCCGCCGCGCCTGGGCGACGGCAAGCTGCGCTTCCTCGGCCCGGGCGAGATGCTGGTGTTCGGCATGGACGACGGCGTGAAGATGGGACCTGGCTTCCAGCCGTCGGCGAAGGACCGCGAGGAACTGCTCAAGGTGGCAACGTTCGCCGCCAGCCGCGGCTATCCGGTCGAGATCCATGCCTATACCGACGATGCCGCCAGCGTGATCCTCGATGTCTTCGAGGAAGTGGGCAAGCGCCATGACCTGGGCAAGCTGCGCTGGGCCATGGCCCACCTGAATACCGGCAAGCCGGAGACGTTCCGGCGCATGAAGGCGCTTGGGCTTTCCTACACGGTGCAGATGGGGCCGTACTTCGAGGCCGGCGCCATCGGCCACGCCAACGACCACCATGTGGCCGAGGCCGCGCCGCCCGTGCGCCTGGCCCTGCAGCACGGGCTGAAGGTGGCGGGCGGCACGGATGCCACGCGCATCGGCATCCCCGGCGTCTGGCGCGCGCTGGAGTTCCACGTCGGCGGCTATTCGATCGGCAAGGAAGTCAGGCGCAAGGAGGACTTCCGGCTGTCGCGGCTGGAGGCGCTGCGGCTGTACACCGCCAATGCCGCGTGGATTTCATTCGACGAGGCCTCGCGCGGCACGCTGGAGGCCGGCAAGCTGGCCGACCTGGCGGTGCTCGACAAGCCCTACCTGACCGTCCCCGTTGAAGACATCCACCGCATCCGTTCGGTGCTGACGATGGTCGACGGCAAGGTGGTCCATGCCGACGGCGGCTTTGCCGCGCGCAAGGCGCGCTAGCCATCGGCGCCGCAAGCGCACAGGAGGGAATACGCCATGCCGCACCTGATCGTCGAATACACCCACAACCTCGCGCCGGTCGTGCGCATCGATGCCTTGCTGGCCGGACTGAGCGCGGTCCTGATCGCGCAGGACGGCGCGTTTCCGGTGGGCGGCATCCGTGCGCGCGCGCTATGCCTGGAGTCCTACCGCATGGCCGACGGCAGCAGCGACGATGCCTTCGTGCACGTGACGCTGGCCGTCGCGCGGGGGCGCTCGCAGGACGTGCTCGACCGTACCGTCAGCGCCTTGTTCGATACCTTGACCGCGTATTTCGCCGAGCCATACCGGCGCCGCTACCTGGCCTTGTCGCTGGAGCTGCGGGAGTTTGCCGGTGCCTACCGGAGCCTCAACAACATCCATCAGCGCTACAACACCACGGCTGCATAGGGCGGCGGCCGCGTACCACCACAACGACAAGAAAGACCCACGGAGGAGACAGCAAATGAAGATCGGAACCATGGGGGCCGCGCTGCTTGCGCTTAGCCCGACGCTGGCCGCGGCGCAGTCCGTGACGATGTACGGCGTGATCGATACCGGCGTGGAATACGTGAACAAGGTCGGCGCGGGCGGCGACAGCCTGGTGCGCATGCCGACCCTCACCGGCACCGTGCCGTCGCGCTGGGGCCTGCGCGGCACCGAGGACCTGGGCGGCGGGCTCAAGAGCGTGTTCGTGCTGGAGTCCGGCTTCGCCCCCGATACCGGCGGTGCCAACCAGGGCGGACGGCTGTTCGGGCGGCAGGCGCTGGTGGGGCTGAGTGGCAAGTGGGGCCAGCTGTCGCTGGGGCGGCAGTACACCATGCTGTTCTGGGCCAACCTGGACTCGGACATCCTCGGCCCCAACGTGTACGGCGCGGCGTCGCTCGACAGCTACCTGCCGAATACGCGTGCCGACAATGCGGTGGCTTACAAGGGCACCTTCGGCGGGCTGACCGTCGGTGCCACCTACAGCTTCGGGCGCGATGCGATCAACGCCGGCCCCAGTCCGGCCGGCACCAATTGCGCGGGCGAGAACCCTGCCAGCAAGTCTGCCTGCCGGGAATGGTCGGCGCTGATCCGGTATGAGCACAAGGGCTGGGGCGTCACCGCTGCCTATGACTCGCTGCGCGGCGGGCCCGGCGCATTCGGCGGGCTTGGCAACAAGTCGCTGACCGACGACCGCCTGTCGCTGAGCGGCTATGTACTGCTGTCGCGCGCCAAGCTGGGCGTGGGCGTGATCCGCCGCGACAACGAAGGCAGCGCGACGCCGCGCAGCGAGCTCTGGTATGGCGGCATGGCCTACGACATCACGCCGGCCTTCACGCTGGCCGGGCAGGTCTATTACCTCAAGTTCCATGACAGCGCCAACAAGGCCATGCTGTATGCGCTGCGCGGTGCCTATGCCTTTTCCAAGCGGACTTCGGTCTATGCCACGGCTGGATTCATCGATAACGGTGGGCAGCTTGCCCAGTCAGTCAGTGCCGGGGCGGCGGGGTCCAATCCCAGGGCGGGTGGGTCGCAGTTCGGGACGATGGTGGGGGTCAAGCACGTCTTTTAGCGGGCTGTCTGCATTGGCGCCATGCGGTCGGGTGTCGTGCCGAGGCAGACAGGTCTGCAGGCGGCAGCGGAATGCGCTGCATGATGGCTAGGAATCGTCCTAATTTGCTGGCTTTTCGATAAACGTTGCAATCTTTGACACGTGTAACGCACGTTTTGCGGATAACATCGCCTGCGCTCCGCAGAAGGTGCTTCGCGCGTAATACGGGTGCCATGCGGTAATCCTCTCTCAGGAGGCCGCTCGCATGGGTATTCGCGACAACCTGCCTTTTCCCGCCCGCACCGTCACGGTCTCCGGCCCCGCCTTGCCGGATATTCTCGGGCAATCCCCCTTCACCTTCGTGCGCCTGGAGGGCAAGGAAGGCGTCTGCGGCCTGTTCGAATACGACATCGAACTGAAGACGCCGGACAAGGCCTACAACTTCCACGGCCCGGAAGGCAACTTCGACTTGCGCGAGATGAACGGGCGCGAGCTGACCGTACATGTCGAACTCGACGGCATGGGTACGGGGTTGGCGGGACGCATTGGCGCAGGCACTCGCGAGATCAGCGGCATTGTCGATCGTGCCCGCTACCTGCGCGCCGAAGGGCGGCACTTCGTCTACGGACTGACGCTGCGCCCCTGGCTGTGGATCGCCTCGCAGAACCGGAACAGCCGCGTCTTCGAGAACCGCACCGACATCGAGATCATCGAAGAGGTCCTGTCTGCGTACTCCTTTCCGGTTGAGCGCAGGCTCGACGTGGCGAAATACCCCAGGCGGGTGTACCGCACCCAGTGCGACGAGAGCGACTACACCTTCATCGCCCGCCTCATGCAGCACTGGGGCATATCGTGGTTCTTCGAACATTCTGACGGCAAGCACCGCCTGGTTCTGGTCGATCACGTCGGTGGCTATTTCAGCATGCCGAGCGAGGCGTACCAGGCGCTGGAAATCCATCCGCCTGGCGCCCGGGTCGATCAGGAACACCTCGATGCCTTCTCGGTTGTCGATGCCGTGGTCGCAGGCAAGTACACGACCAATGCCTACAGCTTCACCCAGCCACGCGGCAACCTGAGCGCCAGCAGTTCGGACCCGCGGGACACTGGCCTGAACACTGGCGCGCTGCATCAGGAGGTGTACGACTTCCCCAGCGAGCACGCCCAGCCCGCCACGGACAACCGCCCGTGGGACGAAGGCGACATGATCGCCCGCATCCGCATGGAGGAGATCCGTTCGCGCGGCCTGCGCTGCTTTGGCGCCGGCAACCTGCGTGCCGTGGTGCCCGGCTGCACCATGCACGTCAAGGGACACCCCCAGCACGCCGCCAACCGCGAATACGTGGTGCTCAACACCAGCCTCAGGCTGGAAGACGTGGCCGAAGCCTCTGGTGAAGGCCAGCGGTGGCACTGCCGGGTGGAATTCGAGTGTCACCCCACCCATGAGGTCTTCCGTCCGGCACTGAGCATCCCGTGGCCAGTGGTCACTGGCCCGCAAAGCGCGACGGTAGTTGGCCCCGAAGGCCATATCGTATGGCCCGACCGCTTCGGGCGCGTGCGCGTGCAGTTTCCGTGGGACCGCTTCAACAGGATGTCCTGCTGGGTACGCGTGGCGACGCCATGGGCGGGTTCGCAGTACGGCCAGGTCAGCATCCCGCGCATCGGCAGCGAAGTGCTGGTGATGTTCCTGGACGGCGGTGATCCGGACAAGCCCATCGTGATGGGCGCGGTGCCGAACAGCCTCAACATGCCGCCGTGGCAGCTACCGCATCAGCATGCGCTGACCGGCATTCGCAGCCGTGAGCATGACGGCTCCAGCAGCGGTCATCTGGTGTTCGACGATACCAAGGGGCAAATCCAGTCCCAGCTGTCCTCGGACTACCAGCGCTCGCAACTGAGCCTGGGCTACCTGAGCCGCATCGAGGACAACCGGGGTCGCCAGGATCATCGGGGCAACGGCTTCGAATTGCGCACCGATGGGCACGGTGCCGTGCGCGGCGGCGATGGCCTGCTGATCAGCACCGAGCCCCGACCCGATGCCAGGGCGCACCATAAGGACATGGGCGAGACGGTTGACCGGCTGCAGCAGGCCCAGCATGCCCACGACACCATGGGCCAGCTCGCGCAGCACCATCACGCGCAGGATGAGGAACAGCAGGACGTCGCCAAGGCGCTCAAGGCCCAAGATGAAGAAATCCGCGGTTCGGGCGAGATCAATGGCGAGTTGACCTCGCCTCATCTCGTCCTTGCGTCGGCAGCAGGATTGGCCGCGACAACCGCCAAATCCACCCAATTGCACAGCGGCGAGCATCTGGCTGTCACGACTGGCAAGCATGCATCCATCGTCAGCAGCGGCGGCATCTTTGCCAGCGCGGCGCGACGGATTGCGCTGTTCGCGCACAGCCTCGGCATACGGCTGGTGGCCGCCACGGACCACATTGCGCTCGAAGCGCAGGATGGCGACATCAAGGGCACCACCAAACGCAACATTCATTTCCGCGCGCTTGGCGACATCGTTTTCGAGGCCGACCAGGGCATTCTGTTCAAGGTCGGGCAGACCTATATGCGCGTGACTCCCTCGCAGATCGTCGAGGGCATGGGCGGGGTAAGGCAGATTCACGCGACCGATTTCAGTGTCGATGGCCCGGATGGCATGAACCCCAGCGCCCTGGCGCTACCACAGAGCGATTTCGATCAGGAGGTGTACTTGCATCTGCCCGACGGCTCGCCCGCCAGGAACCGGAAATTCCGGCTGACGCAATCCGACGGCAACGTGATCGAGGGCCTCACCGGCCCCGATGGGCTGACCAAGTTCCAGCAAAGCCAGGGCGCTGAAAACATCATGATTCAGATTCTGGAGTCCGCAAGTGGCCACTGATCGCATCCATCTGAAAACCGGCGAAGAGATCGGCGGACACGCCGGAGCCGTCGTTGCACTCACACCTTCGACCGACACGCGCCGCGCCAGTCTGCCGGTGCCGCCTGACAAGGTGATTCCGGTCATCTTCCTGCCGGGCATCATGGGGAGCCACCTTCGCATGAGCCGGAAGCGGCAGGAAGATCTCAAGCGCGACGACAACATTGCCTGGCGGCCGGATGACACTGGGGACACGCTTGCCCGCCGCAACGACTCTCCGGGTCGGCGGCAAATGAACTTCGATCCCGATGAAACCGAAGTGGACCGTTACGAGATCACCGAGGACGCCGGAAAGTTCGACATGACCGGCGAGGAAACGGTCAATTCCGACAAGCGGCACGCCAACGTCCCCGATGGGCTGCCCGATATCGGCTTGCTGATGAGCGCGCCGTTGCCGCCTGCCGCCGAGCAGTGGAAGGCCAAGCGTGGCAAGCACGAGGCCACCGCCGCGCAGAAGGCCCGCTGGCGCGGCTGGAGCGAAGTCATGTTCGAGACCTACGGCGAGGTGATCAAGCTGATGGAGGCTCACCTGAACGACATGCTGGTGGCCGGGGAGCTCTCGCCGGCCTGGAAGAAGGGCAAGAAGGTGGAAGTGCTGGGCGTCAACCCCGCCTATTGGGGCGGCGCCGGCGATGCGCTGACCGAGGCCGATGTCCTGCGCGTGGCGAACTGCTGGTATCCGGTCTACGCGATGGGCTACAACTGGCTGGAAAGCAATGGCACGTCCGCAAAGAAGCTGGCCAGGCGCATCGACGAAATCATCGGGATGTACAAGGCCAACGGGCGGCAGTGCAAAAAGGTGATCGTCGTCACGCACTCGATGGGTGGCCTGGTGGCCCGCGCCCTGCTGCATCCGGACTACGGCAACGCGCAGGACAAGATTCTCGGCGTCTACCATAGCGTCCAGCCTGCGCTCGGCGCCGGGGCGGCCTACAAGCGCGTGCGCACAGGGTCCGACGTGCAGGACAATCTGGTTGGGAACATTGCCCGCAATGTGATGGGCAGAACAGGCAAGGAAGTGACGGCGGTATTTGCCAATGCCTCGGGGCCGCTGGAGCTGCTGCCGACCGCCTCCTATCCGCGAGGATGGTTGCGTCTGCAGACCGGCGACTACCGGCAGGCCATGGCGCTGCCGATTGCATCGGATGCACCGCTGAAGGCGTATCTGAGCGATCTGGACTTGCATCAGAAGCTGGGCGTGGACAAGCCGGCGCCGCCGATGGCGGTGGGCGATCCGGTCTACGACATCTACACGCGCAATCCTCAGGCATGGTGGCGGCTGTTGAATCCGGAATGGATTAATCCGGCAGATAAGGATCTTAGAGGGGCGGAGCCGTACGCACTTGCGAAGAAGCGGATTGCCGCCGCGCAGCTTTTCCACAAGAACATCAAGGACCTGTACCACCCCACGACCTATGCCAGCTACGGCGAGGACAGTTCGCAGAAGTCCTACGGCAGCGTGACCTGGCGGGCGGAGACGGCCGATCTCGCGCCACATGGCGACCCACTCACGTGGACCATCGAGAGCGAGGATGCCGAGGGCCGCATCGTGGTGCGCACCAAGAGCAGACAGCCGCTGACACTGCGCCTGGAGCCACCGATTGACGCAGGTGACCAGACGGTGCCTGCCAAGGCGTCCGCCGAAGCCGTGCGCGGTACGCTATTCCGGCAAACTGGCTACGAGCATCAGGGCAGCTATCAGAATGACCAGGTGCTGGCGAGCGCGCTGTATTCGATCATCAAGATTGCCAACACTGCGACATGGTGGGGCCAATGACCCGCCGCGGCTTCACCAAGGTCTTGGCTGGCCTGCTGCTCGCGGGCTGCCAATCGTTTGCGTATCCGGAGAACAAGATGTCGGAACCCGTTGCGCTGTCGCCGCGCCTGCAGACCCTTTTCGCCAAGACCAAACCGGTGTGCTTTGGCCGCTATGTGATGGAAGTCCCGGTCGAAGCCGAGATGCTGTGGGGATTCCGGGAGTTTCCCGGCAAGATTATTACGCACGTCGGACAAGCGGAGCGCTTGAAAGAACGAGCGGAGTCATTTCGTCGCGAGATCCTTAGTAAAGATCGAACTGCCAAGATTAGCTATTTTGGTCAGGCGGCGACTTCGCGAAGCTGGGAAATTCGATATTTTGAAGACCAGCTCTCGATCGACTACGGGGTGGAAATGAAGCATACCTTCGTAGCATCTGGTTCGAATCTGTTCGAGTGGTTTACTGGTGGCGATAAGCTCGCCCCCTTAGTGCGTGGCATACGGGCACGCGACAACGCAGAAATCCCCACGGCCCCCGGCGTCTGCATCGACCACGGCTTCGTCGCGGACGCGTCCGGCAGCTATCAGGAAATCTTTGGCGCAGGCATTCGGCTGCCCAGCCTGCCCGATGTGAGCTTTTCCGTGGACTCCAACAAGCTGGCCAGCGTGGACGGCGAACCTGGTCTGCTGACTTCGATTGCCGAGCAAAGGAAGTACCTGGGTAGCCGCTACCCGAAATTGACGACCCTGCGCGAGGGCAAGCGCACGGTCGGCGTCTGGCAAGGGGAAGAATCGCTGGTCCGCCGTGCGGATGGCACACATGACTTCGAGTGGGAAGCTGTTGGCAGGGAGCGAACGACGCTGCATCCGGCAGTGATCGGCGCCAAGATGTACACCAAGGTGGCGGCCAATCGCATCGGCGCTGCGGATCAGGCATCGCTGACGGACGAAGAAGCTGTAGCCCTCTGGGACAGGCTGCTGGATGGTGTGCGTTTCCGCGTGAACGCACCGCCGACGCAGACCGGCGATCCGGTCACGGTTCGGTCGGGCGAAACCACCCCGCTGTCCGGCATCTGGCGCGCCTCGCTTCCGCCCGGACACCCTCAGGCGGATTGGGTGGCCAGCAAGTCCGGCATCCTGCGGCAAAAAGGGATGCCGATGATCCGCTTCGGGCTTTTGCCGTCCGACGAAGCGCTGGTTGTCTGGACGTGGATGGGCGAGGCCAGCACATGAGCCCCCGCCGCATCATCACGGTCGGTGACATGACAGATCGCACAAGCACTACAACATGGGAGGAGCAATGATCCACCGCGCCTTGGCCATCATCAGCATGACTGCCCTGCTGATGGTGGGCGGCCAATCGTATGCCGCGCCGGAGAACGGAAAGTTGGAATCCGTAGCGATGTCACCGCGCTTGCAGACCCTCTTTGCCAAGACCAAGCAGGTTTGCTTTGGGCGCTATGCGATGGAGGTCCCGGCGGAAGCTAATCTCGGGAGTGGTGCCCAATACTTTAGTAGGGAACGTTCTACGCTGCACCCAGCTTGGATCCACGCGAATATGCGAACAGAGGTCGTCGCTGCGGACAAGGCATCGCTGAGCGACGAGGAAGCCATTGTCCTTTGGGACAAGCTACTGGAAGGCGTGCGTTTTCGAGTCAACGCGCCGCCCACCCAAACGGGCGATATGACCGACCACAATGGCGTGGTGGCCACGGGTTCCCCCAAAATACAAGCGCCGTAGCGCGGCTGCATGACGAGGTGGACTGCCCAACAGCCGCGCCCGCCAAGCGCGTCCGCTAACTATCCAAGACCTCCCCCAACAACCGACTATTAGGCCAGTTCCCATCAACCGCCAATTCCCTGGCAACATCCCTGAGCGTTTCCATCACAGCCAGCGTCGCCCGCGACGGCGGCCGCGCGGCCGCATAGCCGATCATCCGATGCAACTCCAGCCCACGAATCGGCAAGGCCTGCAGACGCTGCGCCTGCAGCTCGTCGCGTATCGCCGCGGCAAAGTGCACGGTCCAGCCGAACCCGCGCACCACCAGGCGCCTGGCCACCTCGATTGATTCGACCTCCATCGTGACTTGCAGCTCCACCCGCTGGCGCGCCGCCAGCGCTTCCAGCGCCAGGCGCACGCCTGACTTGGACACCCCGGTCAGGATCAGAGGCAGGCCCTGCAGCTGTTCAATGTCCACAGGCCCATCCCCCAGCGACGCAGCGCCCCAGGGGCCGATCGCGCACAGGCTTTCGGCAACCAGCGGCACTACCGAGACCCCGGGGCTCGACACCGGCCCGCTCAGCAGCCCGACGTCGAGCGTGCCTTGCAGCAACGCATCCTGTAGCGCGGGCGCAAAGTTCTCGACCAGTCGCAGCCGGATTTCCGGATAGCGCTGGCGCAGCGCCTCGGCCAGCGGGATGAACAGCAGCGGCGCCAGCGCCGGGGTCAGTCCCAGCGCCACCAGCCCGCGCGGCGAGGCCGCCAGGTCGGCGATGTCGACCTTGACCTGGTCAGCATAGCGCAGCAGGAAGGACGCGCGGTCCAGCAACACCAGGCCTTCCGGCGTGGGCGTGGCGCCGCGCACATGGCGTTCCAGCAGTCGCACGCCCAGCTCTTCCTCGAGCAGCCGGATCTGCCGGCTCAGCGCGGGCTGCGCGATATGCAGCGCAGCCGAGGCGCGGCCGAAGTGCTGCAGCGTGGCCAGCACCTTGAAATAGCGAAGCTGTCGGAGATCCATCGTCATGCCTCAGGGTAGGTGCCTTATCGTGCAATCGATTGCACGATAAGGCACAAAGAAGCGGAGCCATATGGCGGCCGCCTTACAGGGGCCGGGTTGATGCCCGCACCACCAGCTCGGGAGTCAGCAGGGTCCGCGCCGTGGTGGCGATGCTGCCGTCGAGCGCGCCAAGCATCAGCGCCGCCGCGCGCGTGCCCATCTCGTAGAACGGCACGCGGATGGTGGTCAGTGCCGGCGACACCGCGTGCATCAGCAGCATGTCGTTGTGACCGACCACGGACAGGTCCGACGGACAGCTGCCGCCCGCCGCGCGCACGGCCGCATAGCAGCCGAGCGCAAGGAAATCATTGGCGGCCACGACCGCGGTGATGCGCTGCCGCCGCGACAGCAGCTGCGCGCACGCGGCCTGGCCGGCGTCTTCCGTATAAGCCGGCGCACGCTCCACCGGGCATTGGGACGCGGACAGGCCCAGGTCAGCCACTGCCTGCAGGAAGCCCGCCTCGCGTTCATGCCCGGTCGACAGGCTGGATGGCCCGGCAACATGCCCGATGCGGCGGTGGCCCAGCGCATGCAGGTGGCCGACGGCCAGCGCCATCGCCTGGCGGCTGTCGCCGACCACGCTCGACACGCGCCCCGCATCGTCGCTGCGGTTGACCATCACAATGGGCACGCCCTGCGCCAGGCAGTGCGCCACCACGGGGTCGTTGCGCTCGGCGGTGGCCAGGATCAGGCCGTCCACCTGGCGCGCCAGCAGCTGGTCGACGATAAAGGTCTGGCGCGCCTTGTCGCCGCCGGCATTGGCCACGATCGGAATATAGCGATGCCGGGACAGGGCGTTCTCGATGCCCAGTACGATCGGCGGGAACACCGGGCTGCCGATGTCAGGCACCACCACGCCGATGGTGCCTGAGCGCCGCGTGCGCAGTGCCGCCGCGATGCGGTTGGGCGAGTAGTGCAGGTCCTGTGCCGCCTTGAGCACGCGCGCCACCAGTTCGTCGCCGATGCGGTGGCGGGTCTCGGGGTTGAGCACGCGCGACACGGTGGAAGGATGGACGTCCAATGCCTCGGCGATCTGCTTGATGGTGGGTTTGCTCATCGCTGTCGTGCCATGTGCGGCAGGCTGCTTGCCATACCTTCTGGTTATCGGGATGCCGCCAAAAAGTGGATTGGACGCCGGGCTGCGGCCATTCCTAGAATCGGCCTCGATGCCGGCCAGCTTCGCGTTTGTTGTGCAATCGATTGCATTGTAATCTGCTGACCAGGCGATGCCAAGTCGCAGATCGACCCGGACCAGAAGGACATCAAGGACAAGGAGAAGCACATGAAAGGAGCGGTTTCGCTCGCCGGCAGGGCGCCGGTGTACCAGGAGTTTGACGATCCCACCCCGGCGGGCGGGCAGGTGGTAGTTGACGTAGGCGCCGCGGCGCTGTCACGGCTGGATATGGCCATTGCCGAGGGCCGGCATTACATCAAGCCGGCGGCGGGCAGCTTTGTCGTCGGGCGCGAGGGCGTGGGGCGGCTTGCGGATGGACAACGGGTCTACTTCAACGTCAACGCACCGGTCGCGCCGTTCGGCTCGATGGCGCAGCGCGCGCTGGTGGATCCGGCGCTGACCTTCCCGGTGCCGGACGGCATCGATGACGAGCGCGCCGCCGCGCTCGGCAACGCCGGCCTGGCGGCATGGCTGCCGCTGTCGTGGCGGGCGCGCATGCAGCCGGGCGAGACCGTGCTCGTGCTCGGCGCGACCGGTATCTCGGGATTGCTGGCGGTGGCCGCGGCAAAGCTGCTGGGTGCCGGCCGCGTGATCGCGGCAGGGCGCAATGTGCAGGCGCTGCAGCGCGCACGCCGGCTTGGCGCGGATGCGGTGGTGCCGCTCGACCAGCCCGGCGACTTGCTGGATGCCTATCGCAACGCGGCCGACGGCAACGTCGACATCGTGCTGGATTACCTGTGCGGCGCGCCGGCAGAGGCCGCGCTGCTGGCGCTTGGCCACGGCGGGCGGCTGGTCCATATCGGCACCACGGTGGCGCCCACCATTGCCTTTGCCGGCGCCGCGGCGCGCAAGGCGTGTTTCGACATCATGGGCTTTGCCTACTACCACGCGCCCGTCGCGGTCCAGGCGCAGGCCTATGCCGAGCTATGCCGGCATACCGCGGCAGGGCGCATGGAAATCGATATCGTCACCGCGCCGCTGGAGGATGTCGGGCAAGTGTGGGCCGCGCAGGCCAGGGGCGCGCGCCAGCGTTTCGTGCTGGTGCCCTGAGTCGGCAGGGGTTCTTGCCAAGCGGCATCGAGCGATGCCGTTTGGTCATGACGCCGGAAGAACAAGCCCGGCCGGATCGCCGCGTCCGCGCATGGCGCCGGACTGGCGACCGCCAGCACTGCCACGATTGCGTGGACATCCAATGCTGGCGGTCGCGTGACCTGAATGAACTACGGAGCGAGCACGTCAGGGTCCGCGGCTTCGGCGCCAAGTTGCAGGGCGCCGGGCGGGCAGGTTCAACATCTCCGTGAGTCGAAAGAGGTTCAGGGCAAGGGCGGCTTGGGCAGGCGCGTCTCCCCCGGTTCGAGTTTCAGTTCGACATCGAGACGGAAGCCGCCGCCATCGACCGGCTCAAAATCGCGCAGCAGCGAGCCGACGGCGCCAAACGCCGCGTCGCTGAAGGCAAAGGGATCCAGGGCATCGAAGATCTGCGTGGTCAGTACCTTGTGCCCTGGTGCGATGGCGATGAAGTGAAGATGGGCCGGGCGCATGTGGTCGCGGTTCTGCAGGGCCAGGAGGTCGCCGCAGGGGCCGTCGATCGGGACGCCATAGCCTGAGGGCCGCACGCTCTCGAACCAGAAGCGCCCGTCGGCATCGGTCTCGAACGCGCCACGCAGGTTCATGTCCTCCTGGTGTTCGTCCTGGTTCTCGTACAGGCCGCTTGGCGCCGCCTGCCATGTCTCGACGCGCGCGCCGGTGATCGGCGTGCCGTCGATCGACACGACGCGTCCCTGCACGAACAGCGGATCGCCCGTGGTGTCCGGGGTTGCGATGTGCGCGCCGTTGGCGCGAACCGGCTGGTTCGCACGCCAGAACGGGCCGATCAGCGCGGGCTCGGTGCCGCCGGCTGCAAGCACGGCCTTGGCATCCATCAGAAGCACCAGCGTGGCAAGCCCGAGAATATCCGCCAGCAAGATGCCCTCGTGTTTTTTCGGTCCGGTGGCCTGGCCGATGCGGACCATGAAGTCCAGGCCATGGTGGAGTTCCTCATAGGTCAGTTGGACCTCTGACGCGAAGGCGTGCGCATGCCGGATAAGCGCATCAAGAATGGTCCTGGTGCGCGGGTCGTGTGTCCCGGAATTCGCTTTGAGCACGGCCTTCAGCAGTGCCTCGGGGGTGGCTGGAATCGATTGCGCGTTCGATGCGGATGGCGCAAGCGCGCTTTCTGCGGAGGCAGATGTCATGATGGTCGGCTCCTGATGATTGAAAGAGTGGATGTTGCCTGGCGAGGAGACGGACATTGGCGCCCGGTCTCAGTCGCTCTGGATACGTGCCTTGTTCGCGACTTCGGCCCGGCGCGGGACATTTTCCGCGACCCGGGCAGCGAGTTCTGTGGGCTGGCACAGCCACGGCCTCGAAGCCGAGATCGCGCGACTGTTGCCGCACTTCGCTGCTCGGCAGGATGCGACGGACGTACAGGTGGCGGCTCGGGTGCGCCTGCCGGAGCAAACAGCGCCTGTATGGTCTCGGAACGATAGCCCGCAAAGCCGGACTCGGCCAAGGTCGGAATCTGCGGCAGCCCGGGCCAGCGCCGAAGGCTACCGGGCGCAAGCACCCTGAGCGACCCGGCGGCCGTCTTCAGTCTGCGGCGCGGTGTTCCGCCTTGTCCGCTTCCGTTTCCGTGATGTAGCCGTCCTTGCCGTAGACGAGACCGGTGGCCTCGGCTGCCTTCACTACGTCCGGGTGCCAGGCAATGCGGCCGCACTCCTCGTCGGTGCCGCCGACCACCGAGTACACGACCAGGGCGTGGTCGTTAGGGTTGCGGAACCCTCTCATCACGCCGATCGGGCAGGAGATCACATCCCACTGGTTCAGCATCAGCGAGTACTGGCCCTTCTCGCCCCAGATGACTTCCATCTGGCCATTCAACGGGCAGAACACTTCCTCGGTCTTGTGCGCGTGCAGGCTGGCGCCTTGCCCGACCGGGATTTCGATAAAGGTCACGCCGAAGCGGTGGTTACCCGGAATCGCCGGCTCGACGCCTTTGTTCTCGAGCACGCCGCGGTTCATGATCTTGTAGATGTTCTTCTTCATGCCGGGCAGGCGGCTTTCGATGAAGGTCTCACCGTAAGGTTTGACCTTGCCCCAGCGCGCGATGCGGGTGGCTTCCATTTCCTGAGGAGTGGGATCCATGCTGATTCCTTGGTGCAATGAAGTTGGGAGAACGAGAGGGCGATCGCCTTCTGTCCGTGCAACTTTAAGAAGCGCCCAGCGATTAATCCATTACCATTTTTCTCGCGACTCGATAACATTTCGGTATCGAGAACTTGCAAGACTTCGGTACTTTGTCGTGACGGTATCCTGCCGGCCGATGGAATCTTCTCCCTTCAGGGAGTGGCCTGCTGCTTCAGCCTTCCGCGCCGCCGCGCGCCAGCCGCGCGGCGGCGCGCAGGCTGCGCACGATGCGGTCGAAGGTGGCGGCTCGCGCCTCGTCGGTGCGCTGGCGCAAGGCGAACGACGGGTGGTAGGTGGCGATGACAAGCCGTCCCTCGTGCTCGACTGGCGTCTCCATCATTCCAGCCAGGGACACGCTCTTGCGGCCCAGCACCGCACGAGCCGCGGTGGCGCCAAGCGCGACCACGACCCTGGGCCCGACCTTCTCCAGTTCGCGCTCCAGCCACAGGCTGCAGGCCTCGATCTCCTGCTGTGCCGGCGACTTGTGCAGCCGGCGCTTGCCGCGCCATTCGAACTTGAAGTGCTTGACCGCATTGGTCATGAAGAGCTTGTCGCGGTCCAGCCCCGCGCTGGCCAGTGCTTCGTCCAGGAGGTGCCCGGCCGGGCCGACGAAGGGGGAGCCCTGCAGGTCTTCCTGCGCCCCCGGTTGCTCGCCAACCAGCATGATGCGCGCATGGGCGGCGCCGGCGCCGGGCACGCCCTGGGTGGCATTGCGCCACAACGGGCAACGCCGGCATTGGTTCAGTTCATCGCGGCTGACGGGCAGCTTCCTGTGCTCGGGCATGGGGGCACGGCGCGCTGTGCTGCTGTCGGTCTCATCCGGTGGCAGCTTCGGTCGCCGATTCTTCAGCGTCGGCCATGGCCGCGGATGCCGCATGGGGCTGGGCGCCTGGCTCGGCGGCGCGGATGCGCAGCACGGTCTGGCGTGAAGTGCTGAAGCGCCGCGCGGTCTCGCTCACTGAATTGCCCGCGGCCAGCGCGTTCAGGATCGCATGGCGCTGTTCAGGCGTGTGCTTGGGCGGGCGGCCCACCTGACGTCCCATGGCCTTGGCCGCGGCCAGGCTCTCGCGCACGCGCACGCTGCGGGCGGCGCCTTCCAGCGCGGCGACCGCACGCAGCACCTCGACCGCCTCCGGCGGCGTGGTGTTGGCCAGGTCGTCACGGGACAGCTGCACGCAATACAACACCACCCCCAGCAGGCGGAAGCGCCGGATGGTGGCCAGCACCTCGGGCACGCTCCAGCCCAGGCTGCACAGCCGCAGTGACACGACCGAGTCGGCCGGCTGCACCTGGTGCTGCAGCGCGCGCAGGCGCGGGCGCTGCAGCGCGGGCACTGACGCGGGCTCTTCTTCCCAGAAGGCATGGCGCGCATCTACGCCATAGCCGGCCTCGCGCGCGGCTTGTAATTCGTCCATCATGGCCGGCTGGCCATCGGCACAATTGGAGTAGAGGAATGAGGTCGGCATGGTGGTGATGAACGGCGCGGACGTGCCGTCCGGTATCGGTTGCATTTCGGACAGGGATACTCCTGTTTCGGCTTACTGCGCCACGCCGCAAATTTCATGCCGCGCTTGCCCCGCACAGGGCAAAGGTGAGGGGGCTCCCAAGGCACGGTATGCAGGCAAATGAAGCCGCGGCAAGCCTGGTCCGACCGACGCGGCGCTGCGGGCACAATTACAAGGCTTCGCGCAGGAATTGCAACGACTGGCAGGTGCGCTGCCTGCGCTGGGGCGGGCACGGAATCTGCGTTCTCCCCAGCGCAAAGCCGGAGCGCCGGCAAATCCCACCAGGAGAAAGCCGTGGACAAGTCGAAGATTCCCGCAGACCAGGCCCAGGCCCTCGGCGCATTGATGGACGACCATCGCGCTGTCAAGAAGCAGTTCAAGGCGTTCAAGGACACTGAAGATCGCGACGAGAAGCAGGCGATCGCGCTGGACGTGTGCCACCAGCTCACGGTGCACGCCACCATCGAGGAGGAGATCTTCTATCCGGCGCTGCGCGGCGTCAGCGACGAGATCGACGACCTGCTGGACGAGGCCGAGGTCGAGCACCAGGTGGCGAAGGACCTGATCGCTGCGATCGAGGAGGATCCGGCCGGCGACAAGCTCGAGGCCAACTACACGGTGCTGTCAGAATACGTTGCCCACCATATCGAGGAAGAGGAGGGCGAGCTGTTCAAGAACGCGATCAAGGAAAAGGTCAACCTGCGCGACGTGGCACAGGCCATGGCGGCGCGCAAGGAGGAACTGATGCGCGAGACCGCTTGACGCGCCTGCGCCCGGGCCAGGCCGGGCGCGGCTCTTCAGCGGATTTGAAGGAGTCGCACAATGCGGCGCGTCCCGCGCCCGCGGGCGGGGCGTTACCATCACGCGGTCATCACCCGCCGTACCGCAACTGCCCCATGACCTTTGTCGTGACGGATGCCTGCATCCAGTGCCGCCATACCGATTGCGTCGAAGTCTGCCCGATGTCGTGCTTCCACGAAGGGCCCAACTTCCTCGCCATCGACCCCGACCAGTGCATCGATTGCTCGATGTGCGTGCCGCTGTGCCCGGTCGGCGCGATCTACTCGGAGCATGACCTGCCCGAGGACCAGCGCCATTTCATTGCCCTCAATGCCGAACTGTCGCGGCGCGCTGACTGGCTGCCGTTGCTCAAGGCCAAAGGGCCGATCCCCGGCCATGAGCAATGGGCCGGTCATCCTGACCGCCTCTCGTTGCTGGAGCGCTAGCGCGCCTCAGCGTAATCCGGGAACGCTTCTTCCAGCGTCAGCACGGTGCCGGTCAGCGTGCCGTCGTAGCCGGGCAGTGCATTGACGCGCTGGCGGAAGGCTTCGCTGGTAAGCGCGTCCACCGCGCCGGCCAGTGCCGCGCTGCGCAGCTTGGCGCGCTCGATCGCAAAGAAGTAGCGCTCCTTGATCACCGGCACGAACGCCAGCCCGAAGCGCCGCGCCGCGGTTTCCACGCCAAAGCCCACGTCGGCCATGCCGCTGCCGATATACGCGGCCACCGCGGCGTGGGTGAATTCACCGTTGCTGTAGCCCTCGATGCGGGCCGTGTCGATGCCGCGCGCGGCCAGCATCAGGTCCAGCAGCAGGCGCGTGCCCGAGCCCACCTGGCGGTTGACGAAGCGCACCTCGCGCCGGGTCAGGTCTTCCAGCGTGTGGATGCCAAGCGGGTTGTCCGGCCGCACGAACAGTCCCTGGCTGCGCACCGCCAGGTGCACCAGGCAGTGGGTGTCCGGCTTGAGCCAGGTGGTGAAATGCCGCCACATGCCGTGCTCGAACTCGCCCACCGGCACATGGAAGCCGGCGATATCGCAGGCGCCTTCGGCCAGTGCCGCCACGGCCTCGACGCTGCCGCAGTACTTCAGGTCGTGCCGCACCTGCTGCTCGTCGAGGAAGTCGCGCAGCGCCGCCACCGCGAAGCCGTGGCTGGCATGCAGCCGCGCCGTGGCTTCGGGCTGGTCCATCAGCTTCTTCAACTCGATCTCCAGCTCGGACGCCAGGCTGTCCAGCGTCGGCGACAGCCGCGCGCCGATCCGCTTGCTGGCCCACACCAACTGCTGCGCCAGCGGCGTCAGCGCGCTGCCGCGCCCGCGGGTCTTGTCGATCAGCGGGCCGCCGAACAGCGCCTCGGCATCGCGCAGGATGCCCCAGGCGTAGCGGTAGGACAGCGATACCGCCTGCGCCGAGTGGCTGATGCTGCCGGATTCCTCGATATGGCCGAGCAGGGCCACCAGGCGGGACACGTCCAGGGCCTCGCCACCGGGGCTGGCGTCGTCCCGGATCTGCAGGTGCGGGTGGATCGAGATGCGAATCATATGTAGAAAATAGCTTATTGAAGGGCCGCTGTCACTCTCATATAGTCCTTCAAACGGGAAAAAACGGCGACGTCACAGCCCGTAAATAGGAAAAAAATAGCATATAAGAGGCCGCGCTGCCGATCTGCGCAACGCCTCACAGGAGACGCTATGCCAGATATTTCCCCCCACGCACCGGCATCCGCCGACGCCACGCGCATCGCCGCCATCGTGGCCGCGCGCCAGGACATGCCGGGCGCCTTGCTGCCGATCCTGCATGAGATCCAGGACACACAGGGCTATATCCCCGACGCCGCCGTGCCCGTCATTGCCCGCGCGCTGAACCTGTCGCGCGCCGAGGTGCACGGCGTGATCACCTTCTACCACCATTTCCGCCAGCAGCCGGCCGGGCGCCACGTGGTGCAGGTCTGCCGCGCCGAAGCCTGCCAGTCGGTCGGCGCCGAAGCGCTGGCCGAGCATGCGCAGCGCGCACTTGGCTGTGGCTTTCATGAAACCACCGCGGACGGGCAGGTGACGCTGGAGCCGGTTTATTGCCTGGGCCAGTGCGCCTGCGGCCCCGCCGTGATGGTCGGCGAGCAGCTGCACGGCTATGTCGATGCCAGGCGCTTCGACGCGCTGGTGCGCTCGCTGCGCGAATCGTCCGCGGAAAAGACCACGGAAGCCGCGGAGGCACAGGCATGATCACGATCACCACCATCTTCGTGCCGCGCGATTCCACCGCGCTGGCACTGGGCGCCGACGACGTCGCCCGCGCCATCGCGCGTGAAGCCGCGGCGCGCAACGAGCACGTGCGCATTGTGCGCAATGGCTCGCGCGGCATGTTCTGGCTGGAGCCGCTGGTCGAGGTGCAGACCGGAGCCGGCCGCGTGGCCTATGGCCCGGTCAGCGCCGCAGACGTGCCGGGGCTGTTCGACGCCGGCTTGCTGCAAGGCGGCGAGCACGCGCTGTCGCAGGGCGTCACCGAAGAGATCCCCTTCCTGAAGCAGCAGGAGCGCCTGACCTTCGCCCGCGTCGGCATCACCGATCCGCTGTCGCTGGACGACTACCGCGCGCATGAGGGCTTTGCCGGCCTGGAGCGCGCGCTGGCGATGCAGCCCGCCGAGATCGTGCAGGAGGTCACCGACTCCGGCCTGCGCGGCCGCGGCGGCGCGGCGTTCCCGACCGGCATCAAGTGGAAGACCGTGCTGGGCGCGCAGTCCGCAGTCAAGTACATCGTCTGCAATGCCGACGAGGGCGACTCGGGCACGTTCTCCGATCGCATGGTGATGGAAGACGACCCGTTCATGCTGATCGAAGGCATGACCATTGCCGCGCTTGCGGTGGGTGCGGAGCAGGGCTACATCTACTGCCGTTCCGAATACCCGCACGCGATTGCCGTGCTGGAAAGCGCGATCGGCATCGCCAACGCCGCCGGCTGGCTCGGCGACGACATCCGCGGCAGCGGCAAGCGCTTCCACCTCGAAGTGCGCAAGGGCGCCGGCGCCTATGTCTGCGGCGAGGAAACCGCGCTGCTGGAAAGCCTGGAAGGACGGCGCGGCGTGGTGCGCGCCAAGCCGCCGCTGCCGGCGCTGCAGGGGCTGTTCGGCAAGCCCACGGTGATCAACAACGTGATCTCGCTGGCCACCGTGCCGGTGATCCTGGCGCGCGGCGCGCAGTACTACCGCGACTACGGCATGGGCCGTTCGCGCGGCACGCTGCCGTTCCAGCTTGCCGGCAACATCAAGCAGGGCGGACTGGTGGAAAAGGCGTTCGGCGTGACGCTGCGCGAGCTGCTGGTCGACTACGGCGGCGGCACGCGCAGCGGCCGCGCCATCCGCGCGGTGCAGGTGGGCGGGCCGCTGGGCGCCTACCTGCCCGAGTCGCGCTTCGACGTGCCGCTGGACTATGAAGCCTATGCCGCGTTCGGCGGCGTGGTCGGCCACGGCGGCATCGTGGTGTTCGATGAAACCGTCGACATGGCAAAGCAGGCCCGCTACGCGATGGAGTTCTGCGCGATCGAATCGTGCGGCAAGTGCACCCCGTGCCGGATCGGCTCGACCCGCGGCGTCGAAGTGATGGACCGCATCATCGCCGGCGAGCAGCCGGTCAAGCACGTCGCCCTGGTGCGCGACCTGTGCGACACCATGCTCAACGGCTCGCTGTGCGCGATGGGCGGCATGACCCCGTACCCGGTGCTGTCCGCGCTGAATGAATTCCCCGAGGACTTCGGCCTCGCCTCCAACCCAGCCAAGGCCGCCTGAGCCAGGTCCAGCAGAGACACGGGAGACAAACCGCCATGAACGCCCGCAACGAGATCGATTTCGGCACGCCCGCCAGCCCATCCACCGAACTGGTCACCCTGGAGGTCGATGGCGTCAGCGTCACCGTGCCCGCCGGCACCTCGGTGATGCGCGCCGCGATGGAAGCGCAGATCGCCGTCCCCAAGCTGTGCGCCACCGACAGCCTCGAAGCCTTCGGCTCGTGCCGGCTGTGCCTGGTCGAGATCGAAGGGCGCCGCGGCTATCCGGCATCGTGCACCACGCCGGTCGAAGCCGGCATGAAGGTCAAGACCCAGAGCGACAAGCTGGCCGACCTGCGCCGCGGCGTGATGGAGCTGTATATCTCCGACCACCCGCTCGATTGCCTGACCTGCCCGACCAACGGCAACTGCGAGCTGCAGGACATGGCCGGCGTGGTCGGCCTGCGTGAAGTGCGCTACAACGACGGCGGCCCGGAAGCTGCGCCGATCGCGACGCACACGCAGATGAAGAAGGACGAATCCAATCCTTACTTCACCTACGACCCTTCCAAGTGCATCGTCTGCAACCGCTGCGTGCGCGCCTGCGAGGAAACGCAGGGCACCTTCGCCCTGACCATCAGCGGCCGCGGCTTCGATTCCCGCGTTTCGCCCGGAACCAGCCAGTCGTTCATGGAATCGGACTGCGTCTCGTGCGGCGCCTGCGTGCAGGCGTGCCCGACCGCGACGCTGACCGAGACCTCGGTGATCAAGTTCGGCCAGCCCTCGCACAGCACCGTGACCACCTGTGCCTATTGCGGCGTGGGCTGTTCGTTCAAGGCCGAGATGAAGGGCAATGAAGTGGTGCGCATGGTGCCGTACAAGGACGGCAAGGCCAATGAAGGCCACGCCTGCGTCAAGGGCCGCTTTGCCTGGGGCTACGCCACGCACAAGGACCGCATCCTCAAGCCGATGATCCGCGCCAAGATCACCGATCCGTGGCGCGAGGTGTCGTGGGAAGAGGCGATCGACTATGCCGCGTCGCAGTTCAAGCGTATCCAGGCCGAGCACGGCAGGGACTCCATCGGCGGCATCGTGTCGTCGCGCTGCACCAATGAAGAGGGCTACCTGGTGCAGAAGCTGGTGCGCGCAGCCTTCGGCAACAACAACGTCGACACCTGCGCGCGCGTGTGCCATTCGCCGACCGGCTACGGCCTGAAGCAGACCCTGGGCGAATCGGCCGGCACGCAGACCTTCAAGTCGGTGGAGAAGGCCGACGTGATCATGGTGATCGGTGCCAACCCGACCGACGGCCACCCGGTCTTTGCGTCGCGCATGAAGAAGCGCCTGCGCGCCGGCGCCAGGCTGATCGTGGTCGATCCGCGCCGCATCGACCTGGTCGACTCCCCGCATATCCGTGCCGACTATCACCTGCAACTGCGCCCGGGCACCAACGTGGCGCTGGTGACCTCGCTGGCCCACGTGATCGTCACCGAAGGCCTGCTCAACGAAGCTTTCATCGCCGAGCGCTGCGAGGACCGCGCCTTCCAGCAATGGCGCGATTTCGTCTCGCTGCCGGAGAACTCGCCGGAGGCGATGGAAAGCGTGACCGGCATTCCGGCGGAACAGCTGCGCGGTGCCGCACGCCTGTATGCCACCGGCGGCAACGCTGCGATCTACTACGGCCTGGGCGTGACCGAGCATGCGCAAGGCTCAACCACCGTGATGGGCATTGCCAACCTCGCCATGGCCACCGGCAATATCGGCCGCGAAGGCGTGGGTGTGAACCCGCTGCGCGGGCAGAACAATGTGCAGGGCTCGTGCGACATCGGTTCGTTCCCGCATGAGCTGCCGGGCTATCGCCACGTGTCGGACTCGACCACGCGCGGTCTGTTCGAAGCCGCGTGGAATGTCGAGATCAGCCCCGAGCCGGGCCTGCGCATCCCCAATATGTTTGAAGCCGCGCTGGCCGGCAGCTTCAAGGGCCTCTACTGCCAGGGCGAGGACATTGTCCAGTCCGACCCGAACACGCAGCACGTGTCCGAGGCGCTGTCATCGATGGAATGCATCGTGGTGCAGGACATCTTCCTGAACGAGACCGCCAAGTACGCGCACGTGTTCCTGCCGGGCTCGTCCTTCCTGGAAAAGGACGGCACCTTCACCAACGCCGAGCGCCGCATCTCGCGCGTGCGCAAGGTGATGCCGCCCAAGGCGCGCTATGCCGACTGGGAAGCCACCATCCTGCTGGCCAATGCGCTGGGCTACCCGATGGACTACAAGCATCCGTCGGAGATCATGGACGAGATCGCGCGCCTGACGCCGACCTTCGCCGGTGTCAGCTACAAGCGCCTGGACCAGCTCGGCAGCATCCAGTGGCCGTGCAACGCCGACGCGCCGGAAGGCACGCCGACCATGCATATCGACACCTTCGTGCGCGGCAAGGGCAAGTTCATCATCACCAAGTACGTGCCCACCACCGAGAAGATCACGCGCGCCTTCCCGCTGATCCTGACCACCGGCCGCATCCTGTCGCAATACAACGTCGGCGCGCAGACGCGCCGTACCGACAACGTCTACTGGCATGCCGAGGACCGGCTCGAGATCCATCCGCACGATGCCGAGGAGCGCGGCATCAAGGACGGCGACTGGGTCGGGGTGCAGAGCCGTGCCGGCGACACGGTGCTGCGCGCGATCGTCAGCGAGCGCATGCAGCCGGGCGTGGTCTACACCACCTTCCACTTCCCGGAATCCGGCGCCAACGTGATCACCACCGACAACTCCGACTGGGCCACCAACTGCCCGGAGTACAAGGTGACCGCGGTGCAGGTGCTGCCGGTGGCGCAGCCGTCGGCGTGGCAGCGGGAGTACCAGGAGTTCAACGCCCAGCAGCTGCAACTGCTGGAAGCCGCCAGCGCCGACCCGGCGCAGGCCGTACGCTGAGCGGAGGGCCGCACCATGATGCGCTGCATGCAGTCACCGGAGGTGCATCCGGCCGCGGCCGGAGACGCCGAGCCGCCCACTCACAGCACCTTCGCCGTCAGCCGCTGGCGCCGCGGCGAGCTGATGCTGAGCCCCGATGAAGTGGCCGAGGAAGTGCCGGTCGCGCTGGTGTACAACGGCATCTCGCACGCGGTGATGCTGGCGACGCCGGCCGACCTGGAGGACTTCGCACTCGGCTTCAGCCTGAGCGAAGGCATCGTTACCCGTGCCAGCGACGTCTATGACATCGAGATCGACACGCGCGAGCACGGCATCGCCGTGCAGCTGGAGATCGCATCGGAAGCCTTCATGCGGCTCAAGGACCGCCGCCGCTCGCTGGCCGGGCGCACCGGCTGCGGGCTGTGCGGCACCGAATCGCTGGAACAGGTGATGCGCCTGCCGGCACCGGTGCGCAGCGATGCCAGCTTCCATACCGACGTGATCCAGGCCGCGTTCGTGCAACTGCAACTGCGGCAGGAACTGCAGCAACACACGGGTGCGACGCACGCTGCCGCATGGCTGCGTGCCGATGGCCATGTATCACTGGTGCGTGAAGACGTGGGCCGCCACAACGCGCTGGACAAGCTGGCGGGCGCGCTCGCCAGCAGCGGCGAGGACATCTCCAGCGGCGCGGTGCTGGTGACCAGCCGCGCCAGCTATGAAATGGTGCTGAAGACCGCCGCCATCGGCGCCGGCGTGCTCGCCGCAGTGTCCGCACCGACGGCGCTGGCCGTGCGGCTTGCCGAACAAGCCAGCATCACCCTGGCCGGCTTCGTGCGCGCCGGCGCGCACGTGGTCTATGCCCATCCCCAACGTCTGCAGCACGAAGCGAGCCTGGCATGAAGATCGACAACCTCATCACCATGGCCAACCAGATCGGCAGCTTCTTCGAGGCCATGCCGGATCGGGAAGAGGCCGTCTCTGATATTGCAGGGCATATCAAGCGGTTTTGGGAGCCGCGCATGCGCAAGGCCTTGCTGGGGCATGTGGATGCCGAGGCAGGGAGCGGGCTGCTGGACATCGTGCGCGAGGCGCTGGGGCGGCATCGGGCGATGCTGGAGTAGCTTGCAGGCCGGTTGCCGCTATGTGTCCTGCGCCCAGCGCTCCACCAGATCCGCAGGGATCGCCTGGAACACTTCATCGAAGCGCTTGCCGGTCAGCCGCTCGGCTTGCCTGAGCAGCAGTGCCACCGGGCTGCTGGGTTCGTGGAACTCGAACCATTGACGCGCGGTGCGGATGGCGGCCAGGGCGGCATCGCGATCCCGCGGTTTGCAGGCGCCTGAGTGCACGGCGGTTGCGGCAGGGGAAAGACCGCCGGCAGCATCGCCGCATGAAGGAGAAGCGACTGGCGCGGCGGTGGATGCAGCGACCGGCGGTGCCGGCGCGGTCGCGACAGTGCTCGTCATCATGCCAAGCAGCTTGAGCAGAGGGCTCAAGTCGGGGCTGTCCTGCCGGAGGTTGGCTTTTGCCCAACCGTCAATGGCCGCTGCCTGGCCTGCGGCCTCGTCGAGTGCCGTGAGGGCGGGGCTGTTCTGCTGGCGCAGATCCTGCATTTGCTGCCGCACCGATTCCGGCGCCAGGGCGTCCGCGGGCCGCGGCACGCCGAGCGAGCGCTCGACATCCCGGATCTGCAGCCGGAGCGCCGCGTTGCCTGTGATCGTCAACTCCCGCACGTCCCGCATCAGCCCCTCCGGGTCGGTCAGCGCGGCGAGCGCATTGGCGCGCATCGCGGGATCGGTTTCGCCATCGACGCATAACTGCGGATGGATGGCATCGGGCCATTTTGCCAGCAGCCGCGCCATGGCCGCGAGTCCGTCGCGCAGGCCGCTTGCCTGGCCTAGCCGGGTACGGCAGCGCAGCAGCAGCGCCAGGATGCGGATGTCGCGCGTGCGCAGCAGCAGGCGCCGGCAGTCGCGCTCCAGATCCGCCCAGTTGATGGCCTCGGGCTCGCTGACGAAGTTGCCGTACTGCGCGTCGGGCTTCGGCGCCGCCTTGGCCAGCAGCACGACGAACTCAGGGTCGTACTCCAGGTCGTCACCGCATGGCCTGTCGGGTGCGACAGGTTCCAGCAGTTCCGGGAAGGGAAAGTCAGGTCTTGGCACCGGTACGGCCTTGGCTTTGGCATTCATGGTCAGTGTGTTGCATAGTGTTCGGGCTCGAACACCATGCCGGTGATGGCGCGGCTTCGATCCGGTTCGCCCAGCCATGTGGACCAGCCCAGGCGTTCCTGCGAGCCCAGGATGGCAGGCGGCGCCGAGTCCGGGATCACCTGCAGCTCGGCTTCCCAGACGAACTCGAAGCCGACGAAGGCGCGCACCCATTCGATGAGCGTCGGAAGATCCCTGCCGTTCGGCGTGAAGTTCAAGTATTGCTGCAACCCGAGCGGGCCGATCACCAGGCGGAACTTGTGTTGGCGGTCCGGCACCATTTCGCCAAGCATGGCGCCTTGCCCCATGACGCCTGGGGCGCCCGGGTGTCCCAGGCGGCTGCGCTCGGCCGGATCGACGGCGATCCAGTGCAATACATACTCTTCAAGCCTGACGGGCACACCAAAGAAGTGAGAAAGCGTGGCCGCGATGCCGTCGGGATTGCGCGCTTCGCGCACCTGGTGCGCACTCGCAGCGAGCCGGGCGTGCGGCGGCAGGGTGCTGTGTGCGATTTCGTCGGCTTCATTGCCCGCCAGCCAGCCGACATAGCGGGAGAACACCTCGCCGTCGCGCCGATCGAGGCCCGCGGTGGCTTGGGCGCTTGCCCACGCGCGGTAGAACTGCGTAAAGGCGCGATGGTGGAAAAGATCCAGGAAGTCGGCGGTGGTGTTGTCCCGGTGTGCTTCGCTACGCTCGCGTACAACTTCCGTCAGGTGAATCGGCAGCGCCCCGTTCGGCCCCAGCATGCCCAAGCCAAACAATTGCACCTTGAGCCGGCCGGCCAGCGGCTGCACCTGCGCGATCTCCCGGGGCGCGAAGGTGAGCGCGGCCTGCTGGCCAGCCCGGAAAGGCTCGTCGCGTGGCCGGCTTGCCTGCCCGATCGGGGGCAAGTCAGGGTGCCGGGCGGACAGATGCCGCAGGAGCCCCAGGAAGCTCAGCTTCCACGGCGCGTGGCCGGCATAGTTTCCGGGCGCGGCCGTCGCCGCCGGCGAGGGCGGCACATTGTCGTCGTTGCCTTTGAACATGGCTACACGGCGCTGCGGCCGCCCATGCGCACGGGCCAACGATGCACCAGGCCGCGTTGCATGGAGTGCAGTTCGGTTTGCGTGAAGACATTGACCGAGACGTGGCGCGCCAGGAAATGCTCCAGCACCACGCCGAACAGATATGGGCTGATGCCGGAGAAGCCGCCTTCGTCCACCGTGAGCTGGCACTGGATGCCGCGGCCGTAGATCAAGGGCCCGTTGCCTGGCAGCCGGCGCATGACTGGCTTCACGTTCGCGCCGATCAGGCTCTGGATTTGCCCCTGGTGCGCGAGGTCGTCGTTCGCCACGAAAAGCCGCAGCATGTCACGCAGGCCCTGGCCGCCTGAGCGATGCTCCAGGTCGGTCAGCGACAAGTAGTTGAAGCCCAGCAGCCGTATCAGGCGCCAGGCCATTTCTCCGTCCGCATAGGGCGGCCGTGGTGCCGACGGCGCGCGGATCAGGCCGATCCCGTCCACGGGGATGGAAGCTGCCGGGGTCAGGTCGTGCCGGCCATTGCGCGGTACCAGATTGGGCAGATCGCGATTTGTAACCAGCGATTCCACTGACAGGTAGCGCAAGGCGTCCGGGTAGGGAGCTTCGTTCTGGTCCACCAGCGACACGAACAGCTCGGTGCCGACGTATGCCGTGCGTGTGCCGTACTTGCGAGCCTGCTCAGAGATCAGCCGACGCTCGCGCCGCAGGGAAAAGTAGCGGCCGTGGTTGCCTTCATCACTATTCAGGGTGGTAAAGAGCGGCTGGAAGTCGATGCCTGCGCTGTGCTCGGACCTTTGTGCGCAGAGCTGCCTGACGGTGTGGATTTCGTAGTCAAGCGGATGCTGCCGGTCGGCGACCAGGTGAAACTCGGCGCGGCCCGGCGTGACCTCGATGCGATCGGTGCGCTTTGGAAACAGATTGACCACCGGTGTGCAAAACAGCGCGAACTGTTCGCGGTCGACCTTGCTGGTCAGATCCCGGGGCGGCTTTGACAGCAGCACGACGATCTCGGCTTCCTTGCCGCGGATCCGGCTCAGGCCCTGAGCGAGCTTGTTGAGGCCGAAGAAATAGAAGCGCTGTGGGCAAGCGAAGTACTCATGCAACAGGTTGTGCCCGTGGAAGCTGTTCCACTGCAAAGGCAGCGCGCCTTCGCCCGGTCCCATTCCCACGTAACTGACAGCATCCTGCGCCACTGCGCAGGGGCGCTCGCTCATGGCCCCGGGGTGTCCGATCAGCGTCGCCACACCGGCGCTGTGCAACAGTTCGAACAGTTGTGAGGCGATCAGGTCATCGCCGCGCAGATAGACCGGCAGGTGGTCCAGGCCGGGCAGCTGGTCGAAGGTCGCGCCTCGCGTACAGCGCAGGCGCAACCGCAGTGCACCCTGTACTGTCACATGGGCGGGCACATAGCGCTCCGGCCCCCTGACATCGGGCGGAATGCCAGTGAGCCGCGCTTCGGTGATCTCAACCGGCCACAGTGTCAACGGCTGCGTGGTCCTGAACTGGCAGGCCGTCTTCTCTCCAGGCGCCGCCGCCGCGTTGACCTCCGTGCCGCGCGGAACCTCCACGCCATGCGCAAAATCGCCCTCGTTCTGGCTGGGTCGGAACTGCGCGACCGCAATCGATGGCGTCGGCGCCACATAGTTGGGGTAGATCACCTCCAGCAGCCGCTGGGTGAAGCGTGGGAACTCTGCGTCCAGCTTGATCTCGGTACGCGCTGACAGGAAGCAGAACGCCTCGATCAGGCGCTCGACGTAGGGGTCGGCCACCTCGATGCCCTGCATGCCCAGCCGTTTCGCGACCTTCGGGTGCTGTTTGGCGAATTCCCCGGCCAGCTCGCGCATATAGACGAGCTCGCGATTGTAGTAATCGAGCAGTTGCGGATCCATGGTGTCAGCTGGCGTGGATCGATTGGACACTCATCCGGCTGGTTTCCAGGTCGAGCGAGCTTTGGGCAGTGAACGCCATCGGATACGGGTTCATATGGATCAGGCCTTTGATCTCGAACACCAGGGTGTTATAGCGTTGTGGCGCATCTTCTTTCAGTAGCGGCTTCACTTCCAGCGAGCCGGGGATGAGCCGGGGTTCGAAGTCCAGGATCGCACGCCTGACGATGGTGACGATATCGCTCCACTTGTGTTCGGCCAGATAACTGCCGGCGACCGGGGACACGCCGTAGTTGATGGTCGATGCGGCAGCAGCGGGATAGCGCTTGCGATCGATTTCATCCTCGCGATTGGTGGTGTTGAGCAGATAGGTGAGGTCGCGTTGGATGATCTCGCGCATCTGGGCACGCGTGACGGTGTATTCGTCCGCGCTTTCCGTCTGGCGCTGGGGCGCGTCGTCGCGCAGCCGGTCCAGCAACGTCGGCAGCAGTTGCGAATTCGGGCGGCGCGGCGGGCGGTGTTCAGCCATGCTCCGCGTCCAGGGTGAGCGTTGTCACATCCAGCATGGCGACATCTCCCGTGTCTGTCATCCAGGTCTTCTGGCCGAAACCGATGACACCTGTCTCGCCCGCTTCACTCCAGCTGGTTTCGCGAGCCAGCCGAATCCCGTCGCTGCCTTGTTCGGAGCCTGGGTAGCGCACCGGCAGGAAGCCACGGCTGACCACGCCGTCGGCGAGTGTCACCGTGGCCGGGCGCCATAACAGATCCAGCAACCCGGACGCCTTGCCCAACTCGATCTTGCGCATCTGCGCAAAGGGCAGCCAGGCGTAGCGCCCCGCGGTCACGATCTCGCAGGTCGGTCCCAGCCGTGTGTCTGTGTCGGTAATCCAGGCAAAGCGCACGCCGTCGTGCGCGCCGGCTGAGGCTGGCACCTGCGACAGGGCCAGGTGCCGGCTGGCGTCCGCGGCTGAGCATTCGCCGGCCTTGTTTTCCGCCAGAGCCGTGTGGAGCTTTGCCACCCACGCCGGGGCCGGCAGCAGCGAGCCGGGGGTGCGCTGGCCGGCGAATACCTCGCCACGAAACACCTCCGCACGGATCAGGTCGCGGTACACATGCGCGGTTTGCGCGAAGCCGGGCGCAAGCTGCGTGGCGACCTGCAATTGCTTGAGGGCCCTGGACCAGTCACCGACCACGCAGAGCCACTGGAATAGCTGCCAACGGAAAGCGAAAGAGCCAGGTTCCTCGCGGACCTGCGCCTCCGTCCGGGCCAGCGCGCCTTTGACCGAGCCGCTTCGGCGAAGGATTGATGACAGCCCCGTGCCGGGTGCCTGACGAGGGGTGTGCGCTTCAAGCGTCATGGCCAGGATCAGGCGGCAGCGCCGGCGCGGGACGGTAGGCGCTGCCCATCGACACCAGATGGTGTTCGCGACGGGTAAGCAGGGCCGTGACATCGCGGCGCCGCGTGGGCGCAATGTCGCCAGCGAACAGCCACAGCACGTCCGGCGCAGCCGGGGTTGAAAAGAGTTCGTGCTCTTCCAGGGATTCCCGGGAACCGATCAGCGAATCAATATGGCCTGCCGTGTCCAGCATGTCCATCAAGCTATCGGCATGGTTCGCTTCGCGCGCGAGCGTTTGCAGCGGCTTCGGTTCGCCCTCCGCCGGGATCGGAGCTGTCGACGCTGCGTTGGAGCTGGCATGTGCACTGACGTAGTTCGGGTCCCGTAGCGCCGCCTCGGCCTCGCGTTTGAGCTGATCGAGCACGTCGGCCGGCTCAGGGCCAGCCGCCGCCGTTGTCCCCGCACCACCGGCTGGCTTCACCAGCGAGAACGGATCGGCACCGTCTGGCTGCGTCCCGCCGAGCGCATCCCAAGGCCAGGGCGCATTGCTGTCGCCATCGAGTCTGGCGTTGACGGCGTGGATTTCCGCAGTGCGGTTCTGCCAGTCGCTCATAGCCCGGCCACCTGAGGTTATTGGTTTTCGAAAGCGTCTGATGATAATCGCAAATCCTGGCGTAACGAAATTATAAATGGAATGGAATTTTCCTATTTAATATCCGGAAAATCAGAATTAAAAAGTGATCATAGAGATTTAAGGGTGATCCTATGGACATTGGATAAAAATGATGTATATCTCGGATGGATTGTCAAAATTTGTAATATTCCATGGGGACATGGTGTTGGGTCATTGTCGGCCAGAAGAAAACGTGATAACCGCGCGATGGAGTGAATAAAGTACATAAAATCAATGGGTTATATCGATTTTGGGTGCCGATGCGCCAGAGGCCTAGTCGCGGACGAGACATTTGCTAGCGTATTGTTTTGGTCATATCCTAAAAAAGCCAAATAACAAAATCTCCGTGCAATGGTAGTCCTCTCATCCAAGGGGCGAACGGCAAAGGCATCGAATGGATATTTCGCGTCAGGCATTATTTGGCCGACTCAATCTCACGCTATTCAAGGCGATCGAAAGCGCGACGGCCTTTTGCAAGCTCCGCGGCAACCCGTACGTGGAGCTTGTGCATTGGCTCCACCAACTGCTGCAAGCCCCGGATGGCGACCTGCAGCGGATGCTGCGCCATGCCGGCGCCGACCTGTCCGTGCTTGAAGCCGACCTGACCCGCGCGCTGGCCGCGTTGCCTGCCGGCGCCACCTCGATCAGTGACTTTTCGTTCCAGCTTGAGTCGGCGATCGAGCGAGCGTGGGTCTATGCGACGCTTGCTTTTTCCGATGACCACGTGCGCGGCGCTTATCTGCTCGCTGCGCTGCTCAAGACGCCGGAGTTGCGCCGTACGGTGCTGGGCATCTCAAGCCAGTTCGCGAAGGTGCGGCCCGATGACCTGGTGGAAATGGCACCGGCGCTCATCGCGCAATCGCCTGAGAGCCGTGAAGCGGCTTATGACGGCAGTGGCCTGGCGCCGGCCACACCGGGTGAAGCCAGTGGCGCGACGGCACCTGCCAGTGCCGGCAAGCCCGCCCTGGGCAGGTACTGCCGCGACCTGACCGAGGAGGCACGCGCGGGCCGGCTGGATCCGGTGATCGGCCGCGAGCATGAGATCCGCACCATGACGGACATCCTGCTGCGCCGCCGTCAGAACAATCCGCTCCTGACCGGAGAGGCGGGTGTCGGCAAGACCGCCGTCATCGAGGGGCTGGCACAGGCCATTGCCGCGGGTGAGGTGCCGCCCAGCCTGAAGGACATCAGGCTGCTGAGCCTCGACGTGGGTGCGCTGCTGGCGGGCGCCAGCATGAAAGGCGAGTTCGAAGCGCGGTTGAAGGGCGTGCTTGAGGAAGCTGCCAAATCCCCGACGCCCGTGATCCTGTTCGTCGATGAGGTCCACACACTGGTTGGCGCCGGTGGCCAGGCCGGCACCGGCGATGCCGCGAACCTGCTCAAGCCGGCGCTGGCGCGTGGGACACTGCGCACGATCGGCGCCACCACCTGGAGCGAATACAAGCGCCACATCGAGAAGGACCCGGCGCTCACCCGCCGCTTCCAGGTCCTGCAGGTCATGGAACCGGACGAAGCCAGGGCGGTTGCCATGGTGCGGGGTCTGGTCCGGACGTTCGAGGCGCATCACCAGGTACTGATCCGCGACGAGGGGGTGCGCGCCGCCGTCAGGCTATCGCATCGCTTTATCCCGTCGCGGCAGTTGCCCGACAAGGCGATCAGCCTGCTCGACACCGCTTGTGCGCGCGTAGCCCTGTCATTGCATGCGCCCCCGGCAGAAGTCGAACATCTGCGCCACGAACTCGCCGCGGCCGACGCCGAGTGCGCACTATTGGCCCGGGAAGCCGGCTTTGGCCGGCCGGACGCTGCGCGGATTGCGCTCGCACGGGCTCGGCGCGAGCAGTTCGAAGCCGACCTGGCTTTGGCCTCGGCGCGCTGGGACCGGGTGCGCGGTCTGGCGACCGACCTGGTCGCCCGCCGATACGCACTGGTGCAGTCCGCGTCGGATGAATCGACTGTGGCCGCGCCGGCGCGACGAACCCTGGATGAGCTCGAGGGCCATCTTCATGCCGCGCAAGCGGATGCGCCGCTTGTGTACACGGAAGTGGATGAACGCGTGGTCGCCGCAATCGTCGCCGACTGGACCGGTATCCCGGTTGGGCGCATGGTCGCGGACGAGGTGGCAACCGTGATGCAGCTGCCGCAGACACTTGGCGAACGCGTGATCGGGCAAGGCCATGCGCTGATCCAGCTCGGGGAGCGCGTCACGACCGCCCGTGCACAACTGACTGACCCCAACAAGCCGGTCGGAGTCTTCCTGCTGGCAGGCCCGTCGGGCGTTGGCAAGACCGAGACTGCGCTGGCGTTGGCCGACGCCCTGTACGGCGGTGAGCAAAACCTCATCACCATCAACCTCTCGGAATTCCAGGAGCCGCATACCGTCTCGACGCTCAAGGGCGCGCCGCCGGGTTATGTCGGCTACGGCGAAGGGGGCGTACTGACCGAAGCGGTGCGCCGCCGGCCCTACAGCGTGGTGTTGCTCGACGAGGTCGAGAAGGCCCATGCCGATATCCACGAAGTCTTCTACCAGGTCTTCGACAAGGGCTACATGGAGGATGGCGAGGGGCGCCATATCGACTTCAGGAACACCATCCTGCTGCTCACCAGCAATGCCGGCTCCGATCTGCTGGCGAATCTCTGTGAAGACCCGGCGCTGATGCCGGAGCCCGCTGCACTGCGCGACGCGCTGATGCCCGAGCTGCGCAAGGTATTCCCGGCGGCGTTCCTCGGGCGGCTGGTAGTCGTGCCATATCTGCCGCTGGCGGCTGAAAACCTGGGCCGCATCGTGCGCCTGCATCTCGATCGCGTGGCGGTGCGCATGCAGCATCAGCACGGCATTGTGCTGACTTACGACGACCCGGTGGTCGAGTTCATCGTGGCGCGCTGTCCGGTCGGCGAGACCGACGCCCGGCAGCTGATCGGCTTCATTGAGCAGGTCATCCAGCCGCAACTGGCGCGCCTGTGGCTGTTGGCCCTGTCCGAGAAGCGCGAGCTCGCCATGATCGCGATCCGCGTCGCCGACAGCGCGCCTGCCGGGCTCGCCTACCACACCGAATACCGCGCTGGCCACGATGCCGTTGTGCCGGAGTGTCCCGAGGCCGGCTCGGCTTGACGCCGACCGGCATGTCCATGTAACCCGCAGGGGAGATCCATGTCTGTTGTGAACAGTTCGCAGAAATTCATCGCGCGCAACCGCGCGCCGCGCGTGCAGATCGAGTACGACGTCGAAGTCTATGGCTCGGAGAAGCGTATCGAGCTGCCCTTCGTGATGGGCGTGCTGGCCGACCTGTCGGGCAGGCCGGCCGAGCCGCTGCCGGCGGTTGCCGATCGCAAGTTTCTTGAGATCAATATCGACAACTTCGACGAGCGCATGAAGGCCATGAAGCCGCGCGTGGCGTTTGCGGTGCCCAACACGCTGTCCGGCGACGGCCAGCTCATGGTCGACATGACATTCGAGAGCATCGAGGATTTCTCGCCCGCGGCGGTAGCCGGCAAGGTCGATGCGCTCAGGCAATTGCTCGAAGCCCGCACCCAGCTCGCCAACCTGCAGACCTACATGGATGGCAAGTCCGGCGCCGAATCGCTGATCAACCAGTTGCTGCAGGATCCCGCGCTGCTGCAGTCGCTTGCCAAGGCGCCCAAGCCCAGGGCCGGCGACGACGAACCTCAGTCGCCGCAGTCCTGAATGGATCGGCTACTTGCCTTCCTGAACCACCTCATCAAGCAAGGATTCCATGGCCACCGCCCAACCAGCACAACAGCAAGCGCTCGCGAGCGCTGACCATTCCGACTTCGCCGCGCTGATCAACCGCGAATTCTCGCCCAAGACCGAACAGGCCCGCGAGGCTGTCGACCTCGCCGTCAAGACCCTGGCCGAGCAGGCGCTCGCCAGCTCGTTCACCATGAGCGATGATGCCTACAAGAGCATCGAAGCCATCATCGGCGCCATCGACAAGAAGCTCTCCGAGCAGATCAACCTGATCCTGCACCATGAGGACTTCCAGAAGCTGGAGTCCGCCTGGCGCGGCCTGCACCACCTGGTCTCAAACACCGAAACCGACGACAAGCTGCGCATCCGCGTGATGGATGTGTCCAAGGAAGAGCTGCGCCGGACCCTGCGCCGCTACAAGGGCATCGGCTGGGACCAAAGCCCGTTCTTCAAGCGCATCTATGAAGAAGAGTACGGCCAGCTTGGTGGTGAACCCTACGGCTGCCTGGTAGCCGACTACTACTTCGATCACACACCGCCCGACGTCGAACTCCTTGGCTCGCTTGCCAAGATCTCGGCAGCGGCTCACGCCCCGTTCATTGCAGGCGCCTCGCCGTCGGTGCTGCAGATGGATTCGTGGCAGGAACTCGCCAATCCGCGCGATCTGTCCAAGATATTCCAGAACCTGGAATACGCGCCGTGGAACAGCCTGCGCAACTCGGAAGATGCCCGCTATGTCGGCCTCGCCATGCCGCGTTTCCTGTCGCGCCTTCCCTACGGCATCAAGACCAATCCGGTCGATGAATTTGACTTCGAGGAAGACACCGACGGTGCGGATCACCGCAAGTACGTGTGGAGCAATGCCGCCTACGCCATGGCGGTCAACATCAACCGATCGTTCAAGCTCTATGGCTGGTGCACGCTGATCCGCGGCGTCGAAAGCGGCGGCGTGGTCGAGAACCTGCCGTGCCACACCTTCCCGACCGACGATGGCGGCATTGACATAAAGTGCCCGACCGAAATCGCCATCTCGGACCGCCGTGAAGCCGAACTGTCGAAGAACGGCTTTATCTCGCTGGTGCACCGCAAGAACACCGACTACGCAGCTTTTATCGGTGCCCAGTCGATGCAGAAGCCAGCCGAGTACTACGACGCTGATGCGACCGCCAACGCCAACCTGTCGGCACGCCTGCCGTACCTGTTCGCCTGCTCGCGCTTTGCCCATTACCTGAAGTGCATCGTGCGCGACAAGATCGGCGCCTTCAAGGAACGCGAGGACATGCAGCGCTGGCTCAACGAATGGATCATGAATTACGTTGATGCCGACCCGGCCAACTCGTCGCAGGAGACCAAGGCACGCCGACCGCTGGCTGCAGCCGAGGTGGTCGTCGAGGAACTGGAAGGCAACCCCGGCTACTACAGCGCCAAGTTCTTCCTGCGTCCGCACTTCCAGCTCGAGGGCCTGACCGTTTCGCTGCGGCTGGTGGCGCGCCTGCCGTCGGTCAAGGACGCCGCCTGAGCGTCGCTCAGGCGTTGAAACGTACCGGTAGTTCCACGCCGAGGTATCGCGCCCCTGACCTGATTGGGGCGCGGCCCTGGCTGTGGCTCTTGTCTGCAGTACCTGTCTTAACGTCAAGGAGTTTTGCAATGGCACAGGACATTTTCCTGAAGATCAATGGCATCGATGGCGAGTCGCAGGATTCGTCGCACAAGAACGAAGTCGAAGTGCTGGCCTGGGACTGGAGCATCGAGCAGCAGTCCACCATGCACGCGGGCAGCGGCGGCGGCGCCGGCAAGGCGACCGTGTCGGACCTGTCCTTCGAGCACTTCATCGACCGCGCCTCGCCCAACCTGATGAAGTACTGCCTGACCGGCAAGCACATCAACGAGGCCGTGCTGGTGGTGCGCAAGGCCGGCGGCAATCCGCTCGAATACCTGAAGCTCACCATGACCGACGTGATCGTCACCAAGGTGAGCCCCAAGGGCTCGGTGGATGACGAAGTGCGCATGCGCGAGAAGGTGGCGCTGTCGTTCTCCAGGGTGAAGCAGGAGTATGTGGTGCAGAACGCCCAGGGCGGCAGCGGTGGTGCTGTGACCGCGGGCTACGACATCAAGGGCAATAAGGAAGCCTGATTGTCATGACCGGTCTCGCCGGCTACCCGAGTGGAAGCTGGCGAGGCCAAGGACGCTGGCATTGACCGAGTGCGGAATCCATGCGGATGACAACGGCCAGACTCCGAGCGGCCGTTAAAGAGATGACCTCATGAGTGCGCTAAACAATCTGAAGAGCCTGGCCGTTGGGCGGAATCGCACCGTTAGCGTTTCCAGCGCGGCGATTCCCGACCTGCTGGGACAGCCCCAGCTGGAATGAGATGGCTCAGTTCGTGACGCTGTATAGCATTGTCAAGCTGACGGCACAAGTCAGGACGCCCCCGGGGAACTTGATATGGCCGCCAAACTGAACATGGCTGGCCTGTTTCTGGCCGCACTTCTAACGACTGGCTGTCAACGAGCGGCCACAAATCCCTTTCCGCCCATGGATATCCACCAGCCATACAAGACGCATTGCATTGGCCGTTTCCTAATTGACCTGCCAGAAGAGTTCAATTCGGTACCGGATTCGATGGACAGTCCCGGCGATGCCGAGTTGCTCTATGGCAAAGATAAGGACTTCAAGCGCATCTATGTCAAGGTGCCCAAGCAACGTCCGGTGGAGGCAGAGCCGGTCATCCTGCGCGAAGATTTTGAGCGGGCGGTGAGTAAGCGAATGCAAGAACTAAGGGATGCACGCAATGAAGTTACACATGCCCCGATGTTGGTGTCCAGTACACCGTTAGGTGAAGGTGAAGGAGGCTATCTGATTCGTCGCTACGACAATGCGCAGCAAGGTAAATACTTTAGAAGCGAAATCCACCTCCTGGCGGGAGACTTGCGATACGTCATCTTTGAGGAAAAGAGCTACCCCGATAGCGAGCCGGCGGAAGCGGTAGAAGCGCGGTTGCGAAACCTCGCAGTCCACACTCGCGCCTATACCGACCCGGAGGCTGCCGGTCCCGGCTTCTGCGTCAAAGGCGTAGTGCTGAACGACATCCACGACGAAGAGACGGCGATGTTCAGTTTTCAAAGTGAACTCCATAAGGATCTTCTCTTTGACATCCATTCGCGCGCGCTTGTCACGCAGGACGAGGGCATGATCGCGCGACTGGAAAAGCGATTGGAAGGCGCCCCGCTGGCATATCGGCTCGCATTCCACACCCTACGCAAGGGCAAGCGAACCGTTGCCGGCATGGAAGCAGATGAGCTTGTGGAGACCTTCAAGGAAGAGGGATACAGGCGGCAGGGTTTGAAGGCGGAGACCAAGCGGGATACGCCGCAGTACATGCAGCCGCAGATGCATCTTACGTTAATGACCGGCGGACAGATTCCTGGTGGCGCTTATGTCGACTCATCGATGGATGACGATGAGGTGCTGAGGATTTGGGACAAGGTGGTGAATTCGATCCGGCCCCGGCCAGGTGCGGTGGAGGGAGAGAAGAGGTGAGCAGGGAAACCAGAACCCATCCCATGAATCGGCTAGCTGCTTTTGCTTCGTGTTCTCGCACCGTTAGCGTTTCCAGCGCAGCCATTCCTGATTTGCTGGGACAGCCCCAGCTGGAATTCGTGAGGCTCTCAGGTCATGAGGGATTGAGCGAACTCTTCACCTACAAGGTAGACCTGCGTGCGGTCTCGCCTGCCGCGGAACAGTATCTTGCGGAGGCAGATCCCGATGCGATGATCGGCCGCGAGATGACCGTCACGATCGAGCTCGATGGCATGGGCACAGGGCTGCTGGGTGGCGTGGGCGCAGGGCACCGCGAGATCACCGGCGTCATCTCAGATATCGAGCATGTCGGCGGCGTTGCGGAGAATCGCTTGTACCGGTTCACGCTGCGCCCCTGGCTATGGCTCGCGACGCAGACGTCGGACTTCAAGCCCTTCCAGAAGAAGACGGTGATTGAGATTCTTGACGAGGTGCTTGCGGACTACCCGTTCTCGGTGGAGAAGCGCCTCGATACATCGGTCTATCCGAAGCTTGCCTGGGAGGTGCAGCATGGCGAGACCGATGCGCATTTCATCCAGCGCCTGACCGAAGAGTATGGCATTACATACTTCTTCGAGCATGACGGCGGACACCATCGGCTGATCCTGGCCGCCGAATCGGGCGCGTACCGCGCGTTTCCCAGCGAGGCCTATCGCACGCTGCCACTCTATCCGCGTGGCTTCAAGATCGACCAGGAACATCTGGTCCGCTTCGATCCGGTCAACCGGCTGCGCACGGGCAAGGTGACGTTGAACGACTACGATCCACGCAAGCCGCGCGCGAATCTGACCACCGACAACAGCCAGCCGCGCAATACCAGCTTCGCCGACTTCGAGCGCTACGAGCACCCGGGCGACTATGTCGATCCGGCGGTGGGCGAGATGCGGGCGAGGATCCGCATGGAGGAGCGCCGCTCGCGTGGCCGGCGTGCGCGGGGCGTGGGTGCGCTGCGCGGAGTGGTGGCGGGCTGCACCTACCTGGTGAGCAATCACGGCAACCCGGCGATGAACCGCGAGTATCTGGTGATCGGTGCGACGCTGGAGCTGGAGGATGTCGGCGGCGAATCCGGCAGCGGGCAACAGTTTTCGTGCCGCGTTGCGTTTGAAGCGCACCCCACTGATGAAGTCTTTCGCCCGCCGCGCACGGTCGGCAAGCCATACGTGGCCGGCGTGCAGCGGGCCGTGGTGACCGGCCCGAAGAACCAGGAGATCTGGTGCAACGATCACGGCAACGTGATCATTCAATTCGAATGGGATCGCTACGGGAAGTACGACGAGAACTCGTCGCCGTGGATTCGGGTGGTCAACGGCTGGTCGGGCGACCAGTTCGGCGCGATGCACATTCCGCGTATCGGGCAGGAGGTCATTGTGGCGTTCATCAACGGCGATCCGGACTGTCCCGTGATTGTCGGGCGGGCGCCGAATCAGCTCAATCTGCCGCCGTGGGCGCTGCCGGGGCAGCATGCCTTGTCGGGGATTCGCAGCAAGGAGTTGTTTGGCGGGCGCCACAATCATCTGTTGATGGACGATACGAAGGATCAGATCCAGGCGCAGCTGTCCTCGGATCACCAGGCATCGCAACTGAACCTGGGCTATCTGACCGGGGTGCCGGACCACGCCGGGCGCAAGGACCGGCGTGGTGAAGGCTTCGACCTGCGCACCGATGGGCAGGGTGCCATACGCGGTGGGAAGGGCTTGTTCGTTACCGCGGAAGGGCAGGTAGGCGCCATGGGCGGGCACCTGTCGCGCGACGAGTTTATCCGCTGCATGGAGGCGGCGCTGGAGGCGGCGAAGGCGTTGGGGGACTATGGCCATGCCCATGAAGGGCTGGCTGCCGATACGGACCCGCAGGCCGAACTCACGCGGGCCGTCAGGGAGTGGGACGCTGGCGCCAACAACCACAAGGACGTGCCTGGTGAGGGAGGTCAGCCGTTGATCGGTGCCTATGCGCCGGCGGGCATGGCACTGGCTACGCCCAAGGTATTGACGACGTATGCCGGCAAGCATATCGACACCGTCTCACGGCTGAACCAGCAAATGACCGCAGGGCAGCAGTTCGTTGTCAATGCGGGGCAGGGAATCGGGTTCTTCGCACACAGCGGTGAGCTGCGCGGCATTGCGCACCAGGGCAATCTGCTTCTGCAGGCGCAGAAATCCAACATCGAAGCGAATGCCAGACAGAACGTAGTGGTGACCGCAACCGATGGCAACATCGTTCTGAACGCGGGCAAGAGCCTGAGCTTGATGACAGCGGACGGCGCCGGCATCCGCATTGGCGGAGGCAAGGTGGATATCTATGGTCCTGGCGGGATCCTGCTGCATACGTCGGATTTCGACATCGTAGGGCCGTCCAGCCTGAACGGACCGTTGCCGCAGTTTAGCCAGGGTGACGCGGGCCGAAAGTTCCTGCTGAAGGCAGGCGAGCTCGAGCGACCGGTCCCCAATGCACCCTACCAGATTGTCAAGGCGGACGGCAGTGTGGTGGAAGGTGTAACCAATGCCGCTGGCGAAACCGCGCAGTCGGCTTCGGATCTGATCGAGGCGGTGAGCGTAAAGATATTTGCGCCCAAGCTGTACTGAGTCTGCTTCGCATCGATTGTCACGGAACCAGATATGAGTGCACCCATAGTATCCAGACAAGGGGTCAACCCGATTGCCAGCGCCGACGACATTCACGTTCCAAGTAAGGCGCTCCGAAAGCTCGACCTGAAGACGCTGCCCGGCATCATCATCTTCGTGCACGGCGTGAACTCGAACGGCGAATGGTTCGCCAGCGCTGAAGAAGGCTTGTGCAAAGGCTTGAATCAGCGCCAGCAGCGCGGGGAAACGGGCGATACGTACGACATGGGGGCGCTACGGCCAGCGCAGTATCTGTCGGAGCTGACACCCAAAGGCTACCTGTCCCGGGAAGTCAATGCGACGAACTTCGTTGCCGATGGCGACCAGAGCCCCATTATCCGATTCCGCTGGGGCTATAAAGCTGCCAAGGAGGACCTGGCGACGGTTGGGCCAAACATCTTGCTTGACGAAGAGGATGCCTGGGGCGGCGGTCCCTTCGCCAACGGATGCTCTGCCCTGCCGGATCTGTGGACCACGGGCACGGTCACCGACCTGTTTGCCGGGTTACAGGCGCAGGACCTGAATACGGAGACAAGCCGGCTGATCTACGGCTGCCCCCCACGCCACTATGGAGCGCATGCCGCCCGGCGCCTGGCCGCACTGGTGGCGCAAGTCCGGGTCAAGCATATTGACGCCTATGGCAAGGTGTGTCCGGTCACGGTGGTCTGTCACAGCCAGGGCAATATGGTCGGCATGGCCTCGGCATTTATTGGCAAACATGACTTCGGCGGGGATGGCGTGGCGGACACCTATGTACTCGCCAATCCGCCATACAGCGTCCTGCCGAACTTCTTCGATAACTTCGGGCAATACAACGCCGATACGGACCTGGGCCGCGTCACCGTTTTCGCGCGGCGCAAGACGCTGGATCGCTTCTTTGAGATTGTCGGTGCCTCCAGCTTTGATCATGCCAGCGACGACTGCGTCAACGCCCTGACGCCCACCCGGCGTCCCAAGCAAGGGGAAGCTCCCTGGACGGCCGGGAAGGACAGCAAGGAACGTCAGACACGCAAGCACGTCTTCCTCTATAGCAATCCCCACGATCAAGTGATTTCAGTGAGCACCGTGCAGGGGATGGGGTGGCTGGGCCTGTCGAAGGAGGTGCTGGCCGGTACCGACCACGACATGCTGGAGTCGGCCAAGGCGCGCGGCGATCGCCCCTATGCTTTCGCGCATCATGCCGAAGTCTTGTTCCAGCGTGTGTGGGCCCAGGGTAATCCGGGCAAGTATGGCCAGATGCCATTCGAAGTGGGTGCCAAGCCAAGCAACTTCGTCTATTACGACAGAGGTAACCCGTCGAAGGTCGATCCGATCCAGGGCGATGGGAAGGCATTCTGGTACCGCAAGCCATTGCCACTGCGCTTTCATCTGACGCGGGTATGGCAGGACGACCAGCGCGGCTTCGGAGAAAAGCTTGGTGCGACCGCGCTCGGTGGAATCTATGAAATGGCCTTCGCCCTGCTAAGGGTGACGACGTTCGGGCATGTCAACTATGTGCCCGTGAACGCCGACCCACCGGACGGCTGGACCGTGCCGATCAATGCTCCGGCAGTGAAGGAGGCCATCGCGCCGCGGGCCATTCACCTGTATCACCCCGACAAACGGGCGCCTGACGATGGCGGGCAAAGCGCGAAAGCCGGGACCGTGGAAGGGATCTTCAACCAGGGACCCGAGTCGCACACGGATGCGCTCAATCCGGCAGGCAGGAGCGACGACATCTACGACAAGTACCGGAGCGCGGGGCAGGGCGCGGCGGACTACAGCGACGAAGCGGCGCTGCGCTATGAACACAATGCCAGCGTGCGTCAGCTTGCCCGACGCAAGGCTGACGATCCCTATGAGGCGGCCATTGAGCAGATGAAGGATGGCGGGGACCTTGCGGGGGACGAGTATGCGGAATTCCGCGAGTTCGATGCAGACAAGCGCGGGTATTTCCTGAAATACGCGGTGGATCTGAATGCTACGAACCACTCGACCATCCTGACCAATCCGGTGCACTGCGAGAAGGTGCTCGCCTATGACGTTGATGTGGGTATATGCATGATGCCGCCAAAGGAATTGAAGTGGCTGCGGCAGTTGGCCGACTGGCGGCGCTGCGATCCGGCTGACGATCTCATGAAGGGATGGAGCTGGTACTACGGATCAGGTCGCATTAATGGCCAAGAATTGGCGAAGCGTGAAGAGTATGCGCGAGAAGTGCCGCGCACTCTCGGCATGGATGACGAGCGCTCAGGCAGCCGCCTTTCACAGACGCCTTCCGAAACGCTGCATCAGCGACCCACCGAGCATGACGCGGCCTTCGGCGGGCAGATCCTGCAGGGAGGGCCCCGTGAACACCACTGATCGACGCTCACTACCCATCAATCGTCTTGCCATCGCCATGACTGGAGTCGCCATCGCTGTGCTCCTGTCGGCCTGTTCATCGGGAAAGCCCATGTCTAACTATCACCGAGATCCGTCGCCGTATCCACTTGCTGCGCGCACACTCGCGAGCGGCCCCAACGCGCCGGCAGCGTATGTACTTGGGGTGCAGTGGATGAATCCGCTGATGTGGAAGGACTACCCGACCCATTGGAACCTGTTGTGGGCGCAGGGAATGGCGGACCGCAACCCCTCTGATACGGACAGCCCGCATCTGACGCTCGGTGACGCGCCGGGATTGCTCGTCCGCGGGGTCAACCCGGTCTGGAAGAATGACAATCCCAATCCGGTCTATTGGAAAGCCCTTGATGCCCTGATCCGTGAGCCGCTCTATCCACTGGGCTACCACACGGCGGTCAACGCGAATTACTTCTACTCGATCCGGAACGGCACGCGACGGCCGGACTTTGCCGACATCCGAGTATTTGCCGGGATGTCGCAGGCGTGGATCAATACACCGACCTATATCAAGGAGTCGAATCGGTATCTGAACGGCCTAGACGAACTCGCTCAACATATCCGGCTTGGCATGCCGGCCCCCTCAATACTGGCGGAGAATGAGGAGCACGCCGAGGCGCGCATGTATGACCTCTTCGTGAAGATTTACGACGACAGGGGCAGTCCGGTACGGGGGCTGTCCCATGATAGCGACATGGTGATTGGCCTGCCCACCTTCACGCTTAACGCGGCGCGCCGGCTGTTCTTCATGGAGATCTATAGCGCGGCCGAGGCGATGAGCCTGAAGATCTTCCCCGAACCGAAGCTGGCTAATGTCACGGTGATGGCGGGCGAGGAAACCGTGGGCTTCTATGACCTGCAGGCGGCGATTGCCTACCTGAACGCCAACCCGAAGAAGACGGTGTGGGTGTACACCATGGACGCGCCCAACTACCCGAAAGGCGAGCAGACCAACGAAAATTCGGTGCTGCTGATCCTGGGACATCCCAGCGCGGACTGGGGCTATGCGCCGCTGGCGGCGCTGTACACCCCGCAACAGCACGAGGGCGGCATCGGAGCGAAGGCAGCTACCCCTGGTGGCGCGTGGCAGGGCCTGCTGCAAGCCGTGCAAGCGCAAGTGCCGCAGGAGCATCCGGTCGACCGCGTCTACCACGACATGGACCGGCGCGCGCCCAATGTGACCACAGTGCTTGCGCCCCTGCGTGCGGCGGTGCACCAGCAGTGGCCGGACCTGGACCAGTTGAAAGACTTCCGCAGCGTCTCGGAACATATGGTGGGCCCGGCCCGCGCGGCCAGCGCGGGGCTGAACATTGCCTATGCGGTGGCGTATGCGGACCAGACCGGGCATAGCGCAGTCGTGACCAGCGTGGTGGATCCCAACGATGCGTGGACGGTGCTGGTGGCGCCACCGCCAGGCTGGACCAGGCGCGAACCTCCCAAGGAATGGCCGCGGGCGCGGGGCAGGACAACTGCCTACTACCCGTGGTTCGGCAAGCAGACGGATGGGCGTTGAGGGGATGAAAGAACCATGGCCACTCGCATGAACAAGGTAGCCGTACGGCGCGCGATTGCCGTCATGGTGGGCGCCACCGTCGCGGCGCTCCTGTCGGCCTGTTCATCGGGAAAGCCCATGTCCAACTATCACCGAGATCCGTCGCCGTATCCACTTGCTGCGCGCACACTCGCGAGCGGCCCCAACGCGCCGGCAGCGTATGTACTTGGGGTGCAGTGGATGAATCCGCTGATGTGGAAGGACTACCCGACCCATTGGAACCTGTTGTGGGCGCAGGGAATGGCGGACCGCAACCCCTCTGATACGGACAGCCCGCATCTGAAGCTCGGTGACGCGCCGGGATTGCTCGTCCGCGGGGTCAACCCGGTCTGGAAGAATGACAATCCCAATCCGGTCTATTGGAAAGCCCTTGATGCCCTGATCCGTGAGCCGCTCTATCCACTGGGCTACCACACGGCGGTCAACGCGAATTACTTCTACTCGATCCGGAACGGCACGCGACGGCCGGACTTTGCCGACATCCGAGTATTTGCCGGCATGTCGCAGGCGTGGATCAATACACCCACCTATATCAAGGAGTCCAATCGATACATGAATGGCCGGGACCGATTGGCAGAGCAGATCGATTGGGGAATGCCGGCACCGTCGATTCTGGCAGAGAACGAAGAGCATGCCGATGAGCGTATGGCGGACTATTTTGTGAAGAACTATGCCGGTTATGACGGTCAGCCCAGAAGGGGACTCCCTTATGACTCGGACATGGTAATCGGCCTGCCAACCTTCACGCTTAACGCGGCGCGCCGGCTGTTCTCCATGGAGATCTATAGCGCGGCCGAGGCGATGAGCCTGAAGATCTTCCCCGAACCAAAGCTGGCCAATGTCACGGTGATGGCGGGCGAGGAAACCGTGGGCTTCTATGACCTGCAGGCGGCGATTGCCTACCTGAACGCCAACCCGAAGAAGACGGTGTGGGTGTACACCATGGACGCGCCCAACTACCCGAAAGGCGAGCAGACCAACGAAAATTCGGTGCTGCTGATCCTGGGACATCCCAGCGCGGACTGGGGCTATGCGCCGCTGGCGGCACTGTACACCCCGCAGCAGCACGAGGGCGGCATCAGAGCGAAGTCAGCTGCCCCTGGTGGCGCGTGGCAGGGCCTGCTGCAAGCCGTGCAAGCGCAAGCACCGCAGGCCCATTCGGTCGACCGGGTCTACCACGACATGGATCGGCGCGCGCCCAATGCGAATACGGCGCTCGCCCCGCTGCGTGCGGCGGTGCACCAGCAGTGGCCGGAGCTTGACCAGTTGAAAGATTTCCGCAGCGTCTCGGAACATATGGTGGGCCCGGCCCGCGCGGCCAGCGCGGGACTGAACATTGCCTATGCGGTCGCGTATGCGGACCAGACCGGGCATAGCGCAGTCGTGACCAGCGTGGCGGATCCCAACGATGCGTGGACGGTGCTGGTGGCGCCGCCGCCAGGCTGGACCAGGCGCGAACCGCCCAAAGAATGGCCGCGGGCGCGGGGCAGGACAACTGCCTACTACCCGTGGTTCGGCAAGCAGACGGACCGGCGTTGAGGGGATGAGAACAATGGTCAATTGGATGAACACGCTTTGCCACCAACGAGGATTTCGTCGGGGCGCTCCTGCTGGCTCGCTCATCGGAAGAGTTGCACCGGCCCATTGCAGTATGTACGCCATTTACCTGGGAGCAGATATATCGATGGCAGATTCCATTGTTGTCGTTGGCGATGGTCACACGCATGGTGGCGTCGTGCTGGCAGGCTCGCCCAACCGCAAGATCAACGGTCGCCCTATCGCACGTCAGGGGGATGCAGTCAGTTGTCCCTTGCATGGGATAAGCCGCATTTCGCAGGTAAGAGGCCTGTACAAGGTCGATGGCGTGCCAGGTGCGGTCAGCGGTGATATGACGGATTGCGGCGCGGTACTGATTGGCTCGGTGTCGGCGCGGGTGGGCTCATGACTCGCAAGGCTCTCTTGATACGGCACAGGATGGCGAGAACCGTGTCGCTGCTTGGCCTATTCGCAGTATCGGTCCTCGGCTCGGCCTGCTCCACAGCACCGGCCCAGCGCGAGCAGATGAAGCTGGATCTGGCTGTATCCGCCAAAGATACCGTCAACCCTGACGACAAGGGCAGGCCCTCTCCGGTCCTGGTTCGGGTCTACGAACTCAAGACCGACAGCGCGTTTGAGAATGCGGACTACTACTCGCTGGAGAAGTCGGACAAGACGCTGCTGACGCAGGATCTGCTGGCACGAGACGAGTTCATCCTCCGGCCCGGCGAGTCGCGCGACATCGAGCGCAAGCTCAATCCGGACACGCAAGCCATCGGCATTCTGGTCGGGTACAGGGAGCTTGGCAAAGCCACCTGGAGATCTGTCTACAAACTGCCACCGGCGCCGGACGCTGCGTGGTACCGCATGGCAATTCCGGCACGCAAGGTCAAGCTGCAAGTCTCGTTGGACCAGCAGACCATCACAATTTCCAAACCTGATTGAATCCATGAGCTGGTACAACAAGGTCGTCTGGAGCGAGGGACTGTTCCTGCGCCCGCAACTCTTTCAGCAGCAGGAGCGCTATCTGGAACACTACGCGCACAAGCGTAGCGCCGCGCTCAGCCCGTTCTTCTGGGGCTTTCACCATTTCTCGATCGATGCTGAAGCGCTCTCGCTGGGTAAGCTGGTGGTCTCCAGTGCCGCTGGAATCTTCCAGGACGGTACGCCCTTCGACGCTCCGGCACATACGGCAGTGCCGGCGCCGCTTGCGCTTCAGGCCGAGCACCTGAATCAGATCATCTGTCTGGCGGTGCCGATCCGCACGCCAAATGCGGAAGAAACGAATTTCGATGATGCCACGGATTCCCTGGCGCGATACCGTGCCTTTGAGCAGGAATTGCTGGATGCGAATTCGATCGCACAGGGACCAAAACTGGTGCAGTTGGCAGACTTGCGTCTTCGGCTTTTGCCGGAGAAGGAACTCTCCGAGTCCTGGCTTGGCCTGCCGTTGACAAGAGTGACGGAAATCCGCGCCGATGGCAGTGCCAGACTGGATGCAGCGCTGATTCCGCCGGTCAATGTCTACACGGCCAGTGCATTGCTTCAAACATGGCTTACCGAAATCCACGGCCTCCTGCATCTCAGGGCCGATGCGATGGCCGAGCGCCTGTCTGCTGCCACTATGCGGGGCGGGGATGCTGCCGAAGTATCGGAATACCTGATCCTCCAATTGCTGAACCGGTACGAGCCGATTCTGACCCACCTGCTGAAGGCCAAGGCCGCGTCGCCAGAGGTGTTGTACCTGCACCTGGCGGCATTGTCGGGGGAACTGTCGACGTTCGTGCGCACCCAGACCCGTCGGCCGGCTGAGCATGCGGCTTATCGGCACGATGCTCCGCATCTTTGCCTGAAGCCATTGGTTGACGACCTGCGCTTCCTGCTCAATGTGGTGCTGGAACGCGCTGCGCAGCGGATTGAAATCACGGAGCAGTCACATGGGATCCGAACGGCGGTGCTCGATCCGGGCGAGATCGGCCGTTTCGCGACCTTTGTGCTGGCGGTGACCGCGCAGGTTCCGGCGGATCTGTTGCAGCAGCAGTTTCCGGCCCAGACCAAGGTGGGGCCGTCTGCGCGGTTGGCGGAACTGGTTCGGTCCCATCTTCCTGGAATTCCGCTGCAGCCATTGCCGGTGCCGCCACGGCAGATCCCGTTCAATGCTGGCCATGTCTACTTTGAACTGTCCCAGCAGCACCCGCTCTGGGACCAGGTGGCGCAGTACGGTGGGCTGGCGCTGCACGTAGCGGGGACCTTTCCTGAGTTGCGTATGGAACTGTGGGGAGTGCGGCAATGAGCAAGCCACTTGTGTCGAGTGATCCCCAATTGGACTCGCAAGCAGCACAGCCTGCCAAGGCAGGAGATCGCGCGAGCCCACGCGCCGCAGCGGAGGCGAGCAGCCAGAACGACGCGCGCAAGTCCGTTGAGCAGCGGGTGGAAGAGATCAGCCGCAAGGCCAATCCCTTGCTTGCGGCAGCGCGGCCGCTGTTGCGCGCACTGGCTGACATGCCGACATCGCTGCGACAGGATCAGGCGGCTGCACTGAAGGGAATTCTGGTGGGGGAAGCGAAAGATTTTCAGGCAGTCTGCGAGCGCGCCAATATTCGGCGCGAGCACGTTCTGGCCGCACAGTATTGTCTGTGCACGGCGCTGGATGAGGCTGCCAATGGCATGCCATGGGGGCGCCATACCTGGGCGAACAACAGCTTGCTGATCCAGCTGCATGGCGAAAACGATGGCGGCGAGAAGGTGTTCCAGTTGTTGGGGCGGCTGGCGAGCTCCGCCGCAGAGCACATGGACGTGATCGAGGTGATCTATCACATCTTGTCACTCGGCTTCCTTGGCCGCTATGCTGGCCACGCCGATGGCGATCGCCAGCTCGACGCCATTCGGCAGCGGTTGTTGCACCTGATCAGCGCGGCACGCGAAAGCGTGCCGCGCGACCTGTCGCCACACTGGCGCGGCGCGGACGCCGGGCGCCTCAGCCTGCTTCGCACAGTGCCGGTGTGGGTCACGGCGTCGGTGCTGGCACTGGCGGTCTTTGGCCAGTTCGCCTGGTACAAGTACCAACTCTTGTTCCGCACCCACGATCTCGAACAGCAAATCCTCGCCATCGGCAAGGCAACACCGCCGGAGCCGCCCAAGGCGCTGCGCCTCGCCGAGTTGCTCAAGGATGAGATTGCGCGTGGGGTTGTCAGCGTACAGGAGGATGCGACCCGCAGTGCCGTCACGTTCCGCGGGGATGACATGTTCGGCGGTGGCCGCGCCGAGGTCAGCGACAAGGTCCTGCCGTTGCTGGACAAGGTTGCCGGAGAAATCAACAAGGTATCCGGCAAGGTGACCGTGGTCGGCCACAGCGACAACGTTCCCATCAAGACGGCGAAGTACCCGTCAAACCAGGTGCTGTCGGAAGAGCGTGCTGCGACCGTGACAGAGTACCTGGCCAGCAAGGGCGTCGCAAAGAATCGGCTCGAAGCGATTGGCAAGGGCGATTCGGAGCCGCTTACCGACAACAAGACGCCAGCCGCCCGGGCAAGGAATCGCCGGGTCGAAATCGTTGTAACGCCGTAATCGGGGTCAGGCATGGAATTTCTGAAACGTATCGGCGCTGTGCTGTTCTCCCGGCAGACGCTCGCGCTCATTGCCGTGCTCATGGTCGCGGCAGCTATCTGGTTCATCGGGCCGCTGCTCGGGTTCAGTAGCATGCATCCGCTGGCGGGCATCGGCGCGCGCGTCACGCTCATGGTGCTGTTGCTGGCAACGACGCTGTTCTGGTTGCTTGGCTGGCCGGTCTCCACGATAGGCCTCGCCGCGCTGTGTCTGCTGATCTGGCATGCGGGGCCGTTGCTTGCGATTGGCGCCAGCCATCCGCTGGAGCCGAGCTCAGTCCGCATTCTGCTGATCGCGGCGATTGTGCTCGTGTTCGTCGGCTATGTGTTGTACCTGCTTTGGCAGCGCGCACGCACGGACAAGACTTTTGTCGAGAGCCTGCTGAACTTTGGCGGGAAGCGCGAGGAGGTTGTGGCCAAGGATGAAATCGCCAGGCTGAACACGGCGGTTCAGACTGCCCTGCGACAACTCAAGGGCATGCGTAGCGGCAGCCGGGTCGGTCGCCTGTTCGAAGGCCGCCGCTACCTCTATGAACTGCCCTGGTACATGATGGTTGGCGTGCCGGGGGCCGGCAAGACGACGGCGTTGCTGAACGCCGGACTGCAATTCCCTATCGCGGGTCAGATGAGTGCGGCGGCTCGCGCACGGGATGGCACCGAGCAGGCAGATTGGTGGTTCACCAATGAGGCGGTTCTGATCGACACGGCAGGCCGCTATACGGCGCAGGAAGCGGGTTCGGCGATCGACCCGGCAGAATGGAAGGGATTCCTCGGCCTGCTGCGAAAATATCGCGCCCGCGCCCCGATCAACGGCGCGCTGGTGACGATCAGCGTGGAGGACCTGCTTTGGCACTCCAAAGAGGAGCGGGTGATCGAAGCGGCCAGGATTCGGGCGCGCCTGGCCGAACTGCGCGAGGAACTGGGCATCCAGTTTCCTGTCTACGTGCTGGTGACCAAGGTCGATCAGCTTGCCGGCTTCACGGACTATTGCCAGTACCTGACCAGCGAAGGCCGTGCCCAGCCTTTGGGGTTCACCTTTCCGGTTGCGGGAAAGCGGCGGCGGGGACAGCCAGCAATCGATGTTGTTGCGCAGTGCCGTGAGGAGATGTGGGCGCTGGTGGAGCGGCTGGAAGCCGGGCAGGTCAAACGGCTGTATGAGGAGTTCGATCTGGCCCGACGCCGGGCGCTCTACGCGCTGAGCGACGAGTTCGCGAGCGTGACGGAGCCGCTTGTCGCGATGCTGGAGCAGGTATTCCTTGACTCGCGCTATGACGACACCGAGCGGAATTCCATGTTGCGCGGCGTGTATTTCACCAGTGCGGCGCAAACCGGGGAAGCGATCGTCGCGGATGCGAGCACCGTGATCCGGCGGGTGCGTGGCAACGGGAAGTCTGGCGCCCAGGACGCCGCCGTCGCGGAAAAGTCAACCGGCAACCGCAGCTACTTCCTGCAGGACGTCTTCAAGCGCATCATCGTGCCCGAGGCGCACCTGGTGAAGCCGAACCTGCGCTGGGAGTTCCGCTTCCGCCTGTTGCGCCTGTTTGGCCATGCGCTGGTGCTGGTCATTTCCCTGTGGCTAGCCGGAGCGCTCTATACGAGCTTTGGCGACAATCGCAGCTATCTGGCGGTGGTGCAGGAGAAAGCCAAGGCGCTGGCCGCCACGGTAACGGCGTTTTACAAGAAGCCGCAGCCTGATGCGATGCCGGAGGTGTTGGGAGCGGCCCGCGACCTGCCTGCCTACGCCGGCCTGGATCTGGTCAATCCTTCTGCTGATTGGCGCTATGGCCTGTACAGCGTGGTGCCGGTGCTGGGCGCCGCGACCTTGACCCATACCAGGTTGCAGGACAACCTGCTGGTGCCGTACCTGGTGCGCCGGGTCGAAGCGGTGCTGTCAACGGCGGTCAGTCAGCGCGACGCCAAGCAGGCCTACGACACGCTGCGGGTCTACCTGATGCTGCATGACAAGGACAAGTTCAACGCATCCGACGTGCGTAGCTGGGTGCGCAGCGACTGGGCGACGGGCAACGGGGCGGATGCCTTTGGTGGCCGCGTGGCGGTGCTGGAGCATCTGGACAGCCTGCTCGATGGCAGCCGGCCGGTCTTGTCGCCCTACGCAAAGAACGAGGCACTGATCCGCTCGGCGCGCGATTTCCTGGACAGCGATACCTCGGTCGAACGCCTGTATGACCGCGCCAAGGCGGCCATGATGGAAGAGGCACCGCAGGATTTCACGCTGGTGCGCGCGGTCGGTCCCCAGGCCGGCACGGTCTTTACCCGGGCCAGCGGCGAGCCGCTGGAGCGCGGTATTCCGGGGCTTTTTACCTATGCCGGCTACCACGACCTGTTCAATGTCCGTTTGCCGGAGTTTGTCGCCAGGGCGCAGGCGGTCGACATTTGGGTGATGGGGCGTGGAACAGGGCCTGGCGCTCAAAAAAAAACGGCTGACAATGCCGTCGGCCGGCTCACGGGCAATGATCCGCTCACGCGCGAGATCCGGCGCCTTTACCTGAGCGAATATGCCCGGAACTGGGAGAAGTTTCTGGGTGACATCCGGACCGTGACGGGAAGCAACCTGGCCTTTGACCTGGAGATCCTGCGCAACTTTGCCGCGCCGGATTCACCGCTTGCCCGGCTGGGCAGGGCCGCGGTGCAAGAAACGACGCTCAGCCGCACGCTCGAGCCCGAGGAAAAGTCCCTTGCGGAGAAGGCGTTGTCAGCGCTGGACAAGAAGGCCGACAAAGCCAGCGCACTGAGCGTGCGTGCCGAGGCCCGTCAGGAACGCGAGCTGGTCGATAACCGCTTCGCCGCGCTGCGCGAAGTGGTTACCGGCCAGGCCGACGCGGCGGCGCCAGGCGCGCGGGACACCGCCGGCAAGCCGCAACTGGATACGATTGCCGGCATCGTCAATGCTTACTACACCAGTCTGGTAGTGGCCAATAACGCGCTGAGCACCCGGAACCTGCCGCCGCCCGCGGATGCAGGCGAGCAGTTGCGCATGGAGGCGGCGAAGCTGCCGGCGCCCTTCAAGGCGGTGCTGACCGACCTGGTCGTGCAGGGCGCCAGGGACGTCAACAAGGGTGTTGGCGATATCCTGATTGCGCAGATGGACGCCGTCATCGGCGAGAGCTGCCGCGGCGCCATCGACGGCAAGTATCCGTTCACGCCGACGTCGATGCAGGACGTGGACCCGGAAGACTTTGCACGCGTCTTCGCCGCGGGCGGAGTGTTGGACGACTTTTTCCAGAAGGTGTTGGCGCCGCACGTGGATACCACCATCTCGCCTTGGCGCTACAAGCTGACCGCCCCCGACGTGCCGCCCGTGGCTGGCCCGAGTCTGGTGCCGTTCCAGCGCGCCAGGGAAATCCGGGAAGTGTTCTTCCGGGATCCGGGAGCGAAGAAGATGGCCTGGAAGGTCGACCTGAAGGTGGTGGAACTCGATCCCGAAATCGTCGAGCTGAACATGGACTTCGACGGACAGAGCCAGCGTTACGTGCACGGTCCGGTCATCCCGCTCAAGGTGACCTGGCCGGGACCGCGGGGCGGGCAAGGGGCCGAGATCACTGCCAGCCCCCGGATTCGTCCGGATACCTCGACGCTGGCCGCCAACGGCCCGTGGGCCCTGATGCGGGTGATTGCCAAGGGCAGGCTCGCCGGCTCCGCTAGCGCCAGCCACTTCATGGCCGAATATGACTTCGACGGCCGCAGGGCGAAGCTCGATATCAATACCGGCAGCCTCGCCAACCCCTGGACCACCGGGCTGCTGCAGGGCTTCCAGTGTCCCGGGAGATCCGGGTGATCACGGCGCCGTCGATTTTCGGCAAGCTGCCAGCGCTGGGAGACTTTGTCCGCCACAATGCGCCGCTGGACCAGGTGCAGGCGTGGCGGAGCTGGTTCGATCATCGGGACGACGAACTCCTGGCGAGGGCGGCGTCGCATTCCGCGGGCGGCGGCGTCCGGCATTGGCTGCACCTGACCCCGCCCAGTCTCTCGGTTCAGTCCCGCTTGCGCCCGTCTGAACCATGCCTCTTCATCCTGCGGCCGTGCGGCCTGCAGTTTCCCAGCGAAAGCAGCTACCTGCTCGGTGTCTTGGCTGCATCGCATGACCGGGTTGGGCGCCGCTATCCGCTGGTGGTCTGGCAGGCCGCGAGCGCGCAATGGGCCGGTCATATCCTTGCCGCGCCCGCACAGTGGCTTACCGATTTGGTGCAAATCGTGCACGGCCACACACACACGGCGGACCGCACCGGCCTGGCCGCGGCGGTCGATGCCCTCTGGGCCCGCCATCGGCCAGGCTGGCGTGAGCGTGTCCAGCGTTCGCTCAGGCGGCTGGCCGATGCATCCCGGCTTGGCGCTTCAGGCGACGGCGTTATCGGGCCAAAGTCAACGCGAGACGACTGGCCCCCGGGCCTGTTGCGCGATGGCAGCCTTGGCAGCGTTTGGCAGTCCGCTGCCCACTGCGCTATCGAGATTGACGGCGTTGCTTCCATTCGCCGAATCGTGGCCGGACTCTGATCCTTCCTCCAGGGGGGAATTTTCTGCCAGCGCCATTACCGACGGCTTACCTCAGCCTCAACGGCTCCAGCAATGCCCCGTCATACTCTCCTCGCGAGATCCGTCCAAGCTCCAGCATCCGCTGCAGGATATAAACCTGCCGCTGCCGCGCCCGCCTCGGATTCGCCACCGGATTATTAGCCGACGGCGCCTTGGGGAGCCCGGCAAGCATCGCACACTCAGCCAGCGTCAACTGATCCAGCCGCTTGCCAAAGTAAGTCCGCGCCGCATCGGCAAAGCCGTACGCCCCCTGGCCCAGGTAGATCTTGTTCATGTACAACTCCAGGATCTCGTCCTTGGTCAGCGCCTTTTCAATCCGGTATGAAAGCAGCACCTCGTACAGCTTGCGGGTATAGGTCTTGTCCCGCGACAGGTAGAAATTGCGTGCCACCTGCATGGTGATGGTCGATGCCCCCTGCGACAGCTCGTCCGACAGGTTGGCAACGCCGGCACGGACGACGCCGATGTAGTCGATGCCGTCATGCACGTAGAAGCGCTCATCCTCGATCGCCACCACGGCGCCGGTCAGCTCGCGCGGGATCTTGCCGATGGGCACGTAGTCGGGCGTATGGCGGAAGGCGGTGAGGGCGTCGAGCGACGGCAGTTGCCGGTTGGCGGCCAGGATGGCGATGGCAGCCAGCAGCGCGCCGCCGATCACGGCGAGCACCAGCAGCTTGATGAAGGCGGACCAGAGTCTTTTCATGGCACGTATTGTGCCAGCCGTGTGCGGCAGGGTGCGAGTCCCGCCGCAGGCGGCACCTTCAGGCCGTGGGGACGGCCACGTTGAGCGACTGCGCCAGGCGCTCAAGATTGCGCCAGATGGCCGGGTTGATGTTTAGCGTGTCGCTGGCCTGCGCCCGGTTGGCGGCCTCGTACTCGCCGGGGTACTGCACGCGGTCGACGCCCGGCGCCGGCGGTGTGTCGTGCAGGTAGCGCACGAACGCCTCGACCTCGGCGCTCTGCCAGTCCAGGCCCAGGTCCAGCGCGGGATTGAGCAGCACCGCGAACAGGTTGTTGGTGGCCACGCCGCCGCGCGGATTGTCTGGCTGGATGGTACCGCCGCCGGACAGCACGCCCGCCAGCAGCTCGGCCACAACGCCCAGTGCGTAGCCCTTGTGGCCGCCAAAGGGCAGCAGCGCGCCGGGGTGTTCGCCGAACATGGTTGACGCGTCGGTGGTGGGGTTGCCGTCGGCGCCGATGATGCTGCCTTCGGGCGCCGGCTCGCCTTTCTCGGCCAGCACACGGGCCTTGTTGATGGCAATCGCGCTGGTGGCGATGTCCACCACCAGAGGCGGCCGCCCGTTGGGCATCGGGCCGGCGAAACACAGCGGGTTGGTGGTGAGCCGCGCCACGCGGCCGCCGAACGGCGCCACCACCGGCGCGCGGTTGATCACGTTGGTGAAGCTCAGCAGCACAAAGCCGGCGGCGGCCGCCATCTCGCCGTAGTGGCCCATGCGGCCGAGATGGTGCGAGCGGCGCAGCGTGACGATGCAGTGGCCATGCTGGCGCACGCGCTCGATCGCTGCTTGCATCACGGACTTGCCCACGTGCTGGCCGAAGCCGCCGTCGCCGTCGAACACCATCAGCGTGCCCTGGTCCAGCACGCATTTGGCGCGGCCTTGCGGGTTGACGCTGTGGCTGTCGAGGGCGGTGCGGTAGTTGGGCAGGATCGACAGGCCGTGGCTGATATAGCCGCAGCGGTCGGATTCGACCAGGTGCTCGGCCACGTCGTCAGCGATGTCGGCGGGCACCTGCTGCGCGGCGAGGATGTCGCGGGCAAGCTGGCGGGCGCTGGTGAGGGAGATCTTCATGGTTCGTACCTCCTCAGACCCAGCCCAGCCAGCGCCAGTAGGTGGCTGCGAACAGCAGCATCATGGCGTAGCCGATGATCGTCACGGGGATGCCGATGCGCGCGAACTGGCGGCCGTTGAAGGTTTCCGTGCCCAGGCACACCATGTTCTGCGGCGCGTTGATCGGCAGGATAAAGCCGAAGCTGACGGTAAAGCCCAGCAGCATGGTCATGCCCACGCGGTTGATGTCGCCGGGCAGTGTCTGCAGCACCGCGATCAGGATCGGCAGCAGTGCCGCGGTCAGCGCGGTGGCGCTGGCAAAGCCCAGGTGGATCAGGATCAGGAAGGCCGACAGGATCGCAAACACCGGCAGCGCGCCGTGCGCCGCCAGTCCGGAATGCGTGACCACGAACTGCCCCAGCCACTGGCCGGCGTTGGTGGACAGCAGCGCCGTGCCCAGGCTGATGCCGACTCAGGAAGGCCGACAGGATCGCAAACACCGGCAGCGCGCCGTGCGCCGCCAGTCCGGAATGCGTGACCACGAACTGCCCCAGCCACTGGCCGGCGTTGGTGGACAGCAGCGCCGTGCCCAGGCTGATGCCGACGCCGAACACGATCAGCGTGCCCCACGGCGTGCGTTGCTGCATGGTCTTCCAGTCCATCACGCCGATGCGCGGCATCATCAGGATCACCAGGCCGACGAAGGTCACGGTGGCGGTGTCGAAGCTGTGCAGCTTGCCTTCGGTGGCCCAGAACAGCAGCAGGCCCAGCGATACCGCGGCCAGCCGCTTCTGCGGCGCGCTCATGGGGCCGAGGGCCGACAGCTCGCGCTGCACGGCTTCCTTGCCGCCGGGGATGGCGTCGGTTTCGGCGGGCAGCAGCAAGCGCACCAGGAAATACAGCACCACCGACATTGCGATGGCCCATGGCGCGCCCGCGATCAGCCATTGCAGCCAGGTGATGCGCTCGCCCAGCAGCTTGTCCATGAAGCCCACCGTCAGCAGGTTCTGCGCCGCGGCGGTCTGGATGCCGACGTTCCAGATGCTGGTGGCCTGCGCCACCGTGATCATGATGCCGGCGGCGATATTGGACTTCTTGTCGACGCCGAAGGCGGCGATCACGCCCATCATGATCGGCACCACGCAGGCACTGCGCGCGGTGGCGCTGGGCACCACCAGGCTCAGCGCGATGGTGACGGCGATCGTGCCGATCAGGATGCGGCGCGTGCTGGTGCCAATGGCAGACAGCGTCACCAGCGCGATGCGCCGGTCCAGCCCGGTCACGGTCATCGCCGCGGAGATGAACAGCGCCGCGGCGACCAGTGCCAGCGCGGTGTTGGAGAACCCCGCCAGCGCCATGCCGAGCGCCTTCGAGGTGCCGTACTGCACCGAGGGGTCGTTGACGGTCGGCGCAAAGCCGATCAGCCCCGCCATCAGCGAGGTGATCATGATGGCGCTGGTCTCATATGACACCGCCTCGGTGATCCACACCACGATGGCGAAGGCGAGGATCGCCAGCATGCGCTGGCCGGCGACGGTCAGCCCCTCGGGCTGCGGGATCGCCAGCACCACCAGCAGCGCAGCAACGGCGGCGAACAGGCCCCAGTGCAGCGTGAGTTTCGGCGCCGGCACGACAGCCTGTGCAGCCGCGGCGGAAGGGGCGGAAGGGGCGGAAGGGGGGGAGGCGGAAGTATCTGTCATTGCCGGCATCCTTTTGGTTGGTGATCCTGCTCGGTACCCGGGTGCACCTGGCTCGGACGGCTCTCGGCAGACAGTGCGGCGCGCCGGCGCTGGGACAGCGCGGCCGGCAGGACAGGCAGGTGTCGGTCGCGAGACGGCATCCGTGTGCGGCGTGCCCGGAGCGGCCTCGCTGCTGGCGTGGCCGCCGCGTTCGACATGATAGGAATTTTCCGACCGGCAGCCGGCCCTGTCGAGGGCGATTCCAAGCTATTTCCGCCCGCCATGAGCAAGATCAAGTCCACGTGTGATCAATGGATACCCGCGCCGCCGCAGGCGTCATACCAGTGAGAAGCTCGCCACATAAGGTCTGGCGGCGGTGTGTGTGCGCAAGCGCGCCACCATGGCCCCGGCCGGGTGATGCATGAGCAGGAGTGATCTGAAATAATTGGAGCCGACCATGAAGGTTTTAGTACGTGGACTGAAAGCAGGCCTGGACGCGGCGGCACTGCGCGAGGCGCTGGCGCGGTATGCGAAGATCCGTTCGGTGGAACTGGTGGAAGCGGGCGACCCGAAGCACCCGTGGGCGTGGGTCGATATCGATGCCAGTGCGCTGACGGTGTGGAAGCTGGTGGCGCGGCTGGACCGGCGCTATATCGCCGGCTGCCACCTGCGCTGGCATGTGCCGGCGTACCGCGCGCGCTGATGCGCCGGCACAGCATCGGCCTGCATCGCAAGGACAATCAGGAAAGAACAATGATCAAGTGGCTTCAACGCGCAGGATGCCTGTCCGCCCATGCCGTCGTGCCGCAGGCTCCGGCCGCGGCCAGCGTGCAGGGCCGGCATGACCTGGCATTCGACACCATCAGCAATGCGCGCGACCTGGGCGGCCTGGCCGGCGCGGGCGGACGCCGCGTGCGCCAGGGGCGCCTGTACCGCAGCGGCAACCCCGCGCTGGCCAGCGCGGCGGACCTGGAGCGGCTGCAGACGCTCGGGCTCGACATGGTGGTGGATTTCCGTTCGCCCGGCGAGAAGTCGCCTGAAGAGGCCGCCTTCGGCCAGCGCTTCCACTGGGTGGCGGCGCCCGTGCTGGAGGGCAGCATGGCGATGGATGTGCTGATGCCGCGCCTGCGCGCCAGCACGCCGGCACAGATGGATGCCTTCATGCTGGAGGTCTACGGCGACTTCCCGGTGCGCTACCGCGAGGCCTTTGCCGGCTTCATGCGTACCGCGCAAGGCGGCAAGACGCTGCTGTTCCACTGCACCGCCGGCAAGGACCGCACCGGCTTTGCCGCACTGCTGTTGCTGGCGGCGCTGGGCGTGGCGCAGGACGATATCCTGGCCAACTACCTGGAGTCGAACCAGCGCAATGCGCAGTTCAACCAGACTGCGTTGGCGCGCATGGCCGGGCTTGGCGTGGCCCCCGCGGTGATGACGCCGCTGCTGGAAGTCCGCGCCAGCTATCTCGATGCGTCGATGCAGGCCATCGACGCGGGCTGGGGCAGCGTCGACAACTACCTGCGTGAGGCGCTCGAAGTGGACGTCGCGCAGCTGCGCGGGCACTACCTGGCAGGCTGACTCAGAGCTGCCCGCATTCGCGCAGGATGCGGGCGGTGTTCAGCGCAATCATCCCTTCTTCATCGGTCGGCAGCACCAGCACCGGCACGCGGCTGTCGTCGCGGCTGACGCGCTGGCTGTTCTCGCCGTTGGCGCCACCGTCGAGCGCGATGCCGAACAGCCCCGCCAAGTGTTCGCAGATGCGTGCGCGCACCGGCGGCGAGTTGGCGCCGATGCCCGCGGTGAACACCAGCGCGTCAAGGCCGCCCAGCGTGGTGGCGAGCTTGCCGATCTCCTGCGCGGCGCGGTAGGCATAGAAGTCCAGTGCCAGCCGCGCGCGCGGCGCATCGCTGGCCAGCAGCGCGCGCATGTCGCTGCTCACGCCTGACAGTCCCTTCAGCCCGGATTCCTGGTACAGCATCGTCTGGATCTCGGCCGGCTTCATGCCCTGCTGCGCCAGCCACAGCAGTGCGCCGGGATCGACCGAGCCGCAGCGCGTGCCCATGGGCAGGCCGTCGAGCGCGGTCAGGCCCATGGTGCTTTCCACGCTGCGGCCGTCGCGCATGGCGCACAGGCTGGCGCCGTTGCCCAGGTGGGCCACGATCACGCGGCCCTCGGCCAGGTCGGGCGCGACCTGGCGCAGCCGGCGCGCGATGTACTCGTACGACAGCCCATGGAAGCCATAGCGCCGGATGCCGCGCTCGTAGTACGCGTAGGGCAGCGCCATCAGCTGCGCCAGCACGTCGTGGCCGGCATGGAAGGCGGTGTCGAAGCAGGCCACCTGCAGCAGGTCCGGCACAGCCTCGCGCACCGCGCGGATTGCAGTCAGGTTGTGCGGCTGGTGCAGCGGTGCCAGCGGCACCAGCGCTTCCAGCTTTGCGATTACCTCGTCGTCGATGCGCACGGCCTGCGCATAGTCGGCACCGCCATGCACCACGCGATGGCCGATCGCCACCGGCGGGTTGTCGCGCAGGCCCACGCTCAGTACCAGCCGCACCAGGCGGAAGGCGGCGTCGTGGTCGGCCACCTGGGCCTGCGGGAAGGTCTCGTCGGCGACCACGCGCCCGTCGGCCATGCGCGCGGTCAGGCGCGGCGCCACGCCGATGCCCTCGATCTGGCCGTGCGCGCTCAGCACCGGGTTGATGTCGGCATTGCCATGCGCGGCGTCGGGCACGGCGTAGACCGAGACCTTGACGCTGGATGAGCCGGCGTTGACAACGAGGATGACGGGATGCACGGCGGGGTGGATGGCGGGCACGCTGGATGGACTCCCAAGTGGTTGCGCAAGGGCTGCACGGGCATGGCTCAGACCTGCGCCGCGGCTGCGGCGCTGCGGCGCGCATGGGCCAGCAGCACGGCAATGGCGCAGCTGCCGATGCGCGCGCGTACGCTGTCGGCCCGGCTGGTGAGGATGATGAGAACGCGCGCGCCCAGCACGATGCCGGCGGCTTCGGCGCCGGCCAGGAAGGTCAGCTGCTTGGCCAGCATATTGCCCGCTTCCCTTGCGACAGGCGCCGCCCGGTGCGCAGCCCGCCGGCCGCGCGCGGGTGCGCGATTGCTGCGGTGCGCAAAGTGCCTTGCGCCAGTATAGGCGACGATTCTTTCCAGTCGATGACCGCGCGGCGCGCTAACAGTGTGGCATTGCGCGCAGCCAGTCTCTGGGTTGCACCGCAGGGCAGCGGCTGGTACGCTTGGTTTTGTTGCAGAGCAACATGCGTCACTCCGGCCGCGCCGCCAAGCGCGCGGATACGCCGGACGGGCGCCAACCAGGGGAGTGGAATGACCGCACGCGAACGCGCCGACCTGCCGCGGGACAGCAGCGCCACCTCGACCGCTACCAGTCTGTCCGCGCACGCCAACCCGTTCGCGGCACTGGCACAGCCGGCGCTGGAATACGCCCTGGACGCATGGCAGCGCACCGTGCTGCTGCTCGACATCCTGCGCCAGCGCGGCAACGAGTCCGCCGAGCATGAGCTTGAGGGCATGCCGCCCGTGCTGGTGTTCGAGCACGAGCTGCTGGCCGATGGCCGCCAGTTGCCTGAACCCGCCAACTACGCGCTGCTGCGCATCGTGCCGCCGGCGGACAGCCCGACAGATCCCGCCCTGCGCCCCTTCGTGGTGATCGACCCGCGCGCAGGCCACGGCCCGGGCATCGGCGGTTTCAAGGCCGACAGCGAGATCGGCATCGCGCTGCGCACCGGTCATCCGTGCTATTTCATCACCTTCTTCTACGAGCCCTGCCCGGGCCAGACCATCGAATCGGTGGCGCGCGCCGAGGCTGCCTTCCTGCAGATCGTTGGCGAGCGCCACCCGGATGCACCGGGCAAGCCCTTCATCATCGGCAACTGCCAGGCTGGCTGGGCGCTGATGATGCTGGCCGCGGTGGCGCCGGAGCGCACCGGCCCGTTGCTGCTGGCCGGCGCGCCGCTGGCGTACTGGTCCGGCGTGCGCGGGCGCAACCCGATGCGCTACAGCGGCGGCCTGCTGGGCGGTTCGTGGCTGGCCTCGCTGATTGCTGACCTGGGCAATGGCCGCTTCGACGGCGCCTGGCTGGTGGAGAACTTCGAACAGCTCAATCCCGCCAATACACTGTGGGAGAAGCTCTACGACGTCTATGCGAAGGCCGACACCGAAGGCCCGCGTTTCCTCGACTTCGAGCGCTGGTGGGGTGGCCACTTCCTGATGAACCGCGCCGAGATCGACTGGATCGTGCAGAAGCTGTTCGTCGGCAACCGGCTCACCGCGGGCGAGGTGCGTAGCACCGACGGCAAGACCGTGGTGGACCTGCGCAACGTGCGCTCGCCGGTGATCATCTTTGCCTCCTGGGGAGACAACATTACGCCGCCGCAGCAGGCGCTGAACTGGATCCCGGACCTGTACGCGAGCGATGAGGAACTGGTCGCCAACGACCAGGTGATCGTCTACTGCCTGCACCCGACCGTGGGCCACCTCGGCATTTTTGTCTCCGCGGGCGTGGCCAACCGCGAGCACAGCGAACTGTTCTGCGCACTGGACCTGATCGACGTGCTGCCGCCGGGCCTGTACGAGGCGAAGATCGAAGACGTCGCGCCCGACCTGCGGCACCGCGACCTGGTCGAAGGGCGCTACCTGATGCGCTTCGAGTGCCGCGGCATTGCCGACATCCTGGCGCTGGACGACGGCCGCGACGACGAGCGCGCCTTCGAGGTGGTGCGGCGCGTGGCCGAGGTCAACCAGCATATCTACGACACCTTCGCCTCGCCGTGGGTACGCGCCATGTCCAACGAATTGAGCGCGCAGTGGCTGCGCGCGCTGCATCCCGCGCGGCTGGAGCGCGAGCTGGCGACCGACGTGAACCCATGGATGGCGTGGATCGGCGCGCTGGCGCCGCTGGTGCGCGAGCATCGCGCGCCGGTATCGGCGGACAATCCGCTGCTGACGCTGGAGCACGCGGCCTCGGCGCAGATCGTCAGCGCGCTCGACCAGTTCCGCGACCTGCGCGATGCCTGGTACGAGCGGGCCTTCGAGGCGATCTACGCTTCGCCGGCGATGGCGGCGCTGGTGGGGCTGCGCGCGCCGGCGCCGGTCAACCTGGAGTCGCCCGTGACTGTGGCGCTGCGCAAGGAGCTGGCCGCGCGCCGGCTGCATGATGCCGAGGCGGCGATCGGGCAGGGTGGCACGCTGGAGGCCTTTGTGCGCGTGCTGGCCTACGTTGCCGATCGCCCCAGCGCCATCGAGGAGCGGCCGTTCAACCTGCTGCGTCGTATCGCGCGCGAACAGCAGCAAGCCACCGGGCAATCCGGCGGCCAGGCCGACCTGGCCGCGTTCAAGACCGCGGTGCGCCAGCAGAGCTTTATCGTCAGGCTGGATCCGCAGCGCGCGATCCGGGCGCTGCCGGCACTGGTGCCGGACCGCGAGACCCGCCGCAAGCTGATGGTGGCGGCGCATCGCGTGATGACGGTCGGCGGCCCGCTGTCAGGCGAGCGGCTGGGGCGCTATCGCGAAGTCGCCGAAGTGATGGGGACGGGTCATCCGCGCGAGGTTGCCGACTCAGCCAAGGGGGATGAGGCCGCGCACCAGGACTGAGTGCGCCGGACCGATCCGCAATTCGGATTACCATAGCCGCGTCTCGGACTCCATTGCGGTGCCGGCCACCGGCACCCGACATCCATGCTTGAACTTCAGGGGGCCATCTGGTTCCGCTCCGGCTCGCAAGACTGGGGCGGCAAGGACCGCATCGCGCTGCTCGCCGCCATCGGCGAACACGGCTCGATCACCGCAGCCGCGCGCGCGGTCGGCATCAGCTACAAGGCCGCGTGGGACGCCATCGATGCCATGAACAACAGCGCGGGCGAGCCGCTGGTGGTGCGCGCCGCCGGGGGCAAGGGCGGCGGCGGCACGCACCTGACCGCGCGCGGCGAGCAACTGATCCGCACCTATCGTGCGCTGGAAGGCGAACACCAGCGCTTTGTCGCACAGCTGTCGCTCTTGGGCGAGGGGGCGGCCGACGATATCCACCTGATGAGGCGAATGATGATCAAGACCAGTGCACGCAACAAGCTGTTCGGGCGCGTGGCCAGCGTGCGCGGCGGCGCGGTCAATGACGAGGTCGTGCTGGAACTGCCCGGCGGGCAGCAGATCGTTGCCACCATCACGCATGAAAGCGTCGAGACGCTGGCCCTGGCCGAGGGCGCGGAGGCGTTTGCGCTGATCAAGGCATCTTCGGTGCTGGTGGGGCTGCCCGATCCGGGGATGCGGCTGTCGGCGCGCAACCAGCTGCCGGGCGTGGTGTCGCGCGTGATGCCGGGTGCGGTGAATGCCGAGGTGGTGATCGAACTCGACGGCGGCGGTACGGTTGCGGCGATCGTGACCAATGGCAGTGTGGAAGCGCTGGGGCTGCAGGTGGGGGTGGCTGCGCTGGCGGTGTTCAAGGCGTCAAGCGTGATCCTGGGTGTAGTGGCGTGAGGTAGTCCTGCGGCAGGAATGGGAAGATGGGCGGGCATGGCGGCTGCCCCCGGCGTGCAATAATAGCCACCCAAAAAAACAGCCGTTCCACATCCAATGCACGCCGCCCTGGCCGGCTTCTCCCTCGGTCTTTCCCTGATTCTTGCCATCGGTTCCCAGAATGCTTTCGTGCTGCGACAAGGGTTGCGGCGCGAGCATGTGCTCTGGGTCTGCCTGGTGTGCGCGCTTTCCGATGCGCTGCTGATCCTGCTGGGCGTTTCCGGCTTTGCCGTGATGATCCGCGAGCTGCCCTGGCTGGGTGCGGCGATGCGCTACGGCGGCGCGGCTTTCCTGATCTGGTATGGCGCGCGCAGCTTCCTGGCCGCGTGGCGCTCGAACGCGGTGCTGGATCCCAGCGACGCCGCGCCGCGGCCGCTTGGGGCCGCGCTGGCGGTGTGCCTGGCGTTCACCTGGCTCAATCCACATGTGTATCTCGATACGGTGATGCTGATCGGTTCGGTGTCGACGCAGTTCGCAGGGAACGCGCGCGAGTTCGCCGCGGGTGCCATGACCGCGTCGTTCCTGTTCTTCTTTTCGCTGGGCTATGGCGCGGCGCTGCTGCGGCCGGTGTTTGCGCGGTCGCGTGCGTGGCAGGTGCTGGAAGTGGTGATCGGCATCACCATGTGGGTGATTGCCGCGCGGCTGCTGCTGGGCTGATTGCAAGGAGACAGACGCATGCCAAGAAACGTCGAGATCAAGGCCCGCATTGACAGTATCGAAGCCGTGTTGCCGCATGCGGCAGCGCTGGCCGACAGCGGTCCCGAATACATCCGCCAGGACGATACCTTCTTCCCCTGTGTCAACGGCCGGCTCAAGCTGCGCGAGTTTGCGCCCGACCGCGGCGAGCTGATCTTCTATGCGCGTGCCGACGAGGCGGGGCCGAAGGAGAGCTTCTATATCCTGTCGCCGACGCGATCGCCGGATACCCTGCGCGCGGCGCTGGCCGCGGCGCATGGCGAGGGCGGGCGGGTGCGCAAGCTGCGCACGCTGTACCTGGCTGGCCGCACGCGCGTGCACCTGGACCGGGTCGAGGACCTTGGCGATTTCCTGGAATTGGAAGTGGTGCTGGCCGAAGACGAGCGCCTGGAGAACGGCGTGGCCGAAGCCCACGCATTGCTGGCGCGGCTGGGCATTCCCGCGTCCAACCTGATTGAAGGCGCTTACGTCGACCTGCTGCGCGCGGCTCAGGCCACGCGCGCCGACACCGGCGCGTAGACCGGCGGATGGTGGCGGCTGGTGCCGCTGCCGAAGATGCGGCCCTCGCGGATTTCCAGCACGTGGTCGCCCAGCGCCTCGACATCGGCGGGATCGTGCGAGATCACCAGCATCGGCACATCCAGGCTGGCCTGCAGCGTGCGCAACTCCGCGCGCATGCGCGCGCGCAGCGCGGGGTCGAGCGCGGAGAAGGGTTCATCCAGCAAGACGATGTCGGGCTGCGCCACCAGCGCGCGCGCCAGTGCCACGCGCTGCTTCTGGCCGCCGGAGATCTCCGCCGGGAAGTTGCCGACGATGTCGGCCAGGCCGAAGGCGTCGATCCAGCGCTGCGCTTCCGGATGCACGGCGCCGCGGCGCGGGTTGCGCCAGCCGCGCGACAGGCCGAAAGCGATGTTCTGGCCCACGGTCAGGTGCGGGAACAGCGCGTATTCCTGGAACAGGTAGGCCACCCGGCGCTCTTGCGGGCGCACGTCGATGCCGGCGTCGGCATCGAACAGCGTGCGGCCGTTCAGCACGATGCGGCCGCTGTCCGGTGCCAGCAGGCCGGCGATGGCGCGCAGCGTCAGGCTCTTGCCGGCGCCCGAGGGTCCGAATAGCGCAATGCGCCGGCTGGCCGAATCGAAATCGATATCCAGTGCAAAGTGGCGGTCGGCCGAGACCATCTGCTTGCGGATGCTGACGTGCATGCTCATGGCGGGTCCCGGCTTAGCGGATGCGCGGGCGCAGGCGCCGGCGTTCATAGAGTTCAGCGGGATTGCGCGCGGCGGCCGGCACCAGGCGCCCGGCGACCACCAGCAGCAGCACGCAGGTGACGGAGGTCACCAGCACCAGCAGGTTGGCGGTGTTGTCGTCGCCGGCCTGCACCGCCTCATAGATGGCGACTGACAGCGTTTGCGTGCGTCCGGGCAGGTTGCCGGCGATCATCAGCGTGGCGCCGAATTCGCCCAGCGCGCGGGCAAAGGCCAGCAGCACGCCGGCGATGATGCCGCGCGCGGCCAGCGGCAGCGTGACGCGGAAGAAGATGCCGGCTTCGGGCACGCCCAGCACGCGGGCGGCGTTTTCCAGCTGATGGTCCACGCCTTCAAAGGCGGCGCGCGCTGACTTGAGCACCAGCGGGAAGGCGACGATGGTGGAGGCCAGCACCGCGCCCTGCCAGGTGAAGACCAGTTCGATGCCCAGGCGCGCCAGCCACTCACCGAAGATGCCACGGCGCCCGACCAGCACCAGCAGGTAATAGCCGAGCACCGTGGGCGGCAGCACCAGCGGCAGCGTCAGCACCGCATCGACCACGTCACGCAGCGGCGAGCGCCAGCGCGCCAGCGCCCAGGCCGCGCCGACGCCGAGCACGGCATTCAGCGCGGTGGCCCAGCCGGCCACCTTCAGCGACAGCAGCAGCGGTACCCAGACGGCGTCCATGGTGCGCGCAGCGTTCCGTCAGGGCTTCTGGAAGCCGAAACGCGACAGGATGGCCTGGCCTTCCGGCGAGGCGACGTAGTCGACGAACTGCGCCGCTTCCTTCTGCTGGCGCGTCTGGCCGGTGATGGCGATGGGGTAGGTCACCGGCGTGCGGCTTGGCACGCGCACGGCCACCTTGACCTTGTCCGGCATCACCGCGGCGTCGGTGGCAAAGACGAAGCCGGCCTGGACTTCGCCGCGCGCGACGTAGTCCAGGCTCTGGCGCACGTTCTGCGCCGGCACGCCCTTGGCGGCCACGGCGTCCCACAGCCCGGCCGCTTCCAGCGCGCCGCGGGTGTAGCGGCCCACCGGCACCGAGGCCGGGTTGCCGTAGGCGATGCGCTTCACTTCCGGGCGGGTCAGGTCCTGCAGCGAGGCGATGGCCAGCTTGCTGTCCGCGGGCACGATCAGCACCACCTGGTTGGCGGCGAAGTTGCGGCGCGAGGCCGGCGCGATCACCTTCTCGGCCTCGGCCTTGTTCATTGCCTCCTGGTCGGCCGAGGCAAACACGTCGGCCGGCGCGCCCTTGATGATCTGCTGCATCAGCACGTCGGACGCGCCGAAGTTCAGCACCACGTGCGTGCCGGGATGGGCGCGCTCGAACGACTCGGCCAGCGACTTGAAGGCATTGGTCAGGCTGGATGCCGCGGACACCACCAGGTCGGCGGCAAAGGCAGGCGGCGCGGCCAGCGCCAGCGTGGCGACGCAAGCGGCCAGCAGGAACCCGCGGCGGCAGGAACGGAGGGCAGACATCGGAATCCTCGGGAATCGGCCAGCCGGCATGTGTGGCAAGGCCTGTGCGGGTGGACTGTCACGCGCAATATACGTCTGTATATAGCGCTACGTCAATGATGCGCCATGACGGCCGTCATGGGTATTCGACGTGGCTTAAGTGCTGTATCAGGGACTGCGAATGAGCCCCAGTGGTGGGAGCCGGCGCCCCCGGGCGCCAGCCGTGCCGGTTTCACGCCGGCGGCATGCCATCCTTGAACAATGACTTCAACTGGGTGCGCAACTCAGGGGTGTCCTGATGCTGGTGCACCGCTACCGCGTGCTGGACCGCGGCTTCGAGCAGTTCGTCTTCGCTGTCGGCGCTCATTGCCACCGTGCAGTGGGTGTCGCTCGGGAACTCGCGGCAATCGATAAACTTGCGTGCCATGATGCCTCCTGACGCCGGCCCGCAGAGTGGGCTGGAGCCGGTGCATCCAGTATAGGCACGGCGGTAGCCGTCTACAGCACTGGCGTCAGCACTCTGCCGTCAGCCAGGAATGCATCCAGGTTCTGCAGCGTCAGCGCGGTCATGGCGGCGCGCGTTTCATGCGTGCCGCTGGCCATGTGCGGCGCCAGCACGACATTGTCCAGTGCCATCAGTGCGGGCGGCACGTTGGGCTCGTCCTGGAACACATCCAGGCCGGCGCCGCCCAGGCGCCCGTCAACCAGAGCCTCGACCATTGCCGCCTCGTCGATCACGCTGCCGCGCGACACATTGACCAGGATGCCCCTGGGCCCGAGGGCGTCGATGACCTCGCGCGATACCAGCCCGGCCGTCGACGGCCCGCCGACGGTGGCCACCACGAGGAAGTCGGCCCATGTCGCCAGCGCCTTCAGGTCCGGCTCGAAGCGCCACGGCGCGCCCTCGCGCGGGCGGCGGTTGTTGTAGGCGATCTCCATGTCGAAGCCCTGCGCGCGGCGCGCCACGATCTCGCCGATGCGGCCCAGCCCGAGGATGCCGAGCTTCTTGCCCGACACGCGCGTGGTCAGCGGGAAGCCGCCCTGCGGCCAGCGCCCGGCGCGCACGAAGCGGTCGCCATGGGCGATGCCGCGCGCCGCGTCCAGCAGCAGCCCGAAGGCCAGGTCGGCAACGCAGTCGTTGAGCACGTCGGGTGTGTTGCTGACCTGGATGCCGCGCGCGCGGGCCGCATCCAGCGCGATCGCGTCATAGCCCACGCCGAAGCTGACGATGGCTTCCAGGCGCGGCAGCGCATCGATCAGCGCCGCGCTGCAGCCGTGGCGCGCCGAGGTCACCACCACGCGCACCTGCTGGCCCTCGCTGCGCGCCCACGCGATCGGATCGGCCTGCTGCCACAGCGCGGCGGCGCCGTAGTGTTGCTGCAGGGTGGCATTGGTCCGCGGCGCGAGCGGGCCGACCTGGAGGATCTGGGGAGCAGGCATGGGATGCGGGATGCAAGGAGGGGACGGGCAATGGTAGCGCAAGGGGCCCCTCATGCGCAGGGAGCTGGCAAAGCGTGCGCGCGCAAGTTGCGCGATGTTCATGCAGGCCGGTGGTATCGCGCCCGCGGGCGGCGGGTTATGCTGCGATCCTGATCCCTGTTGCCCCACTTCACGTGCCATGAAAACCATCTACCTGGCTGGCTTCGACGTCTTTCGCAAGGATGCGCGCGCCTGGGGCGAGCACCTCAAGTCGCTGTGCGCGGCGCACGGCTTCAGCGGCCTGTATCCGCTCGACAAATCCGCGCCCGATGGCCTGTCGGGCGCCGACACCGCGCGCTGGATCTATGACGCCAATCTTGCGCTGCTGCGGCGCGCCGACATGGTGATGGCCAACCTCGACGATTTCCGCGGACCGGGCGAGCCGGATTCCGGCACCGCGTTCGAGGTGGGCTTTGCGGTGGCGCTGCAGAAGCCGGTCTGGGCCTACAGCGCGGATGCGGGCACGCTGCGCGAGCGCGTCACCGTGGCCACCGACGAGGATGGTGCGCCGCTGGATGCGCGCGGCTTCGTGGTGGAGGATTTCGGGCTGGGCAAGAACCTGATGCTGGCGTGTGCGGCGAAGCTGGTGCAGGGTGGGGCGGCCGAGTGCCTGGCGGCGATGGCCGAGGCGATTCACCGGCGGGCGGCTGAAGCGGCCGCGCGCCGCGAGCGCGACGCGGCCGCGTGGGGCGACGACTAGCGCTGCAGCGACAGCACCCCGGCCGCGATATCGGCCGCCGTGGTGGCGACGATCTCGCGGTACGCCGCCACGACGCCATCGACTGCGCCGGGCGCCGGCAGCTCTGCCTGGGTGCGGCCGCTGACCACCTTGCCGTCAGGCAGCCGCCGCACGGTCCAGTTGATGGTGGCGCCGGCACGCTGGCCCACGTCGGCATCCAGGCGCAGCACTTCCGTGGTGATCCGGTACAGCGGCTGCACGTCGGACATCCCCTGCTGGTAGGTGTCGACCGCGCCCAGCGTGGCCTGCAGGCGCTGCGACAGCGCGTCGCGCAGCTCGTCGGGCAGCGGCGCGGACCAGCGCGCCAGGTCCAGCAGGCGCAGGCCGGCGTCGCCGCCATCGCGCACCACCAGTTGCGGGCGGTTGAGCCGCTCCGGCACGCGCACCGGCGCGACTTCCAGCCATAGCGTGTTGGTCGATGCCGGCGTCGTCGTGGCCGGCAGCGGCGCGACCGCGCCCTGCGCCAGCGTGTAGTAGCGCGGCTCGGGCGAGGCGCACCCGGCCAGCACGGCCGCGGCCAGCGCGCCGGCGAGGAGGCTGGTGATAGGAAGGCGCTTCATCATTCTTGCTCCGGCTTGCCGCGCAGCAGCGCTTCAGGGTGGCGTTCGAGGTAATCGGTCAGCGTGCGCAGCGACGTGGCGGTGCGCGTCAGCTCCTGCAGCATGCGGCGCGTGTCCTGCTGCAGCGGCGCGTCCGAGGCCAGCGTGCCGTTGGCCGCGGTCAGCGTCTTGCGCGCATCCTGCAGCGCGGCCAGCACCTGCGGCGCAACGTCGCCGTTGAGCTGCTGCACCAGCTTGTCGGCGGTTGCCAGTGTCCTGTTCAGGCTGGCCACCGTGGTTCGCAGGTCCTGGCCGATCTGGTCGAACGGCACCTTGTCGATGCGGTTGACGATATCGCCCACCTGCGCCTGCAGCTGGTCGAAGGTGCCAGGCGTGGTGGCGAATTCCGGGATCGGCGCGTCCAGGTCGACCTTGGCCGGCGGTGCCTTCGGGAAGAAGTCGAGCGCCACGTAGAGCTGGCCGGTGAGCAGGTTGCCGGTGCGCAGCTGCGCGCGCATGCCACGCTGCAGCAGCCCCTGGATGATCTTGCGCGCGCGCTCGCGGTCTTCGACATCGCGTTCGCGGAAGCCCATGCGCGACGGGTACAGCTCCACCACCACGGGCATGCGGAACGCTTTCTTGTCGCGCTGGTACTCGATGCCGATCGAACGCACCTGGCCCACGATTACACCGCGGAAATCCACCGGTGCACCCGGCGACAGCCCGCGCACGGACTGGTCGAAATTGAGCACCGCCAGCGTGGGCGCCAGTTCTTCCGGCTCCTTCATCGCCTCGGCCTGGTCGTTGGCCAGCAGGAACTGCGTGTTCTCGGCTGCGGCGTCGGTGGCGGTGGTGTGGTCCGGCGCCTGGAAGGCGACGCCGCCCAGCAGCACCGTCACCAGTGACTGGGTCGACAGCTTGAGCCCGCCCGCATCGAGCTTCAGGTCCACGCCGCTGGCATGCCAGAAGCGTGTGTCGGCGGTAACCAGCTTGTCATAGGGTTTGTTGACGAACACGCGCAGCGTGAGGTCGCGTCCATTGGGGTCGAGCTGGTAGGCCACCACCTGGCCCACCAGCACGCGCCGGTAGTAGACCGGCGAGCCGATATCGAGCGAGCCCAGCTCGGAGGCGCGCAGCACGAACTGCTTGCCGGAGGCATCGGTGGTCACCACCGGCGGCACTTCCAGCCCCTTGAAGTCGCGCGCGGATTCATTCGACTTGCCCGCGTCCACGCCGATATAGGCGCCCGACAGCAGCGTCTCCAGCCCGGACACGCCGCTGGCCGCAAAGCGCGGGCGCACCACCCAGAAGCGGGTGTCGGCCACGGCGAAGTTCTCGGCGTCCTTGGTCAGGTCGATCGACGCCACCACGTGCGAGCGGTCGCGTGCCAGCCGCACCGACTTGACCAGCCCGATGTCGACGTCCTTGTAGCGCACCGCCGTCTTGCCGGGCGTCAGGCCCTCGGCGGTGCGGAAGGTGACCGTGATCTCCGGCCCGCGCGAGGTCAGCGTATGCACCAGCAGCGAGATGCCGACCACCGCGGCGACGATCGGGATCAGCCAGACCAGCGAGGGCAGCCAGCGCGCGCGGCGCCGGCGTTCTGGCCGCGGCAGGCCCGGTGGTGCCGGCGGGGGCGAACCCGAGGGTGTGGAGGCTTGGTTGTCAGTGTCGGGCATTGTTGTCTTCCAGCGAATCCCACAGCAGGCGCGGATCGAAGCTGAGCGAGGCCAGCATGGTCATGACCACGACCGCGCCGAAGGCCATGGCGCCGCCGCCTGGGATGATGGTGGCCAGCGCCCCGGCCCGCACCAGCGAGGCCAGCAGCGCCACCACGAAAATATCGAGCATCGACCAGCGGCCGATCACCTCCACCAGCCCGTACAGCCGGGTCTGCTGCCGGATCCGCCAGGTCGAGCGGAAATGCACGGACAGCAGCAGGAAGGTGAGGATCACCATCTTCAGCAGCGGCACGATGATGCTGGCGATCAGCACCAGCCCGGCCAGCATGTGCGAGCCGGACAGCCACAGGTAGATCACGCCGGACAGGATGGTGTCCTGCTGCGTGCCGAGGATGGACTGGGTCACCATTACCGGCAGCACGTTGGCGGGAATATAGAGGATAAAGGCGGCCAGCAGGAAAGCCCAGGTGCGCGCCAGGCTGTCGGGCTTGCGATGGTGCAGGGTGGCGCCGCAGCGCGGGCAGGGCTCGCCCTCCAGTGTGCGCGGGCTGACCAGGTCGCAGGCGTGGCACGACAGCAGGCCCAGCCGGCTGGCGGTCGGGACCTGCGGCAGCGGGCTGCGCTCGTCGTCGTCGGTGAGTTCGGCCACCACCTCGCGCGCCAGCTGGCGCGGGCGGGCCAGGCGGCCGCCTGGCTGGCGGGGACGCTGCGTCGGCGGTTGCGGCTGTTCCGTCATCGGCCTTCCTCGCCCGCAGCCGCGGCGTTGTCATCGGGTGTTTCCAGATGGCGCCACAGGTCGCGCGGATCGAACGACAACATCGCCGCCAGCACGATCACCAGCGCCGCGAACGACCACAGCGCGATGCCGGGCAGCACGCGCGCCATGCTGGACAGCTTCACCAGCGTGACCAGCACGCCGATCATGAAGACTTCGATCATGCCCCAGGGCCGGGTCTGGCGGATGCCGCGCACGATGCGGTCGAAACCGGCGGGCATGCGATGCTGCGCCATCGGCACCAGCAGATAGGCCATCATCAGCATTTCGGACAGAGGAAAAAGGATGGTGGTGGCGAACACCAGTGCCGCCACCAGCCCCATCTTGTCGGTGTACAGGGCCTGCACGGCGCCCAGCAGCGTGGTCTGGGTGCGGACCCCCTGCAGGTCCATCTCGACGATCGGGTAGGCGTTTGAGACCAGGAACAGGATCAGCGCGGTGATCACCAGCGGCAGCAGCCGTTGATACTGGCGGCGGCTTTCGCGGTAGAGCTGGCCGCCGCAGCGCAGGCACAGCGCGCGCTCGCCGGGCGAGATCGGCGTGCGTTCGTAGACCGCGTCACAGTATTCGCATGCCACCAGCCGGTGCAGCATGGCCGGCGAGAGGTCCGGGGTGGCGGGCGCGCCGGGCGCGTCGTGTCCTGCCATCAGCCGGGGTGCTTGCCGGTCGTGGCCGGCGGGACGTCGGGGTTGTCGACCACGGCCGGCGCCGGCGGCGCGGCCGCCAGTGCCTCGCTCTGCTTCAGGTCTTGCTTTACCTCTGCCTGCGAGCCGATGGTCCAGTCGCGCAGCAGCGCATAGGCCACTGCCAGCAGCGTCGGGCCGATGAACACGCCCAGGAAGCCGAACGCCAGCGCGCCGCCGAGCACGCCCAGCATGATCCAGATCAGAGGCATGCCGGTGCCCTTGCTGATCAGCAGCGGCTTGACGATGTTGTCAGCCATGCTGACCACGCCCACGCCCCATACCACCAGGAAGATGGCCCAGCCGGTGGCGCCGGTGTGGTACAGCCACAGCGCGGCCGGCAGCCACACCAGCGGCGGGCCGACCGGGATCACCGACAGGAAGAAGGTCACGAAGCCAAGGATGGCAGCGCCCGGCACGCCCGCGATCCACAGGCCGATGCCGGCCAGAACGGCCTGGATGAAGGCCGTGCCCAGCACGCCGTAGACCACGCCCTTGACGGTGCTGCCGGCCAGCTCCAGCAGGTGGTCGGCGCGCTCGCCGGCGATGCGGTGCATGCCCGCGCGCAACCAGGCAATGGCAAGCTCGCCGCCGGTGTAGAAGAAGAACGCCAGGATGATCGACAGCGCCAGCTGGCCCAGCCCGGCGCCGATCGACAGCCCGGCGCCCAGCAGCATGTGGCCAACCGGGGCGATCAGCTTGCGCAGGTTGGCGACCATCTCGGAATCGGCATTGATGACGCTGTTCCAGGAGTTCTGCAGGTAGGAGCCGACATAGGGAAGGCTGCTCAGCCAGGCCGGCAGCTGCGGGATGCCGTGTTCCCTATAGCGGTCAACCAGCGCGGACAGCTCGTCCAGGTGCGCCGAGAAGCTGGCGCCGGCGTAGACGAACGGACCCAGCACCACCACGGTGGCCAGCAGCACGCAGATCAACGCTGCCAGGCTGCGCCGGTTGCCCAGCCAGCGCGACAGCACCGTGTAGGGGTACCACGAGCTGAAGGCCAGGATCGCGCCCCACAGCAGCGCGGTGGTGAACGGCGCGAGCACCAGCAGCGAGCCGCCGATCAGCACGATCAGTGCGAAGACGGCTGCGATCTTCTCAATTAACTGGCCGGAACTCATGGATGGATCTCCCTTGGTCCCGTCGGTGTGACGGGAACGGCGTAAATATAGCTTACGTTGGGTGGGGCGATGCGGAAGGGGGGCGGTGGGTTAGTCGTCACTATGGCGGTGGGCCGCTGCGTGCGGCGTGTTCCCCCTCGTGGGGGCACAGTGCCATAGGTTTGTGACGGTGGATAGCGGGTGGGTGTCTGGGCTTTTTGCTAGCGGTCGGTATGTGGCGCTTGGTCGGCGTGGCTGTTTCGCCGGCGTAGCTGGCGAGTCACTTTTTGTCCGAGCGACAAAAAGTAACCAAAAAACGCGTCGCCTGAGCGGCCGGCAATCAATTCCAGGGTGTTGGTGGTTCGCACGGTGGTGCTTGCCGTTCCGGCGTGGTTGCCCGTTCGACCCTGCTACGCCATGTGAGTCAGGGGCAGTGCCTGCGTTAACCCACTATTGAACGATCCCCATGCAGGGCGCAGGCCGCCTGCTGCGAGCGGCATCGCGGGGACGCCTACGGCTGCTGCGCGGGCTCAAAGTGCATCGTCGGTTTCTTCTGCGCTTGCGCGGGGCGCAGCCAAAGGCGTTGATGCGATGTCCGGGTGCCCTCAATCCGGCACCGCCATCACCCCACTCTTGAGCAGTGCAGCCACCAGATCCGACTGCGTCACCATCCCCACCACGCGCCGGTGGTCGTCGATCACCGGCGCGTGGTGCAAGCCGCCGTCCGAGAATGCCTGGGCCAACTCCACCATCGGCTGCTCGGGTCGGGCGGTGACAACGGCGCGTGTCATCAGGTCCCGCACGGTACCAGCCAGCCGCCGCGCACCGGTATCACGCTGCGCCGCAAAAAAATCGCTCTGGGTGATGATGCCTACCAGCCGCCGGGTGGCGTCCACTACCGGCAGGGCCTTGATACGGTGCCGCGACAGCAGGTGCCCGGCCTCATGTGCAGGCTGGTCCGGGGTCACCATGACCACGTCGCGCGACATGATCTCGCCGCACAGCACGTTGCCGAAGTGGCGCCGGTAGGCGCGCAACTGCGCGGCCACCAGGATCTGTTCGAGGTCGTCTTCTTCGATATCCAGGAATTCGCCGCGCACCTTCAGCGCAGCATCGAGGTCGGCGCGGGTGACGCCAACGCGCTGGGATGGCGGCACGTCCTTGGTCCCGTGCTGCATGGCAGGCTCGGGCGGGCGGTGCGGGTAGCGCCGCCGCGACAGGTTGTTGAAGGCCAGCGCCATCATCAGCAGCAGCATCGAATTGAACAGCACGGGCACGGCAACGAAGCCGAAGCCCAGCGCACTGACCGCCGGCCCGCCGAATACGGCGGTGATGGCCACCGCGCCGCTGGGCGGGTGCACGCAGTGGAACTGGAACATCAGGGCGATGGAGACGGCCACTGCGACCGCTGCGGCCAGGCCAGGGTCCGGGATCCAGCGCGCGCACGCCACGCCGACCACCGCGGCAATCAGGTTGCCGCCAATCACTGACCAGGGCTGTGCCAGCGGCGATGATGGCACGGCGAACAGCAGCACCGCGCAGGCCCCCATCGGCGCGACAAACCAGGGGTTGAAGCCGCCCAAGGTCTGGTGGCTGATCCATTCAGTGCAGAGCAGGCCCAGCAGGGCGCCCAGGCAGCTTTTGAGGCGCTCCTTGCGGCTGGCGGCAACGGGTAGCGGAACGAATGTGCGCAGCCATGCACGGGCATTCTGCGCCAGGGCAGCGACAGCGGGGGCGGTTGGCATTCTTGTGACGGGGGGCGCTTTGGAATGGTGCGCGTAATATATCACGGGGTGATATATTTGGCCGCCTTTGGTGCAGCGCATCCCAATCGTGGGGCGTGATGCACCGCACAAGCGCATGGCGGCACTGGGCGTGGCGCGCCTGCCGGTGGTGGGAAGCGCCGGGACCTGGGCGGGTCCCTTTACTTGTAGGTCGACAGCAGGATGCTGGTCTCGGTGGCGCTGATGCCATCGATCAGCCGGATCCGGTCCAGCGCGCGGTCGAACGCTTCCAGTGTGTCGGCGCGCAGCTCGGCAATGATGTCCCAGCGGCCGTTGGTGGTATGCAGCGCTTGCACATTGGGCTCGCCGCGCAGCGCCTGCAGCACGGTGCGGGCCTTGTTGCCTTCCACGGCAATCGTCATCCAGGCGCGGATGCGGTGCGCTTCGGCCTCGGGCCGCAGGCGCACCGTGTAGCCAACGATCACCCCTTCCTGTTCCAGTTTGTCGATGCGGTTCTGCACGGTCGCGCGCGACACGCGCAGCGCCTGCGCCAGCGCCGTGACCGGCATGCGCGCGTTGTCGCGCAGGAGTGAAATCAACTGGTGGTCGGTGGCATCCATGGGGTGGGCAAACAGTCTTTTCAAAGCGCCAGCATACGCTGGCATTTTGATAAATGCCTCGCGCAAATTGCGCAATTTGCTGGCTATTAGTTAACACCAGCTTGCCCGAGAATTCAATCGAGCGATTGATTTCCCGAAACCTGCCATCAAAAAAGGAGCCCCCGTGACCCACTCCCCCACGATCCTGCTGGTCGAGCCGACCTTCTACGACGTGTCGTACAGCATCAATCCGTGGATGGACCCGGCTGCCTGGGCACGCGACCCGCGCGGCATGCACCGCAGCGCGATGCAGTCGTTCGACGCGCTGCGCGAGGCGCTGGGCCGGGCCGGCTTTGCGGTCGAGGTGGCCCCCGGCGCGCCGGGGCTGCCCGACATGGTGTTCCCGGCCAACGCCGCGGTGGTGCTCGATGGCCGCGCGTTGCTGGCGCGCTTTCGCTACCCGCAACGCCGTGGTGAAGAAGCGCCGTTCGCCGACATCTTCGGCAAGCTGCGCGAACGCGGCCTGCTCGACGAAGTCGCGCTGCTGCCCGAGGGCTGCTTCCAGGAAGGCGCGGGCGACTGCATCTGGGATGCCGGCCGCGGCCACTTCTGGGCCGGGTTCGGTCCGCGCTCGTCGCATGAGGCAGCCGTGGCGGTGTCGAACTACTTCGGCAAGGACGTGGTGGCGCTGGAACTGGCCACCGAGCAGAGCTACCACCTGGACGTCTGCTTCTGCCCGCTTTCCGGCGGCGAGGTGCTGTACTACCCGCCGGCCTTCAGCGAAGCGGCGTTGCGCGAACTGCGCGCGCGCGTGCCGGCGCGGCTGCGCATCGAGGCCAGCGCCGACGACCTGCGCCACTTCAGCGTCAATGCCGTCAATCTCGACGACCAGGTGGTGATGACCCGCACCACGCCGCACCTGCGCACCGAGCTGGGCCGGCGCGGCTACCAGCTGCATGAGGTCGACCTGTCGCCCTTCATGCTGTCCGGCGGCGGCGCCTATTGCATGACGCTGCGCCTGGATCGCCGCAGCGGGCCGGGCATCGCCGCGGTGGCGGCCTGAGTGCAGGCATCGCACAGACAGCCAAGGAGACGGTCATGAAAAGCACCGCCCGATCCCTGTTCCTGGACGCCAGTGACGTGGCCCGGCTGGTGGCCACCATCGGCCCGCAGGCCGCCATCGTGGACCTGGCCGGGCAGGTCCGGCAGGCCTTTCTGCGCTGGCACGACTTCGACAAGTCCGCGCGGCTGGCGAGCCATTCCGCGCGTGGCGTGATCGAGCTGATGCCGGTCAGCGACGGCATCCAGTATGCGTTCAAGTATGTCAACGGCCATCCGCGCAATGCGCAGCATGGCATGCCGACGGTGATGGCCTGCGGCCTGCTGGCCGAGGTGGAAACCGGCTTCCCGCTGATGCTGGCTGACCTGACGCTGGCCACTGCGCTGCGCACCGCGGCCACCTCGGCGCTGGCGGCGCGCGCCATGGCGCGGCCCGGTGCGGCGACGATGGCGCTGATCGGCAACGGCGCGCAGGCCGAGTTCCAGGTGCTGGCCTTCCAGGCGATGCTGGGCGTGCGCGAGATCGCCGCCTATGACATCGATCCCGCCGCCACGACACGGCTGATGCGCAACCTTGGTGGCGTACCCGGACTTTCGATCCGGCGTGCCGAATCGATCGAGGCCGCGCTGGCCGGGGCGGACATTGTCTCCACGGTCACCGCCGACAAGACTCGCGCCACCATCCTCACGCCGGAAATGGTGCGGCCCGGCATGCACCTTAATGCGGTTGGCGGCGACTGCCCCGGCAAGACTGAACTGCACCCCGATATCCTGCGCCGCGCGCGCATCGTGGTGGAATACGAAGACCAGACGCGCATCGAAGGCGAGATCCAGCAGTTGCCGGCCGACGCGCCGGTGACCGAGCTGTGGCAGGTGCTGGCCGGCCACGCGCCCGGCCGCGCGGCGGCGGACGAGGTGACCGTGTTCGATTCGGTTGGGTTTGCGCTGGAAGACTACGCCGCGCTGCGCTGGCTCTACACCGCAGCGCAGGCGCACCGGGCGGGCAGGGCGGTTGAGCTGGTGGCGATGCCGCCGGATCCGCGCAACCTGTACGGCTGGATGATGGCGCAGGCCGACGGCGACGAAGCCGGGCTGGCAACGCCGCGGCAGGCGGCAGTGGCCTGAGGCTGCAAGCGATGCCGGGGCCGGCATGGCCCCGGCGCAGCCGTGCTCAGGCGGTGCGGCCCATCATCAGCTGGGCGCGCAGGAAGCCCTTGACCTCTTCCAGCGACGGCGTCTTCAGGAACACCATGATGCCCCAGTGCTGCAGGGCATCGGCCACGCCTTCATAGGCCTGGCGGTTGGTGATCACGGCGAAGATCACGTGCTGGCTGGCAAAGAAATTTTGTAGCTTCTCGATGGTGGCCGACTCGGCGTCGTTCAGTTCGTCGACGTAGTACAGCACCACGCGCGGATGCTCGCTGACCGAGGTGATGACGGTGTCCAGCACATCGTCGACCACCACGCTCTTGAGCGGCAGCCCCCACTTGGCAAGCTGGCCGTGGATGCGCTGCGCTTCCTGGTGGTTGGGGTGGAATACCACCAGGTCCAGGCCGTGCGGCGACGCCGATTCCGGCCCGATGCGCGTCGCCAGCAGGCGGTGCACGGTTTCCTTGTGGATGCGCCGATGGCCGCCGTTGGTCTTCCAGGCGCCAAGTTCGCCGCGCTCGACCATCTTCTGGACGGTGCCCAGAGAGACGTTAAGCAGTTTTGCCGCTGTACGCGTGCTGTAATAAGGCTTTTCAGCCAGTGCCGGATCCAGTTTCATCCCATCACCCGTGGTCCTGAAGGCAGTCGCGCCGGGACGGCGCCCGCGGCGCCAGGCACATGCGCCGCGCGGTTGTCACTGCCAATGGTTGACTGACCCTGTGTCCTGACCCGCTCCCCCGCCGGCCGGACGGCTTTCTTTATAAATTTGTTGTTTCTTTCATTTCCAGCCGATCAGCGACTTTCTGGACGTATTGAAGATCTCAGACTCGGATCTGCTGGAAGCCAATAATATGCCGCAAACGCCAATCCATCTGTAAGAAAAAACATAAATCCATCGCGTATTGGTTGTTTAACGCACATTGGTGCTTGCAGGCAGGCACGACAGTAACGCAGACATTGTCCTGCCCCGGTGGTTCCCCGGGGTTCGACGCAGCTCTGAAGCATCCGCTGAATACAGCGGGCGCTTCAGAGTTCTGTCGTGACATGACAGATTGCGCGGCATGGCCGGCGCGACTGTTCCCGATTCCCCGGCCACGCTTCAAAGCCCGTACTTGCGCACCTTGTCGAACAGCGTGGTCTTCGCCACGCCCAGGGCTTCGCTGGCGCGGCTCAGGTTGCCGTCGTGGCGGCGCATGGCATCGGCAATCAGTGCGCGCTCGAATTGCTCGACTGCCTGCGCCAGCGGCAGGGCTTCGGGAGCGGTGGTGCCGTGGCCGGGGTTGCAGCCCAGCCCCAGCACATGGCGCTCGGCCAGGTTGCGCAGCTCGCGCACATTGCCGGGCCATGGGTAGGCTACCAGCGCGGCCAGCTCGGCCGGGGTCGCGGGCACAGCCTCGCGGTTGAAGCGCAACGCGGCCTGCGCGACGAAATGCTCGAACAAAGCTGGCACGTCTTCGCGCCGCTCGCGCAGCGGCGGCAATTCCAGCGTGATCACGTTCAGGCGGTAATACAGGTCGGCGCGGAACTGGCCGGCATCGGAGAGCGCGCGCAGGTCGGCCTTGGTGGCGGCCACCACGCGCGTGTTGACCGGCACCGGCTGGTTGGAGCCAAGCCGTTCCACCACGCGTTCCTGCAGCACCCGCAGCAGCTTGATCTGCAGCGGCATCGGCATGCTCTCGATCTCGTCGAGAAACAGCGTGCCGCCTTCGGCGTGTTCGATCTTGCCGATGCGGCGGCGCGCGGCACCGGTGAACGAGCCGGCTTCATGGCCGAAGATCTCGCTCTCGAACAGCTGCTCTGGCAGGCCGCCGCAGTTGATGGCAACAAAGTTGCGCGCGTGGCGCTGGCTGGCCTCATGCAGGCAGCGCGCCACCAGTTCCTTGCCGGTGCCGGTCTCGCCGTGGATCAGCACATTGGCGTCGGTGCCGGCCAGGTCGGCGATCAGGCGGCGCAGCCGCTCGACCGTGGGCGAATGGCCGATCAGGTGGGCTTCCAGCTTCTGGCGGCCCGCCAGCCGTTCTCGCAGTTCTGACACTTCCAGCGCGAGCCGGCGTTGCTCCAGCGCGCGGCGCGTGGCGTCCACCAGCTGCTCGGGCGAGAACGGCTTTTCCAGGAAGTCGTAGGCGCCTTGCTTCATCGCCTGCACCGCCAGCCCCACGTCGCCATGGCCGGTGATCATGATCACCGGCAGCGCGGGGTCGCGCTCGCGCAGTTGCGCGAGCAGCGCCATGCCGTCCTGGCCCGGCAGGCGAATGTCGCTGACGACCACGCCGGCATAGCCCGGCCCGGCCTCGCGCAACGCGGCCTCGGCGCTGCCCACGCCACGCGTGGCAATGCCCTCCAGGCGCAGCGCCTGCTCGCAGCCCAGGCGTACGTCGGCATCGTCCTCGACGATCAGTACAGTCAGGTCAGCCGGCATGCTTTGCGTCCTGTGGGTTGGCGTCGTGCGGCGCCAGCGGCAGCACCAGCGTGAAGCAGGCGCCGCCGTCCGGGTGGTTGGCGGCGGACAGGCTGCCGCCGTTTTCATTGAGGATGCCGGCCGACAGCGTGAGGCCGAGCCCCAGCCCTTGCCCGGCGGGCTTGGTGGTGAAGAAGGGCTCGAACAGTCGTGCGAAGGCTTCCTCGGACAAGCCGGCGCCATTGTCGCGCACGGTCAGGTGGACCATGGCGCCCGCCACGTGCGCGTGCAGCGCAATGCGCGGCGCGGGCTGGCCGGCGAGGGCATCGAGCGCGTTGCCGAGCAGGTTCACCAGTACCTGTTCCAGGCGGTTGGGATCGCACACCACCGCCAGCGTCGGATCGACATCGCGCTGCAGCGCGGGTTGGACCGCGTCCACGCGCGTCTGCAGCAGGAACAATGCGTTGTCCACCGCTTCGGCCAGCCTGGCCTGGCGGCGGCCGTTGCCGGACTTGCGTGCAAACGACTTGAGCGCGCCGGTGATGCGGCCCATGCGTTCGACCAGCCCGATGATGGTGTCGAGGTTGGCGCGCACGGTGGCGTAGTCGCCGCGCTCGAGGAACTTGCCGGTATTGCCTGAGATGGTGCGCAGCGCCGCCAGCGGCTGGTTCAGCTCATGCGCGATGCCGGTCGACATCTGCCCCACGGCGGCCAGCTTGCCGGCCTGCAGCAGCCCGTCCTGGGCCTGGCGCAGCACGGTCTCGGCACGGATGCGTTCGGCCACCTCGGCCTGCAGGCGCTGGTTGGAGGTGGACAGGTCGGCGGTGCGATCGGCCACCTTGCGCTCCAGCTCGCTGTTGGCCGCCTCCAGCGCGGCGCGCGCCGCCAGGCGCTCGTTGACGATTCGCCGGCGCACGTTCCACGCCGCCCCCAGCAGCAGCACGAAGGCGCTCAGCACGCCGGCCAGTGCCGCCGTGTTGAGCGCGGCCACGCGTGCCTGCGAGGTATTGGTCAGCAGCGTCAGCTGCCAGTCGGTGCCGGGCAGCGCGGCATGCTGCGCCAGCATCGGCGGGCCGCGGCGCAGGCGCACCAGTTCGTCGCTGCTGCTGCCGTTGCCGTTGTTCAGCTTGCGCACCAGGGTCAGCGGCAGTTGCGGCAGCGGGGCGCGGTTGTACTGGAGGCTGCGCATCAGGCGCTCGCGCGCCTCGGGTGACAGGGGGCGCAGCGCGGCCAGCTTCCATGACGGGTCCGAGGCCAGGATCACCACGCCGTTCTCGTCGGTCAGCAGCATCTGGCTGTCGGCGCCCTGCCAGCGGTTCTCCAGCGGCTCCAGGCCAATCTTGACCACCGCCACGCCGACCGGGTTGTCGCGCTCGCCCAGCGGCGCCGACAGGTAGTAGCCCGATTCGCTGCGGGTGGTGCCCACGCCGTAGAAGCGCCCCAACTGGCCGTCCATGGCCGCCTGGAAGTACGGGCGGAAACTCAGCGCTTCGCCCAGGTAGCTGTCCGGGCGCTGCCAGTTGCTGCTGGCCAGCACCTTGCCGTGCGCATCCAGCACATAGATCACGCGCGTGCCGGCGCGCGTATTGAGGGCGCTCAGGTAGTCATTGGCGCGTGCCGCGCGGGCGGCGTCGTCCGGGCGCAGCAGCAGCGCGGCGATGCGCTCGTCCAGCGACAGCAGGCCGGGCACGTAGTCGTAGTGCGCCAGCTCGCTTTCCAGTGCCTGCGTGTACAGCCGCAACTGCACCTGGCCGCGTTCGGCCTGGCGCGCCAGCGCGGTGTCGTAGCTGTAGCGGTAGCCGAGCGAGCCCGCCAGGCCCACCAGCATGGCCAGCGCCAGCAGCGCGAGCAGCGGCGCAAGGCCGCGCAGGCCGTGGGGCAGGCGCGAGCCGGTGGGTGCGGCGGACGCGGGTGCGGTGGCGCGGGTGGTATCGCCGGGAGGGTGTAGCGGACCGGTCATCAGGTGTTGGGTGAGGCAGGTGGCAAAGCCGCCGCGCGGACCAGAGGGGCAGGGGCCGGCGCGGGTGCCTACTTTTACCACACCAGGGGGGCGGTGCCGCGCCAGAATGCAAAAAGGCCCGGTTGCCGTATCGGCAACCGGGCCCTGGCACGCCTGGCGGACGGTATTACTTGCCCGCGAGGACCTGGGCAGGTGCCAGGCCGGTGGTGGTATCCGCGGCGGGTTCATCCTCCTCGGACGGTACCGGCGCGCCGATGGCGTCTTCGCTTTTGGCGACGACGGCGGTGGCAATCGCATTGCCGAGCACATTGGTCACGGTGCGACCCATGTCGAGTACGTGGTCGATGCCCAGCACCAGCAGGATGCCGGCCTCCGGCAGGCCGAACATCGGCAGCACGGCGGCGACCACCACCAGCGAGGCGCGCGGCACGCCGGCGATGCCCTTGCTGGTGACAAGCAGGACCAGCAGCATGGTGATCTGCTGGGTCAGCGACAGCTCGATGCCATACACCTGCGCCACGAACAGCGCGGCAAACGAGGTGTACATGATCGAGCCGTCCAGGTTGAACGAGTAGCCCAGCGGCAGCACGAAGTTGGTGATGCGCTCCTTGACGCCGAAACGGGTCAGCTGGTCGATCACTTTCGGGTAGGCCGATTCGCTGCTGGCGGTGGCGAAGCCGATCATCAGCGGCGCGCGCATCTGCTTGAGCAGGCGGAACACGTCACGGCCCAGGAAGAAGTAGCCGCCGGCGATCAGCGCCACCCACAGCAGCGCCAGCGCCAGGTACAGGCTGCCAATCAGCTTGGCGTACACGACCAGCACGCCCAGGCCCTGCGCGGTGATCACCGCCGCGATGGCGCCGAACACGCCAACCGGGGCAAACGCCATCACGTAGTTGGTGACCTTCAGCATCACCGTGGCGAGGCCTTCGATGCCTTGCAGCACGGGCTTGCCCACGCCGTCCTTGACCGTGCCCAGCGCAAAGCCGAAGAACAGCGAGAACACCACGATCTGCAGGATCTCGTTGTGCGCCATGGCCTCGACAAAGCTCTTGGGGAACATGTGGGCGATGAAGTCGCGCAGGTTCAGCGCGCCGGTCTTCAGGTTCGAGGCCGCGTCAGCTGGCGGCAGCGGCAGGTTCATGCCGTGGCCGGGTTCCAGCAGGTTGGCCATCACCAGGCCCAGCAGCAGCGAGGTGATCGAGGCGCCAATGAACCACATCATTGCCTTCAGGCCGATGCGGCCCACGGCGCGGCCATCGCCCATGCTGGCGATGCCGGCCACCAGCGTGGCGAACACCAGCGGGCCGATGATCATCTTGATCATCCGCAGGAATACATCGGTCAGGATGGACAGGTGGTCCGCAATCGATTTGGCGGTGGCGGCGTCCGGCGCCATGTTGTGCGCGGCGGTGCCGACCAGCACGCCGAGCAGCATCGCAATGAAGATCAGGGTGGGCAGTCGATTCAGTTTCATCGTGGATCAGGCCTGTGCGTCCGTCTCCTGTGGCAGGGACGGGCGTCTGTGTATTGCGGGAAGGCTGGGCGGCGATGTCGGGGCGCCGGGCCGGCCTTGTCGTGGTTCAGCGCGGCAACAGGTGCCGTGGGTTCGCCGGAGTGGCGAAGGGGGTGGGCAAGGCGGGGTCGGTCATGTGTGTGTCCTCCTTTGTTTTTGGCATCGGCCGGGACGCCGGGCGGCGTGCCGGCATACCCGTCTGGCGCTGTAAGCGGCGGCCTATATTGCACGCGCCGTGCCAGCCCGAAAGGGCTGCAGGAGTTGTGCAACTTGTTGAATACAAAGGAGAAAAAGATGTGATTCCGGCGCCGGATTCGGGAATCCGGACCGGCATGCGAAAACGCCGTTCGGGAATCCGAACGGCGTTCTAGGTGTTAACCCGGGGTTTTGAGGTGCTGGCAGCGGGGGAAGGTGGGGCGTTTGCCGGCGTCACAGGGCTGGAAAAAACGAGGGCCTTGCTTGATGTGGTTCCTGGCCAAACCACCCTCTCCCCATGAGGGGAGAGGGAGAACACCTTGCTTAGGCTAGCTCGGGCGGCTTTGGAGCACCCTTTGCAGGCGCCGGGGAACTCATTTCAGCCGCCGTCCCAGCGTTTCCGGCACCATTGCCAGGCCGATCAGCGATACCAGGCCACAGCCGATCACATACAGCGCGGGCGCATTGGCGTCACCGGTGACCTGGATCAGCCGGGTCGAAAAATACTGCGCAAAGCCGCCGAAGATCGCGATCGCCACGCAATACGCGATCGACAGCCCGGTGGCGCGCAGCCGCTGCGGCAGCACCTCGCTGACCAGGACCATCGAGGCCGGCGCGGTCATCGACATCGGCACCGACAGGCAGCCCACCACCACCAGCAGGCGCGCGAGCGACGGCTCGGCGTTGATCAGCACGAAGGCCGGGTAGACCATTGCCAGCAGCGCCACGCGCGACCACAGCACCACGGTCTTGCGGCCGATGCGGTCAGCCAGCCAGCCCGCGAACGGCGACAGCACCACCTGCACCAGCGCCGCCACGCACGCGGCCCAGATGCCCAGCGACAGCGGCATCTTCAGCACGCTGACCGCGTAGTTGCTGAGGTAGTACACGACGATATAGGTCGAAGAGGCCAGGCCGATCATCAGCAGGATGCTGGCGATGATCTCGCGGCCATGGCGGCGCAGCAGCGGCCATTGCGCGGCGTGCTCGCCGTGGCGCACGGGCGCGGCGGTTTCTTCCAGCCGGCGGCGGATCACCAGGCCGACCGGGATCACCAGGATGCCGATCAGGAAGGCGAGGCGCCAGCCCCAGGCTTCCAGCTCGGCCGGCGCCAGCACGTTGCTCAGCACCAGGCCGGTGATCGCGCCCAGCAGCGCCGCCAGGCCCTGGCTGAACGGCTGCCATGCGGTATAGAAGCCGCGCGTGCGGTCATCGGCGTATTCCAGCAGCAGCGCGGTCGATGCGCCCATCTCGCCGCCGATGGCAAAGCCCTGCACCAGCCGCGCCACCACCACCAGCACCGGCGCGAGGATGCCGATCTGCGCGTACGGCGGCGTCACCACGAAGATCAGCGAGCTCAGCCCCATCAGCCACAAGGTCAGCGCCACCGCCGGCTTGCGCCCGGCGCGGTCGGCATACATGCCGATCAGCAGGCCGCCCAGCGGGCGCATCAGGAAGCCGACGCCAAAGGTGGCGAACGACATCAGCAGTTGCCCGGTAGGGTTGTCGACCGGAAAGTAGAGCCGGCCGATCAGCGTGGCAAAGAAGCTGTAGACGACGAAATCATAGAACTCCAGGCCATTGCCGATGGTAATGGCGGCAATGGCGCGCGTGCGTGACAGTTGCGCCTGGGGCGCAGCGACCGCCACGCCGGCGGTGGTGTCGATGGACATGGGTGTCTCCGTAAAACGATAAGGCGCCGGCCGGGGCGCACGCGGCGGCCCGGCGGCAGAACGGCTCTTGCTGGCCGCGGGATCAGTCGCGCGATGCGTGGTTCAGCATCGGCAGGTCCAGGCCCTGCTCGCGCGCGCAGTCGACGGCGATCTCGTAGCCGGCGTCGGCATGGCGCATCACGCCGGTGGCGGGGTCGTTGTGCAGCACGCGGGCGATGCGGGCGGCGGCTTCATCGGTGCCGTCGCACACGATCACTACGCCGGAATGCTGCGAGAAGCCCATGCCCACGCCGCCGCCATGGTGCAGCGAAACCCAGGTGGCGCCGCTGGCGGTGTTGAGCAGCGCGTTCAGCAGCGGCCAGTCGGACACGGCGTCGGAGCCGTCCTGCATGGCCTCGGTCTCGCGGTTGGGGCTGGCGACCGAGCCCGAATCCAGGTGGTCGCGCCCGATCACGACCGGCGCCGACAGCTCGCCGCTGCGCACCATCTCGTTGAAGGCCAGGCCCAGCTTGGCGCGCAGGCCCAGGCCCACCCAGCAGATCCGCGCCGGCAGGCCCTGGAAGCTGATGCGCTCGCGCGCCATGTCGAGCCAGCGGTGCAGGTGCTCGTCATCGGGGATCAGTTCCTTGACCTTGGCGTCGGTCTTGTAGATGTCCTGCGGGTCGCCCGACAGCGCGGCCCAGCGGAACGGGCCGATGCCGCGGCAGAACAGCGGGCGGATGTACGCGGGCACGAAGCCGGGGAAGTCGAAGGCATTGGCCACGCCTTCTTCCTTGGCCATCTGGCGGATATTGTTGCCGTAGTCGAAGGTCGGCACGCCCATCTGCTGGAACGCCAGCATGGCGCGCACATGCGCGGCCATCGACGCCTTGGCGGCCTTTACCACCGCCGCCGGCTCGCGCTGCGCGCGCTCGCGGTATTCGTCCCAGCTCCAGCCGGCCGGCAGGTAGCCGTTGAGCGGGTCATGCGCGCTGGTCTGGTCGGTGACCATGTCCGGGCGCACGCCGCGGCGCACCAGCTCGGGCAGCGCCTCGGCGGCGTTGGCGCACAGCGCGATCGAGATCGCCTTGCCCTGCGACGTGTAGCGGTCGATGCGGGCCAGTGCGTCGTCAAGGTCGGTGGCCTGCTCGTCGACATAGCGGGTCTTCAGGCGGAAGTCGATGCGGCTCTGCTGGCATTCGATATTGAGCGAACAAGCGCCGGCCAGCGTGGCGGCCAGCGGCTGCGCGCCGCCCATGCCGCCCAGGCCGGCGGTCAGCACCCAGCGGCCCTTCAGGTTGCCGCCGAAATGCTGGCGGCCGGCTTCGACGAAGGTCTCATAGGTGCCCTGCACGATGCCCTGGCTGCCGATATATATCCAGCTGCCGGCGGTCATCTGGCCATACATGGCCAGGCCCTTTGCATCGAGTTCGTTGAAGTGTTCCCAGTTGGCCCAGTGCGGCACCAGGTTGGAGTTGGCGATCAGCACGCGCGGCGCGTCGCGATGGGTGCGGAACACGCCCACGGGCTTGCCCGACTGCACCAGCAGGGTCTGGTCGTCTTCCAGGCGGGTCAGCGCTTCCACGATGCGGTCATAGCATTCCCAGTTGCGGGCGGCGCGGCCGATGCCGCCATAGACCACCAGTTCCTTCGGGTTCTCCGCCACCTCGGGGTCGAGGTTGTTCATCAGCATGCGCAGCGGGGCTTCCGTGAGCCAGCTCCTGGCCGTCAGCGTGGTGCCGCGGGGGGCGCGGATTTCGGTGTCGCGGAAACGCGTGGGGTTGGTGGTGGTCTTGGTCACGGGAACTCCTTCGGTCGTGCAGTCGGGAACGCTTTTTCTGGGCGATGCATAGGCATGTATAGTCCTGTATATACAGGCATGTATGAATCGGTGTAATCCCGTAGGACGAATGAGCCTCAATATGGTGTTTTAGTCACAATGGAAGCGGAGCACCGGGGGGCGGACATCTGGCCTGGTGACTGGCGCCGGATCCATCACGACCCCGGCGGCCTGGGAGGCCTGCGCGTCGCGCTGCCGGCATCCGGCCAGGAACACGTCCAGCGGCACCGGTCGCCCGATCACATACCCCTGCGCATAGTCCACCCCGATCGCGCGCAGCGCATCGAGGGTGCGCTCATCCTCCACCCACTCCGCCACCGTGCGCACCCCCAGCCGGTGCCCGATGTCGTTGATCGAGCTGACGATCTCGCGGTCGACCGCGTTGTCGGCCAGTTGCCGGATGAAGCTGCCGTCGATCTTCAGGAAGTCCACCGGGAACTGCTTCAGGTAGGCAAACGACGACAGGCCCGAGCCGAAGTCGTCCAGCGACACGGTGCAGCCGGCGCGCCGCATCTCCGTCACCAGCCGGTTGGCCGCGGCCATATTGTTGATCAGCGCGGTTTCCGTGATCTCCAGCCGGATGCGGCTGGCGGGCAGCGCACTGGCCTCCAGCTCTGCATGCAGGAAGGGCAGCAGGAAGGGCTCGCCGAGCGAGTTGGCGGACAGGTTGATCGATACCGACAGCCCGGGCACGGCGCCCAGGCGTTCGCCGTAGCCGCGCAGCACGTTGCGGATGACCCAGCGGTCGACGTGGCCCATCAGGTCGTAGCGCTCGGCGGCGGGAATGAAGGCACCGGGCATGATCAGATCGCCGTGCTCGTCGACCATGCGCACCAGGATCTCGATATGGCAGTGTTCGGCGCCGTCTTCGTTCTCCTCCGGCTGCAGTGCGCGGATCTCCTGCGCGAACAGGCGGAAGCGGTTCGCTTCCAGCGCCGAATGGATGCCGGCGGCGACTTCCAGCTCGCGGTGGTGGCGGCGCGCGTCGCTCTCGTCGCGGCGGTAGACCGAGACGCGGCTGCGGCCGGCGGCCTTGGCGGCGTAGCAGGCCACGTCGGCGCGGCTCATCAGTTCGCTGACCGGGGGCACGTCCAGGTCGATCGCGGCGATGCCGATGCTGGCGCCCATGTCGTACACGCGTCCTTCCCACGGGAAGCGGCGGCCGCGGATGGCGTCGATCACGCCCTGGCAGACCTGTTCGGCCTGGTCGACGGTGCAGTCCTTGAGCAGCAGCGCGAACTCGTCGCCGCCCAGGCGCGCCAGCACGTCGTCGGGACGCACGTGGTTGCGGATCATGTAGCCCAGTTCGCGCAGCAGCACGTCGCCGGCGCCGTGGCCGGCGGTGTCGTTGACGATCTTGAAGCGGTCCAGGTCGATGAAGCACAGCGCGGCGCGGTGGCCGTGCAGCCGCGCCGCGTCGCAGGCTTCGCGCAGGCGCTTCTCGAACCAGGTGCGGTTGGGCAGGCCAGTGAGCGCATCGTGCATGGCCGAACGCGCCAGCTCGCGCTGCAGCGCGCGCGCGGTGGTGATGTCCTGGAACACCAGCACCGCGCCCAGCACCTCGCCGCGCGCGGTCAGCACGGGAGCGGCCGAGTCCTGCACGTCGTGGCGCTCGCCGGTCAGGCTCTGCAGCACGGCGCCGTCCTGCAGGTAAGCCGGCGCGAGCGTGCGCAGGCAGGCTTCGACCGGGCTGGGGATGGGGTCGCCGGTGGCTTCGTCGACGATGCGGAAGACCTGCTCCAGCGGCAGGCCGGTGGCGCTGGCCATGGTCCAGCCGGTCAGCTGTTCGGCGATCGGGTTCATGAAGGTCACGTGCATGGCCGCATCGGTGCAGATCACCGCATCGCCGATCGAGCGCAGCGTGATGTGCAGGCGTTCCTTCTCTTCGAACAGCGCCTCGGTCAGGCGCCGCTGCTCGGTGATGTCCCAGTTGGTGCCGACCAGGGCCTGCGCGGTGCCATCGTCGGTGCGCGTGACCATGGCCATCGCGCGCACGTGGCGCACGTCGCCGCCGGGGCGTGCGATGCGGTATTCGGTATCGAACGGCGCCTCGCCACGGATGGCTTGGCGCATCTCGCCGCTGACGCGGCTGACGTCGTCCGGATGCAGCATCGCGATCCATTGCTCCACCACTGGCGTGCCGCCCGCGGGGTCGGTGCCGTGCAGCGCATGCATGCGCGCATCCCAGGTGACGCCGGCGCTGGTGAAGTCCCACTCCCAGATGCCCACGCCGCCGGCTTCAGCCGCCAGCTGGATGCGGCGTGACAGCCGTTCCAGCTCTTGCTGCGCCAGCTTGCGCGCGTGGATGTCTTCCACCTGGGTGATGAAGTGCTGCGGCTCGCCGGTCTGTTCGTCGCGCACCAGCGACACCGCCAGCAGAACCCAGCGGTAATGGCCGTCCTTATGGCGGTAGCGCTTTTCCAGGCGGTAGGACTCGATCTTGCCGGACAGCAGGTTGTCGACCTGGCGCAGGTCGCCGGTCAGGTCGTCGGGGTGGGTCAGCTGCTGGTAGCTCAGCTCGTGCAGCTCGGCCGCGCTGTAGCCCAGCAGCTCGGTCATGGCGCGGTTCACCGTCTGGCAGCGGCCGTCCATGCCGACCAGCGCCATGCCGATGGCTGAATGCTCCATGGCCTGGCGAAAGCGCTTGTCGCTGCTGCGCAGGCTGGCGCGGCCGTGCCGGTTCTGCTCGGTCAGGTAGGCGATGCAGACCGGGAACACCATGATCACCGCCGCCGACAGCGGCACTGCTTCATGGCGGTGCGCGAGCAGCATCAGCGCCTGCAGGCAGAGTGTGGCCACCAGCGTCAGCAGCGCGGTCGCAAACGGATTGCCGGCCAGCGCCACCAGCACCAGCGGCAGCGACATCGCGGCAAACGGGTCATGGCTCTGCCACTGCGCAAAGGCGCCGATGGCCAGGCACAGCGCCAGCGCGCCCGCCTGCGGCGCCAGCACCGGCCGCGCGACGGCGGCGCGCACGCGCACCTCCGTCATCGACAACATCATCGGCAGCAACAGCGCCATGCCGAGCGCGTCGGCCTGCCACCACGTCCACCAGACCGAGGCGAAGCTGGTGCCATGGGTCGCGGCGATGGCCATGGCGCCGGCGGTGGCCCCCAGTGCCGGCGCCAGGATGCCGCCCACCGCCAGCATCACCGCGAAGGCGGCCAGCGGACCGTGGCGCCCCAGGGCGGCATGCCGGTCCAGCAGGCGCAACAGCCCGAGCGCGAACAGCATCTCGGCCAGGTTGGCGCCGGTCAGCATCAGCGCGGTGGCGACGCTGTCGCCGGCCGCATGGTTGGCCAGCACGCTGGCGCCCAGCATGCCGGCCAGCAGCCACGGTCCCTCCGCGCGCGGCCGGTGCAGCAGCAGGCCCAGCCCGAAGGCGTTGGGCAGCCACACCGCCGCCACGGTACCGGGCAGCCGCGCCAGCCACAGCGCAGCCGCCGCCAGCACGAAATAGCCGGCGCCGGCCAGCAGCAAGGGCAGCCAGCGGCGCTGCGGGGCAGGATGGTCGTTGGCGGCCTGGTGGCTCGGCGGGGCCGTGTGGGGCGTCATGGACGAGAACGATGCAAAAAGGCGGTGCGTCTGGGTGGGAGGAGGCGGCTTGCCCGGCGCGCCCGGGCGGCACGGCCCCGGATGCGGGGACGGAATGCCGCCCAGCGTAGGGGCAATGTAGCGAGGATAAGGACGCGGCCATTGGCAGGACAGGGGGCAGGTTGGGGGCTATCTTGGCACTGGTGCTGGGGGCGATTTTTTGGTAGAGACCGTCAGGCCTGCGGGTAAGCCAGTTCATAACCTCACGGGTAATCGCGCCACGGCCCCGCCGCGCCCATCATGCAGCCATGGCCTGACCTGAGGCCGCTATACGGATTCCCAACCAAGACCAGGAGTACGCCATGTCTGCCGCCATCCAAGCCCAAGCCACTGCCGATCCCGCCGCCCTTGCCGACCGCTACCTCGCCGCCTGGAACGAGACCGACGCCGCGCGCCGGCGCGAGCTGATCGCGCTGGCGTGGACGGAATCGGCAAGCTATGTCGATCCGCTGATGCGCGGCGACGGCCATGCCGGCATTGACGCGATGATCGCCGCGGTGCAGACGAAATTCCCCGGGTTCCGCTTTACCCGCGTGAGCCCGGTGGATGCCCACGGCGAACACCTGCGCTTTACGTGGGAACTGGGCCCGGCGGGAGAGCCGGCGCTGGTGGTCGGCACCGACTTCGCCACGATTTCCGCCGATGGCCGGCTGGCGCGCATGACCGGCTTCATCGACCGGGCCCCGGCCGGGCTGGCCTGACCGAGGCGCGCGCCGCCGCTATGTGGCCTGCCCCACCGACAGCCCCCCGCCCACTGGCGGCAAGCTGCTGCATCCAGTGCGGCAGACAGGGGAAGGCAAATGGCGCGATTTCTGCGGGTGGCGGCATGGGGGCTGGCCGGCACGGCTGTCGCCGTGGCCGTGGGGGCCTATGCCGCGGTATGGGTCGGCGAGCGCAAGGCGTCGCGCATTGTCGAGGTCAAGGTTTCACCCATCGCCATCCGTGAAGATGCCGCCGGCATCGCGCTCGGCAAGTACTTGTTTGAATCGCGCGGCTGCATGGAATGCCACGGTGCCGGCGGCGGCGGCAAGCAGGTGATCGACGACCCCGGCGGCCTGCGCGTGCGCGCGCCGGACCTGACGCGCGCCAATCCGGACATTGCCGCCTACCAGCCGGTTGACTGGGTACGGAGCATCCGCCATGGCGTGGCGCCCTCGCACCGGCCGCTGCTGATCATGCCCAGCGAGGACTACAACCGCCTGAGCGACGAGGACCTGGGCGCGCTGGTGGGCTACCTGCGCAGCCTGCCGCCGGCGATGGGGGCGCCTGCGGAAATCCGCATGCCATGGCTGGTGCGGGCGCTGTACGGCGTGGGCATCGTGCAGGACGCGGCCGCCAAGATCGACCACAGCTTGCCGGTGCAGCCTGCAATGGTGCCGGCGCCCACGGCCAGGTACGGCGGCTACGTCGCCAATGCGTGCCTGGGATGTCACGGGCCGGACTTCCGCGGCGGCAAGATCCCGGGCGCGCCGCCCGACTGGCCGCCCGCGGCGGACCTGCGCCCCGTGCCGGGCGGCGCCATGTCGCGCTACGGCCAGGCTTCGGCCTTTATCGCGATGATGCGCAGCGGCAAGCGCCCAGATGGCACCGAAGTAAGCCGCGTGATGCCGTTCGATTCGTTCGGACGCATGAACGATACCGACCTGACCGCGCTCTATCTGTTCCTGGCCGGCATGCCGCAGCGCTGAGCGCGCGCGTCAGCGCCGCGCCAGCCGCCGGCCGGCGGCGATGCCGGGCAGCTCCACCCAGCGGTGCAGCAGTAGCGCCAGCGCCAGCGCCAGGCCGGCATCGATGGCAAAGCGCAGCAGTTGCAGCGCGGTCTGGCCGGGCGCCAGTTCGGGCATCAGGCGCTTGACGCCCTCGATCACGGTGGGGTGCGTCAGGTACAGCGCATACGACAGTTCGCCCAGCCAGACCAGTACGCGCGGCACGCGCAGCACGCCGGCGTGCTCGGCCGCCACGGCGCCGGCCAGCAGCGCCGCCGCGGGCAGCCCGCGTCCGGCCAGGCTGAAGTCGGGCCCGACCAGCGGCAGCGACAGCGCGAACGCCGCGCAACCGGTTGCCAGCATGCCCACCGCGATGGCCGGCGTCAGCAGGTGGCGCCAGCGCCCGTAGGCCCACGCCAGTCCGCAGCCCAGCAGGAATTCCAGCACCAGCGGATTGCTGGCCATGGCCAGCCACGGCGTGGCGAACGGGTAGCCCTGCGCCGGATCTGCCGCCAGCGCGCCGAAGCGCCACCACGGCAGCACCAGCGTGGTCAACGCGAAGCCCCCCAGCACCACCAGCAGCGCGCGCCGCCCGGCCAGCAGCAGGCCGAGCGCGAAGGCGGCATAGAACGCCAGCTCATAGTTGAGCGACCAGCCCACGTACAGCGCCGGGTAGCCATAGTACGGCGCGTGGCCGGTGGCAGTCGGCAGGAAGGCCAGCGACGCCGCGAACACCGCCGGCGTGACCGGATTGAGCAGCAGCGCATGGATGGCCGACATGGTCCAGTACGGCGGCGCCAGCCGGCAGCAGCGCCGGATCATGAAGCTGAGCGGGCGCTCAGGCTGGGGCCGCGCCAGCACCGCGACCCAGGCGATGATGAAGCCGCTGATGACAAAGAAGACGTCCACGCCGGCATGGCCGCGCTTGATCACGTTGTCGGTCAGCCAGTTGAGCGCCGGCGCATCGGCGCCGCCCAGCGCCAGGCCGGAGTGGTAGACCACCACGAACGCGGCAGCCAGCCCGCGCAGGGCCTGGATGCTGTCGAGCCGCGCCACTGACGGGGACTGGGCCGCCGGCACGCGCGTGGCAGCGGTGGCGTGCGGGACCGGTGCCGTGGAGGCGCCGGAATAAGTGTGTTCTGGAACAGTCGATGGCACTGTTGCGGCGGCAGAAATCGGAAAGCGAAGGGATTCATGAGGGACAGCCGCCACATGCCCAAAGTTCGTGCAAAACGGCTTCGGGGGCAGGGTAGTGCGCATGGTGTCCGGCAAGGTGACCGAAATTGCACTATCCTCATTTGTCCTTTGCGCCAGGCTGCGGCGCATGGGCAGTGCCCGCGCGCCGCACGATTGCGCCCGGCGGGGGCACTGGAAAGAACCAGCGGGCAACGTACCCAAGGAGTGTCCCCCCATGACCACCCTCAATATCAACGTCAACGGCAAGACCCGTGAAGTCGACGTGGACCCGTCCACGCCGCTGCTGTGGGCGCTGCGTGACAACCTTGAAATGACCGGCACCAAGTTCGGCTGCGGCATGGCCGCATGCGGTGCCTGCACCGTGCACGTCAACGGCCAGGCTACGCGCAGCTGCGTGACGCCGGTATCCGCGGCTGCCGGAGCGCGCATCACCACCATCGAAGGCATCGGCACTGACAAGGTCGGGCGCGCCGTGATGGACGCCTGGCTCAAGCATGACGTGGCGCAATGCGGCTACTGCCAGAACGGCCAGGTGATGAGCGCCATCGGCCTGCTGCGCACCAAGCCGCGGCCTACCGACGCCGACATCGACCAGGCCATGGCCGGCAACCTGTGCCGCTGCGGCACGTACCAGCGCATCCGCGCGGCGATCAAAGACGCCGCCCGTGCGCTGGCCTGAGCGGGAGGAATGATAATGCGAATCCGAGGCATCGAGGCACTGGCCGGCGGCCAGGGCGGCAATGATGGCGAAGCGCGTCAGCACACCGGTATCGCCACGCTGGACCGCCGCAGTTTCCTGAAGCTGACCGGCCTGGCCGGCGGCGGGCTGGCACTGGGCGTGGCGCCGCTGGCGCAGGCGCAGGACGCGGCCAGGCCCAGGACCACAGCGCCGGCGCCGCAGGCGTTCCTGATCATCGCGCCGGACAACACCGTGACCGTGGCCGTGAACCGGCTCGAGTTCGGCCAGGGCGTGCACACCGCGCTGCCGATGGCGCTGGCCGAAGAGCTGGACGCCGACTGGCGCAACGTGCGCGCCACGCTGGCACCGGCGGGCGACCCGTACAAGGACCCCGCCTTCGGCATGCAGATGACCGGCGGCTCCACCGCGCTGAACCACTCGTTCGAGCAATATCGTGAACTGGGCGCGCGCGCCCGCGCGATGCTGGTGGCGGCGGCCGCGCAGCAGTGGAAGGTCGATCCGGCCAGCTGCAAGGTGGAGCAGGGCGTCATCACGTCCGGCAGCCATCGTGCCACCTTCGGCGAGCTGGCGCCCGCGGCGATGGAGCTGCCCGTGCCGCAGCGGGTCACTCTGAAAGACCCCTCGCAGTTCCGCATCGTCGGCAAGCCCACGCCGCGGCTGGATGCGCGCGGCAAGATGGACGCGACCACGCCGTTCGGCATCGACACGCACCTGAAGGGCATGGTGGTGGCCGTGGTGGCGCGCCCGCCGCGCTTTGGCGGCAAGGTCAAGAGCTTCAGCGCCGACAAGGCGCGCGCGGTGCAGGGCGTGCGCGGCGTGCTGCAGGTGCCGGTCGACCGCGGCGGCAGCGGCGTGGCGGTGATTGCCAGCGGCTACTGGCCGGCCAAGATGGGCCGCGACGCGCTCGACATCCAGTGGGAAGACGCGGGCTCGAAGGTGTCGTCGCAGGCGCTCTTCGATGAGTACGCAAAGCTGGCCGGCCAGCCCGGCACGGTGGCGCGCGCCGGGAGCGGGGATATCGGCTCGGCCATCAACGGTGCCGCGCGCAAGATCGAGGCCGACTTCCGCTTCCCGTACCTGGCACACGCGCCGATGGAGCCGCTGAACTGCACGCTGCAGCCGGAAGTGGCCGGCGGCAAGGTGCAGTCGGTCAAGGTCTGGGTGGGCTCGCAGTTCCAGACCGTCGACCAGGCCGCGGTGGCGCGCACGCTGGGGCTGACGCCGGACAAGGTGGTGCTCAACACCATGATGGCCGGCGGCGGCTTCGGCCGGCGCGCGGTGCCGACCTCGGACTACATCGTCGAGGCGGCCAACGTGCTCAAGGCCTGGGTAGCCGCCGGCCACACCGAGCCGCTCAAGGTGGTGTGGAGCCGCGAGGACGATATCCGCGGCGGCTACTACCGACCGCTGCACCTGCACCGCGCCCGCATCGGGCTGGATGCGCAGGGCAAGGTGGTGGGCTGGCAGCACACCATCGTCGGTCAGTCGATCCTGAAGGGCACGCCGTTCGAGCCCTTCATGGTCAAGAACGGCGTCGACGCCACCATGACCGAAGGCATCGTCGAGAACGACTATGACCTGCCGCTGCAGATGTCGGTGCACCATCCGCAGGTGGACGTGCCGGTGCTGTGGTGGCGCTCGGTGGGCAATACGCATACCGCCTTCGTCAAGGAAACGCTGGCCGATGAAATGGCCGCGGCCGCGAAGCAGGACCCCGTGGCATTCCGCCTGGCCCGGCTCGACGAGAAGAAGCACGCGCGCCACCGCGCCGCGCTGCAGCTGGCGGTGGACAAGTCCGGCTATGGCAAGCGCAAGCTGTCCAAGGGCCATGCCTGGGGCGTGGCCGTGCACGAGTCGTTCAACACCGTGGTGGCCTACGTGGTCGACGTCTCGGTGGTGAAGGGCGAGCCGCGCGTGCACCGCGTCACCGCCGGCGTGCATGCCAACCGCGTGGTCAATCCGATGTCCGCCGAGGCCCAGATCCAGGGTGCCTGCATCTTTGGGCTGGCCATGACCAAGCCGGGGTTTGCCATCGAGATCGAGAACGGCGCCGTGAAGAACAGCAACTTCCCGGACTATCCGCCGCCGCGCATCACCGATGCGCCGGTGGTGGACGTGTTCTTCGTGCCCTCGCAGGAGAACCCCACCGGCCTGGGCGAGCCGGGCGTGCCGCCGATCGCGCCGGCAGTGGCGAACGCGCTGTTCACGCTGACGGGCAAGCGCCAGCGGCAATTGCCGTTTGTGATGGCTTGATGGTCTGACCGCAGCCGGCCGCCGAAGGGGAGGTGCAGCCGCATCGCGCATCCCCCGAATGCGGCTGGCACGCGCTATTTGTTGTAATCGCACCAGTCTTTGCCGGGCCGTGGCTCCACCCTATTGCGTTTGCGCGGCGAGCCGCGTAGAACGGGAAAAACTGCGCGCAAGGAACGGCGCGGAAAAAAATACGCCAGCACCGCCCTGCCGCCGTGTTTCGCGGACCGGGGGCGTGCCCGGAGACCGAGGTGTGATCATGGAGACCCAGGAAAGTACGCTGACCCTTGCGCTGATGACCGAGCCCGCGCGGATCCGGATCTGCCGGGCGCTGCTGGAGGCCGGCGAGGCGGGCCTGCCGGCCACCGACCTGGCGCAGGTCGCACGGCTGAGCCTGGCGCGCGCCGGCCACGTGTTCCTGGAACTGGTGCAGGCCGATGTGCTGGCGCTGTCGATCCAGGAGCGCCGCGTTTGCTACGTGCTCAAGGCGCGCCGCGCCGTGACCGAGGCACTGGGCTATATCGACGCCAGCGGACTGGCCGACTGATCCTTGCGGCGTGGCCGGGCTACTTCCGGACTTCCTTCAGTGCCCGCTCACGCGCGGCCTCCCGGTCCTGCGTGAGCCGGTAGGCCGCGTAGTACTTGTAGATATTGCGCACATAGGTGGTGGTTTCGATGCCGATCTTCTCCGCCACCACGATCTCGACATTGTTGAACCACTTGTCGGGATCCAGCCCGCGCGCCGCAGCCTCCTTGCGCATCTTGGCGATATTGCCGGGCCCGGCGTTGTAACTGGCAAAGGCGAACAGTGGCCGGTTGGATTCCGAGAAATGCGCGTCGGGGAAGTACTTCGTCATCAGCCGGTCCATGTACTTGGCGCCGGCGTGGATGTTGGACTCGACCATCTGGATATTGCCCACGTTCAGTTCCTTGCCGGTGGCGGGCATGATCTGCATGATGCCGACGGCGCCCACGCGGCTGCGCGCCTGCTGGTTGAGCTGTGACTCCTGGAAGCCCTGTGCCGCCAGCATCAGCGGGTCGAAGCCATAGTCCTTGCCATACTTCTCGAAGAAGGCAACGGTCTGCTGGAAGCGCTTGTATTCGGCGTCCTCGGTGTTGTTCTTGATCTGCTTGACCCGGCGCATGGATTGCTTGATCAGGTATTCCGCCATGCCCTGCTTCTTGACGTAATTGACATAGAAATCGTCAATGACCTGCCGCAACTGCGGGCTGTCCTTGCGGAAGGCCCAGCCGACATAGCCGCCTTCACGCACCGCCAGGTCCTGGCGCACCTTGATGTCAGGCAGGATCTGCGCCCACATTGCGGCCTTCCAGTCGTCGACCACGACGATCTCCAGCAGGCCCGCGTTCAGCATCTCGAGCACGTCCTCGTCTTCAAGGGCATCGGGCAGCAGCACCAGCTTCATCGGCGCCTTGCCGGACTGGCGCAGGCGGTTGTTCAGTGCAGTCAGGCTGTCGTAGTAGCTGCTCGCGCGGCGCACGTGGACGGTCTTGCCCGCCAGGTCGTCCAGGCTCTTCAGCGCCGGCGACTTGGGGCCGGTCACGATCAGCTCGCGCACTGGCTTGCGGTCGCGCGGCGCGGCAAAGTCGACCATCTTCAGCCGGGCCTCGGTCTCGGTCAGGTTGCCGGCGGCGATATCGCCCAGGCCCGCCGCCAGGTCGGGCAGCAGCCGGTCGCGCGTGGTGGGGATGATGATGATGGTGAGCGGGCGCTTGCCCAGTCGACTGGCGTAGGTCTTGTTCAGGTAGCGCTCGAATTCCCGCACCAGTTCTGCGGTAATTCCGCGCTCGTGGCCTTTGTCGCTGAAGTAGAGGGTGCGGCTGTAAGGCACCAGCACGCGGATGACGCGACTGGTGACCATCACATCGAAGTCGCCCATGCGCGGCTTGTTGGCCAGGTTGAGGCCGCGCGGCCTGGCGACATCTGCCTTGCCGGTTGCGGCTTTCGCCGCGGGGGCCGCAACGGGCGCGGACGCCGGCGCCGGCTTCTGCTGCGCGGCAAACGTGCTGCACAGGCTGAGTGCGCCCACCAGGCCGGACAGGAGAAGGCCTGCGAACCAGTGGCGTGGGTGGGCAGCGGACATGGCGCAGATGGCAAGCCGGGCAGAAAGGCGCACGACTCGCTCGTATCGAGTCTAGGCGCGATCCTGCCTCTTGCAAGCCGCCAGGGTCCGGATGCTGCCGAAGGGCAAACGGGAGGGGTATGTCTGGCACGAAGAAGGTGGCCGGCTGATCCCGGCCACCCGTCTCGCAAAGGCTGGCGCTATTGCTTTGGTGCGGCCATTTCCTGCTTGGCCGTTGCATCGGCTGCCTTGTTCTCTACTTTGCGCTCCTGCTTGGCAGCGCCGACTTCTTCCTTGTACTCACCCTTGGCCGCCTTCTTCTTGGCCTTGTACTCGGCGGCGGCCTTCTGGCGCGCCTCGCGGCGTTCCACCAGCGGGTCCTTCGGCGGCTCGATCTGGGTCATGCCGGGCGGCACGCCCTGGCCGCCTGCCGGCGTGGCAGAGGTTGCCGGCATCGCCGGGGTCGCGGGCATGCCCTGGGCAGCAGGGGTTGCCGGCGTGGCCGGGGTAGCGGGGGTGGCGGTTGTCTGGGCAATGGCCGCAGCGCAGCTGAGGCCAGCCAGGCCTGCGGCAATCACGCTGGCGATTCGGGTAAGGCGAGCAGGCTGTTTCGTATCCATGGAATACCTCCAGAGTCGCTGTCGGAGGCGCCGGCAACGGAAGCGCTCGGCGCGGCGTACGCCGTACATCCGGCCAAGACGGGCGCGCGGCGACAAGCCCAGTCTAGGTAGCGGCACCACGTTGCGCTGTCAGGCACACGCCCGAATGGGTGCCGGGATTATTCCTACAGGCGGGTCGTTGCCGGCCGGGAGCCCATGCCGCGCAAGGCATCAACCGCTCCTCGGGAAAACCCGCATCACACCCGCGTCTTGAAATGCCCCTACCCCGTCCCTATAATTAGCACTCGTCAGGGGTGAGTGCTAACAGCCTCCTGCGACACCTGAACATTTCTGACGGCCGTCGCCTCGGTAGCCGGCCGATTTGTGATCAAAAACTCACTTTGTATCTAGGAGTCCGTATGAATCTGCGTCCTTTGCACGACCGCGTGATCGTGAAGCGTCTGGACAACGAAACCAAGACCGCGTCCGGTATCGTGATTCCCGACAACGCTGCCGAGAAGCCCGATCAAGGCGAAGTGCTGGCAATCGGTCCTGGCAAGAAGGATGACAAGGGCAACAACATCGCCCTCGACGTCAAGGTCGGTGACCGCGTGCTGTTCGGCAAGTACGCCGGCCAGGCCGTGAAGGTGGAAGGCCAGGAACTGCTGGTCATGCGCGAAGAAGACATCATGGCCGTGGTGAACAAGTAATTCACCAACTGACCGCCACCCCGTACAGATTTCAGGAGATTCAAGAATGGCAGCTAAAGACGTAGTGTTCGGCGACGCCGCACGTGCCAAGATGGTCGAAGGCGTGAACATCCTCGCCAACGCAGTCAAGGTGACCCTGGGCCCGAAGGGCCGCAACGTGGTGCTGGAGCGCAGCTTCGGCGGCCCGACCGTGACCAAGGACGGCGTGTCCGTGGCCAAGGAAATCGAGCTGAAGGACAAGCTGCAGAACATGGGCGCCCAGATGGTCAAGGAAGTGGCTTCCAAGACCAGCGACAACGCCGGTGACGGTACCACCACCGCAACCGTGCTGGCCCAGTCGATCGTGCGCGAAGGCATGAAGTTCGTCGCCGCCGGCATGAACCCGATGGACCTGAAGCGCGGCATCGACAAGGCTGTTGCCGCCGCCGTGGAAGAGCTGAAGAAGGTCAGCAAGCCCACCACTACCAGCAAGGAAATCGCCCAGGTTGGCGCGATCTCGGCCAACAGCGACACCTCCATCGGTGAGCGCATCGCCGAAGCCATGGACAAGGTCGGCAAGGAAGGCGTGATCACGGTTGAAGACGGCAAGTCGCTGGCCGACGAGCTGGAAGTCGTGGAAGGCATGCAGTTCGACCGCGGCTATCTGTCGCCGTACTTCATCAACAACCCGGAAAAGCAGGTTGTCCAGCTGGACAACCCGTTCGTGCTGCTGTTCGACAAGAAGATCAGCAACATCCGCGACCTGCTGCCGGTGCTGGAGCAAGTGGCCAAGGCCGGCCGCCCGCTGCTGATCGTCGCTGAAGACGTCGAGGGCGAAGCCCTGGCGACCCTGGTGGTCAACAACATCCGTGGCATCCTGAAGACCGCCGCCGTCAAGGCCCCGGGCTTCGGCGACCGCCGCAAGGCCATGCTGGAAGACATCGCCATCCTGACCGGCGGCACCGTCATCGCTGAAGAAATCGGCCTGACGCTGGAAAAGGCTGGCCTGAACGACCTGGGCCAGGCCAAGCGCATCGAGATCGGCAAGGAAAACACCATCATCATCGACGGCGCCGGCGACGCAGCTGCGATCGAAGGCCGCGTCAAGCAAATCCGCGCCCAGATCGAAGAAGCGACCTCGGACTACGACCGTGAGAAGCTGCAAGAGCGCGTGGCCAAGCTGGCCGGCGGTGTTGCCGTGATCAAGGTTGGCGCTGCCACCGAAGTCGAAATGAAGGAAAAGAAGGCCCGCGTGGAAGACGCCCTGCACGCCACCCGCGCTGCGGTGGAAGAAGGCATCGTCCCCGGCGGTGGTGTGGCCCTGCTGCGTGCCCGCGCTGCGATCTCGGCACTGACCGGCGAAAACGCCGACCAGAACGCCGGTATCAAGATCGTGCTGCGCGCCATGGAAGAGCCGCTGCGCCAGATCGTGCTGAACGCCGGTGAAGAAGCTTCGGTGGTCGTTGCCAAGGTTATCGAAGGCAAGGGCAACTACGGCTACAACGCCGCTTCGGGCGAGTACGGCGACCTGGTGGAAATGGGCGTGCTGGACCCGACCAAGGTCACCCGCACCGCACTGCAGAACGCCGCTTCGGTGGCTTCGCTGATGCTGACCACCGACTGCGCAGTTGCCGAATCGCCGAAGGAAGAATCGGCTCCGGCAATGCCGGGCGGCATGGGCGGCATGGGCGGCATGGAAGGCATGATGTAATTCATCGCCGACCGACTGCCCTCACGGGCAGGCTGTCTTGGAAAACCCCCGCGGGTGCGAGCCCGCGGGGGTTTTTTCGTTCCGGGCAGCGCGACGCTCGCGCCTTGCCATGCACGAGTGCAGAAAACTCTCACCCTGATCTAAGGCTTGCCCTATTTGTGGAGCGGAAGGCGCCGGCTACATTTCTAATCGCCGCCTATTGAACCCGCGGGCAAATCCCGGATCAACCCACCTCCTAGCATGGCTGCCATAGAAAACGAAATCACTACATCGCCACGACGCTGGCTGGTTCATGCCACCGCGCGCATCAGGCGCGTGCCTTCGGTGCTTGCCTGCGCGGCACTCATGTGCCTGGCATACGCCCAGGCGCATGCTGCCTGCATGGGAACCACCGTGACCTCGCCGTTCCTGCCGGCCACGGTGAGCATCAGCAAGACCACCGGCATCGGCCAGGTGATCTCCAGCGCCACCATTACCGTAACGGTGACGTGCGACGACACCGGACTGCGGCATCCATCTACCAATGGCTGGGCCCTGAACTACACGCCGCAGACGCCACTGGTGGCGACTTCGATCTCGCAGCAGACCTTTGCCACCGCCATGCCGGGACTGGGCTATCGCATGTACATGCCCGACGGCAACCTGATTGCACCGACCAGCTACGGCACCAACGGCGGCGACAACTTCGGCGCCAACTGCATGGGGGCGGCTTCGGGCGGGGTGCCTTGCACGATGCCGCTGGGCACCTCGACCCAGACCTTCCGGTTCCGGCTGGACCTGGTGCGGACCAGCACGGTGCTGACCAGCGGCACGTTCAGTGACAGCCTGATGCGCTTCGGCTACCAGGACAGCTGGACGGGGGGCTCGGGACCGGGGCCGTGGACGGCCCAGTTCGGCGAGCAAATGACTTCGCCAGTGACCTTCCGCTTCATTCCGCCAAGCTGCAACCTCAGCGCCGGCACGGCGAACCAGGTCATTACCTTGCCCAAGATCAGCGCCTCGTCCCTGCCCACCATCGGCTCGACCGCGGGCGCGACGAGATTCGGGCTCACTCTCGAGAATTGCGTCACCCAGTCGATCGTCACGATGAACATCAGCGGCGATGCCACCGCCGTGGGCAGCGTCCTGCGGAACAACGGCTCGGCGCAAGGCGTTGGCCTGCAGATGCTGAATGGCGGCCCGGCGGGCACCCCGCTGCCGCTCAACGCCGATGTCGGCATGGGCAATGTCGGCGCGGCAATGACCATGGCCATTCCGTTGGGGGTGAGGTACTACCGGGTAGGCCCGGTCACGCCAGGCACGGTCGACAGCGTGGCAACGGTCAATTTCAACTACAACTGAAGGGGAAGCCGCTCGCGAGAGCCCTTGCTTTGGTGCCGGACTCACGGAGAGCGTCATCCGCCTGTTGGCCGCATGACGCTCAATTGGTGGCCGAGGTATGAGTCAAATCTGTAACACACCTCTGTGCAGCAGGCAGCCTTTTCCACGCGCTTGTAGAGCCGAGCAGGCATAGCAAGCAGGCTTCTGAGCCCGGTAAGTGACCTTGATCGCACCATTGAGGCGAGGCATGCCGATTTGCATCGGCATTGGGCCGGAAGCCGGACTCGCTGGTCAGGGGCTGCAATATCCTGGCGAGTCGTCCAGCGTGCCCTCTCCAGGCTGTGTCCCTACCTACTGATTCCGCCATTGGGCCGATACCAATTGCCGTTGGCATGACCAAGAATGCATGTACGAAGCCAGGTATCGGGATGTTCCCGGTGTAGTCAGCCGGACGCCTAAGTGTGTCGCTCGCAGCCGTGGACCTCGGCAATGACAGCAGACCTGTGAGGCTATTCCCGTTATCCGCCCAAGCTGGGTGCTCATGTCTCTTATCCAAGGGCGATGCATATGTCCACGTATAGCAAAAAGAAGGCAAAAGGGGTCATTCTTCCGATCGTGGGCCTGACCCTGGCCGTGTTGCTAGGCATGGCCGGTCTGGTCATCGACCTTGGGGGCATGTTTGTCGCGAAGACCGAGCTACAGTCGGCCGTCGATAGCTGCGCGCTGGCCGCGGCGCAGGAACTCGATGGCGCTGCGGACGCCCTGACACGGGCTACGAGCGCTGGGCTGACAGCTGGGAACGCCAACAAAGTCAGGTACCAGAAGGGCTCGGCGGCCCTCGTCGACACTGACGTCACCTTCAGCGATACGCTCAACGGATCCTACAGCTCGACCTTCACGCCTGTTGCCAACGCGCGCTACGTGAAATGCGATCATCTTACGAGCGGGATTTCGGCCTACCTGATCCAGATGGTCGGAGGCCCCTCCAGCAATGCTGTTGCTGCCGTCGGTGTTGCCACCCGCACTCATGCCCAGAGCACCTGTCCCATCCCTGTTGGCTTGCTTCCCAAAGCGGGGGCTATCGCCCCTGACTATGGATTTGCGATTGGTGAATGGGTAACTGTGCTTTACGACGGCACCAGGACGGCCGCTCCCGGGGAAATGGGCTGGTACAACCTCGATGGATCCACTAACGCCAACGAGACAAAACAAGAGATGGCCGTCGGGTACTGCAACTCCAAGGTCGAAGATACGCTCCGGACCCCTGGGGCGAAGGTCGCCGTGGATGACCAGTGGAACAGCCGCTTTGGCATCTACAAGAACAACGGCGACATGTCGCTCATGCGGCCGGACTTTACGGGATATGCCTACACCACCACGAACTGGCCGAATGGCAAGCAGGCATATTCCGGTTCATCAGGTGGTACTGACCCGACTGCGACCAATTTCAAGACCAAGCGGCTGACGTTCGCAAGCTACGCGGATACGGGCACGGATGTCCAGGCCGGCGACACGATCACCAACCTGAACATGAAAGGCGGCTACAAGGATCTGGCTGTGCCAGGCGCCAATGGCGATCATGCAAAGCTGGGGATGAGTCGCCGCCTTGTGATCGTGCCAGTCATATCGACGGCTTCGAAAGTTGTGGACTTCGCCTGCATGCTCATGCTGCAGCCGATCAGCGGACCTACTGAAACGGTTCAGTTCGAATACCTGGGTAATGCGGCGACGGTCAGTAGCCCGTGCACGACCAACGGCCTGGCCGGTGGCAATTTCGGCCCCATGATCCCGGCGCTTGTCCAGTAGGGGAAATCAATGAAGAAGCGACAAAAAGGTGTGGCGCTCGTCGAGCTCGCCATCACAATTTCCTTACTACTGGCGATCTGCTTCGCCGTCACTGAGTTCGGCCGGGCAATCTACACGTACAACACATTGGCCAAATCAGTCCGTGATGCGGCCCGCTACCTGAGTACGCAGGCGGCGGGCAACGCGGCTGCGCACGCTATGGCGAAGCAACTGGTCGTGTATGGTACGCCGGTGGCTACCGACGGTCAGCCGACCCTGGCGCCTGGCCTGAAAACCAGCATGGTAAGCGTCTGCGACGCCGCGGATCCGGCATGCGCTTCCAATATGGGCCAGGGCGCCAGTCCTGCAATCAATACTGTGACGGTCCGGATTTCCGGCTATACGTTCACGCCTATCCTGGACCTGCTCGGATTTACGCGGTTTTATACCGGCGGCAGCGATTCACTTACGTCGATTTCCTTCAGCGATATCTCAGCTACGATGAGGCAGGCTTATGAATAGGCGTCAGCGAGGTGCGACAGCGGTGGAATTCGCCATTGCGGCAGTGCTCTTCTTTGGGTTACTGCTTGGCATATTGGAGTTCGGACGGGTGCTGTATACGTGGAATGCCGTCGCAGAAGCCACCCGGTGGGGAGCGAGGCAAGCGGTTGTCTGTGGCAGAGGATCGCCATCAGTGCTCAACCGAATGCAGGAAATTCTGCCAAGTCTCAAATCTGCCAATGTCTCTGTCAACTGGTACGACGCAAACGGACTGAGCGCCAGTTGCGACAGCGCATCCTGCACGGGAGTCGCTGTCAGCGTGACGGGATTGGCCGTTTCCCCGGTCTCTCCGGCGGCCTGGGTCGGATTCTCCAGCCTGGCTGTACCCGGATTCCTGACTTACCTTCCCAGGGAGATCATGGGACAGGACGCGGGTAGTAGCGCTGTCTGCGACAGCTGAAAATCCTGGTCCAGAAAGCCCCCGCCGGTGTCCGCGGGGGTTCTTTCTTTTGTGGCCCGGCGGCTGGTCGGAATTCGACCGTGGCCTACCACAGCACCTGTGCTGCGGCTCCGTCAGCCAGCCATAAGAGGATGGCACCGCTTCAGACCTCGACCATGCAGCACCAGTCGAAACACTTGTTTTCCAGCTCGCCGGTGCGGCGGCTGACGTAGCCGCGCGGGTTGCAGACCACGCGCGAATCGTCGATGCAGTAGTCGAAGCTGGTGTGGGTATGGCCGTGGATCCACAGGTCCGCCTGCGCCACCAGGTCGGGCCGGCGCGACAGGAAGCCGCCGGAGACCAGGTCGTGCGAGTAGCGCGGGTCCAGGCTGCCGAGGTCAGGACCGTGGTGAGTGACCACCACGGTCCTGCCATCGTAGGGTTGTGCCAGTTGCGCCGCCAGCCAGTCCGATGCTGCCTGGTGGCGTGCCAGTGCGTCCTGTGGCATGAAATGGCGCGGACGGCCGTCGTCGCCGTGGAGTTCGATCAGCCGGTGGTCCAGCATCACCGCCGCACAAGCCTGCATCGCGTCTTCGCGCCGGTCCGTGCCGAACAGCGTGTAATCCGTCCACCAGGTGGTGCCGATGATGCGTACGCGTCCATGTGCGCCGTTGAATTCGGCCACAGCGCCATTGAGCACTTGTATGCCTGGGTGCTCTTCGGTGGCTTCCGCCATCAGGCGATCCACCGTCTCGAAGTTGCTTTCGTAGTATTCGTGGTTTCCCGGCACGTAGACCACCGGCTGGCTGAAGGTGCGCGCAGCCCAGTCGATGCCGTCGCGCCCGTTGGCGATGTCGCCGGCCAGCACCACGATGTCGGCATCGCAGGCGGGCACGGACTGCGGCATGTTGTGCTCGATGTGGAGGTCGCTCAGGATGCGTAGCTTCATCGGGACTCCGGAGGCGCTTGGGGCTCGCTGCATGGGCCGCTACGGCGGCAGGCGGTTGCCTGCATTCTTAATAAGCCAGCCCGTCAGGTCAAGTCCCGCGGATCCCACCGAAAAGCAAAAAAGCCCGGAACCAGGTCCGGGCAAGTGACTGTCTAGCCGGCATTGCACCGGGAGACAGCCGGGGGAAACGATCGCGGTTTCCCGGAAGTATTACCCTCCCTGTCCGGCCATGGTCGGCAGTAGGACGCGATAGATCTGGATAAAGGCTGGCCCGAGCAGCACCAGCAACAGCGACGGGAAGATGGTGAAGATCAGCGGGAACAACAGCTTGAGCGCGATCTTGGCGGCTTGCTCCTCGGCCAGCATGCGGCGTTTGGTGCGCAGCATGTCGGACAGCACGCGCAGGGACTCGCCCAGGCTGGTGCCGAACCGGTCCGCCTGGATCAGCATGGAGGCAAACTTGTCGACGTCTTCTACTCCGGTGCGCAGCGACAGGTTCGACAGTGTCTTTTCCTTGGAGAAACCTGAGCGCAGCTCCAGCAGCATCAGCTGGAGCTCATCGGCCAGCACCGGGCAGCGCAGCGCCAACTCGTCGGCCACGCGCATCAGCGCGGCATCAAGCCCGAGGCCGGCTTCCACGCAGACTGTCAGCAGGTCGATCACGTCCGGGAACTCTTCGAACACCGTGCGCTGGCGTTGCGACAGCTTGCGCGCCAGCACGACATTCGGCAGGTAGTAGCCGATGGCGCCCAGCACCGCGAGCAGCGAGAACATCATGTACTGGTCCTGGAACCCCGGACGCCCGCCTACTGCCACCAGCCCGATCATCGGCAGCGTGATGGCCAGCACCGTCTTGGCGCCAAAGTACAGCGGCGCGGCGCCGGCGTTGCGCCATCCGGCGTTCATGAAGCGCACGCGCAGCTGCGAGTTTTCCCAGCCTTCCTTGGGTAGCGACAGCCGCGATACGGGCTGCGACCATTGCACGAGCTTCTCGACCAGCGCCTGCTGCCTGCCCCGGTCCGCGCCGGGTTGCCCCGCCTGGCCGGCGAGCTGCTCCGCCCGGCCGCGCATGCGGTTCGGCGAGAACACATAGAGCACGCCGAACACCGTGCCGAACGCCGCCACAAAAATCAGCGCCAGCACGACAAACTGGCCTGCCTGAAACCCCTGGATAATGCCTTGCATGATGGACTCCCGTCAGGATAGCTGTCCGGCCCTGCATGTTGAGACCCTGCGTTTCTTCCGTCCCGGCTTTGGGGCCTCATACGTGGATGCGGATGATCTTGCGCATCCACAGCACGCCAAAGGCCATCGACATCAGCGCGCCGCCGACCATCTTCAAGCCAATCGGGTCTTTCCACAGCACCTCCATGAAGCCCGGATTGACCACCATGACCATCCCCGCGGTGCAGAAAGGCAGCAGGCCCAGCACCCACGCGGACATCTTGCCTTCCGCCGACAGCACGCGGATCTTGTCGTACAGCTTCAGGCGCTCGCGTACCATGGTGCCGATGGTGTCGAGGATCTCCGCCAGGTTGCCGCCGCTTTCGCGCTGGATCAGCACCGCGATCACGAAGTAGCGCAGGTCGCCCACCGGCACGCGGATGGCGAGGTTGGTCATGGCCTCGTCCAGCGCCACGCCGTAGTTGATCTCCTCGAAGGTGGTGCGGAACTCCGGCCCGATCGGCGCCTTCATCTCCTGTCCGACCATGCCGAGCGCGCCGCTGAACGAGTGGCCGGCGCGCAGCGCACGGCTGATCATATCGACGGCATCCGGCAGTTGCGCCTCCATCTGCTTGAGCCGCTTGCCGCGCAGGCGCACCACATGCAGCACCGGCAGGAGGGCGGCCAGCGCCGCGCCGCCCAGCATCAGCGGCACAGGCACCGGCACCAGCGGGATCAGCGCGACCGTGCACAGCCCTACCATCGCGCAGTAACCCAGCAGCTGCCCTACCGACCAGCTGCTGCCGGACTGTTCCAGCCAGCGGTCCAGCGCGCCGATGCGGGGCACGCTCATCAACCAGCGCTGCATGCGTGGCGATCCGGACAGCAGCCGCTTCTTCAGGATCGATAGCTGCTCAGCGCTGACCTGTCCACCCGCGGACAGCGCCCGGAGCCGTGCCTCGATGCGCCTTGCCGCCGGGCCGTGCGTGCTGTTCCACCACAGGTAGATGCCCTCGACACAGAGCACCACGGCCACGAACAGCAGGATGCCGAAGGCATAGAAGATCATGCTCATGTGTGTCTCCCCGGTGGTGTTCGTTGTGTTTGTCCGTTGCAGGCTCAGACTTCGTAGCGCTTTGCCGGGTCGTAGGTCTCATCGGGCAGTCCCACGCCAAACACCCGCAGCCGCTCGGCAAACTTCGGGTACACCCCCGTGGCGCGGAAATGGCCGCGGACCGTGCCGTCCTTGTCCACGCCGGTGCGCTGGAACGTGAAGATCTCCTGCATGTTGATGATGTCGCCCTCCATGCCGGTGATCTCCTGGATGCTGACGATCTTGCGGCGCCCATCGTTCATGCGCGCCGCCTGCACGATCACCGTGATGGCCGAGGCGATCTGCTGCCGCATGGCCTTGGCCGGCATGGTCAGGCCGGCCATGCTGACCATGTTCTCCAGGCGCGTCAGCGCATCGCGCGGCGTGTTGGCGTGGATGGTGGTGAGCGAGCCCTCGTGGCCGGTGTTCATCGCGTTGAGCATGTCCAGCGCCTCGCCGCCGCGCACTTCGCCCAGGATGATGCGGTCCGGGCGCATCCGCAGGGCATTTCGCACCAGCGCGCGCTGCGTGATCTCGCCCTTGCCTTCGATATTGGGCGGGCGCGTTTCCAGCCGCAGTACATGGGGCTGGCGCAGCTGCAGTTCGGCCGCGTCCTCGATGGTGACCACGCGTTCGTCCTCGGGGATAAAGCCCGACAGGATGTTCAGCAGCGTGGTCTTGCCGCTGCCGGTGCCGCCCGACACCAGCACGTTGACCTTGGCCTGCGACAGCGCCTGCAGCAGCTGCGCCATCGGCGGCGTCAGACTGCGCAGATCGACCAGGTCGGACACCTGCAGCGGATTCACGGAGAAGCGCCGGATCGACAGCAGCGGCCCGTCGATTGCAGAGGGCGGGATAATGGCATTGACGCGCGAGCCGTCCGGCAGGCGCGCGTCCACCATCGGGCTGGTCTCGTCGATGCGGCGGCCCACGCGCGACACGATCTTCTCGATCACCTTCATCAGGTGCGCGTCGTCGTAGAACAGCACGTCGGTCAGTTCCAGCTTGCCGCGTCGTTCCACATAAGTCTGGCGCGCGGTGTTGACCAGGATGTCCGACACCGTGGGATCCTTCAGCAGCGGCTCCAGAGGGCCGAAGCCAAACATCTCGTCATAGATCTCCACCGTCAGCTGGCGGCGCTCGCTGTCGTTGAGCAGCACCTTCTGCTCGTCGATGATCAGGTTGACCAGCGTGGCGATCTCCTGCCTTACCTGCTCCTGCGGATAGCGCGCCAGCCGCTCAAGCTCTACCCGGTCCAGCACGGTTTCATGCACATCGCGCTTGAGGGTGTGATAGCCCGATGACGTCGGCCTCGCGGATGCTGAAAACTGGATCGCGGCGTGGCCGTTGGCGATGAGTGCGGGGCCGGCACCAGCCAGCTGTTCGCGGATTGACATGTTGGGCTCCTTCAAGTCGGAATCTGTTGACCGGACCAGGCCGGCTGCAATCAGGTACTCTTCGCGCGCAGCATCAGCCGGCGCAGCGGTGATACGGGTTCAGGCCGGCTACGGCGCTCGGGTTCCGGCGTGGCCAACAGCTGCGTGGACAAGGACTGCAGCGCGCGTGCAATGGCGCTACGCCGGCTCAGCTTGGCAACAGGCTCCCCATGGCTCACGGCTTCTTCCACTGCCGAGGGGTCGTCGGGCAGGGAAATCGCCGCCTTCATGCCGAAGATTTCCTCCATCGTTGCGCGCGGTACCTCGTTCTTGCGGCCGGTGCGGTTCAGCACCAGCTGAATCTTGTCCGCCGGGTAGTGCAGCGCGCGCAAGATGTCGACCAGGCGGCGGCCGGGACGCCCGAAGGCGACCGTGGGCTCGGCCACCACGCAGATGCGGTCGCTTTGGTCCAGCACGCTGATCGACAAGGGGTCGATACTCTGGCCGATGTCGAAGACGACGAAGTCGTAGTTGGGCTGCATCACGGAGAGGATCCACTCCAGCTTGTCCTTCTGGATCTGCGTGGCCTTGACGGGATCCGTGGCTCCGGCGAGCAGGTCGAAGCCCTTCTCCACGTGGACCAGGCAGGCATCAAGGAAGGAGGCGTCCATCCGGTCTATCTGACCGCAGATGTCGGGCAGCGTAGAGGGCGGGGTCTTGTCGCTGACGATATGGGTGAGGTCGCCGAAGTGCCGGTTCAGATCCACCACCAGCACTCGCTTACCCTGGTGCCTGACCAGCGCGTCGGCCAGGTTGGCAGCCACGAAGCTGGTGCCTGCGCCACCCTTGCAGGAGATCACGGAAATCACCTGCGCGGTCTCGTGCACGCGCGGCACGTGGGTCGCTTCCACGCGCTTGAGCGCCTCAGCCAGCTGGCCCTTGTCCAGCGGCCACGACAACACGTCGCGGATGCCGGCGCGCATGGCCTTGATCAGCACGTCGGAGCCCGGCGCCTGCGTGATCAGGATGCATGGCAGATCGGGATGCTGCTGGCGCAGGGTTTCGATGGCCTGCATCTGGGTAGGTCCGATGGCGGGCAGCTCCAGGATCAGCAGATCGGCCATGCGCAGACGGTTGGCATGGAACGGGAAGCGAGCCAGGCCCTCCTGCAGCAACATGGCCTGGAAGTTCCCGACCACGACGCTGAGCCGGTTGATCTCTGCCAGGCGGTCGGCGTCTTCGGATGTGATCAGGATCTTCAGCATGGTGTCATCTCCAGTTTTCAGTCATCTCCGAACCTCACTCCATGAGCACTGAGCTCAGCGTGAGCCGCCGCCGCCCATGCCCACGCCGCCATAGCCGCCGGCGCCGAAGTCGATCGTCATGGCGGGCGTGCCGCCTTGCTGGCCCTTTGACAGCGAACGGTCGAAGTTCCTCATCGCCGCCACGGCCGTCTTGCCGTCCGTTCCGGTGACGGTGGGCAGCCCGGCGGGCGCGTCAGGATTGATGATCTGCATCTGCGTGACGGTGGCCAGTGCCACACCGCGCTGGCCGTCCCACACGGGCGTCGAGGTCATGCAGGCCGACAGCCCCAGGCAGGCCAGGCTGCCCAGCGTCAGGACGGCGGCGCCGCGCGAAAGCTTCAGTGTCTTGCTCATGGTCGTTCTCCGATTCTGCTGGTGGCGCGGCGGATCAGTTGCCGCCCGAGGCGGTGCGGCCGGCCGTGGCCGCGGCCCTGGCCTGGGCCAGGCGGGCGGCGGTGGCTTCGATGCGGGCGATGCGCGCTGTGGTGTCCTCGGCCGGCGGCGCGGCCGCCGTGTTGCGGGCGGGCGCCGGGGCTGGCAGGACAGGGCGCGTATTGGTAGCGGCAGCTGGTTCCCGGGCGGCCGGCACGGGCTCATCCAGCGGCTTGCCATTCGGCACGGCCGAGACCGAGGTGCCGGGCGCGCCTTCGCTGCGCGGTGCCGTGGGCGGGGCGACAGGTGCCGCAGCCGGTGCGGCGGGCTGCGACGGTGCCGGCGCGGGTTGTGGCGGACGCTTGCCGCTGCCCTCCATATTGCCCATGAAGTACAGCGACAGCGGGTTGGGTGTGGAGAAGCTGTCGGTCGGCAGCGGGTAGTTGCTGGTCTGCATCGGCTTGACCAGCCGCGGCGTGATGATGAACACCAGTTCGGTCAGGTCCTGCTGGTACTGCGTGCTGCGGAACAGCGTACCCAGCACCGGTACCTCGCCGGCACCCGGCACCGCCTTGAGCGAGCCGCGCGCGCTGTCCGTCAGCAGGCCGCCGATGGCAAAGCTCTCGCCATCGCGCATCTGCACGGTGGTGGAGGCGCGCCGCGTGGTGATCACCGGCAGCACGGTCTGGCCGGTCAGGCTGCTGCCGCGCACGGTGGCGCCGGTGGGCGACAGCTCCGACACTTCGGGCGACACCTTCAGGTGGATGCGGCCGTTGGCCAGCACGGTAGGCGTGAACTTCAGCCCCACGCCAAATTCTTCTTCCTGCAGCGTGATGGTCGCGTTGCCGCCGATCGCATTGCTCTGCGCCACCGGGATGTAGATCTTGCCGCCGGCGAGGAAGCTGGCCTCCTGGCCGCTGATCGTGACCAGGTTGGGCTCGGCCAGGATCTTGACCAGGCTGTCGTTCTTCTGCGCATCGAGGGCGATGTCGAATGGCCGGTTGTTGGCCTTGCTGGCGAAGATCGCAGTCGAGGCACCGGTCAGCAGCGACGTCACCAGCCCGCCGCTCCAGGAGCCAAAGCCGCCCTGCAGGTTCACCGTCGAGCCGAGCTGGTTCAGCAGTGTCTTGGAAACCTCAGCCACCTTGACTTCCAGCATCACTTGCTGCGGGCTGTCGACCGACAGCATATTGAGCACGCCGCCTTTTTTGTTGCCGTTCCCGTTTCCGTTCCCGTTCTTGCTGCCGTCGCCCTGCGCAGCGTTGGCATACGCCTGAGCGATGTCCATGGCCTGCTGCGCGGACTGCGCATTGGTGACGCTTCCGGTCAGCACCAGGTTGTCGGCGGCCGTCATCACGCGGATGCCGGGTTCGTCCGGTAGCAGTTGCCCGAGCGAAGTCTGCAGCCCGCCGGCATCGGCATTGACCACCACGTTGATGATGCTGCAGGAGCCGCTGCGGCCCTGCACGATCATGTTGGTGGTGCCCACGCTGCGACCCAGGACATAGAGCGTCTGCGGCGACACCATGGTGGCCTGAACCACGTTGGGGTTCCCCAGCGTGCGGTTGCGCACCGGCTCCTGCAGCGTGATCAGCTGCGACTTACCGACCGGCACCATCACGCTGGACTCGCTGCGGATCGCACCGGTGCAATTGGGACCGCGCGCCTCCGCGGGCGGCACGGGCGGGGCCGACGTGGCCGGAGCGGCCGCTCCGTGCGTCATGCTGATGGTCATTTGCGCCGGGCCCTGGGGTGCCTTGGCGGCAGCGGGCGCGGTCGCCCTGGTCAGGTTGCCGGCCTCGATGGCGGCCTGTGCCGCAGCAGCCAGCGGCGTGCAGAGGATGGCGGCCAGCACCAGGATGCGGGTGCCGCCTGCAGCTTCGGATCGTTTCTGGTTCATTTTGAATCTCCCCCCGGAGAGGCTGTGTTGCAGCTCAGAATTCGTTGGATGCCGTGTGGAACGTGGTCAGAAGCACTCGATGCCGCCCTGCATGCCTGCCAGCACGCCGATGCAATTGCCGGAGCGGACTGGCGCGGCAACGGTGCGGGTCTTCACCACGGTGCGCGTCGCCGTCTGGGTGACAACCTTGACGGGAGCTTCCGGCGCTTTGCCGAGCAGCGTGCCCTTGGTGGCGCCGCCGGTGTTGATGTCGGCCACGTCCATCTGGTTGCGCAGCACCAGCGACAGGGTGCCCACGCTGCGCGCCACGTCCAGCTTCTCGGCCTGTTCGGGCGTGACTTCCAGCGTCACCGCGTTGACCACCTTGGGCTGGGTGTCGTCACGACTGACCTGTTGCGCCACCGCCAGCACCAGGATCTTCTCGAGCACGATCTTCGAGATGCTGCTGTTCTGCGTGGTCTTCGCTTCTTCGTTGGTATTGACGATCACGTCGACGTGGTTGCCCGGCAGCGCAAAGCCGGCCACACCTACCACATCGTTGACGCGGACGGTGATGGCACGCTTACCGTCATTGATCACCGCCGAGAGGCCGCCCTTGGTGCCGACCGGTGCCAGCTTGGCGTCCAGGACAGGCTCGCCGCGCTGCAGGCTGGTGCGCACCACGCGGCCCTCAAGCACCTTGAGGTCTTCAAACGCACCCGGCGGCACGCTGCCCGCCGGCCAGCTGACCAGCCGCAACTGGCTGCCGTTGAGCGGCTGCCCGAGATTGAGGTCGTTGGCGGCAACCACCACCTGCCTGACCGAACTGGATGACTGCTGGACCAGCCATCGCGACGCCGACACCACCGCCGCCACGCCGGCGATCAGGGCAATCAGCAGCATCAGGATTGCACGTGTGTTTTTCATGATGACTCTCCCCCTACAGTTGTCCGATGATTCGGTGGTGCGGTTCAGCTTGCGGCGCGGTGGTCGTCCGACCATCGATGGGCGGCGCCAGGTGGCGGCATGGCGTCGGCCGAGGTACGCAGTCCGTAGTAGCTCTGCCAGGCAGCCACCAGGCCGGCCTCTGTGACCTGCGCGGCTTGCCCGTGGTAGCGCACGCCCGAATCCACCAGGCGCAGCAGGTCGCGCGGAATGCAGGCCAGCAGCGGCGTATCGCTGGCGTAGTGCAGGCTGTCCACCAGGAAGTCGAACATCGCATCCGTGCTGGCCAGCCCGAAGTTGGCGGCGGTGCGCTGGTAGACCTCGCGGTAGTCGTCCACGGACAGGGGGCCCACATAGAGCTTGCTGCCAAGCCGGCGCAGGAAGGCGTCGTCCTCGAGCGCCGACGGTTCGAGGTTGGTCGAGAACACCGGCCAGACATCAAACGGCACCGAGAAACGCACGCCCGTCTGCAGCGTGAACATGTCGATGCCGCGGTCCAGCGGCACGATCCAACGGTTCAGCAGGTCGGTGACGCCGACCATCTGCCGGCCCAGGTCATCGACGATATAGATGCCGTTGTTGGCCTTCATGTGCGGGGGCGCCTGGTAGAAGCCGGAGGTGCGGTCATAGCGCAGGTCCAGCATGGACAGAGTCAGCTCGCCGCCCGACAGTACCACCGGGCGATGGCACAGGACCCAGCGGCGGTCCAGCGAGCGGCGCGCCAGCGAGGCTTGGCTGTCGTCGAACGGCACGTGGACCAGCGGATCGAACACCTGGATGATCTCGCCGGCCACGGTGATCGCGTGCGGCACCGGTACTGCGCCGGGCAGCAGCGTGCCAAGTCGTTGTGCCAGGTAGGTCTTGCCGCTGCCGGCCGGGCCATAGATCATCAGCGCGCGGCAGGTGTTCAGCGCCATGCCGATCGCGTCGAGCAGGTGGACCGGGATCACCAGGTCATGGAAGGCTGCGGTGACGTCCGCCTTGGTCACCGAAGCATGATTGACCGAGTGGCGCTTGATGGCATCGAGGTACGCATCCAGCGTGACCGGCGCCGTACCGACATAGCTGCAGCGCGCCGATGCTTCCGCCGCGCGGGTATAGCCGGCATCAGTGAGCCGGAAGCGCACATCCAGGTCGCTGGCGCCGCGGTGCGCGATTTCAAGCAGGCGCTCGCGCACGGCCACCGCGGCAACTTCATTGACCACCAGGGCCGGCAGCTTGAGCGTGTCGGTCAGTACCGCCAGCGTGACGGTGCGGTGCTGGTAGGCGGCCTTCATCAGCAGCCCGAGCAACTGCGCGATCTCCAGGCCGGTGTCGGCGATGGTGCGCGGCAGGACGTGCCATGGCGGCAGCGGCAGCGTGCCATGTTCGGCATGGGCACTTCTGCTGGTCGCGACGGGCTCGAGGAGCCGCGGTGCGTGACCTGTGTCGTGATGCTCGTTCATTGCCGTCCCCTGTTTTCTGGTCAGTGTGTTCTCATTCCTGAAGGCGCCTGTGGCTGGCCGGCGCGTTGTGTCGCTCGTGTCATGTGCCGGCAAAGAGCATGGTCAGCGTCCCGGCGGCAATCGCTACGCCGTAGGGTATGGAGCCGGCGGAAGCCCCGGCTTGAGGTTGCACCGGCCGGGAACCAGGCACCAGGGTGGCGATCAGCATGTGGCCCACGCGGGTGAGGGTCGCGCGTCCTTGTCCTGTGGCGAGCAGCAGTACCAGTGCCCAGACCCCACCAATCACGCAGGTTGCCAACGCGATTTTCAGCACCATGCTTACGCCAAGCCAGGCGCCCACGGCTGCCATCAACTTGACGTCGCCGGCCGCCATGCCGCGCATTAGATAGAAGGGCAGAAACAGCACCAGGCCCACCGTCCAGCCACAGAGCCACGCCAGCGACCCGGCAGCGAGGCCGTGAATGGCTGCCAGCACGGGCAGTGCGGTGATCCAGGCGCCGAAGGTGAGCCAGTTGGGAATGCGGCGCCGGTCCAGGTCGATGGCCGCGGCTGTGAGCACGATGCCGATCGTGGCGGGGCCGACGAGGGGGGCGAGGGCAGTGGCGGCTTGCATGGCGATATGGGCTGGTAGCTCGGGTGGTGTTCAGGGAGTTCGTTGGTCGCATGCGTCAAGGCATCCTGGCGGCGATCAACTGGTACGTCGATTTCAAGGTATCGCTGAGCGTGATGGCGGAGCCGATGATGGCCATCGCAATCAACATGCCGAGCAATGCGTATTCGATGGAGGAGACGCCATTGTCTTCGTGCAACAGGTCCCTAATGCGGGTGAGGAACTTCTGCATTTGGCGTCTCCGGTGATACATCGTGGGGTGTTGGGCGCAGTGCCGACTGCATGGCGGCCCGGCAGAGGCCCGCCATGCGCTTGCACCCGCTACTAGTTGGCGGCTGTCAGAGCCGTGCCAATCGCGGTAAACGTAGCGTCCAATTGCGTACCGACGATTTGGACCGACCCGATGATGACAACTGCAATGAGCGCGGCAATGAGGCCATATTCAATGGCGGTCACACCGTCTTCATCACGGATGAATTGCTTGAGCATGGTGGTCAGATTTTGCATGACTAACTCCTTTGGTTTTGGGAACAAGCACTGCAGGACTACGGAACTACGGAATTACGGATCAGGCAACACCGGCACCGGATATCAATGCCGGGAAACGCGGCAGCAGGGCGGTGCGCAGATCGCGCATGCGTGGAACGGCCAGCGGCCGGGTCCGCCGCGCGAACCCTGTGGGCTGCGCGCCTGCAACCGGCGTTCCGCAGAGGCGTGCATGCATCGCGCCGCATGTTGTGCATGCCCCATGCGGGCCATGCGGCGAAACGGTGCGCTGGGGCCAATGCGGGCAGTGCCAGCGTGGCAAGCGTTCCGGTGCGGCAGCGCGGGTTGGCGGACGGCAGGCATGGTGAAGCTCCCCGTATCGTTCTTAGTGCCGGCCAGTTGCGCCGGCATCGCGGCAATTCGATCCTGATGGCGTTGCTGCGTTGCCAGGACATAGGCAATCCACGGGCCAGCCCATGCGAAACCGTTCTGCCATAAGGCTTTCCGGAAAGCGGGGCGTGCCCGGATCCGGTCCTGTCGTCCCTGAAGCGGTGTTTTGGCCGCTCTTCGTTGCCGGCTGGAAACGCGCGCCGCACAAGGCAATGTGGATGGGGCGACCAATGGATGAGGGCGCGTTGCAACGCCGCGCGCACGGTTGGTCAGGACGAGGCTTTCCCTTCAGCCAAAAGCATGATGTGGCGCGAACGGATGCGTGCCGCGCATACCGCAGACGAAGGAGGCGATTGCAGCCTGCGGCGGCTGGTCTCAACATGTGGCCGTCTGATGGACGAGGGCGCTGCCTGTCGGGCCAGCGTTTCTGGAACGAAACGTCGATCGGTTCCCTTGACCCTCCGCCGGAGCCCGGAATGGCGGAGGGATTCGCTGCAATCCTTGTGTATTTGTGGCTCGTCGACCGGTGGAGCCGCGTGATTCAGAGCAGAAACATCGCAAATCGTGCCGATGATTCACGGCGGTCGTGCCTGTGCGGAAGATGCTCGCCGTCTTGCGTTCTGCTGGATGGCGCGATAACACTGAGCGAGGAGAGCATGAGTCCGTGCCGCGCCGCTGTGCCGGGCTTTCCCGCTGATGACAATTTTCGGCGCGTGGATCGAAGCCAGGCTTCTTGCTGTGCGTGCCGGGGAGGAAGCAGAGTATGTCTGACAATGAAGCCAGGCTGCTGTCCCTGGTGGTGCCGTGCTACAACGATGGGGCAGCGATGCCTGCATTCTTTGCGCGCGTGCTGCCGATTCTGGAGTTGCTTCCCGCCATGCAGTGCGAGATCGTTTGCGTCAACGACGGCAGCTCGGACGACACGCTGGCCAAGCTTGTCGATGCGGCGCGCTGCGACGCCAGGATACGGGTGCTGGACCTGACACGCAGCTTTGGCAGAGAAGCGGCGCTGACCGCCGGCATCGATGAGGCAATTGGTGACGCGGTGATTCCGATCGATGTCGGCCTTCAGGATCCGCCTGAGCTTATTCCGACGTTGGTTCGTCGGTGGCGCCAAGGCGCGGAGGTTGTACTTGCCCAATGCGAGGGGGGCGGAAACGGCTCGGTCTTGAAGCGACTGGGCCGGATCGCCCGCTACCGGTTGCAGGATTATGTATCGGCTCAGAAGAGCCCCAGGAGCGTCGGCGAATTTCTATTGCTGGACCGTGCCGTGGTCAATGCGCTGAAGCAGCTTCCGGAGCGGCACCGTTTCATGAAGGGTCTGCTTGCATGGGTCGGCTTCAACACGGTGACCGTGCAGTATGAACAGCCTTTCGGCAACGCGGGCCGGACTGGACGTCCAGACTGGGGGCCAAGGGTTCGAGCGCTCGAGGGTGTTGCCGGGTTCAGCGCAGTGCCGCTGCGCAGCTGGACATACCTGGGTATTTGCAGCGCCGTGCTTGCAGGCTGCTACGGCATATACATCGTTGCCAGCAACCTCATATCTGGCGTGGACATGCCGGGCTATGCGCCGGTGCTCACGCTGATGCTGTTCGTCGGCGGATTGCAGCTAATCGGCCTGGGGATAATGGGTGAATATGTTGCTCGCATCTACGATGAATCGAAGGGGCGCCCGATTTACCTGGTCAAGCGACGCTATCAGGCGCGTCGCCCACAAGAGCGCGCGGGGCGGGAGGCCAGAGTCATCTCCCTGGTCGCGAACAAGCAAGACTAAGTGATGCCATTCGGCCAGGGGTGGTGCGGCTTGCAGGCCCGTTCCAAGGGGCGTCGCCACTGACGCGGCCGTAACCGGCGGTCACATGGACGTGAACGCCGGCCTTACCATCTGTCCGTCTGATCGCGCGCACAGATGGCGCCAGACTGCCGGGCAGTGGCGGCGCGTGGATACGCCTGTCGTGGTGCTGCGTGAGCCCGAGAGTTTGCCGCAAGCTGACATGCCGCTGCTAACCCTGCACGCAGATCAACCCCAGGTCCCCCTTCTTCACCTGCAGCTTGTAATCCCGCATCAACCTGAACAGCGTCACCCGCGAAATCCCCAGCTCTGCCGCCACGTCAATCAGCCGTTCATGATGCCGCTGCAGCGCCTCGACGATCGCGGTCTGCTCGGCCGCTTCGCGGATGGCCGCGAGCGTGAGCGGGCGGTCGTCGGCGGGGGTGGCCAGCTCCAGGTCGTCGGGCTGGATCACGCCGTCTTCGCACATGGCGGCGGCGTGGCGGATGCGGTTGATCAGCTCGCGCACGTTGCCGGGCCAGTTGTGCTGCTGGATCGCGCGCAGCGCCATCGGCGAAAAGCCGCGGATGCGTGCCGGCGACTGCTTGCGCACGTTGTCCAGCACGTGTTCGGCGATCAGCAGGATGTCGCTGCCGCGTTCGCGCAGCGGTGGCTGGCGCACGCGCAGCACGCACAGCCGGTGGTAGAGGTCGCCGCGGAAGCGTTCGGCGGAGATCGCGGCTTCCAGGTCGACATGGGTGGCGGAGATGATGCGCACATCGACCTCCACCGATTCCGTGCCGCCCAGCCGCTCGATGCGGCCGGTTTCCAGGAAGCGCAGCAGGCTGGTCTGGCTTTCGATCGGCATGTCGCCGATTTCATCCAGGAACAGGGTGCCGCCCTGTGCCATCTCGATGCGGCCGGGCTTGCGCTTGGTCGCGCCGGTGAAGGCGCCGCGCTCATAGCCGAACAGCTCTGACATCAGCAGCGTGGGCGGGATCGCCGCGCAGTTGACCGCGACGAAGGGGCGCGAGGCCCGCTCCGAAGCGCGGTGGATGGCATGAGCGGCCAGTTCCTTGCCGGTGCCGGACTCGCCGGAGATCAGCACGGGTGTGTCCCAGCGCGACACCTTCTCGATACCGCGGAAGAGCGATTGCATGGCCGGGCAGCTGCCGATCATGCCGTCCGGGCGTGCGGTGCCGGGGCGGGCATGCTGCGCGCCCGGGCGCAGTTGCGCCATGCCGAGCGCGTGGCCGAGCGATTCCGCCAGGCGAGGGTGCTGGACCGGTGCGGTGTAATAGTCGACGAAGTACAGGCCCAGCAGCCGGCGCGCGGATTCGGTCAGGGACTCCTGGCCGGCGATGATGCCGATCCAGCCGATATGCGGCAGCGAGAGCCAGGGCTCGAACGATTCCAGGTCGGCATCGCTGAAGCCGCCTTGCAGGTCGAGCATCGCCGCAAGCGGCTGGTTGCCCGGGGGTAGCGCGTGGAGGTCTTGCAGGTTGGAGGCGAAGCTGATCTTCCAGCCACGCTGTGCGAGCAACCTGCAGAGCATGGCGTCGTGGTGCTGCGACAGGTACAGCAGCGGGCGGTTGGTGTACGCGCTCATAAATTTCCCCGGATCTTTTGCTTTTACAAAGCCGGTGGCCTGCTGTTGCGGGTCACTGGTTTCGTTGGCTCTAAGGCTTGCGCCTGCCGCAACATGTCAATGCCACGGCCTGGCGCTCTCCCAAAATTGCTGCCCGCGGCGCTGCGTTGCGCGGGCCGGTGGGCCCGTTTTCGCCGCCGCCGCGACCTCACCTCCCTGGCATCGGTCGCGGCGGCTGCCGCTTCGCATCGCCTGCATGGCAGGCTGTTGCTTCACCCCGTTTCTTGTCCGGATGCGCCGGCTCGGCCGATGCGTCCGCTTGTTGTCTGCGTGCCGCCCCGTTCAGCCGTGGCGTGCCGCATAGTCCAGGTACCACGGGCCGCTTTTCGTCCGCTTGCGGCCCGTGTTCCTGAACGACCTCCGCTAATCTTGTCGACGACCCCTGCACCTGGCCAGCCGATGCGGACCAGTTCCTGCCGCGTGGCCCACGCTTACAGCGCCAGTCCGAATCCCGCCCTGGGATGCGGGGTCGTCCTGAAACTGATCTTCGGCGAACGCGTGCCAGTGTGTTGCCGCTTCGGTTTCAGACGTCCCCCTGTTCCGGGCTTCTGTTCGCGCGGACATATGTGCGACGAACGTGCCAGATATGGCTAATCCTTTGATAACAAAAGGAAAAGGAAATTTTCGGCTGACCTTGGGCAATTGCTGGCGATCAATAACGTTCCGCTTCTGATACATCTGGCGGGATTTCTATATTGCAGCGCAGCATTCGGCGAGCGGGTAATTAGGCGCATGGATCACAGTGCGTGGCAAGCGAGTGTCGACAAACCTACTTTTCACCGGCAATGCCCATCCGAAGGAGGGAGAGCAAAATTTCAAACGGACAGGCGTCAGGGCTCGAATGCAGCACGCGAGTGAAGCTGCCAGGTAGTTTCATTTCCGTTACAACGTTTTGAACTCTGTACCTCGGTAGCCACCCCGGCGTGCCGCGGTTGTCTTCAGCCTTTTGGCGCCGCGCACGCGGTTGCGGGCGCGGTTGGGTGGACGGAATCGACGCGTTGACAAGCGTTTGCACGATGCGGCGCCGGGCGGGCCCGGCCGTATCTCATCTCTTTGGATGGGGCGGGTAGATTTTTCACGGACGCTGGCACGGTGTGCGATCTGGTTGCATTGGTGAAACTCGGACCGCTCTGGCAACGCCGCGGCACCGCGTACGGCAGGCCATCGCAGGGCTTGCGGCACCCGCCAAGCCCTTGATTTCACTGGTCTAGACGAAAATGATTCGTATTGCCAACATCTGCGCCTCAAACAATTTCATGCATGAAACCGCTTGGCGGGCGTGCTGCCGTCGGCGCCAGGGTGGACGTGGCCGGCTTCCTGCCGGACCTGTTCCTCCAGCCAGGCATGGAACTGCTGGATGGCCTTCTCGCGCGGATTGCCTTCGCGCCAGGTGACCCAGTAATGGAGGCTGGACGGGATGCGGGTGGGCCCGATCTGCACCAGTTCGCCGCTGGCCAGGTAATCGTGCGCCAGCTGGGCGCGCGCAGTGGCTACGCCGAGCCCGGCGACGGCCGATTGCAGCATCAGGCCGGCATCCTGGAAGATCGGGCCGCGTTCGGGCTCGTCGCCTGGCAGGCCGGCGGCTTCGAGCCAGTCGCGCCACGGGCGCAACGCAAAGCGCAGCATCGGCATGCGCGGCACGTCGGCCAGCGTGAAGCCGGGGTAGCGCGCCAGCAGCGCCGGGCTGGCCACCGCGATCACATGGTCCTCGATCAGGTTGTGGCATTCAAAACCGGGCAGGTCGATGCGCTGGTGCCAGATGCCGACATCGACGCTGTACGGGTCGGGCGGCGTGATCTCCGCATGCAGCCGCAGGTGCAGGTCCAGCGACGGCACCTGGGCGTGCAGGCTGGGCAGGCGCCGGATCAGCCAGGCATTGGCCAGGTCGGCCATCACGCTGACCTGCAGCCGTGTTACCGGCGGCGCGGCGCTGTTGCCGGCCTCGCGCAGCGCGCTTTCGATACTGTCGAGCGCGCCGCGCACCTGTTCCGCCAGCCGCGCGCCCACGCTGGTGGGGGTCATCTGGCTGCCGGTGCGCTGGAACAGCTTGGTGCCCAGGCTGGTCTCGAGCGCGCGGATATGGTGGCTGATGGCGCTGTGCGTCAGGGCCAGTTCCTCGGCCGCGCGCGAGAAGCTGCGGTGGCGCGTGGCGGCTTCGAGCGCACGCAGCGCTTGCAGCGGCGGCAGGTGGACGGGGCGTTGGGCGGGTTTGGCGGGGGATTTGGCCATGGCCGTCAAATTCTACTCACAATTGCCGCGGGTATCTTTCGTTGGCTTTGGTTTGCCGGAAGAACGACAATTCGGGCCATCATGACGACTACGACTTCAAACTTGTCTTCCGCGCCCTCGCAAGCGCGATTTGCCCCTGGTGCTGCTGCCGGCGCCCGCTGGCGCGTGCTGGCGGTATTCTCGCTGGGCTTCCTGGTGTCCTATCTGTTCCGCGGCGTCAACCTGGGCTTTGCGCCGAACCTGACGCGCGAGCTCGGGCTCAATGCCGGCGACCTGGGCCTGCTCACCAGCTTCTACTTCCTCGGCTTCGCCTGCGCCCAGTTGCCCGCGGGAATCCTGCTGGACCGCTACGGCCCGCGCCGCACCGAGGCCGTGATGCTGCTGGTGGCGGTGGCCGGTTCGATGGTGTTCGCGCTGGCGCCCGGCATGGGCGGGCTGGCCGCCGGCCGGCTGCTGATCGGGGTAGGCGTGTCGGTGTGCCTGGGCGCCACCATCCAGGCGCTGTCGATGTGGTTCCCGCTGTCGCGCATGCCCTTGCTCAACGGCGTGGTGATGGCCATCGGCGGCCTGGGCGCGGTGCTGGTCGGCGCGCCGCTGTCGTGGCTGCTGTCATTGACTGACTGGCGCACGGTCAGCATGGGGCTGACCTGCATATCGCTGGCGATGGCGGTGCTGCTGTGGTTCGGCGTGCCGGACAAGCCGCGCGCCGGCAAGGAAAGCCTGCGCGAACAGCTGCGCGGCACGCGCCAGATCCTGGCCAGCGAACGTTTCTGGCGCGTGGTGCCGCTGACACTGCTCAACCAGGGCGTGTTCATGGCGGTGCAGACGCTATGGGTGGGTGCGTTCCTGCGCGACGTGCCCGGCTTCGATCCAGCCAGCAGCGCACAACTGGTCTCGGTGATCGGCTTCGCGATGATGGCCGGCTGCGTCGGCGCGGGCTGGGCCGCGCGCCACCTGGAGCGTATCGGCGTAAGCCTGTATGCCTTTGCCGGCACTGGCATGACCGCCTTTATCGTGGTCCAGCTGCTGCTGATGGCGCAGGTCCCGCTGCCGCCGGTGCTGCTGTGGGTGGCTTATGGCGTGTTCGGCTCCAGCGGCATCCTGACCTATGCGGTGCTGGCGCGTAGTTTCCCGGATGCGCTGATCGGAAGGGCGACCACGGCACTGACGCTGACCGTGTTCCTGTCGACCTTTGCCTGCCAGGTGGGTGTGGGGCTGGTGTTGGATCTGTGGCCCGCCACGGCCGGACACTATCCTAAGGCTGCACACCTGACGGCGTGGGGCGGACTGGTGGCGCTGCAAATATCTGCGGCCGTGTGGTACCTGATGGGTGCGCGCCGCCCTCGCTGACGATGACTGACCCGACCTGAATCCCCTTCGCGTCGTCGCCCGCGGTTGGCGGCCTACCCCAATCCCAAGGAAGGGTTCGGCACGCTCAGTACACGCCTGGCAACGCGCGGAATCGCACTTTCTCGCGATACCGACAGTATTCGGGGTCGTCGGACAGCAGCTTTTCTTCGCGATTTATCCGCACAGCCTGCAGCGCGTACAACCCGGCATAGACAAGCAAGTTTTGCAGCCCAAAGTTTGTGAGCACGAAGCCGACGTCAGCGATGAGGTAGCCAAGGTAGATCGGATGTCGCACGAATCGGTAAGCCCCGCTCGACACGATTCCGCGATTGGCAGGCAGTATCCCGAACGAGAAACGGAGCGAGATCTTTGCATAGATTTGCCAGGTGATCCCTATGACCTGCAGGCCCGCGCCAAGTATTTCCGGTACCAGGCGCTCTCCTGGCGCCAGCTGAATTGCAAGGAAATAGTATGAAGCGCCTAACGAGCAGATGATTGTGACCGGATTCCAGTCTCGTCTCTTCGGAACCCGGACAAATAGAGACAGGCCAAGGGTCAGGCAATTTGCCAACACGAGCATCAGCAAGGTAATTCGCGTTGGGTCAGCGAGCCAGTGCCGAATAGCAGCGTACGCGAATCCTGCAAGCAGTGCGGCGGTGGCACTTCTGAGACTAGCCTCCAAGAGGAATTCTCGAAGGTCTGTTCTGGGCGCAGGGCTCCCCCGATCCTTGTCCGCTGGGCTTTCTGGCATGGCATCCCCTTGTTTCAGCGGAGTCTGGGCGCTCCGCCTCACTGGCTGTAATGCAGTTGTTCACCAAGCGTAGCCTGTGAGCGCCAGACGTCATATCGGGCAAAAGTATGTTTCGCCAATGAAAACAGCTCATTGCCTGCAGTGCTGAGCAAGCTGGTGGGCATGATTCCCCGGGGGGGACGGAGGGCCGAATCACGGGATCGCCGACCGAACCCTGGCAAAGCGGCCGAGCGCGGTCGAACGGCCAGACCCTAGAGAAAGACCGGACGGTCGTCCAGCTCGTTCGGGTTGTGCCCGCCGTCGGAGGGGAAGTGCGTGGCCAGCAGTGCATGGATGCTCGCCACCGTGGCCAGCACCGGCCGTACCGACAGGTCCTGTCTGAGTCCCAGCACCAGTTCGTCGCACAGCTCGCGCCAGGTGGCGGGCCCCACGCTGGCGTCGATGCCGCGGTCGGCGAGCAGCTCGACCGCATGGTCGGCCAGGTTGATATAGAGCAGCACGCCGGTATGGTCCGCGGTGTTCCAGACCTCGAGCGCGCCAAACAGGAAGCGGGCGCGCTCGCGCGGCGTGACGCCGGACCAGGCATCGCCCACCGGCAGGCTGGCTTCGATCACCACGCGGATCTCGCCGCGGTGGCTGGCTTCGCCGGCATGCACGGCTGCATGCAGCTGCTGCTGGGCTTCGGCTGGAAAGTGCTTGCGGGCTGCGCTGGCCGTGGTGGCGATATGGTGCAGGGCACGTCGGAGATTCGGCATTGTCTTCGTTCCTTGTGCTGTCACCAGTTGCCCGAGGCGCCGCCGCCGTCGAAGCCGCCGCCGCCCCCGCCACCAAAACCGCCGCCGCTGTCACCGCCCCCGCCAAATCCACCACCACCACCCCAGCCGCCGCGGCGGCCCCAGTCCTGCCCCATGGTGTAGCCGCCCAGTCCGCCGAGGCCGCCGGCGATCACGTCGCGCCCGCGCCGGGTGGTGACGATCTGCGGCCCGCGCCGGCGCAGGATGGCACTGAGGAAGAAGAACACGATGATCGCCAGCGGCAGCAGTGCCGGCAGCCACTCGGCCAGCGCGGACGATTGCTGCGCCTTGCGCTGCGGTGCCGCCAGGCCTTCCTTGTCGATGGTGGCCTGGATCGCCGAGATCCCCGCCGCCAGCCCGCCGTAGAAGTCGTTCTGGCGGAAGTGCGGGGCCATCACGTCCTGCAGGATGCGCTTGGACATGGCATCGGTCAGAGACCCTTGCACGCCGCGCCCGACCTCCAGCCGCATCTTGCGCAGCCCGGGCGGGTTGTCCTTGGCGATCAGCACGATCACGCCGTCGTCGATGCCCTTGCGCCCGGCGCGCCAGGCGTCGGCCACGCGGATGCTGTAGGCATCGATCGGCTCTGGATCGGTGGTGGGCACCATCAGCACGAAGATCTGGCTGCCGCGCTGCTGCTCGTATTCCGCCAGCACGTTCTCGAGCGCGCCGCGCTGCTGCGGCGTCAGCGTGCCGGTCAGATCAGTCACGCGCTGGGTCAGCGGCGGCACCGCGACGAAGCCGTCTGCCGCCAGCGCCGGGCCGGCCAGCAATGCCGCCAGCCAGAGCAGGGCGGCCGCCAGCCAGGCGTGCCGCCAGGGCGAGCGCGGGGTGTGGCCCATGGAGTGGCCCGCCTCAGAATTTGACTGCGGGCGGCGTGGAGATGGCTTTCTCGTTGTCCACCGTGAACGACGGTTTGACCGGGTACTTGAAGATCATCGCCGTCAGGTTGGTCGGGAAGCTGCGCGCCAGCACGTTGTACTGCTGCACCGCGGCGATATAGCGCTGGCGGGCCACGGTGATACGGTTCTCGGTGCCCTCGAGCTGCGATTGCAGGTCGCGGAACGAGGCGTCGGCCTTCAGTTGCGGGTAGTTCTCGGACACCGCCAGCAGGCGCGACAGCGCGCTGGACAGCTCGCCCTGGGCCTGCTGGAAGCGCTTGAAGGCTTCGGGGTCGTTCAGGGTCTCGGGCGAGACCTGGATGCTGGTGGCGGCGGCGCGCGCCTTGGTCACGGCCTCGAGGGTCTCACGCTCGTGCGTGGCGTAGCCCTTGACCGTGTTGACCAGGTTCGGGATCAGGTCGGCGCGGCGCTGGTACTGGTTGATGACTTCGCCCCAGGCTGCCTTGACCGCCTCGTCCTTGGCCTGGAAGTCGTTGTAGCCGCAGGCGGACAGCAGGCTGGCCATGACCGCCAGCAGCAGCCAGCGCAAGACCGGCATCGGCGAGCTGCCGGGCAAGGAGGGGGACGAAGAAGCGCGCATCGGAGACTCCGCGGGTTGGACGAAAACCCAAGTGTAGCGCACCGCCCTTGTCGCCAGAGGTGCAGGCGGCGCACTGGTGCGCCGCCTGCCTGGCAAGGCCTCAGCCCGCCGCGAACGCCTTGCGCGCGGCCTCGAGCGTGGCCGCCAGGATGGCGTCGTCATGCTGCGCCGAGACAAAGCCGGCCTCGAAGGCCGACGGCGCCAGGTAGACGCCGTGATCCAGCATGGCGTGGAAGAAGCGGTTGAAGCGCGCGGTGTCGCTCCTGGTCACTTCGGCGAAGCTGCCCGGCACGCCCTCGCGGAAGTAGATCCCGAACATGCCGCCGATGGCGTCCGCCGCGAACGGTACGCCCGCAGCCTTGGCGGCCTCGGCCAGGCCGTCGGCCAGCTTGCGGGTCTGGCTGGCCAGGCGGTCATAGAAGCCGGGAGCCTGGATCAGCTTGAGCGTGGCCAGGCCCGCGGCCACCGCCAGCGGGTTGCCCGACAGCGTGCCGGCCTGGTAGACGCCGCCCAGCGGCGCCAGTCTGGCCATGATGTCGCGGCGCCCGCCGAAGGCCGCCGCCGGCATGCCGCCGCCGATCACCTTGCCCAGGCAGGTCAGGTCGGGCCGGATGCCGTAGTGCGCCTGCGCGCCGCCCAGCGCCACGCGGAAGCCGGTCATGACCTCGTCCAGGATCAGCACTGCGCCGTCGCGGGTGCAAAGCTCGCGCATGGCCTTCAGGAAGGCATCGCTGGCGCGCACCAGGTTCATGTTGCCGGCCACCGGCTCGACGATCACCGCGGCGATCTCGCCGGCATGCCTGGCGAAGGCCTGTTCCAGCTGCTCGACGTTGTTGTACTCCAGCACCATGGTGTGGCGCGTCACGTCGGCCGGCACGCCGGCCGACGACGGCGCGTTCTGGGTGGTGTCGGCAAAGGTCAGCAGGCCGGAGCCGGCCTTGACCAGCAGGCTGTCGGCGTGGCCGTGGTAGCAGCCTTCGAACTTGATGATCAGGTCGCGCCCGGTGAAGCCGCGCGCCAGCCGCAGTGCGCTCATGGTGGCTTCGGTGCCGGAGGAGACCAGCCGCACCTGCTCGATCGACGGCACCAGCTTGCAGATTTCCTCGGCCATGGTGATCTCGGCCTCGGTCGGGGCGCCGAACGAGAAGCTGTGCGCAGCGGTTTCCTGTACCGCACGCACCACTTCGGGGTGGGCGTGGCCCACGATCATCGGGCCCCAGGAGCCGATGTAGTCGATATAGCGCTGCCCGTCGGCGTCCCACATATAGGCGCCTTCGGCACGCGTGATGAAGCGCGGCGTGCCGCCCACCGAGCGGAAGGCGCGCACGGGCGAGTTGACGCCCCCGGGAATGGTCTGCTGGGCGCGGTCGAAGAGCTGCTGATTACGGGACATGGCGTTGAGGTGAGGACAAGGACTGCTGGGATCGTGTGCGGCGGCCCGGGACTTATCGTTGACATGCGGCAAAAACAGCGGAAATTCGCTGCAATTGCCGGCCAATCAGGCGCTAACAGGGCGCTAACGTGCGCGAACACGGCGGATCTGGCACGATTCTGGCGGCCGCCGGCTGGCGCCGGCGGCACGGTTTCGGTACCATCTGCGCTGGATTTTAATGGAGAGTGGCCAGAGCCTGTTATGGAATACAAGACTTGGATGTGCCTGATCTGCGGCTGGATCTACGATGAAGCCGCAGGCGCGCCGGAAGACGGCATCGCCCCCGGAACCCGGTGGGAAGACGTGCCGATCAACTGGACCTGCCCGGAATGCGGTGCGCGCAAGGAAGATTTCGAGATGGTCGCCATCTGAGGCGACGTCCCCAGAACAACAATAACCGGGCGCGCGTCGCGCCGATGCGACAAAACGCCGGCTGGCCGCGGCCGGCCCCGATTGACGGCCCCCCGGCGTCTTGTCACACTCTGTTGCAAAATGACTGCCCGTCCCTCTGCCGCTGGTGGGGAGGACGGTAGGCAGGTGCGGGTTCCACGCACCGCCACTGCCGGGCACAGCCCGGCCTTGGAAGGGAAACAAGAATTGTCGGGGGTCCGTCGGGGCGCGCATGGGTCGCGCTGCTCCGCGCGGGTGTTCTCTAGTGCTTGCCGGCGCTCCGCAAGGGGCAGCTGGTCGCGGGAACAACAATGCGGGTCGCTCAAACAGAAGAAAACCAGCGGGTCAATACCGCCGGCGCCCAGGGTCTGGCGCCTGGCGTTTCCATTCCGGACACCACGGCGCAGCCGCGCCGCAAGGTGCTGGTCATCGATGATTCCAGCACCATCCGCCGCACCGCGGAGATCTTCCTGTCGCAGGCGGGATACCAGGTGGTGCTGGCCGAAGACGGCTTCGAGGCGCTCGCCAAGGTGGGCGAGCTGCACCCGGACCTGGTCTTCTGCGACATCCTGATGCCCCGCCTGGACGGGTACCAGACCTGCTCCCTGATCAAGAAAAGTCCGCGCTTTCACGCCATCCCCGTGATCATGCTGTCCTCGCGCGACGGCGTGTTCGACCGCTCGCGCGGCCGCCTGGTCGGCGCGCACGACCATCTTGCCAAGCCTTTTACCCGCGAAGCGCTGCTGCACGCCGTGCAGGCCTGCCTGCCATGCCAGGCCGCGGGCCACGTGCTGCCTGCCTGAAGCGCATGCACGCGACGCCATGTACGAATCGAAGGAAAACCTCATGACTGCCATCAACAAGATCCTGATCGTCGACGACTCCCCCACCGAAGCCCTGTTCATGTCCGACCTGCTCGGCAAGCGCGGCTTCAAGGTCTCGGTTGCCAGCAACAGCGACCAGGCCTTCGCGCGCCTGCAGGCCGAGAGCTTCGACCTGATCCTGATGGACGTGGTGATGCCTGGCCAGAACGGCTACCAGGCCACCCGCGCGATCAAGCGCGACGACCGCTTCAAGGACATCCCCGTGATCATGTGCACCAGCAAGGGCCTGGACACCGACCGCATCTGGGGCATGCGCCAGGGCGCGTCGGACTACATCGTCAAGCCCGTCGACGGCGAAGAGCTGCTGGGCAAGATTGCCGCGCTGGCGCACTGAGCTGCCAGCGCAGGCCGTACGGGAAGCCACTGCCACCTGTTCCGGGGACCGCCAGATGAACGCGCCACGCCAAGACCTCCGCGCCCGCCAGACTCGCCTGCAGGACTACCAGGCCATGCTGGCCCGGCGCCTGCGCGAGGCGCGCAGCCTGCCCGCGGCCGACAGCTACCTGGCGCTGCAGGTGGGCGCGCGCAACTGGCTGCTGCCGCTGGCCGATACCGGCGAAGTGCTCGACATGCGCCCGCCCAGCCCGGTGCCGCTGACGCAGCCGTGGTACAGCGGCCTGGTCAATGCGCGCGGCAGCCTGCTGGGCGTGATTGATTTCAGCCTGTTCTGCGGCGGCGCGCCAACGCCACTGCAGCCCGGCAGCAAGATCGTGGTGCTGTCGCGCCAGGTGGAGCGCGCCTGCGCGATCCTGGCCACGCGCGTGGCGGGTTTGCGCCATGCCGCCGACCTGAGCCTGCCGCACGGCGATGCGGCGCCGCCGCCGGCCGGCACGCCGGCATGGGAAGGGCAACGCTTTGCCGACCGCGACGGGCGTGACTGGCAGGTGCTGGACGTGCGCGCGCTGCTGGACGCGCCGGCCTTCCTGCAGGTGGGACGGGTTACGGCCTGAGGCCTGAGGCCCGCCACCGCGCCGCCAATAACAAGAAACAAGAATGACGCGCAGGCCACTGCCTGCCGCACCCGGCACGAGCCGCCGGGCATGACAACGATTAAATGGAAGAGGGTGCCATGGGTTTCAAGAAATTCAGCCTGGGCCGGCGCACGCCGGCAGCCGAAGCAGCCACCGGCCTGGCGGGCGGGCCCGGCATGGCCTATGCCGGCGGCCCGGAACCCGCACCGGCACCCCCATCCGCCGACGGCCTGGGCGCCACGCCAATGGAGCATGTCACGCGCTGGCTTGGGCGCATGCCGTTCTCGTCGCAGCAGCGGCTGCTGACGGTGGGCGTGGTGGTGTCGCTGGTGGCGCTGCTGGGCTCGGTGTACCTGGACAACCGCATCGCCAACAACGCCGCCGCGCAGATCGAGATCGCCGGCGACATGCTGATGCACTCGCAGCGCCTGGGCAAGGCGGTGCCGGTGGCGCTGCTGGGCAATGCGCAGGCCTTCACGCAGCTGCGCCAGTCGAAAGACGCGCTGGCGGGCGACCTGAAGGCGCTGCAGGAAGGCAGCGACGAGAAGCGCGTGCGCGCCACCACCGGCGCGGCCGAACCGCTGCTCGAGACCGCGATGCAATCGTGGAAGCGCTCCGAGAAAAGCGCCGCCGACGTGCTGGCGCAGCAGCCGGTGCTGAACACCATTGGCCAGACGCTGCAGATCTTCAATGCTTCTAACCCCGAGCTGCTGGAATCCGCCGAACAGGTCGCGGCAATCAAGCTGCAGTCCGGCGCCAACGCGCGCGAGGTGGCGGCGTCGGCGCAGCTGGTGATGCTGACGCAGCGCCTGGGCAAGAACCTGAACGAGTTCCTGGCCGGCGAAGGCGTCAACCCCGAAACCGCGTTCCTGCTGGGCAAGGACACCAACACCTTCCGCGAATCGCTGGACGGCCTGCTCAACGGCAGCGAGGCGCTGCGCCTGTCGGCGGCCGCCGACGAAGAAACGCGCGGCTACCTGAAGCAGCTGTCGCAGCGCTTTGAAGCGGTGCAGAAAACCACGCAGACAATCCTGCAGAACCTGCCCGGCCTGATTGCCGCCAAGCGCGCGCAGCAGCAGATCTTCAACGACAACGAGGCGCTGCGCGGCGAACTCTCGGCGCTGCAGCGCGCCTACGCGCAATCGGCGCGCGTGCGCCCGGTGACGCTGGGCGCGACCGTGGTGTCGGCGGCCATGACGCTGCTGTGCCTGGTAGGCCTGGCGGCGCTGTACCTGCGCGACTCACGCGTGCGCGCGCTGGAAGCCGAGGCGCGCGAGCGCGAGGCCGAGTCCCGCCGGCTGGACGAAAAGCGCAACAACGACAATACCCAGAAGGCGATTCTGCAGCTGATGAACGAACTGCAGGACATCGCCGACGGCGACCTGACGCGCCAGGCCACGGTGACCGAGGACATCACCGGCGCCATTGCCGACTCGGTCAATTACACCGTGGAAGAACTGCGCGAGCTGGTCGGCCGGGTGCAGCAGACCGCCGGCGAGGTGACGCAGGCCTCGGGGCAGGTGCAGTCCACCTCGACCCAGCTGGTGTCGACCACCGAAGAGCAGTCGCGCCAGATCCGCCAGACCGGCGAATCGGTGGTGGAGATGGCCGACCGCATCACGCAGGTGTCGCGCGGCGCGGCCGAGTCCGCCAACGTGGCGCGTGCCTCGCTGTCTGCCGCGGAGCAGGGCCAGCAGGCGGTGCAGAACGCCATCACCGGCATGAACGACATCCGCGAGCAGATCCAGGAAACCTCCAAGCGCATCAAGCGCCTGGGCGAGTCGTCGCAGGAGATCGGTGAAATCGTCGAGCTGATCTCGGACATTACCGAGCAGACCAACGTGCTGGCACTGAACGCCGCCATTCAGGCCGCGTCCGCGGGCGAGGCCGGGCGCGGCTTTTCGGTGGTGGCCGAAGAAGTGCAGCGGCTGGCCGAACGCTCCGGCGAGGCCACCAAGCAGATCGGCGCGCTGATCCGCACCATCCAGACCGATACCCAGGACGCGGTGCACGCCATGGAGCGCAGCACGCAGGGCGTGGTCGAAGGGGCGCGGCTGTCGGACAACGCCGGCGCCGCACTGGTCGAGATCGGGCGCGTGTCGCGCCAGCTGGCCGAGCTGATCGAGCAGATCTCGCAGTCCACCTCGCACGAGGCCGACCTGGCCACCACCGTGGCCCGCCATATCGAACGCATCCTGCAGGTCACCGAGCAGACCACCACCGGCACGCGCCAGACTGCGCAGTCGGTGCGCCAGCTGACGCTGCTGACCGAAGAGCTGCGCAACTCCGTGTCGCGATTCAAGATCGCCTGAGTGGCCGGATGACGCCTGCGACCGCTTCCGCGCACCGCGGCCTTACCAGGCTTAGCGGCCACGCGCTCCATGCCAACTCCGCGCCTGCCGCCTGTTGCGGCAGGTTGCCCGCGGCCGCCCTCCGGGCGCCGCACTGGAAGCCGTCATGTCCCTGAATTTCCCTGTCCCGCGCGATGGCGCCGCAGCCGGCGCACCGGCTGAAGCCAGCGCCGTGCCCGAGCCGGCTCCGGCGCCGCCATCCGCCAGCGCACCTGCTGTTTCCGACCCAGGCGCCCCCGCGCGCGACCTGTCCGGGCTGGCGTGGCTTGCGCCCAGCCTGCGCAGCGCGCTCGAAGACGCCGCCGCCGAGCTTGGCCACTATGTCGACGAGGTCCGCCAGGCGCCCGAAGCGCTGGGCGCGCGCGACACCACCTCGCTGCGGCTGGCCGGCCAGCACCTGCACCAGGCCGCCGGCGCGGTGCATATCGTCGGGCTGCACGGCACCGATCCGTATTGCCAGGCCCTGCGCCGCCTGCTCGAAGCCATCGACGCCGGCACCATTGCCGCCGGCCCCGAGGCGCTGGCGGTATTCCGCGCCGGCGTGCAGGCATTGGCCGAGTATGTCGACGACCTGATGGCCGGTGACGATGAAGCGCCGCTGCGCCTGTTCCAGCCCTACGCGGGCGTGCTGGCGCACCTGGGCGAAGAGCGCGTGCATCCGGCCGACCTGTGGCTCGATGAGCTGCAGATGCTGCCCGGCATGCTGCTGCCGGCGAAGGGCCCGGCGCCGGTCATGCGTGCGCGCCAGCAGTTTGAATCGGCCTTGCTCAAGGCATTGCGCCTGCCTGCGCCGTGCACCGACGCGGCGCTGCTGCGCGAAGCCTGGCTGCCGCTGTGCGCGGCGCTGGACGAGGTGCGCGCCAATGAGCAGGAGGCGCGCCGCGCGGCGGATCATCCGGATCGCGGGGTCTGGCATGTGCTGGGGCTGGTGTTCCGCGCGCTGGGGCTTGGCCTGTTGCCTTCCGACCTGCTGGCCAAGCGCTTTGCCGGCCGCGCCAACCTGCTGCTGCGCCAGTACCTGCAGGGCCATGTGCGCGTGCCGCAGGCGCTGCTCAACGACGCGGTGTTCCTGCTGGTCTGCACCGGCCTGGCCCGCGACGGGGCCGGTGACGACGATGGCGTGGCTGAGCCGCGTGCCGCGTTGCGTGCCGATATTGCGCGCACGCTCGCGGCATTCCGCCTCGACCCCGCGCACGCGCTTGCCAATGCGGACTTCCGCCAGCGCTATTACGGCTGGCTCGACCCGATCGACACGCGCAACCTGCAGCAGGCCGCCGCTGGGCTCGAGCACGCCGCCGCGGGCGAGCCGGCCGGCTGGGAAACCGCGCTGGCCGCGCTGGCCGAAGCCGCGCAGCCGCTCGGGCAGCCGGCGCTGCAGCGCTGCCTGGCGCAGGCGGCCATGCACGGCGGGCAGCACCACCGCGGCGAGGCGCTGGGCGCCGCCGGCATCGCGTTGTTCCTGGCGCGCGCGCTGGCGCTGCCGTGGCGCGTGCACGGGCAATCCGCCCATCCGGCGGCGGCGCGTTTTGCCGCGCAGTGCGAGGCGCTGGCGACATGCCTGGCCGATCCCGCCGCGAGCGCGCCCGCGTGGCTTGCGGGCATGGTCGACGAGGCGCGCGCCCAGGCGCTGCGCAGCGAGGCCGTGACGCAGCTGCGGGCGCAGCTGGACAGCGGTGAATCGTGGCTGGACAGCTTCGACCGCAACGCGGCCCGCGCCGAAGGCGCAGGCCACCTGCGCGATGCCTGCCAGGCCTTCGCCGCGCTTGGCGCCACGCTGGCGCAATTGCAGTCGTCCGCCGCGCTGCCTGCAGCGCTGGTGGACGATGCCGCGCAGGCCGCCGCCGCGGTGCAGTCCGTCAATGCGCGGCTGGCCGTTTCGGGCGAACTCGCTGATGCCAGTGCGCGCGCCGCGCTGCTGGGCGAGGTCGCAGCCGAGCTGGGCGCGGTCCATGCCTTTGCCGATGCGCTGGAATTCGGCCGCGTGCGTCGGGCCGATACGCTTGCCGAGGCCGGCGAGCCCGATGCGCCGCGCGCTGCGCAGCATCCGCTGGCCGCCGCGCGCGCCGCCGCGGCCGAGGCGATCCAGGCTGGCCCCGTTCCCGATGCGCCGCCAGTGCAGCGCCTGCGTGCCGCGCTGCAGGCGCTGGCCGACCAGGCCACCATCGACGACGATGCCGCGCTGCGCCGCCAGGCCGCCGAAGCCACCATGCAATGCAATGCCTGGCTGGCCGGCAGCGATGATGCGGCCGGCAGGCTGGCACTGGCACTGGCCGAGCCGGCACGGGCGGCGGCACCCGCAGCCGCGCCGCCCGCGGCGCAAGGCCTGCCGGCTGACGGCGACAAGTCGGCGCTGGACGCCGAACTGCTCGACATCTTCCTGAACGAAGCCGACGAGGTCCTGGGCGGCATCGCCGGCGACCTCGGCTCGGGCGTTGAGGCGCTGCACGATGCCGATACCCTCAGCCGCGTGCGGCGCGCCTTTCACACGCTCAAGGGCTCCAGCCGCATGGTCGGCCTGCATCGCTATGGCGAAGCGGCGTGGGCGGTCGAGCAGGTCATGAACCTGTGGATTGCCGAAGCGCGCGAGCCGGTGCCCGCGCTGCTGGCGCTGCTGCGCCGCGCCCATGCCGAGTTGTCGGCATGGGCGGCACAGCTGCATCGCGATGCGGCAACCTGGCACGACATCGCGCCGCTGGTGGCAGCCGCCGAAGCGGTGCGCGACCCGGGCGCCGCGCAGGCCGCGGATGAACTGCCAGTACTGCCCGGCGCGGCTGCGGAAGCGCCGCCCGGGCCGGCCGTCGACGCCGCCGGTCACACCGGCGCCGATGCGGTCGGGCACGGCGAAGACAATGTGATCCCGTTCCGCCTGTCCGGCGGCCTGTCGGGCGAGGACGACCACTACAAGGTGATCGGGCCGGTGCGCATCGGCCTGGCGCTCTACAACGTCTACCTGCAGGAGGCCGATGACCTGCTGCGCCAGTTCGCCACCGACATCTCCGAATGGCGGCATGAAGGCCATCCGTGCCCGAGCGAGCTGGGGCTGCGCGTTGCCCACACGCTCCAGGGCAGTGCGTCCACCGTCGGCCTGGAACCCGTGCGTGAGATCGCCGAGGCGCTGGAGGCCCTGCTGCTGCAGCTGGGCTCGCACCCGGTGGCGATGCACCCGGGCGATTTCCGCCTGCTGGAGCAGGCGGTCGAGCGCCTGCGCGGCATGCTGCACCAGTTTGCCGCGGGCGTCTGGCCGGATGCCGATGCCGGCCTGCGCCGCAGCCTGGTTGAGTTTGGCGAGCGCGCGCTGCTGCGTCCGCGCGTGGCGGTGCCCGCGCCGCAGGCGCCGGCCGAGCCGGACGGTTCGGTGGCGCAGCTGCTGGGCCAGTTGCCGCCCGCGCAGGAAGACCAGCCGGAGCCGCCGGCAGTGCCGCATGACGCGGTGGTTATCGCGCTGCCGACCCCGCACCGGGCGCCCGCTGCGCCGGTAGCGGACGAGGGCGCCGCGCCGGATCCCGCGCTGGTCCAGATCTTCCTGGAAGAGGCACAAGGCACGCTGCCCGAGCTGGGCAAGCTGCTGCGCGGCTGGGAAGCCGCCCCGGAAGACTCGCGTCACGGCGGCCTGGTGCTGCGCGCGCTGCATACGCTCAAGGGCAGTGCGCGCATGGCGGGTGCCATGGCGCTGGGCCAGGCCGCGCATGAAATGGAGACGCTGCTCGACGCCAGCCTGCGCGGGCAGGGGCAGCAGGCCGTCGGGCCAAAGCTGTTCGAGCGGCTCTATGCCTGGTACGACCGCATCCTGGCGCATGTCGAGGCGCTGCCGACTGGCCGCCTGCTGCCCGCGGACGATCCGGACGTGGTCAACGGCCTGGCCGAGGTGCCCGAGCAAGCGCAGGCCGATGCGCCGCTGCCGCAGGCGGATACCGTCGTCGAGGCGGTGCCCGCCGCCAGCCTGCCCGCCATGCCGGGGCCGGCAGACGTGATGGTGGCGATGCCGCCGGCCGTGCCCGCCGAGCCGCAACGCGCGCTGGTGCGCGTGCAGGCGCGCGCGCTCGACACGCTGATCAACGAAGCCGGCGAAGTCGGCGCCACGCGCGCGCGCCTGGACAGCGAACTGGAGGCGATGCGCGCCTACCTGGGCGAACTGAACGACAACGTCGCGCGCCTGCGCGGGCAGTTGCGTGAAATCGAGATCCAGGCCGAATCGCAGATGGCGTCGCGCATTGCCGACGCGCAGCACAAGCAGGAATTCGACCCGCTTGAGTTCGACCGCTTCACGCGCTTCCAGGAGCTGACGCGGATGATGGCCGAGTCGGTCAACGACGTGGCCACCGTCGAGCAGAACCTGCAGCGCGGCTTTGACCGCGCCGCCGGCGACCTGGCGGCGCAGGCGCGCCTGACGCGCGGCTTGCAGCGCGGGCTGATGCAGGCGCGCATGGTGCAGTTCGACGCGCTGGCCGAGCGCCTCTACCGCGTGGCACGCCAGGCCGCGGCCGAGACCGGCAAGGAAGTGCGCCTGCTGATCAAGGGCGGCACCGTGGAAATCGACCGCTCGGTGCTGGACCGCATGGCCGGCCCGATCGAGCACCTGATCCGCAACGCGGTGGTGCACGGCATCGAGGCCGCCGCGCCGCGCCGCGCCGCGGGCAAGGCCGCCACTGGTGCGCTGACGCTGGAGGTGCAGCAGGAAGGCAACGAGGTGGTGCTGAATTTCGTCGATGACGGCGGCGGGCTGGACCTGGAGCGCATCCGCGCGCGCGCGGTCGAGCGCCGCCTGCTGGCGCCGGACGACGACGCCAGCGAAGCGCGCCTGACCGAGCTGATCTTTGCGCCGGGCTTCTCCACCGCCGACGCGGTGTCGGAGCTGGCCGGCCGCGGCGTGGGCATGGACGTGGTGCGCGCCGAGACCGTGGCGCTGGGCGGACGCATCACGCTGGAGTCTAAGCCCGGGCAGGGCACCACCTTCACGGTGCACCTGCCGCTGACCACGGCGATCACGCAGGTGCTGGTGATCTCGCTGGGCGCGCGGCGCTATGCCGTTCCCAGCGGCATGATCGACCAGGTCCAGCAGCTGCGCGCCCCGGCACTGCTGGATGCCTACAACCAGGGCCGCCTCACTGTGGCCGGCGCCGAGGTGCCGTTCTTCTACTTCGGCGCGCTGCTGGAGGAAGGCAACGCGGTCGCGGCCGGGCGCAAGTATTCGCCGGTGGTGCTGGTGCGCAGCGGCGCCGAGCGCGTGGCGGTGCATGTTGACGATGTGGTCGGCAACCGCGAAGTGGTGGTCAAGCATATCGGCCCGCACCTGGCACGCCTGGAAGGCATTGCCGGCGCGACCACGCTGGGCGATGGCGAGATCGTGCTGATCTACAACCCGGTGGTGCTGGCGCAGCGCTTGGTGCGCGAACGCGGCCAGCCGGTGCCGCAGGCCTTGCCGCAGACGCCTGCCGTGCAGGCGCGGATGGGCGCGGTTGCGGAACTGGCGAGCGACGGCACCACCGAGCCGGTGCGCGGCCTGGCGGTGCAGCCGACCGTGATGGTGGTGGATGACTCGCTGACCGTGCGCAAGGCCACCCAGCGCCTGCTGAGCCGCGCCGGCTACCAGGTGGTGCTGGCGCGCGACGGTGTGGATGCGCTCAAGCAACTGCAGGATGTCATGCCGGACGCGATGCTGGTCGACATCGAGATGCCGCACATGGACGGCTTCGACCTGACCCGCAACGTGCGCTCCGACGCGCGCACCGCGCATATGCCGCTGGTGATGATCACCTCGCGCACGGCCGACAAGCACCGCCGCTATGCCGAGGAGATCGGCGTCAACGTGTACCTGGGCAAGCCTTACAACGAGGATGAGCTGCTGGGCACGCTGCATCGGTTGCTGGGTGAACGGGCGGCCGGTACGGCGGGGTCGGTGGGGCAGATGCTGGGGGATGGCCAGGCGGACTGACGGTTTGCTCCCCTCTCCCGCTTGCGGGAGAGGGGAGCACCCAATCGGTAAGCGGATGCTGTGCGGAAGCCTGCCAATGACTTCCAAGACAAAAAGGCTCGACATCGCAAGATGCCGAGCCTTTTTTCCTCCTCCACGGGCGCACCGCACGGCGCGCCGTTCCAGCTGACTACCAGCGCATCTGCGCGTTCTTGCCGCCGGTGCTGACCGTGGCAGTCTTGGTCCGGCCCTGGTAAGTCGCCCGCACGTTGTACGTGCCCGACGGCGCCTTCACCAGGCAGCGCGGACCGTCGGCGACAAAGCTGGCGACTTCCTTGCCGCCGCGCATCAGCTTGACGTCCACGTCGGACAGGTACTCGCCGCGCGCGCCCTGCGTGAACAGCAGGCTCATGTTGTACTTGCGCGCCTCCGATTGCAGCGCGACCTGCTCGTCTTCGGCGACACCGCCGCAGATATAGGCGACCGAGCCGGCCGTACGCTGGACCATCGCATCACGCGGCGGCGGCGGGGGCGGCGTGGTCAGCGGCGGGCGTGGCTGCGCGGGCGCTGCCATCGGCGCTGGCGCCGGCGCGGCTGGTGGCGTGCCGGTGGGCGCGGGTGCCGGGGATGCCGTCGGCGGCGGTGCTGCCGTGGCAGGCGCAGCTATGCCCGGCGCGGGTTGTGTGGCAGGGGGCATGGTGTCGGCCGGCGGCGCGGCCGGCATCGTGGCACCCGGGGTCGGCGCCATGGTGCCGGCCGGAGCAGCGGGTGCCGGGGCGGCAGGCGCAGGGTTGGCCTCCACCACCGGCGCCTGCGCATGGCTGGCCGCTGGCACCAGGGCGAGCAGTGCGACCACGCCGGCGCTGAGCGCGATCACCAGGCGCTTGACGCGCGAGCGGCGTGCCAGGCGCGCTTCGACAAGTTCCAGCGAACGGGTAGGGGCAAACGGGGGCAGGTGCAGCATCGTGGCCTCCTTGGGCGAGCTTCGGAATCAGATGCCCCGGAGGACCCCGTGGGATCACTCCGGGTCTCTCTTTTCCATCCTAGGGCCCAAGGGTGGGCGACACTGCCGGGCTTGGTCCTACATCCGCGTCAGCCGACGGCGCATTGTGGCCCGCAGGCGGCGTGTGAGCGACTTCGCAGGTTCCGGAAGAAAAACGGCCCCGCCCGCAAAGGGAAGGGCCGTTGACGGCGTCTGATCCTGGCGGACGGGCTATTTCCGGCTCACCAGCCGCTTGGGCACCGAAAGCGTCAGCGCCGCGCCCACCACCAGGCAGGCGGTCAGCAGGTACATGCCCGAATCGGTGCTGTGGGTCAGGTCCTTGAGCCAGCCCACCGCATAGGGGCTGAGGAAGCCCGCAAGGTTGCCCAGCGAGTTGATCAGCGCGATGCCCGCGGCCGCGCCAGTGCCGGCCAGGAAGGAAGTCGGCAGGCTCCAGAACAGCGGCAGCGTGGTCAGGATGCCGATGGTGGCCAGCGTCAGCGCCACCATTGCCAGCGTGGTGTCGCTATGCCATTGCACCGACAGCAGCAGGCCCAGCGAACCGGCCAGCGCGGGCAGCGCGATATGCCAGCGGCGCTCGCCGCTGCGGTCTGCGCTGTAGGCCACCAGCACCATGCCGACCACTGCGCAGCCATAGGGGATGGCGGTCAGCAGGCCGATATCGAGCGCGCCCCTGACGCCGGTCTGCTTGATGATGGTCGGCAGCCAGAAGCTGACGCCGTACAGGCCCATCACGAAGCAGAAGTAGATCGCGCTCATCAGCCAGACGCGCGGGCTGGACATCACGGTGCGGATCGGCGGGTCTTCCTTGTGCGCATCCTCGCTGGCGATATTGCGCTCCAGCAGCGCCTTCTCTTCCGGCGACAGCCACTTGGCGTGGGCGATGCGGTCGTCCAGGTAGGCCAGCACCCACAGCCCCACCAGGATCGACGGAATGCCCTCGAGCAGGAACATCCACTGCCAGCCGGACCAGCCGTTTTGGCCGTGGAAGGACTGCATGATCCAGCCCGACAGCGGCCCGCCGATCACGCCTGCCAGCGCGACCGCGGTCATGAAGTAGGTGGTGGTGCGCCCGCGCCGGTTGGCCGGGTACCAGTAGGTCAGGTACAGGATGATGCCGGGGAAGAAGCCGGCCTCGGCAATGCCCAGCAGGAAGCGCAGCACGTAGAACATGGTCGGCGTGGTGACGAACATCATCGCCGCCGAGATCGCGCCCCAGGTGATCATGATGCGCGCGATCCAGATGCGCGCGCCCACCTTGTGCAGGATCACGTTGCTGGGCACTTCGAACAGGAAGTAGCCGATAAAGAAGATGCCGGCGCCCAAGCCATAGATGGTCTCGCTGAACTGCAGGTCGTTGAGCATCTGCAGCTTGGCAAAGCCCACGTTGACGCGGTCCAGGTAGGCCACCACGTAGCACAGCAAGAGGAAGGGCACCAGGCGCCAGCTGACCTTGCGGTAGGTGGCGTCTTCAAAGGCGGCGTCGCTGATGCCGGGGTTTACTGCGGTTGTTGTCATGCTGTCTCCTGAGGATATGGCGCTTCTGTATGATGCGTTTACAGCTACGACTAACGGGGAAGGCAGGTGGCCGGCACCGGCTCAGACGCAGCGGCCGCCGTCCACTTCGATGCAGGTGCCGGTGATAAAGGCAGCTTCGTCCGAGGCCAGGTACAGGCAGGCGTTGGCCACGTCCTGCGGGGTCGACATGCGGCCCATCGGGATGGTGGCAAGGAATCTGGCGCGGTTCTCGGGCGTATCGGGCATGCCCATGAATTCTTCGAGCAGGGCGGTGGCGCCGATCACGGGGTTGACGCAGTTGACGCGGATATTGTCCTTGCCGAGTTCCGCGGCCATGGCCTTGCTGGCGGTGATCACCGCGCCCTTGCTGCCGTTGTACCAGACCAGGCCCGGGCGCGGCCGGATGCCGGCGGTGGAGGCAATATTGACGAACACGCCGCCGCCGCGCTGGCGGAAATGCGGGATAAAGGTGCGCGCCGACCAGTAGATGCTCTTGACGTTGACGGCGTAGACGCGGTCGAACTCCTCTTCGGTGACTTCGAGGATGGGCTTGTTGCGATGGGTCGTGCCGGCGTTGTTGACCACGATATGGACGTCGCCGAAGGTGGCCAGCGCGGCTTCGCGCATGGCCTCGGTGCCGGCTTCGCGCGAAACGTCGGCGCGCACCGCGCGGGCCCGGCCGCCGGCGTCGCGGATCGCGGCGGCGACGCGTTCGGCGGCTTCCTCGCGCAGGTCGGCGACCACCACGTTGGCGCCTTCGCGCGCAAAGGTGTGGGCAATGCCTTCGCCGAACCCGGAACCGCCGCCGGTGATGATCGCTACCTTGTTGGCCAGTCTCATGGCTTGTCTCCTGGTGTCGTGGTTATGTTCTGGTGTTCCGTGCTGCGGGGTACTCAATGCCTAGTGCGAGAACGGCCCCCGCCCGCGCAGGGCATTGGCAACCATCATCAGTGCCAGCAGGAAGGGCAGTGCCACATACAGGCACCAGTGCACGCGGTCGCCGACGACGTCGCCCCACTTGCGCTTGAAGACCTGCAGCCGCGGCATGCCGGAAGGATTGGTGGCGCGCTTGTTCCGGACATGCCATGCCATCCAGAAAAAGAAGATGGCAAAGGCGACGGACAGGAAATTGATGTTACCCATGTTGGATGGCGATGGTTTTCAGGGTGGTGAATCCGTACAGGGCCTCGAAGCCCTTCTCGCGGCCGTAGCCAGACTGGCCGGTGCCGCCGAAGGGCAGTTCAACGCCGCCGCCGGCACCGTAGTTGTTGATAAAGACCTGGCCCGCGCGCAGCTTGTGCGCCAGGCGCAGCTGGCGCCCGCCGTCGCGGGTCCAGACGCCGGCCACGAGCCCGTAGGGCGTGCCGTTGGCCAGTGCGATGGCTTCGGCCTCGGTGTCGAACGGCATCGCCGCCAGCAGCGGGCCGAACACTTCTTCCTGCGCCAGCCGGTGCGCCGGCGGCACGTCGCGGAACAGCATCGGCACCTGGTAGTAGCCGGCCTCGGGCGCGTCGGCCACGATCTGGCCTTGCGCCATCACGGCCACGCCGGCGTGCTGCGCATCCGAGACAAAGTCCCACACGCGCTGCTGCTGCTTGCGGCTGATCAGTGGCCCGCATTCCAGGTCCAGCTCGGACGGGCCTACGCGCAGCGACTCGAACACCGACGCCAGCCGGTCGAGCAGCGCGTCATAGACCGGCCGCTCCACCAGCAGGCGGCTGCCGGCCGAGCAGGTCTGGCCGGCATTCTGCACGATGCCGTTGACCACCACCGGCACCAGCGTATCCAGGTCGGCATCGGCAAAGACGATCTGCGGCGACTTGCCGCCCAGCTCCAGCGTGACCGGCACGTGGTTCTCGGCGGCCAGCTGGGCCACCTGCTTGCCGGTCTGGGGCGAGCCGGTGAACGAGATATGGTTGATGCCCGGGTGGCGCGCCAGCGCGGCGCCGGCTTCATGGCCGTAGCCGGTGATGATATTGAGCGCGCCTTCGGGCAGGCCGGCATCGGCGGCGATCTCGGCCACGCGCAGCAGCGACAGGCAGGCGTCCTCGGCCGGCTTGACCACGCAGGCATTGCCGGTGGCCAGCGCCGCGCCCACGCTGCGCCCGAAGATCTGCAGCGGGTAGTTCCACGGGATGATGTGGCCGGTCACGCCGTGCGGCTCGCGCACGGTCAGCACGGTGTAGCCGGGGTTGTAGGGGATGGTCTGGCCGTGCAGCTTGTCCACCGCGCCGGCGTAGAACTCGAAATAGCGGGCCACGGCGCGGGCATCGGCGCGCGCCTGGCGCAGCGGCTTGCCGGTGTCGCGGGCCTCGAGCGCGGCCAGTTCGTCCTCGTGCGCGATCAGCGCCACGGCGACGCGGTTGAGCAGGCGCACCCGCTCCGCTGGCGCCATCTGGCCCCAGGCGCCTTCGGCGGCCTGGCGGGCCGCATGGACGGCGACGTTGATATCGGTGGCGTTGCCGCGTGCGATCTCGGCGAACGGCTCGCCGTTGGACGGATCGAAGACCTTGATGCGCAGGCCGTTGTCGGGCGCGATCAGGCGGTTGGCGACGAAGTGCTGGGCGTGCATGGGTGGCTCCGGGGCAGCGGGTGCAACAGGGGGCAGCACGGCGGCTGCGCTTTTCAGTGACGGCTGAAGAATGCGCCATTATCGCCGACACTGGCCAGCGTGCAATGCGCCGTGCCTGGCCCAGCTGTCAGCCTGCGGTCAGGCATGAGCCGCTATAATGCCCGCCATCCAACAACACCGCGCAGGCATCTGGAGAACCGCATGAGCTTCAACCTCGTAACCCCGGGCAAGGACATCCCCAACGATTTCAACGTCATCATCGAGATCTCGGCCCAGAGCGATCCGGTGAAGTACGAGGCAGACAAGGAAACCGGCCTGCTGTTCGTCGACCGCTTTATCGGCACCGGCATGCGCTATCCGGCCAACTATGGCTACATCCCGCAGACGCTGTCGGGCGACGGCGACCCGGTGGATGTGCTGGTGCTGTCGCCGTTCCCGATCCTGGCCGGCGCCGTGGTGCGCTGCCGTGCACTCGGGATGCTGAAGATGACCGACGAGTCGGGCGTGGACGCCAAGCTGGTCGCCGTGCCGCTGGACAAGCTGTCGCCGGCCACGGCCTACATGAAGGGCCTGTCGGACGTGCCGCAGAACCAGCTGGACCAGATCAAGCACTTCTTTGAGCACTACAAGGCACTGGAAGCCGGCAAGTGGGTCAAGGTCGAAGGCTGGGCTGGCATCGAGGAAGCCCACAAGGAAATCACCGACGGCGTGGCCAACTACAAGAAGTAAGCTGAACCGCCGCTGAAGAAGCCCCGCTCCGGCGGGGTTTTTTGTTGCCGCGCGCTTGATGTACGGCAGCATCCGGGCAAGTGCCTTGCGCTACGCTATGCGGGTGCTGACAAGAGGAGTCCCCTATGAATCCCATCACCGAAATCCAGGCATTGCCGCAGGCCTTGTCGCCGCTGCGCCGCTATGACCGGCTGGCGGTGTGCTTCCACTGGGCGGTGTTCCTGCTGGTGGCGCTGGCCTATTCCGCGATCGAGCTGAAGGGCAGTTTTGCCAAGGGCACGCCGCCGCGCGCGCTGGCGATGACAGTCCATGAATGGGCGGGGGCGCTGGTGCTGGTGCTGGCGGTGCCGCGCCTGGTGTGGCGCCTGGTGCGCGGCGCGCCCGCGCCGGAGCCGGGCGCGCGCTGGATGCAGTTGGCCGGCGAGGCCATGCACTGGGTGCTTTACTTGTATATCCTGGCCCAGCCGCTGCTGGGGCTGCTGGCGACGAACGCTGGCGGCCACCTGCTGGCGTTGCCTTCGCTGGGGCTGGAAGTGCCGGCGATGGTGGCGGCCGACCCGGCGCTGAAGGACACCGTCAAGGAGGTCCACGAGACCCTGGGCACCGCCTTCTACCTGGTGATCGGACTGCACGCGATGGCATCGCTGTTCCACCACTACATGCTGGGCGACAACACGCTGCGGCGGATGTGGCGCTGAGCGCCGGCTTGCGTGTTCAGGCGCGGGCGAACGGGTTGCGTTCGCCCAGTTCGTCCAGGTAGGCGTCAATGCCCTGGCGCTCGCGCGCCAGGAAGCGCTCGACGGCATCGGCAAAGGCGGGATGCGCCAGCCAGTGGGCCGAGCGCGTCGCCACCGGCAGGAAGCCGCGCGCCATCTTGTGCTCGCCCTGGGCGCCGCCTTCGAAGGTGCCTATGCCTTGCTCGATGCAGAATTCCAGCGGCTGGTAGTACGCGGTTTCGAAGTGCAGGCAGGCGTGGTACTCCAGTGCGCCCCAGTAGCGCCCGTAGAGCGTGCTGACTTCCGGCGTGTCGTCATAGACCAGTAGCGAACTGGCGATGGGCTGGCCCTCGCGCTCGGCGATCACCAGCAGCAGGTGCTGCGGCATGGTGGCGCCGATGCGCCGGAAGAAATCCAGGTTCAGGTAGGGCGTGGAATGGTGCTCGCGGTAAGTCTGGCGATAGCACCGGTTGAAGAACTTCCACGCGTCGTCGTCGATCTGCTCGCCACGCAGGCGCCGGAAGCCGATGCCGGCCTGCGCCACCTGGCGGCGCTCGGCGCGGATGTTCTTGCGCTTCTTCTGCGACAGCGTGGCCAGGAAGTCGTCAAAGCTGCCATAGCCGTCATTGGTCCAGTGGAACTGCACGCCGTGCCGCATCAGCATGCCGGCCTGCTGCATCAGCGCGGCCTCGGCCTCGTCGGGGAACAGGATGTGCAGCGACGACATCTGGCTTTCGGCGGCCAGCGCCAGCGCCGTCTGCAGCAGCAGGCGGCGCGCATGGGCGTCTTCGGCCAGCAGCCGCGCGCCGCGCACCGGCGTGAAGGGAATTGCCGCCAGCCACTTGGGGTAGTACTCGAGCCCGTTGCGGGCATAGGCGTCGGCCCAGGCCCAGTCGAAGACATATTCGCCATAGGAATGTGCCTTGGCGTAGAGCGGCATGGCCGCGGCCAGCCGTTCCGGGCGGCCGTCCTTGGCCGGCGCCCACAAAGTCAGGTAGCGCGGGTTCCACCCGGTCTCGGCGCAGGCGCTGCCGCTGGTGTGCAGGGCGTGCAGGAAGGCATGCTTCAGGAACGGCGTGGCGTCGGCGTGGTGCGCCACCAGGGCGTCCCAGGCGGCGGCATCGATCTCGCCCAGGTCGGAGATGATTTCGGTACGGTATTCCTGCGCAGGGTCGCCTGCCGACTTGCGCTTGTGCCGTGCCGGCTGGCGCTGGTCATTGCCCTCGCCGGGCACGCATGATTCAGACTGCATTGCACCAGTTCCCGTCTGTGGATCGATCGAGTCTACCGGAAACGATGCGCCGTTGCTGCGCCGCACGGCAGGGGCGGGCGTCGTAAAATGGAGCATCCTCGTCACCAGTGCTTGCCGAGGCATCCCGGGATGCTTCAGGCGGCGGCATGGTCCGCATGGTTCGATAACCAAGGCCCGATATGAAGAACCCGTTTTTCAACCTGTATTCCCACGGCTTTGCGCGTGTCGCGGTGGGCGTGCCCGTCTGCCGGGTGGCCGACCCGGCCTTCAACGCCGCCGAGACCATTGCCCTGGCGGCGCAGGCGGCCCAGAAGGGCGCCGTGCTGGTTGCGTTCCCGGAGCTGGGCATCTCCGCCTACACCTGCGACGACCTGTTCCACCAGCGCGCGCTGCTGGACGCCTGCGAGGCGGCGCTGGCCACCATCGTCGAGGCCTCGCGCAAGTTGCCGGCGGCGCTGATCGTCGGCATGCCGCTGCGGGTCGAGCACCAGTTGTTCAACTGCGCCGTGGTGGTGGCGCGCGGGCGTATCCAGGGCGTGGTGCCCAAGTCCTACCTGCCGAACTACTGGGAGTTCTACGAGGCGCGCCAGTTCAGCGCCGCCGACAACGCCGCGGTCGAGTCGATCCGGCTGCTGGGCCAGGACGTGCCGTTCGGCGCCGGGCTGCTGTTCGATGTCGAAGACATCCCCGACTTCCGCTTCCACGCAGAAATCTGCGAAGACGTCTGGGTGCCGATCCCGCCGTCGTCGTTCGCGGCGCTGGCCGGGGCCACGGTGCTGGTCAACCTGTCGGCCTCGAATATCGTGGTCGGCAAGGCCGGGTACCGGCACCAGCTGGTCTCGCAGCAGTCGGCACGATGCCTGGCGGCCTACCTGTACACCTCGGCCGGCAAGGGCGAGTCTTCCACCGACCTGGCCTGGGACGGCCAGGCGCTGATCTGCGAGAACGGCGAGCTGCTGGCCGAATCCGAGCGCTTTGCCGATACCTCGCACCTGCTCTGCGCTGATATCGACGTCGAGCGGCTGTCGCGCGAGCGCATGCACCAGGTCACCTTCGGCCACTCGGTGCGCCGGCACAAGGCAGAAGTGGACAAGTTCCGCGTGGTGCGCTTCCCGCTCGACCTGACCCTGGAAAAGTCGCTGCCGCTGGCGCGCAACGTGGCGCGCTTCCCGTACGTGCCGGCCGATCCGCGCCAGCGCGACGAACGCTGCATGGAGGTCTACAACATCCAGGTGCAGGCGCTGGTGCAGCGCCTGTCGGCCAGCAAGATCAGCAAGGTGGTGATCGGCGTGTCGGGCGGGCTGGATTCCACCCACGCGCTGCTGGTCTGCGCCAAGGCGATGGACCGCCTGGGCCTGCCGCGCGCCAATATCCTGGCCTTCACCATGCCGGGCTTCGCCACCAGCGACCGCACGCTGCTGCAGGCGCGCCAGCTGATGCAGGTGGTGGGCTGCACCGCGACCGAGATCGATATCCGGCCGTCGTGCCTGGCCATGCTGAAGGACCTGGGCCACCCATACGCCGCCGGCGAGAAGGTCTACGACGTGACCTTCGAGAACGTGCAGGCCGGCGAGCGTACCAACCACCTGTTCCGGCTGGCCAATTTCCACCACGCCATCGTGATCGGCACCGGCGACCTGAGCGAACTGGCGCTGGGCTGGTGCACCTATGGCGTGGGCGACCACATGTCGCACTACAACGTCAATGCCAGCGTGCCCAAGACGCTGATCTCGCACCTGGTGCGCTGGGTGGCCGAGACCGGGCAGGTGGGCGAGGGCGGTTCCGACGTGCTGCTGGCCGTGCTCGACACCGACATCAGCCCCGAGCTGGTCCCGGGCGACAGCAACCACGGCCCCGAGCAGAAGACCGAGAGCACCATCGGCCCGTATGAGCTGCAGGACTTCAACCTCTACTACACGCTGCGTTTCGGCTTCACGCCGTCCAAGATCGCCTTCCTGGCGCTGCATGCCTGGGGCGACCGCGAGCGCGGCGTCTGGCCCAACGGCCCGCATGTGGTACGCAACCAGTACGGGCTGCCGGAGATCAAGCGCAACCTGGCGATCTTCCTGGACCGTTTCTTCCGCACCAGCCAGTTCAAGCGCTCATGCATCCCGAACGCGCCCAAGGTGGGCTCGGGCGGATCGCTGTCGCCGCGCGGTGACTGGCGCGCGCCGAGCGATTCAGAGTCGGTGGTGTGGTTGGCGGACCTGGAGAAGGTGCCGGACTGAGCGCAGCGCCGGTCGAGCTCCGGCTCTTGGGTGGCGGCTTGTGCACAGTTTCTCCAGTGGCTGTCCACAGGTTTATCCACAGGGCCGGGGCCTGCCCGGATGCGCGCTAGCCAACGCTGCGGCCGCGCTGGCTGTGGGGCAGGCGGAAATGCAAGCGGCCAAGGGCTGGTAAAATGCCACCCGGAGAGCGCCGCGACCGCGGCGATGCGCCGCCAGGCGCGTGAACAAACGATAAACAGGGGCCAGTCATGAAGCAGATTACCGCCATCATCAAACCGTTCAAGCTCGACGAGGTGCGTGAAGCCCTGGCCGACGTCGGCGTGACCGGTCTGACGGTGACCGAAGTGAAGGGATTTGGCCGCCAGAAAGGGCATACCGAGCTCTACCGTGGCGCCGAGTACGTGGTCGACTTCCTGCCCAAGATCAAGATCGAAGTGGTGGTGGCCGAGAACCAGCTGGACACCGTGCTGGACGCCATCGTCAAGGCCGCCCACACCGGCAAGATCGGCGACGGCAAGATCTTCGTCACCGAGATCGAGCGTGTGATCCGCATCCGCACCGGCGAGCAGGACGAAGCCGCGGTCTGAGCCTCGGGCCAGGATAGAGAAACGCCGCCTTGCAGGGCGGCGTTTTCATTGGTGGGTGCGGTTCAGCTGGGCAGCTTCCACCCGTAGCGCACCGACACCAGCCGCATGGCGATGATCGCCACTGCCCCGGTCAGCAGCGCCGCTTCCTGCTGCACCGCCAGCCAGGTCATGCCGACATAGATCCAGCAGCCGACAAAGGAGCAGGTGGCGTAGGGCGAGCGGTCGCGCAGGATCATCGGCACCTCGTTGCACAGCACGTCCCGCACCACGCCGCCGAACACGGCCGAGATGATGCCCATCATCACCGCCACGGTGGGCGTCATCTGCGCCACCAGCGCCAGCGAGGCGCCGGTCACCGAGAACAGCCCCAGCCCGATCGCGTCGGCCACGATCATGGCCCGGTCCGAGGCCACGCGGCTGACCACGCGCAGCACGAACGAGGCGCCGAACGACATCACGAAGATCAGCAGCACGTAGCCTTCGTGGTCGACCCAGTAGAACGGGCGCCGGTCCAGCAGCACGTCGCGCACGGTGCCGCCGCCAAAGGCGGTGGCAAAGGCCACCACGAAGGTGCCGACCACGTCCAGGCGCTGCTTGCGCGCGTCGACCACGCCCGAGACCGCGAAGGCGAGCACGCCGATCACCTCCATGATGTGGAGGATCAGGGGCAGCCGCCCCATCAGCAATTCAAGCGGAACGTGCATCCGTGGCGATGCGTCAGCTGCGCGGCTGGCGCAGCAGCACCATCAGCGCGCCGGCGCCGCCTTCGGCCTCGCGCGCCTGCACGAAGGCGAGCACTTCCTCCTTCTGCACCAGCCAGCTGCGCACCTTGCCCTTGAGCACTGGCAGCTTGTCGGGCGAGCCCAGGCCCTTGCCGTGGATCACGCGCACGCAGCGCACGCCGTTGCGCACCGAGCGGCGCAGGAACTCGGCCAGCGCCTCGCGCGCCTCGTCGCTGCGCAGGCCGTGCAGGTCGACCTTGTCCTGCGCCACCCATTCGCCGCGGCGCAGCTTGCGGATCACGTCCATGCCGATGCCGGGCCGGCGGAACGACAGGGTCTCGTCGGTTTCGAGCAGGCTTTCCACGTCGAAATCATCGGACAGCGAGGCCGCCAGCACGGCTTCGTCGTTGCGGCGCGACTGCACCGGCACCGGGGCGGGCTTGCTGGCGGGCAGGGGGGCGCGGTTGCGGTCGCGCAGCTGGCTGACCTGGCCCACGCTGGTGCGGAAGACGTCGGCCTCTTCACGGGCGCGCCGGGCGGCCTGCTCGGCGGCCACGCGCTCGGCTTCGCGGCGCTCGGTATCGGCCTTGAGGGTGTCGCGCAGCCTGGCAAGGTCGTTCAGGCCGAAACGTTGGGGCGGTCGGTCGGGTTTGCGGGCGCCGTGCGTCATTGAAAAATCTCCGGGGGCTCGGCGCAGATTATATCGACTGGCGGGGCGGCAGGAGATGCCGCAAGGGACGCGCCGGCGGGCCGTGGCGGCCCGGCCGGCGGAGGGGCGGTGCTTACTTCAGGGCTTCAACAAAGCGCTGGGCGTCCAGCGCGGCCATGCAGCCCGTGCCGGCGCTGGTGATGGCCTGGCGGTAGACATGGTCCTGCACGTCGCCGGCGGCAAACACGCCTGGCACGCTGGTGGCGGTGGCGTCGCCCTGCAGGCCCGACTTGGTCACCAGGTAGCCGTTTTCCATGGCCAGCTGGCCTTCGAACAGGTCGGTGTTGGGCTTGTGGCCGATGGCGATGAACACGCCCGCCAGCTTCAGGTCCTCGGCCTGGCCGGTCTTGGTGCCGCGCACGCGGATGCCGGTCACGCCGGATTCATCGCCCAGCACCTCGTCCAGCACGCTGTCGTAGCGGATCACCACGCGGCCTTCCTTTTCACGCTGCAGCAGGCGGTCGACCAGGATAGGCTCGGCGCGGAAGCTGTCGCGGCGGTGGATCACGGTGACCTTGCTGGCGATATGCGACAGGTACAGCGCCTCTTCCACGGCGGTGTTGCCGCCACCGACCACGGCCACTTCCTGGTTCTTGTAGAAGAAGCCGTCGCAGGTGGCGCAGGCCGACACGCCGCGGCCCATGAAGGACTCTTCGGACGGCAGGCCCAGGTACTGCGCCGAGGCGCCGGTGGCGATGATCAGCGCGTCGCACGTATATTCACCGGCGTCGCCGATCAGGCGGAAGGGGCGGGCCGGCTGGCCGTTGTCGTCCACCAGCTTGGCGGTGTGGATGTGATCGAAGATGATTTCGGTCTTGAATTCCTCGGCGTGCGCCAGCAGGCGCTGCATCAGTTCAGGACCCTGGACGCCCTTGGCATCGCCCGGCCAGTTCTCGACGTCCGTGGTGGTCATCAGCTGGCCGCCCTGTGCCAGGCCGGTGATCAGCACCGGTTCCAGGTTGGCGCGGGCCGCGTAGACCGCGGCGGTATAGCCGGCGGGACCAGAACCGAGAATCAGCACTTTTGCGTGTTTTGCCATGATGCGTTCCTGTGGCCGGTGCGGCATGCTGCCCACCGGCATTGCTCGAAAGCGACATTATAAGAGGAGCCGCATTTGCTCACTGTTGCAAATTCCAATGAGTGCGATAGTCTCGGGCCACGTTAAAATGGCCGCCACGATGACCGTCAGTCACCTGGTGAGCAACCACTGACCGCTGCCGGCATCGGCCCGAAACGCATCCGGAATCACCTTACACGCGAGTCTTAACCAGGCATGGCCCGAGCTACCACGACCACCCGCACCGATCCCTCAGCCTTGCCATCCCGCATCGGCAAACTGCTGGGAGAGGTCCGCTGGTTCCTGCTGCTGGCCGTCACGCTGGGTTTCCTGTGCGTGCTGGCCAGCTACAGCAAGACCGATCCCGGCTGGTCGCATGCCAACCAGGTGGCCGATATCCACAACCTGGGCGGGCGCGTCGGCGCCTGGGTGGCCGACGTGCTGTTCTTCATCTTCGGCTTTTCCGCCTACTGGCTGGCGGTGCTGCTGGTGCGCCGCTGCTGGCGCGGCTGGCGCACGCTGACCGCCGAGCTGCCCGAGCGCGCGGACCCCGGCCTGCACCGCCAGGGCGTGACCGTCAGCTGGATCGGCTTTGGTCTGACCCTGTTCTCCAGCATGGGCCTGGAGGCGATCCGCATGTACCCGTTGCGCGCCGCGCTGCCGCGCGCGCCGGGCGGGGTGCTGGGCGACCTGCTGGGCGGCTGGCTGCAGGTGGCGCTGGGTTTCACCGGCGCGACCCTGCTGTTGTTGCTGCTGCTGGCGATCGGGCTGTCGCTGTTCTTCCATTTCTCCTGGCTGACCGTGGCCGAGCACGTCGGCGGCTTTGTCGAGACCCTGTTCCTGGGCTTCAAGGCCCGCCGCGAGAGCAAGCAGGACCGCATCATCGGCGAGGCCGCCAAGACCGAGCGCAAAGAAACCGTCGAGGTGCAGCGCGTGCGCATCGACGAGGCGGCGCCGGTGCAGATCGTGCGCCCGCAGGCAGTGCCCAAGCATGAGCGCGTCGAGCGTGAGAAGCAGCAGCCGCTGTTTGCCGATATCCAGGACTCGGACCTGCCGCCGCTGTCGCTGCTGGACCCGATTCCGCCGCACCAGGAAACCGTCAGCGCCGAGACTCTGGAGTTCACCTCGCGCCTGATCGAAAAAAAGCTCAAGGACTTCGGCGTCGAGGTCAAGGTGGTGGCGGCCTACCCGGGCCCGGTCATCACGCGGTATGAGATCGAGCCGGCCACCGGCGTCAAGGGCAGCCAGGTGGTGAACCTGGCGCGCGACCTGGCGCGCTCGCTGTCGCTGGTGTCGATCCGCGTGGTCGAGACCATCCCGGGCAAGAACTACATGGGGCTGGAGCTGCCCAACCCGAAGCGCCAGACCGTGCGCCTGTCGGAAATCCTCGGCTCGCAGGTCTACAACGAGAGTTCGTCCAGCCTGACCATGGCGCTGGGCAAGGACATCGCTGGCAAGCCGATGGTGGCCGACCTGGCCCGCATGCCGCACTGCATGGTGGCCGGCACCACCGGCTCGGGCAAGTCGGTCGGCATCAACGCGATGATCCTGTCGCTGCTGTACAAGGCCAAGGCGGAAAGCGTACGCCTGATCCTGATCGACCCGAAGATGCTCGAAATGAGCGTCTACGAGGGCATCCCGCACCTGCTGTGCCCGGTGGTGACCGACATGCGCCAGGCCGGCAATGCCCTGAACTGGGCGGTCGGCGAGATGGAGCGCCGCTACAAGCTGATGAGCAAGCTGGGCGTGCGCAACCTGGCCGGCTACAACAAAAAGATCGACGAGGCCGCGGCCCGCGAAGAAAAGATCCCCAACCCGTTCAGCCTGACCCCGGACGCCCCGGAGCCGCTGGACCGGCTGCCCACCATCGTCATCGTCATCGACGAGCTGGCCGACCTGATGATGGTGGTCGGCAAGAAGGTGGAAGAGCTGATCGCCCGCATCGCGCAGAAGGCGCGCGCGGCCGGCCTGCACCTGGTGCTGGCCACGCAGCGTCCGTCGGTGGACGTGATCACCGGCCTGATCAAGGCCAATGTGCCGACCCGGATCGCGTTCCAGGTCAGCAGCAAGATCGACTCGCGCACCATCCTCGACCAGCAGGGCGCCGAAGCGCTGCTGGGCATGGGCGACATGCTCTACCTGGCGCCGGGCACCGGCCTGCCGGTGCGCGTGCACGGCGCCTTTGTCTCGGACGAGGAAGTCCACCGCGTGGTGGAAAAGCTCAAGGAATCCGGCGAAGCCAACTACATCGAGGGCATCCTCGAAGGCGGCCTGACCGATGACGCCGGCGGCGGCGACGGGTTTGGCGGCGGTGCCGGCATTGGCGGCGGCGGCGGCGAGGCCGATCCGCTGTACGACCAGGCCGTCGAGGTGGTGCTGAAGAACCGGCGCGCGTCAATCTCGCTGGTGCAGCGCCACCTGCGCATCGGCTACAACCGTGCCGCGCGGCTGCTGGAGGATATGGAGAAGGCAGGGCTGGTGTCGGCGATGTCGGGCAACGGCAATCGTGACATTCTGGCGCAGGGTGGCGGTGCGGCCGCGCGTGACGATGACTGAGCGCTGCCAGCGCTCCTCCCATGCGGCCTGTGATGTGTGCTAGCGGCGCTTGAGCAGCACGTCGAGCTTCGTGTTGATGGTTTCAAATTGCTTGTCGACGCGCACTTCCAGGCGCTCGATGCGCGCATCGACCGCATCGAGGCGATCCGTGAGGCGGCGGTCCATCTCGGTCATCCGGGTGGCGAGCGGCGCGGTGGCCTTGTCGACCTTGTCTTGCGTGGTCTCATTCAGCCATGTCATCACGGAAAAGACAAAGGCCACGCCCGCCAGGATGCCTGTGCCGACCATGGCGGGACTAAGGAGCTTGGTAGCGGCAGTCTTTCCCCGTCGAGCTTCGAGTTCGATCCTGACCCTGCGCGCCGCGATCCTGTCGATCTCGTCGCGATCGAGGCGCCTGAAACCGTGCCGGAACGGCAGGCGGCCATCGGTACGCTTGTCCTCGGAAGCATTGGATGTTGTCATATTGCTGGCCCGGTCGGAATGGCCGCCTTGCAGCGAAGCAACATGCATAAGGCGATGTGGCGATTGCTCTACGTGCATGCCTTGCATTATGACCGCCCCGGCCGGTAAGTAAGTGTTTCGCCTGGATACGGGATATCGCCACAGGCTGCCCTTTCCCGCGAATTCAGAGTTTTCGCCGCAGAACAGGCGCGGTTCCCGCGGTGTCTGCCGTAATATCCGGTTACCCGCGAGCGCGGGCCGTGTGGAATCCTCCGGCTGCCGCCTGCTCTAAACAGACAAGTTGCCCGTGCAGCGGCCTACAGCGTTGGGCGCCGCACACGCGGCGACGCCCTCCATAACTACCAGGACCCGAACCATGCGCAACCGCATCATCGTGTCGGCCTGCGCCGCGCTGGCGATGTTTGCCATCCAGGCGCCGGCCCATGCCGCAGCCACTGACCAGTTGCAGAGCTTTGTCACCGGCGTGAAGAGCGCGCGCGGCGAATTCACGCAGCGCCAGGTCAAGGGGCAGGGCGCCAACGGCAAGGTGACCGGCACCTCCAGCGGCACCTTTGTGTTCTCGCGCCCGGGCAAGTTCACCTGGCGCTATACCAGGCCCTACGACCAGCTGCTGCAGGCCGACGGCCAGACCCTGTACATCTATGACAAGGACCTGAACCAGGTCACGGAGCGCAAGCTCGACGGCGCACTCGGCTCCAGCCCGGCGGCGATCCTGTTCGGCAGCAACGACCTGGAAAAGAACTTCGTGGTCAAGAACGGCCCGACGCGCGACGGCGTAGAGTGGCTGGAGCTGACGCCCAAGGCCAAGGACACGCAGTTCGAGCGCATCGGCATCGGCTTCAAGGCCGGCAATCTTGAAGCCATGGAACTGCGCGACGCGTTCGGCAACACCACCCTGCTGACCTTCACGGGCATGCAGAAGAACCCGCCGCTGGCGGCCGATGCATTCCGGTTTACGGTGCCCAAGGGCGCCGATGTGATGAAGCAGTGAGGCCCGCCATGAACGATCCGCAGGAAGGTCCCGCAGTCACCATCCGTTCGCGGCGCAGCCAGCACGCCGTGTTGCTGGCCAGTGCCGGCGCGCTGCTGTTGGCGGCATGTGCCAGCAGCGGCGGCGGTGCCAGCAAGTTCGATGTCGATTCCTTCCTGCGCGCACCGGACTCGGGATTGCCCGAAGTGCTGGGCAATCCTGGCTTTCTCAAGGCCACGCGCGTGTCCGCCACCGAGTGCGCGGTGATGCTGCAGTCGGCCAGCACCGGCGTGCTGGAAGACCTGCCGCCCAGCAGCAATGCGCGCGGCCCGGCCTGGCTGTTGCATCCGAAGGGCCAGCCGGACCAGGTATGGCTGGTGGTCAGCGAGTCCGGCGGCGAGCGCACCTGCCATGGGCCGCTGCCGGCCGACGCCATGCAGGCGCTGGCCGCCCGGGCCAAGGGCTGAACCCGAGGCGCCGCCGTCAGTGCGGCTTGATGGCGATCTTCAGCACGCCGTCGCGCTGGTTGGCGAACAGGTCGTAGGCCGCGACGATGTCGTCCAGCCTGTACTGGTGCGTCACCAGCGCTCCCAGGTCGACCCGCCCCGACTCGATCACATTGATCAGCCGCCGCATGCGTTCCTTGCCGCCGGGGCACAGCGCGGTGTTGATCTTGTGGTCGCCCAGCCCCGCGGCGAAAGCCGACAGCGGAATGGTCAGGTCGCTTGAATAGACCCCCAGGCTGGACAGCGTGCCGCCGGGCTTGAGCACGCGCAGCGACTGCTCGAAGGTTGCCTGCGTGCCCAGCGCCTCGATCGAGGCATCCACGCCGCGCCCGCCGGTCAGCTTCATGACCTCGTCCACCACGTCGCAGTTGCGGAAGTTCAGGACCACGTCCGCGCCCATCTTGCGCGCGATCTCCAGCCGGTGGTCGTTGCCGTCGATGGCGATGATGGTGGTGGCGCCGCACAGCCGCGCGCCGGCGGTCGCGCATAGCCCGATCGGGCCCTGCGCGAACACGGCCACGGTGTCGCCGATGCGGATATTGGCGTTTTCCGCGCCCTTGAAGCCGGTGGACATGATGTCGGGGCACATCAGCACCTGCTCGTCGGTGAGGCCATCGGGGATTGGCGTCAGGTTGGCCTGGGCGTCGGGCACCAGCACGTATTCCGCCTGGGTACCGTCGATCATGTTGCCGAAGCGCCAGCCCGCGGTCGCCTTGTAGCCGTGGCAGCCGCACTGGCCGCTGGCCATCAGGTAGCTGCCATCCTGCGAGGCCACGCCGTCCTGCGCCGCGTAGGAGTTGAAGTTGGGGCAGATTGCGCCGGCGATCACGCGCTGGCCTTCGCGGTATCCCGTCACCGCGCTGCCGAGCTTTTCAATGATGCCGACGGGCTCATGGCCCACGGTCAGGCCCTTCGCCACCGGGTACTCACCCTTGAGGATGTGCACGTCGGTGCCGCAGATGGTGGTGGTGGTGATACGCACCAGGGCATCGTTGGGGCCGATATCCGGGATCGGCTTGTCTGCCAGTTCGATCCGGCCAGGCTCGACAAAAACGGCGGCTTTCATCATTGCGGTCATGCGTTGCTCCCAGGGAAGGCGCAGAGGGATGCGCGGTGGGTGGAGTGGTGCGGGACGTTGCCGGCCCGCTTACTCACTGATAGCACGCATGGCTTATAGCTCGGTTTATCCAGATCAAGCCGAAGCCACACTGAAAATGTGCGCAATACAACGTAATCTGGCAAAAGTTTCATATCGGTGTGCAAAGAAGCTGAACGCCGCGGTGTGCCGTGTGTCCCAGCATCCTCATACTCGCCAAATCCATCAGGAGAACGACATGATTGCGACGCGAACCATCCGGCGTTGGCTGCGCCAGTCCGCCATGCTGGCGGCGGGCGGGGCCCTGCTGGCGGCTTGCGCGGCTCCCGCGCCGACCGGCCCGCAAGGCGCGCGTGGCACGCCGGAGGGCTGTGCCGCCGACAAGCTGGCCGACGATGCCTTGGTCGGCAAGCCCGAGGCCGAAGCCATCGGCCTGCTGCAGGGCTGCGCGTGGCGACTGGGCGAGCGCGACGGCCAGCAGTTCCCCGGCACCATGGACTACAACCCGCAACGCCGCACGCTGGGCGTCAAGGCTGGCAAGGTGGTCTGGGTACGCCGCGGCTGAGATTCGGCGCCCGCCTTGCCGGTTCGTCTTCGCACAGGGGGCGATTAGGTTAGTGCGGGCATCTCCCTGGTATTGATCGGTCAACGGGCGTCAACATGACAGAAATGTAATTTGACCGCCTGAACAAGAATCAATATTGTTTCCCGCTGACCGGAATCCAATAACCGGGCGGCCTCGGGGTCCCCGGCGGCTGCCCAAACCATGCTGGGGAGCCATCCGCGTGAAGACCACTATCCGAACCTTGCTGCCGCGCGCTGCGGCGCTGGCCCTGCTGACCCTGCCGCTCGCCGCTGCGGCGCAGGAAAAGGTGCTCAACCTCTACACCGCGCGTCACTACCAGACGGACGAAGCGCTGTACGCCAACTTCACCAAGCAGACCGGCATCAAGATCAACCGCATCGAAGGCCAGGAAGACCCGCTGCTGGAGCGTATCCGCAATGAAGGCGCCAACAGCCCGGCGGACGTGTTCATCACGGTGGATATCGGCCGCCTGTGGCGCGCCCAGCAGGCTGGCGTGTTTGCGCCGGTAAAGTCGAAGGCGCTGGAATCGCGCATCCCGGCCAACTATCGCGACCCCAATGGCGAATGGTTCGGCTTCTCGGCGCGCGGCCGCGTGATTGCCTACAACAAGACCGCGGTCAAGGCCGGCGATATCGCCAGCTATGAAGACCTGGCCGATCCCAAGTGGAAGGGCAAGGTCTGCACGCGTTCCAGCGGCCATGTCTACAACCTGTCGCTGGTCTCCAGCCTGATCGCCCACGATGGCGAGGCACGCACCGAGCAGTGGGCGCGCGGCGTGGCCGCCAACCTGGCGCGCGTGCCCAAGGGCGGCGACACCGACCAGCTCAAGGCGGTTGCCGCCGGCGAGTGCGACGTGGCCATCGCCAACACCTATTACATCGCGCGCCTGCTGAAGTCGACCAAGCCGGAAGACAAGGCCGTGGCCGACAAGCTGGGCGTGCTGTGGCCGAACCAGTCGAGCCAGGGCGTGCACATGAACGTCTCGGGCGGCGGCATGCTCAAGCATGCGCCCAACAAGGAAGCGGCGGTCAAGTTCCTGGAGTACCTGGCCAGCGACGAGGCGCAGCGCTACTTTGCCGACGGCAACAACGAATGGCCGGTGGTGCAGGGCGTGAAGGTCAGCAATCCGGCGCTGGAAGCGCTGGGCACGTTCAAGGCCGACACCATCAACGTGGCCGAGCTGGGCAAGTACCAGCCGCAAGCGCAGAAGCTGGTGGACCGCGCCGGTTTCAAGTAAGCCGCCACGGCCTTTGCAGTAGGTGCGGTTCCTGCTACAGCAGGAACCGCTTGTTCCCAGTCACCTGCGTGGGCTCCAGCTTGCGGAACGTCAGCTTCACGCTGCTGTTGAGCCGCCGCCCCGCCTGTCGCCGCACCAGTGCGCGGTGCAGCAGGCCCTTGTGGCCGACCGTGCCTTCGGCATAAGGCTGGTCCGAGGTCCCGCCCAGCGCCATCGCGGCCAGTGCCTGGTTGCGTTCGGCCGCACTCTTTTCCAGCAGCTTGTCCAGCGCCATGCGGGCGCGCACCTGCGCGGCCAGCGCGATGTCGCCGGGATTGGCGCGGGCGCGCTCGGCGTCCCACGGCAGTTGCACCTTGCCGGCAACGCGGCGCAGCGCGGCGCGCAGTTCGGCGCCATCCATCCGGGTTTCCTGCACGATCCAGACGGCGTCATGGCGCAGCACCGCTTCGGCATCGGCCATGCGGCGCACCAGCGCGGGCTGCAGCTCGGGCGACGAGAACTGCCGCGCGCGGCGGATCGCGTTGAGCGCGATGCGGCGCACCTGCGGGTTGGCGTGATCGAACAGGTCGGCGATGACGCGCGCGGCGGTGTCGGCCGAATCGACCATCTCGGCCAGCTGTCCGGCCAGCGAGACTTCTTCCACGCCGCTCAGCTTGTTGCGGCTCAGCCGGTTCAACTTGAACAGCAGGATGTGATATCGCAGCATAGGTTCTTGCGCGGCAGGCCTGCCGCTGTTCGCTCCCGGGCGAACGCCGGGCCATAAAAGGCTATCGGCGCGTTGTGGCGCGACTTTAGGGCAAGAAGCGTGGGAGGCTCAGCGCTGCGCTTCGCGCCGGATCGTGCGCGACAGCACGATCACCGGCAGCAGGCCCACGGCCACGATCACCAGCGAGGCGGTGGCGGCCTCGGTCAGGCGCTCGTCGGCAGCGAGGTTGTAGGCCTGCACGGCCAGCGTGTCGAAGTTGAACGGGCGCATCACGAAGGTGGCCGGCAACTCCTTCATCACGTCGACAAAGACGATCAGTGCCGCGGTCAGCAGGCTGCCTCGCAGCATCGGGAAATGCACGCGCCGCAGCGTGGCGCCGGGGCCGTGGCCCAGGCTGCGCGCGGCCGCATCCATGCTGGGGGTGATCTTGCCCAGCCCGGCATTGACGGTCTGCAGCGCCACGCCCAGGAAGCGCACCAGCAGCGCATAGACCAGCGCGGCGATGCCGCCGGTCAGCAGCAGCCCCACCGAGAGCCCGAACTGCTGCTGCAGCCAGGCCGACAGCGCGTTGTCGAGCCGCGCCACCGGCACCAGCACGCCCACGGCAATGACCGAGCCCGGCAGCGCATAACCCATGCCGCACAGCCGCGTCAGGCCGCGCATCAGCCAACTGCGCTTGCCGTTGGCCGCGCGCGCGGCGTAGCCCACCGCCAGCGCGACCGTCACCGCGGCCAGCGCGGTGGCGCTGGCCAGCAGGAAGCTGTTGCGCACCAGCCCGACAAAGCGCGCGCCGAACTGCGCATCGCCGTCGGTGAAGGCCATGCGGCACAGCATCAGCGCGGGAATCAGGAAGCCCAGCAGCACCGGCACCATGCATACGGCCAGCGCCAGCCAGCCGCGCGCGCCGCCCAGCGTCCAGGCCACGGCGCGGCGCTGGTTGCCGTAGACCTGCGCGCGGCCGCGGCTGGCGCGCTCCATCAGCAGGATGGCGGCGACGAACAGCAGCATGCATGCCGACAGCTGCGCCGCGGCGTTCTTGTCGCCAAGCGAGAACCAGGCGCGGTAGATGCCAGTGGAGAAAGTCGGGATGGCAAAGTAGGCGACGGTGCCGAAGTCGGCCAGCGTTTCCATCATTGCCAGCGCGGTGCCGGCAACGATGCCGGGGCGCGCCAGCGGCAGCACCACGCGCCAGAGCCGGCTCCAGGTGCCGTGGCCGAGCAGGCGCGCGGCCTCCAGCGTGTTCTGGGTCTGCTGCAGGAAGGCGGCGCGCGCGGTCAGGTAGACGTAGGGATACAGCACCAGCGAGAACAGGGCGATGGCGCCGCCCAGCGAGCGGATATCTGGAAACCAGTACTCGCGCGCCTTCCAGCCGGTCAGCTCGCGCAACCAGCCCTGCACCGGCCCGGCAAACTGCAGCGCGTCGGTGTAGGCATAGGCGATCACGTAGGCGGGCATCGCCATCGGCAAGACCAGCGCCCATTCCATCACGGCGTGGCCCGGGAAACGGTAGGTCGATACCAGCCAGGCGGTGGTCACCCCCAGCAGCAATACCCCCACGGCGACGCCGCACAGCAGCCAGACGGTGTTGAGCACGTATTCCGCCAGCACCGTGTCGATCAGGTGGCGCCAGGTGTCGCCGGCGGGCAGCAGCACGGCCGAGGCGATCACCAGCACCGGCACGGCGATCAGCAGCGCCATCACCAGGGTGGCCAGGGTCAGGGGATGGAAGCGGCGGCGGCTGGACAGGAGCATGCGTCGGAAAGTGGGCGGAAGTGCCGCGCACAGCGTGCGGGCTGCCGCATTCTAGCAATGTGGGGCACGCATTTGCCCCGAAAGGCGCTCACGGCCCCCGGCCGCGTCCCTATAATGCGCACATGCGAACCGATTCCTATTCACGCTTGTCCGGCGCCCAGGCCCGCAGCCGGCCGGCGACTCGCGCAGGTGTTGCTGACGTCACTGGCGCTGGCGCCGCTGTCATCGAGGTCGACCATATCCGTCACGCTTTTGGCCGCCATGTGGTGGTCAAGGGGCTGTCGTTCTCGGTGGCGCGCGGCAATATCGCCTGCCTGCTGGGGCCCAGCGGCTGCGGCAAGACCACGGTGCTGCGTGCCATCGCCGGTTTCGAGCCGCTGCAGGACGGCCGCATCGTGCTGGACGGGCAGGTCGTGTCGTCGTCCGGGGCGATGCTGGCGCCGGAGCAGCGCCGCATCGGCATGGTGTTCCAGGACTATGCACTGTTCCCGCACCTGGACGTGGCGGCCAACGTGGGTTTCGGCCTGGTGCGCGCCAGCCGCGCCGGGCGCGCGGCGCGCGTGGACGAGGTGCTGCAGCTGGTCGGACTGGCCGGCGCGGGCCGCAAATATCCGCATGAGCTTTCCGGCGGCCAGCAGCAGCGCGTGGCGTTGGCGCGCGCGCTGGCACCGCGCCCGGAGCTGCTGCTGCTCGACGAGCCGTTCTCCAACCTCGACGTCGACCTGCGCGAACGCCTGAGCCTGGAGGTGCGCGCGATCCTGAAGGCGCAGGGCACCACCGCGATTCTGGTCACCCACGACCAGCACGAGGCCTTTGCCATGGCCGACGAGATCGGCGTCATGCACGACGGGGTGATCGAGCAGTGGGGCAGCGCGCACGACCTCTACCACCGGCCGACATCGCGCTTTGTCGCGGGCTTTATCGGGCAGGGCGTGCTGATGGCGGGGCGGTTGCGCGAGACCGCGGAGATTGAACTGGAACTGGGCCTGCTGCGCCCCGCGGCGCCGCTGGCGCTGCCCGCTGGCGCCGCCGTAGACGTGCTGGTGCGCCCCGATGACATCATCCACGACGACGCCAGCCCGATGCGCGCCGAGGTGGTCCACAAGGCCTTCCGCGGCGCCGAGATCCTGTACACGCTGCGCCTGGCCAGCGGCGGCCGCGTACTGGCGCTGGTGCCGTCCCACCACAACCATGCCGTGGGCGAGCGCATCGGCATCCGTGTCGAGATCGAGGATGTGGTGGCATTTGCCGCCTAGCGTGCCACGCCGGGGCAGGGCGCCGATGGTCTACACTGTGGCGTTCTGCATTCACAAGGCTTGAATACCGTGGCGGACACGCTGTTTTCCGATACTCCCGACCGTTCCCGGCAACCGCTGGCCGAGCGCCTGCGCCCGCGCACCATCGACGAGGTGATCGGGCAACAGCACCTGCTCGGTGCGGGCAAGCCGCTGCGCGTGGCGTTCGAGTCCGGCGAGCCGCATTCGATGATCCTGTGGGGCCCTCCGGGCGTGGGCAAGACCACGCTGGCGCGGCTGATGGCCAGTGCCTTCGACGCCGAGTTCATCGCGCTGTCGGCGGTGCTGTCGGGGGTCAAGGACATCCGTGAGGCGGTCGAGCGCGCCGAGCAGTTTCGCGCGCACGGCCGGCGCACGCTGGTGTTCGTCGACGAAGTCCACCGTTTCAACAAGAGCCAGCAGGATGCCTTCCTGCCGCATGTGGAAAGCGGGCTCTTCACCTTTATCGGCGCCACCACCGAGAACCCCTCGTTCGAAGTCAACGGTGCCTTGTTGTCGCGCGCTGCGGTCTATGTGCTCAAGAGCCTGGACGATGCCGAGCTGACCCAGCTGGCGCTGCGCGCCAGCGAAGAACTCGGCGCACAGGCGGGCGACCTGAGCTGGCAGGACGAAGCACTGCAGCTGATCGTGGCCTCGGCCGATGGCGACGGGCGCAAGCTGCTGAACAATATCGAGATCGTGGCGCGTGCCGCGCGCACCGCCGGCGCCGCGCAGATCGATACCGCGCTGCTGGGCAGCGCGCTGTCGGAAAACCTGCGCCGCTTCGACAAGGGCGGCGACGCCTTCTACGACCAGATCAGCGCGCTGCACAAGTCCGTGCGCGGCTCGGACCCGGACGCGGCGCTGTACTGGTTCTGCCGCATGATCGACGGCGGCGCCGACCCGCGCTACCTGGCGCGGCGCATCGTGCGCATGGCATGGGAGGATATCGGCCTGGCCGATCCCCGTGCCGCCCGCATCACGCTGGACGCGGCCGAGACCTATGAGCGCCTTGGCTCGCCCGAGGGCGAGCTGGCGCTGGGCCAGGCCCTGATCTACCTGGCCGTGGCGCCCAAGTCCAACGCCGGCTACAACGCCTACAACGCGGCGCGCGCCTTCGTCGCCAAGGACAAGTCGCGCGCGGTGCCGGTGCACCTGCGCAACGCGCCGACCAAGCTGATGAAGGAGCTTGGCCACGGCCACGCCTACCGCTACGCGCACGACGAGCCCGAGGCCTACGCCGCCGGCGAGCACTACTTCCCGGACGACCTCAAGGCCCAGGACTGGTACCAGCCGGTGCCGCGCGGGCTGGAGGGCAAGATCGCCGAGAAGCTGCGCCACCTGCGCGAGCTGGATGCCGCCTGGCATCGCGAGCAGCGCGTGGCCAAGCCAAAGGACGGCGGCAAGGGCGGGGAGTGAGCGGTGGCGTGAGCCGGCAACACGGCGCTGGCCTGGCATCGCCCGGTTCGCGCCGGACGGGGCCGGTGCAGTAAAATGGCGGGTCCGCCGGCATGTCGCTGGCCCTGCACTTCACCAAAGCAACATGCTCGACATCCAGCTGTTCCGCAAAGACATCGACGCCGTGGCGCAACGCCTTGCCACGCGCGGCTACCAACTCGACGTTGCGGCGTTCCAGGCACTTGAAGCCGAACGCAAGCAACTGCAGACCCAGACCGAGGAACTGCAGGCGCGCCGCAACAGCCTGTCCAAGCAGATCGGCATGCTCAAGGGCAAGGGCGAGGACGCCTCGGCCGTGATGGCGGAAGTTGGCGGCATCGGCGACACGCTCAAGGCCTCGGCCGCGCGGCTGGACGAGATCCAGGCGCACCTGGCCGAGCTGATGCTGGCCATCCCCAACCTGCCGCATGAAAGCGTGCCGGTGGGCAACGACGAAACCCAGAACGTTGAAGTGCGCCGCGTGGGCGAGCCGCGCCAGTTTGACTTCGCCGTGCGCGATCACGTCGACGTGGGCGAGAAGCTGGGCCTGGACTTCGACACCGCGGTCAAGGTCACCGGTTCGCGCTTCTCGATGTTGCGCGGCGGCCTGGCGCGCATGAACCGCGCGCTGGTCCAGCTGATGCTCGACACCCATACGCAGGAACACGGCTACACCGAGATGTACGTGCCGTACATGGTCAACGCCGCCTCGATGCGCGGCACCGGCCAGCTGCCCAAGTTCGAGGAAGACCTGTTCAAGGTGCCGCGCAAGGTCGGCAGCGAAGACGGCGAGCGCATCGAGAACTTCTACCTGATCCCGACCGCCGAGGTGCCGCTGACCAATATCGTGCGCGACGCCATCGTCGCCGGCGAGAAGCTGCCGCTGCGCTTTGTCGCGCATACGCCGTGCTTTCGCTCGGAGGCCGGCTCGTATGGCAAGGACACGCGCGGCATGATTCGCCAGCACCAGTTCGACAAGGTCGAGCTGGTGCAGGTGGTGCCGGCCGCGCAGTCGTTCGAGGCGCTGGAACAACTGACCGGCCACGCCGAGGCAATCCTGAAGAAGCTGGAGCTGCCGTTCCGCACCATCGTGCTGTGCACCGGCGACATGGGCTTCGGCAGCACCAAGACCTACGACCTCGAAGTGTGGATCCCCGCGCAGAACACCTACCGCGAGATCAGCTCGTGCTCGAATATGGGCGACTTCCAGGCGCGCCGCATGCAGGCGCGCATGCGCGCGGGGCAGGGCAAGCCGGAGCTGGTGCACACCCTCAACGGCTCCGGGCTGGCCGTGGGCCGCACGCTGGTGGCGATCCTCGAGAACTACCAGAACGCAGACGGCTCTGTCACCGTGCCGGCCGCGCTGCAGCCGTACATGGGCGGCATCACCCGCCTGGAACCGGAGATATAAAGCGAACCGAAAAAATCCGCTGCCAGCCTATTGCATTGGTTGGCCGGACATGGCTATAATTTTGGTTTCGCCACACGGCAACAAGTTACCGGAGAGGTGGCAGAGTGGTCGAATGTACCTGACTCGAAATCAGGCGTACCGGCGACGGTACCGTGGGTTCGAATCCCACCCTCTCCGCCAAAATAAGAAGCTGCCCGGCTCGACCACCGGACAGGCAAAAACAGTGTAGTAAAACTCAGGCCGACGCCCACGAAAGTGCGCGTCGGTTTTGTTTTTCTGGCGCGCCCCCCTCCGAGGGATGGCGCAAGCGCTGGCCGACGTACGCGATGGACTCCCGCATGGGGAGCCGCCGGCTGGCGATACGGGCCTGGTTTCGTGCGGCACGTGCGTCGACTCGCTGGCAACCAGTTCGAACATGACTAGACGCCCAGCGGATAAACGTCCTTATTGCTAAATGCCCGAGCGATCAAGCCGTGCTGAAGATAAGCTGATAACGGGCCCCCTCCTCCTGAGACTTGCCAGCCCTCCTACTTTTGGCGGATGCCTCCCGTGGCAGAACTGTCGCAAGATTTAGCGAAGCCTTACCCGGGGGGGGGAGTCATGAGGCGTTTAAATGTGGCGGTTCCAGCCACCACCTTGTTGCCGGGCGCGTGCGCCACGACTTCCTGCCAACGCAACGACTACAAGTCATATGTTGTCGGGTGGGAGGCAACAACGTCCACCGGCAGCGAGATGTTCTTCGACCAGAATGGGTGCGCCGTCGGGCAGCGATTCTGGACAGGACTGCTTAACTCGCCGGACGGCTGGATGACAGCCCAAACCATGTCGGACGATTGCTCTCGCAATGAGCTCATCTGTTCGGGCGCTTCCGGGACGGCCATTGGGCCAATCCATCGCGAGTTCCGGCAGGGCTATGCTGCGCCAGCCTTTTACCAAAGCGTGAAGTGTGACTTCGCACAGTCCAAGACCGTGCAGGCCCAGAACTACGCCCAGGACATCCTCGCGGCGGACACAAGCAGGTCAAGTACAAGGACCTCCGCGAACGATATGGGGTGGGTGTGGGGTCATAACGCCGAGATTGGAGCAAAGAAAGTGCAGGCAGGTCGGCTCGCCGAAGGTTGGCGAGTGGATGCGCCATGCGTCCTCAAGCATGCCTAGGTTTGCCGTCGTACGGTTCCGGGGGGGGCTGCAAAATGACAATCGATACTAGGGTGTTTACCCGCAGCGACGCTATTCGATGGGCGATTGTGCTCGTGATTCTGGTGCTGGATTTTGTCTGGCTGATGGCCAGCGGGCGTTCGGTGACGCATAGCGGTCTAGTCTCGCGTTGCCTGGCGGTGGCCATGCTGGCGGCCATCTCCCTGGTGCTGAGTTTGATTGCGGGCCTGCCACGCATAACGACGACTTCGCGCGGATTGCACTACCGACGCCTGGCACTGGTAGCGCAGTGTGGCGCGTTGCTGGTCGCATTCACCAGTGTCACGTGCGTCTTGTCCTACTTGCTTGTCACGCTGGCCCCTCCATTGGTGGACGCCAGGCTGGCGGCATTGGATGCGATGCTAGGCTTTGATTGGCTGCGGGCCTATGCCTGGGTGCGGGCGCAGTCGACGCTGAACGTCGTTTTGCAGTTGGCCTACGCCAGCGGTCTGCCTCAACTGGTGCTGGTGCCAATGCTAGTCGGATTGCTTGGGCGGGCTGCTTACTTGCGGGAGTTCCTTTCCAATCTGATGCTCTCATCCGTGCTCCTGCTGCTGATTGCGGCACCGTGGCCGGCCGCGGGGGCCTTCGTTTTCTTCGGCGTGGCGAGTCCTGCAGAAATGGCGACCGTTTCACACTTCAGCGCGCTGCGTGAAGGGTCGATGCGGGTGTTCGACCTCGCACAAATGCAGGGCCTGGTATCGCTTCCCTCCTATCACACGGCCATGGCGCTGTTCTTTGTGCAGGCGATGCGCTGGACGCGGGTGGGCGTGGTGATCATCGGCCTGCTTAACCTGTTGATGATCGTGTCTACACCCACCGAGGGTGGCCACTTTCTTATCGATGTTGTGGCTGGCGTGGGATTGTGGGTGGTGACAGCAGGCGCGCTGCGCTTGCTTGCCGGCAGGGGCGCGCCAGTAAGGGCGGAACCAGCCGCAGCGCCTCAGCCGGTCTGAGCCGGAGCGCGCCGCATGCCCTTTTTGCATTGGCTGGCTGTGCGGCTGAGGAGGTGTGTTTCGGATGTATTCGAACCACGAACGCACGACCGACAAGAATAATCGTCGGCTGGAGGGGGGAACCATGAAATCGAGAAACTTGATCGCAACCGCATTGCCGACGGCAACACGGGTTCAAGACGGCGGCAAAGCCCCGGCGGATGCCACTGCGCCACGTTGGACGCATACCCTCTGCATCTTGTTTTTCTTTTCCGGTTTTCCGGCTCTTATTTACCAGCTGATATGGCAACGCGCTCTGTTTCGGATTCTTGGTGTCAATATCGAGTCGGTGACTATCGTTGTCACCGCCTTCATGCTGGGGCTTGGGCTCGGCAGTCTCGCGGGCGGGTTGCTGTCGAAACGACGCGGCCTTGCCTTGCTTCCGCTGCTGGCTGCCATCGAGCTTCTCACTGGAGCCTTCGGCCTCGTGTCGCTTGATGTTTTCGACCGGGTTGGCACCCTTGCGCTGGGTCTGCCGTTAAGCGCGACAGCGGCAGTGGCGTTGGCGCTGGTGCTGGTGCCGACGCTGCTCATGGGCGCCACGCTGCCGGTCCTGGTCGGTCATCTGGCTCGACGCTCTGGTAACGTCGGCAGCTCCGTCGGCTTGCTCTACTACGTCAATACCTTGGGGGCTGGCGTCGCTTGCCTAGTCTGTACGGCGTTGCTGTTCCCTTTTCTCGGCATGCAGGCTGCGGTGTACGTGGCGGTTGCCATCAATGCAGCGGTGGCGGTCGGGGCGTTGGTCGCGCACTGGCGCGACAGTGGTGGGGGCGATACGGGCGCGGCACAATCGCAGGTTCTACCGACTGCTACACCGGCCCTGCCCTTTGGCGCGGTGCTGGCCCTGGCTTGTGCTGGCGGGGCGATCTCGCTCTCATATGAGATCTTCTTCTTCCGCACGGTGTCTTATGCCTCCGGGAGCGGCGCCTCGGCTTTCGCGGCTACCTTGGGAGCATTTTTGATCGGCATCGCCTCGGGATCGCGCCAGGCGGGGGAGTGGTGCGGCGGGGCGCTCGAGGACGGCATGCGGCAGTTGGCAGGCTCGCTGTTCAAGGCCAATCTGGCGGGCTTGCTGTTTCTGCCACTGCTGGCGCATTTCCCCGTGCCCGGTGGCGCGCAGCTTGGCGTCTCGCTGCTGGCGGTGTTCGTGGTGGCCCGCAACTGGGGAGCGCTGCTACCTTGCCTGGCCCATTGGGGCGTGTCCCCCGATGGCCATGCCGGCATGCGCATTGCGCTACTCTATCTCGCCAACATAGTCGGCTCTGTCACGGGCAGCATCCTTACCGGGTTTGTCCTGATGGAGCATCTCGGACTGGTCAGCATTTCCATGGTGCTGGTGGGGGCTGGTGTCGCATGTTCCTTGTTGCTGCACGTATGGCTGCCTCTGCCACCGGTGGTGAAGCGCTGGCATGTCGGCTGGGCCGCCGCTATCGGCATGTTGACCGTAGCGGCGCTGCCTGCGCTTAGTAACGGCGTACTGGAAACGCTGTTATGGAAAGGTTCACCCGACGCCAAGGGGCCTTTCGCCCACGTGATCGAAACCCGCAGCGGCATCATCACAGTCGATCGGGAGGGTACGGTGTATGGCGGCGGTATGTATGACGGCCGTTTTAACGTCGATCTGCGGCATGACACAAATGGCATCTTTCGTCCCTATGCGCTGAACCTGTTCCACCGCCACCCGCGCGACGTGCTGATGATCGGACTTTCATCCGGTTCGTGGGCGCAGGTGATTGCCAACAATCCGGAAGTGCGATCGCTGACAATCGTGGAGATCAATCCCGGCTACGTTGAGTTGGTGGCGGGTTCGGCGGAAGTTGCATCGATACTGAGCAACCCCAAGGTGACTCTCGTGATTGACGACGGACGCCGCTGGTTGCGCATGAACCGCGAACGGCGCTTTGACGCTATCGTCTCTAATACGACTTGGCATTTCAGGGCCAATGCCACTAATCTGCTGTCCGCCGAATTCCTTCAACTGGCCGATGCCCACTTGACGCCAGGGGGAGTCCTTTACTACAACACCACCGATTCGGAGCGGGTTCAGCGCACGGCTTGTCTGGCATTCCCCCACGGGGCGCGTTTCAGCAACCATATGGTTGTGTCGCGTGCACCGCTGGCCTGGGACTTCGAACACCTCCGCCGCACTCTGGAAGCCTATCGCATCGATGGCCGGCCGATCGTCGACGTGGGTCGCGGCCAAGACCGCATCGTCGCAAATGCCTGGATGACCCAGTGGGAATCCTCGCTGCACGCTGACAGCTCTCATCGCGATGATCCCATGGAAACCTGTCCGCGCATCCTGGCCCGCACCGTTGGGCTGAGGCAGGTCACCGACGACAATATGGGTACCGAATGGCGTCACTTGATGGGTCTCGAGTGAGCGCTGTCGATCCGATAAAGGTGCTGCTGGATTTCCTCGTCGACCGACTGGATATGGTCGTCGCTGCAATCGCAGTTCCTGGCCTCAAGACAGACGCGAGATCGGCCGACGCCCACGAAAGTGCGCGTCGGTTTTGCCTTTCCGAGGCCAGTTCTTTATGCGGCGGGCATGGGCCGCCGCACTGGCCTGCGTACCGGACGCGCTGCCGGGTGCACTATCATGGCGATCCGCAACGCAGGATGCCGCACCATGACACAGCCACCCGCCAGCCAACCCCCAGCACCGGCCTTCCACGGCGATCCGGCCGAACTGCCGGCCGACCCCAACCTGGTCGCCGGCATGCCGTACCGGCACTACAAGGGCGGCGCCTACACGGCAGTCGGCATCGGCCGCTTCGAGGCCGATCTCGCGCCCGTGGTGGTCTACCGCGCGATGCGCGATCCCTCATTGCTGTGGGTGCGCCGCGCCGATGTGTTCAGTGAACCGGTGGCCACGCCGCAGGGCGAGGTGCCGCGCTTTGCGCCCGCCTGGCCCGCGGCGCTGGCGTGCCTGGACTTCCTGCCCCGCCAGGCGGTGCTCGATGTGCTGGCGCTGCACGATACGCCGTACCGGCACTACCACGACAGCCGCCATATCCTGGAGATGTTCGAGACCGCCCACGCGCGCGGCATTGCGCTGGACCGCGCGCAGGCGCTGGCGGTGCTGTGCCACGACGCGGTCTATGTGGCGGGGTGCGGGCACAACGAAGCCGCCTCAGCCGCGCTGATCGAAACGGTGGCGCCCGGCGAGGACCGCGCGGTGTTGGATCGTGCCGCGCAGATCGTGCTCGATACGCGCGGCCATGGCCCGAGCATTGCCGGCGCCGACACCGTGCTCGATCTCGACCTGCTCAGGCTGGCCGCGGCTTCGGAAATGTTCGATGCCCACAGCCTGGATGTGTTCGCCGAGAACCGCGCCATGCTGGCCGCCCGCACCGGTCTCCAGGGGGAGGCGCTGGAGACTGAATTCATGCGCCGCCGCGCGGCGTTCCTGGGCAAGCTGGCGCAGCGCCCGCGACTATTCCTGACCGACGCCTTTGCCGACTGCGAGGCGCCGGCGCGCGCCAATATCGCCCGCATCGTCGGCGCCGCGGGTGGGTCCCGTGATTGACGTGCCGGCAGGCGCGAGCGCCTTCGCCGAGGCCTGGCTCACGCCGGGCACGGCGCTCGGGCTGCTGGCGCTGTTCACGCTGGTGACGGTGCTGCTGCTGAGCCTGGTGCCGCTGCTGGTGGCGCTGTTGCGGCCGGTGGTGCGCTGGCTGGACCGGTGGCGCGTGTGGGGGGCCGGCGCACTGTCCGCGCGCGTGGCCGCACAGCCGCGCCGGCTGAGCACGCTCACGCTGCGCATGCTCGAGCGCGACATGGCCGAGCTGCTGGTGGTCCTGCTGGCCGGCGCCGTGCTGCTGGCCTGCGGCAGCGCCCTGTTCTGGCTGGCCGGCGAGGTCGCAGAAAGCGGGGGCGTGGTGCGCATCGACCAGATCGTGTTTGCATGGCTGCGTGCCTTGCGTACCGACTGGCTCGATATCGCAATGGTGGCAGTGACCGAACTGGGCGGCGCGCGCATTTCCCTGACGGTGGGCGTGGCGGTGTTCGCGTGGCTGTGCTGGCGGCGCGCCTGGACCGTGGCCCTGTACTGGGCCGCCGCGCTGCTGGGGGCGCGCGCCTGCGTGATGGCGCTCAAGCTGGGCATGGCGCGCATGCGCCCGGCCAGCATCTACAGCGGCCTGGAATCGTATTCCTTCCCCAGCGGACACGCCACCAGCAGCATGGTCACCTATGGCTTCCTGGCCTTCCTGATGTGCCTGCGCCAGCCGTGGCGCGTGCGCATCCCGGTGCTGGCACTGACCGTGGTGGCGGTGGCGGCGATCGGGGTATCGCGGCTGTACCTGGGCATGCACTGGCTGTCGGATGTCGCTGCAGGCTATGCGCTGGGGCTGGCATGGATCGCGCTGCTCGGCACGGCTTACCGCACGCTGCACGTGCCGGCGCCGAAGGAATCGGTGGCGCCATGGCGGCTGGGCGCGGTGGCGGCGGCAGCGGTGGTGGTGGCGTTCAGCTATGTGGCGTGGTTCCGGCTGCCGGATACGCTGGAGCGCTACCGGCAGGCCGTCGCGCCTACGCCAGCCGTGGCGGCGCTTCGGCTTCCGGCGCCTGCGGCAGGCGCGACACCAGCAGCTGGTCGATCTTGTGATGGTCGATGTCCAGCACTTCGAAGCGATAGCCCGCCACGGTGATCGACTCGGATTTCTTCGGGATGCGCTTGAGCGAATAGATCACCAGCCCGGCCGCGGTGTCGACATAGTCCTCGCCGGGCAGGGTGTCGAGATCCAGCGCCTTCTTCAGGTCCACCAGCGGGGTGAGGCCGTCGACCAACCAGGAGCTGTCGTCGCGCCGCACGATCTGCTCGTCCTCGCTGGAATACAGGATGTCTCCCATCAGCGCGCCGACGATATCGTCCAGCGTGACAATGCCCACCACCAGCCCGTATTCGTTCATCACCACGGCAAAGTTCTGGTGCATCTCGCGGAAGCGCGTGAGCGCCTCGGACAGGGTCAGCGTGTCGGGGATCACCAGCACGTTCTTGTCGTGGTGGCGGCCGATATTGTTGATCACGGTGGCGCTCTCGTCGGCCAGCAGCAGCTGCAGGATGTCCTTGGAATCGATATAGCCCTGCACGTCGTCGAGGTCGTGCCCGCACACCGGGTATTGCGCGTGCGGCTGGTTGACCAGCTTGCGGCGCACGCTGTCGGCGGGTTCGTCGAGACTCAGGTAGACCACGTCGTCGCGCGGCGTCATGATCGCGGTAATGCTCTTGAACTCGAGCTCGAACACGTTTTCGATCAGGTGGAGTTCATGCTTGTGCAGCACGCCGGCTTCGGCGCCGGCATCGACCATCGCGGCGATGTCCTCGGTGGTGATCTGGTCGACCGGCTTGGTCGGCAGGCGCAGCAGCCGCAGCGTGGCATCGGCGGCGGCGTTGAAGATCCAGACCAGCGGCTTGAGCACGCGCAGCAGCGTCAGCATCGGGTCGATCACCGCCACCGCGCACCGCTCGGGGAAGGTCATGGCGATGCGCTTGGGGATCAGGTCGGCAAACTGGATGAACAGCAGCGTCACGATCAGGAACGAGCCGATATTGGCCACGCGCTGGGCGTGGACCACCTGCATATAGGGCGACAGCGTTTCCAGCAGCAGGTCCGATACATGCTTCTCGCCGAGGATACCGGCCAGGATGGCCACGCTGTTGACGCCGATCTGCACGATCGTGAAGAAATTCCCGGGCTCTTCCTTGAGCCGCAGTACGCGCGTGGCGCGGCCATCGCCGCGCTCCGACAGGACTTGCAGCTTGGTGCGGCGCGCGGCGGTCAGCGCGATCTCGGAGACCGAGAAAAAGGCGCTGACAAGGACAAGGGCGATCAGGGTCAGGACGAACATAGGCGGTTTGGCGCACGCAGGTTGTGCCTGCAGGCGGCTTGATGATGGTGCACGCCGCGCGCGGCTGTCAATCGGACATCAGTCAGACATCAGGCGGACCTCGATCGCGGCTCCGGGGCGTGGCGTCAAAGCTGGCGGCTGGCGCTTCCAGCCGCTGCGGCAGCGTTGCGGCCAGTTCCGCGGCGGCCAGCGCAAACTGCGCGCGCAGGTCGTCGGCCAGGCTGGAGCCGGCGCGATGGCTGGCGCGCAGCATCTGGATCTCGAACGGCAGCACTGGCGCCACGTCGTGCAGCGCGACGCGCTCGGGGCTGGCGCTGAGCGCGGTGTACTGGTCCAGCAGGGTCACGCCCAGCCCCGCATCGACCAGGGCCAGCGCCAGCGAATAGGTCTGCACCTCCAGCGTCGAGCGCGGCTCCAGCGCGTGCCGGGCCAGGGTCTGGCGCACCAGCAGCCCGAGCGAGCTGTTGTCGTCATAGCCGATGAAGGCGCGCTCCATCAGCCGCTGCATCGGCACCACCTGGCGGCGCCCGCCGGCGGGCAGCGGCTGGCCGCGCGGCACCGCCAGCAGCATGCGGCCGCTGGCCACCGGCTCGCTGGCGATGGCCTCGTGGCCCGGCGGCGCAAAGGCAAAGCCCAGGTCGATCTGGTTGGCCAGCAGCGCCCCGACGATCTCGTCGGTATGGTGGGTCAGCACCTGCACCTGCGTGTCCGGGTGGCGCGCGCAGAAGCGCCGCACCGCCGGCACCAGCAGCGGGTTGGCCAGGCTGGGGGTGGCGGCCACGCGCAGCCGCCCGGCGCCCTTGTGGCGCAGGCTTTCCGAGACCCGGCGCACGCGCTCGATCTCGCCATATAGCCTTTCGACATCGCCATAGAGCGCATTGGCCTCGGGCGTGGCCTGCAGCCGGCCGCGCACCCGCTCGAACAGGCGAAAGCCGAGCGAGGCCTCGGCGTGCTGCAGCACGCGCGTGACCACCGGCTGGGACACGTGCAGCAGGCGCGCGGCCTCGCTGACGGTGCCGGTCAGCATCACGGCGCGGAAGACTTCGATCTGGCGCAAGCGCATGGCAATCCGGGAAGCGGGCAGGCATCCATAGCCTGATGACATATTCTGGCACGTATTCGCATTGGGCAATCCGCGCCGCCTGCACTACGCTTTGCCGGATCGGGAAAAAGCAATCAAGGGATGGCAATGCAGGTAGTGATCGTGGGCGCCGGCGTGGTCGGCATGACGACGGCGTGGCGCCTGGCCGAGGACGGCCACCAGGTGATGGTGCTGGAGCGCCACGACGGGCCGGCCGAGGAGACCAGCTTTGCCAATGGCGGGCAGCTCAGCTACAGCTATGTGGCGCCACTGGCCGGGCCGGGCGTGATGGCCAAGGTGCCGGGCTGGCTGCTGCGGCGCGATTCGCCGATGCGCTTCCGGCCCGCGGCCGACCCGGCGCAGTGGCGCTGGCTGGCAGCCTTCATGGGCGCCTGCAATGCCGCCACCAGTGAAGCCACCACGCGCAAGCTGCTGCGGCTGGGGTTCTATTCACGCGACCTGATGCAGGCTTTCGTGGCCCGGCACCAGCATGACGATGTTGGCGCCGGTTTCGATTTTGCGCGGCGCGGCAAACTGGTTGTGCACCGCGATGCGGCGGCGTTCGATGCGGCCTGCCGGCTGCTGGACTACCAGGCCAGCCTGGGTTGCGAGCAGCAGGCGCTGGACCGCGATGCCTGCGTGGCGCTGGAGCCCGCGCTGGCCGGCATCCGCAACGAGATTGCCGGCGCCATCTACACGCCGAGCGAGGAAGTGGGCGACTGCCACCGCTTCTGCCTGTCGCTGGCACGGTTGCTGCAAGACGGGGCGCACGCCGGGGTGTCGATGCGCTTCGGCACCGTCGTGCAAGAGCTGGTGCAGCAGGGTGGGCGCGTGACCGGCGTGCGGACCGCCAGCGGCGTGGTGCCGGCCGACGTAGTGATCGTGGCCGGCGGCATCGGCAGCGTGCCGCTGCTGCGCCCGCTGGGCGTGCGGCCGATGCTGTGGCCGCTCAAGGGCTACAGCATCACGGTGCCGCTGGCCAGCGGCACGCGCGCGCCGCATATCAGCGTGACGGACTTTGCCAACAAGATCGTCTACGCGCGCATCGGCAATACACTGCGGGTGGCGGGCATGGCCGACCTGGTGCGCGGCGGCACCCGCATCGACCCGGAGCGGGTCGGCACGCTGGTGGCACAGACACGCGCGCTGTTCGAGGGCATCGTGCCCGAGCTGCCGCTGGCGCAGCTGCAGCCGTGGGCCGGGCTGCGCCCGGCCACGCCGGACGGCCTGCCGCTGGTGGGGCCGTCGCGGGTGTCCGGGCTATGGCTGAACCTGGGCCATGGCGCGCTCGGTTTTACGCTGGCGATGGGCAGCGCCGGCCTGCTGGCCGACCGGCTGGCAGGGCGCCGTCCGGCCATCGAAGCAGAGGATTTTGATGCTGCGTGCGCCTAACGTCCTGTCCCGCTAGCGCCGCAGGCAAGTGTTGGTTCATGCCGTACCCGTGCGTCCGCAAGCCACGACGCCGTCCACGAAACATGCCTCAATGACCAAGCCCCACTACAAGGAGCGCCACATGCAATCACTGCACCCCCACCGATCCGCCACCCGCCGCGCGCTTGCGGCCGCCACGCTGCTGCTGGCCGCCGGCGCCGCCCATGCCGCCGATGGCGACACGCTGAAGAAGATCAAGGACAGCGGCGTGATCTCGCTTGGCTATCGCGAATCGTCGATCCCGTTCTCATACACCGACGGCAAGGAGGTCATGGGCTATTCGCACGAGATCCTGCTGCAGATTGTCGACAAGGTGAAGAGCGAACTGAAGATGCCCGGCCTGCAGATGCGCCTGACCCCGATCACCTCGCAGAACCGCATCCCGCTGGTGCAGAACGGCACCATCGACATCGAATGCGGCAGCACCACCAACAACCTGGAGCGCCAGAAGCAGGTGGCGTTCTCCAACAGCATGTTCGTCTACGGCATCAAGATGCTGACCAGGAAGGATTCGGGCGTGAAGGAGTTCACCGACCTGAAGGACCGCAATGTGGTCACCACCGCCGGCACCACCGGCGAGCGCCTGCTGGTCAAGATGAACGGCGAGAAGGCCATGAACATGAACCTGATCAGCACCAAGGACCACGGCCAGTCCTTCCTGATCCTGGAGACCGGCCGCGCCGCTGCCTTCGTCATGGACGAGCCGCTGCTGTACGGCGAGCGCACCAAGGCCAAGAGCGCGGCCGACTGGGTGGTGGTCGGCGCGCCGCTGCAGACCGAGAACTACGCCTGCATGTTCCGCAAGGACGATCCCTCGTTCAAGAAGCTGGCCGACGGCGTGATCGCAGACCTGCAGACCAGCGGCCGTGCCGAGAAGCTGTACAACAAGTGGTTCATGTCGCCGATCCCGCCGCGCGGCATCAACATGAACTACCCGCTCTCGGCCGACATGAAGGCGCTGTTCGCGGCGCCCAACGACAAGGCCTACCAGTAAGGGCAGGGCGCCACGGCCGGGCCGTATCAGGTCCGGCGGTTATTTAGCCATAATGAATCAGTATTTAGCGCTCGATAGTGTTTGCGGTAGTGTTGAGCCCGATATAGGCTCATAGCAGCACAACTCGCCGGCGGCCCTCACAAGCGGCCTCCGGCGCTGTCTGTCCCCCACACTGCTTATCCGCATCCACTGGAGAACATATGCGATCGATTCGTACTGGCTGGCTCAAATCCCTGCTGGCTGCCTCGCTGCTTGCCGGCGCCGGGCTGGCGTCCACCGCGGCGCAGGCCGCCGACCTGCTCGATACCGTCAAGCAGGCCGGCGTGCTAAAGATCGGCCTGGAGGGCACGTATCCGCCGTTCGGCTTCCGCGGCGCGAAGAACGAGCTGGAAGGGTTTGACGTGGACGTGGCGCGTGCGGTGGCGGGCAAGCTGGGGGTGAAGCCGGAGTTCGTCACCACCGAGTGGAGCGGCATCATTGCCGGCCTGCAGGCGGGCAAGTTCGACGTGATCGTCAACCAGGTCAACGTCACGCCTCAGCGCCAGCAAGTGCTGGACTTCTCCACGCCCTACGTCTACTCGGATGCGCAGCTGATCCAGCGCAAGGACGACAAGCGCCAGTTCAAGTCGCTGGAAGACCTGAAGGGCCACAAGCTCGGCGTCAGCCTGGGCAGCAATTTCAACGACCTGGCCAAGTCGGTGCCGGGCATCGACGTCAAGACCTATCCCGGCGCGCCTGAGTACCTGCGCGACCTCGCGGCACAGCGCGTCGACGCCGCGCTGAACGACCGGCTGATGGTCGCCTACCTAGTCAAGACCGCCAACCTGCCGCTGCGGCCGGGCGCGATCGTGGCGGGTGCCACCACGCAGGTGGCCATCCCGTTCCGCAAGGACAACCCCAAGTTCGCGCAGGCCATCAACCACGCGCTGGATGACCTGGGCAAGGACGGCACGCTTGGCAAGCTCTCGGTGAAGTGGTTCGGCACCGACGTGACCAGGCCCGCCGGTAAGCCAATCAAGTAAGCCAGTCAGGTAAGCCGGCCAGCAAGCCGGGCGGTATCATGTCGCGGCGCCGCGGTCTGCATGGCTGCCGCGCCGTTTTCTTTTTCATTCTTCTGCCGCCGCCACGCCCATGTCCGCTCTCCAGCTTGTCACCGATTCCCTGCCAGTGCTGCTGCAGGGCACGCTGCTGACCATCAAGTTCGCGTTGTGGTCGATGGTGTTCGGGCTGATGCTGGGCACGGTGGTGGCGCTGATGGGCATCAGCCATAGCCGTGTGCTCAAGGCGGCGGCGCGCACCTACGTCAGCATCATGCGCGGCACGCCGCTGCTGGTGCAGATCTTTGTCGTCTACTACGGGCTGCCGGGCATCGGCATCGCGCTGGAGCCCACGCCCGCGGGCGTGCTGACGCTGAGCCTGAACGTCGGCGCCTACCTGTCCGAGAGCATGCGCGGGGCCATCCTGGGCGTGTCGCGCGGCCAATGGCTGGCAGCCTACAGCCTGGGCCTGACGCCGGCGCAGGCACTGCGCTACGTGATCGGCCCGCAGGCGCTGCGGCTGGCGGTGCCAAGCCTGTCCAACAGCCTGATCAGCCTGATCAAGGACACCTCGCTGGTATCGGTCATCACCGTGACCGAGCTGCTGCGCACGGCGCAGGAGGTGATCGCGGCCACCTACCAGCCGCTGCCTCTGTACCTGGCGGTGGCGGCGATCTACTGGGTGCTGAGCACGGGGCTGTCGGGGGTGCAGCATATGCTGGAGCGGCGCTTGTCGCTGCCCGGACGCCACTGATCGGCGCGCAAAGAAAAAGGCCAGCTCTGCGGAGCTGGCCTTTTTTTATCGCCGGGCCGGTCAGCCCTGCGCGATGCGGCTGGCGATATGCCCCAGCGCCTCTTCCACCTGGTCCACCAGGACCAGGCACAGGTCGCCCGGCTGCAGGTGCGACAGCGCGGTATCGATGGCGAGGAACTCGCCACGGATCTCCTCGACCTGGCCGGCGCGTTGCGCGCCCTGCAGGCCTTCGCGCAGCAGCGCCAGCACCTCGCCGTCGGCGCGGCCGCGCTGGCACTGGTCCTGGTACAGGATGACTTCATCGAACACGCCGCCCAGGATCTGGGTCTGGCGGCGGATGTCGTCGTCGCGGCGGTCGCCCGCGCCGCTGATCACCACCATGCGCCGCTTGGCCGGGATGGTCTCGACAGCGTTGCACAGCGCCAGGATGGCATCCGGGTTGTGGCCGTAGTCGGCGATCAGCGTGGCGCCGCGGTAGTCGAACACGTTGAAGCGTCCCGGGGCGGTCTGCGCGTCGTTGACGAAGGTGGCCAGGCCGCGGCGGATGGTCGGCCAGTCGATGCCCAGCGCCCACGCGGCGGCGATCGACGACATCGCGTTATCGACCTGGAAGCCGATGGTGCCGTTGCGCGTCAGCGGGATCTCGGCTACCGTGATGCGCACTTCAGTATCGCCTTCGGACGCCACGATGTCGGCGCCGTCCACGAACACCACGCGCTTGCCCTGCGCGCGGTGCGTGGCCATGGCCGGCTGGTTGGGATCGTGGGCGAAGAAGGTGACGCTGCCGGGGCAGGCGTCGGCCATGCGCACCACCATCGGGTCGGCTGCGTTCAGGACCGCCATGCCGTGCGGCGCGACGTTCTGCACGATCACGCTCTTGAGCACCGCCAGGTCTTCCACCGAGTTGATGTAGGACAGGCCCAGGTGGTCGCCTTCGCCCACGTTGGTCACCACCGCCACGTCGCAGCGGTCGAAGGCCAGGCCTTCGCGCAGCAGGCCGCCGCGCGCGGTTTCAAACACGGCGGCGTCCACGTCCGGGTGCAGCAGCACGTTGCGCGCGCTGCGCGGGCCGCTGCAGTCGCCGGTGTCGATGCGCTCGCCCTGGATATACACGCCGTCGGTGCCGGTCATGCCCATGCGCAGGCCGCTGGTGGCCATGATATGGGTGATCAGCCGGACCGTGGTGGTCTTGCCGTTGGTGCCGGACACGGCCACCACCGGGATGCGGCCATCGTCGCCATCGGAGAACATGGTCGAGACAATGGCTTCACCGACCGCGCGGCCCTTGCCGTACGACGGCTGCAGGTGCATGCGCAGGCCCGGCGCGGCGTTGACCTCGACGATGCCGCCGGCCTGTTCCTCGAACGGCTTGAGCATGGTCTCGCACACGGCGTCGACGCCGGCGATGTCCAGGCCCACCATCTGCGCCGCCGCCACGGCACGCGCGGCGATGTCCGGGTGGACGTCATCGGTGACGTCGGTGGCGCTGCCGCCGGTGGACAGGTTGGCGTTGTTGCGCAACACCACGCGCGTGCCGTTGGCCGGCACGGAATCGGCGGTCAGGTTCTGCTTGGCCAGCGTGGCCAGCGCGATGTCGTCAAAGCGGATCTTGGTCAACGAGGTCGCATGGCCTTCACCGCGGCGCGGGTCGCGGTTCACTTCCTCGACCAGCTGGCGCACGGTATGCACGCCGTCGCCGATGACCTGCGGCGGGTCGCGGCGCGCGGCCGCCACCAGCTGCTTGCCGACCACCAGCAGGCGGAAGTCATGGCCCGGGATATAGCGCTCGACGATTACGTCCGAGCTGATGTCCGAGGCGACCTCGTAGGCCGTCATCACTTCCTCGCGGGTGCGGATGCGCACCGCCACACCCTTGCCCTGGTTGCCGTCGCGCGGCTTGACCACCACCGGGGCGTCGATTTCCTGCGCTGCGGCCCAGGCCTCTTCGGCGCTGCGCACCGAGCGGCCCAGCGGCACCGGCACGCCGGCGGCGTGCAGCAGGGTCTTGGTCAGGTCCTTGTCCTGCGCGATCGATTCGGCCACGGCGCTGGTGCGGTCGGTCTCTGCGGCCTGGATACGGCGCTGCTTGCTGCCCCAGCCGAACTGCACCATCGAGCCCTGCGTCAGGCGCCGGTAGGGGATGCCGCGCGCCACGGCGGCGTAGACGATGGAGCCGGTGCTGGGCCCCAGGCGCACGTCCTCGTCCAGCTCGCGCAGGCGGTGCAGCGCGTCTGCCAGGTCGAACGGGGTGTCGTTGCGCGCGGCGCGGCACAGGGCCTCGGCCAGCTCGAACGCAAGCCGGCCGACTTCTTCCTCGCTGTATTGCACGACCACCTGGTAGGTGCCGGGTTCGACCGTCTGCGCGGTGCGGCTGAAGGTGACCGGGCAGCCGGCGGCGGCCTGCAGGCGCAGCGCCGTTACTTCCAGCACGTGGGCCAGCGACAGCTCGCCCGATTCCTCGTCCGGGCGCAGCGGCCCGATCTCAGGGAAACGGGCGCGCAGCCGGTCTTCAAAACCGGGCAGGGCCGACAGCATGTTGGTGGCATCCTGGCAGGCCACGATCGCCTCGATGGCGGTGTGGCGGCACCACAGGTTCGGGCCCCGCAGGGCCCGGATACGTGAGACTTCCATAGAACGGTTTCCGTGTCTTCTATGCGCGGTTGAGCTTGGGGCCGCGTCAGGCGCGGCGCGCAGGCTGGCCCATCCAGTGGTGCACCAGGTCGACGGTGGCGCCGGTAGCGGCCTCGTCGCACTGCAGTACCAGCAGGTCGCCCGGCACCAGCTGGCTGAGCGCGGTTTCAATGGCGCTGGCGCGCGTGCCTTCGTCGATGATCTTGGTCACGCGCCGGCCTTCGTACAGGCCCTGCTTGAGCAGCGCGCGCGCCTCGGCATCGGGCAGGGCGCGCTTGACGCTGCGGTCCTCGCACAGGAAGACGCGGTCGAAATGCTGCCCCAGCGCCATGCCCTGGCGCACCAGGTCTTCGTCGCGGCGCTGCATGCCGGCGCCGTAGACCACCATGCGGCGCTCGGCCGGGAAGCGCTCCAGCGCGGTCGCCAGGGCTTCCAGCGCGGGCGCGTTGTGGGCGTCGTCGACCACCACGGTGGCGCCGTTGCGCTCGAACAGCGTGAAGCGGCCCGGTACGTCGACCTGGCCGACATCGAAGGTCACCACGCCGGCGCGGATCAGGTCGTTGGAAATGCCCAGCGCCCAGCCCGCGGCCACGGCCGCCAGCACGTTCTCGACCTGGAACGCGACGCGCCCGGCATAGGTCAGTGGCACCGCGGCCACGTCCACCAGCGCGGTCTCGCTGCTGCCGGTGGCCAGCACGATCTTGCCTTCGCGCAGGTACACCGCGCGCTTGCCGGCGGCGCGGTGCGACACGATAGCGGGCAGTTCCGGCGTCAGGCCGAAGAAGATCACGTCGCCGTCGCACAGCCCGGCCATCTCCACCAGGCGTTCGTCGCGCGCGTTGAGCACGGCCGCGCCGGTCTCCAGCACCACGTCGACCTGCGTGCGCAGCACGTTGTACATGCGGTCCTCGTCCTCGACGTAGTAGTCGCCGAGGTGGTCGGGCTGGTCGAAATTGGTGACCACGCCGACCTGGCAGCGGTCGTAGGCCAGGCCTTCGGAGAGGATGCTGCCGCTGTCGTTCTCGAACACGGCGGCCTCGACCGCGCGGTTCATCAGGATGCGATGGCCCGATTCCCAGTTGGCGCGGTCGCCGCTTTCCACCTGGCGGCGGTCCAGGAACAGCCCGTCGCTGCAGGCCAGGCCGGTATGCTTGCCCGACAGCTGCAGCAGGCGCGCCACCAGGCGCGCGACCACGGTCTTGCCGTTGGTGCCGGTCACGCCCACCACCGGGATGCGGCCCTGGTCGTCATCGGACTCAGGGAACAGGTGGTTGACGATGGCGCGGCCGACCGGGCGCGGCGTGCCTTCGGCCGGCTTGATATGCATCAGCAGGCCGGGGCCGGCGTTGACCTCGACGATGGCGCCGCGCTGCTCGGCCAGCGGGCGCGAGATGTCCTCAGCCACCAGGTCCACGCCGGCGATGTCCAGCCCGACCACGCGCGCGGCGAGCGCCGCATGCGCGGCGACGCTCGGGTGCACACGGTCGGTGACGTCGAAGGCGACATTGCCGTTGCGCTGGATCAGCACGGTGCGGCCTTCGGGCGGTACCGAGCTAGCGTTCATGCCCTGGCGCTTCAGTTCCAGGCGCGCGGCCGAGTCCAGCCGCACACGGTTCAGCGGATGATCCTCGGTGGTGCCGCGGCGCGGATCGGAATTGATCTGCAGCTCGATCAGCTCGTCGATGGTGGACTTGCCGTCGCCGACCACGCTCGCGGTCTCGCCCATGGCGGCGGCCACCAGGCGGCCGCCCACCACCAGCAGGCGGTGCTCGTTGCCGGGGATGAAGCGTTCGACGATGACGCCGTTGCCTTCGTCGATGGCCACGCCGTAGGCGGTCTCGACTTCCTCGCGGGTCATCAGGTTGGTGAACACGCCGCGGCCGTGGTTGCCGTCATAGGGCTTGACCACCACCGGCACGCCGATGTCCTCGGCGGCGTCCCAGGCGTCTGCCGGGGAATCGACCATGCGGCCCTCGGGGACCGGCACGCCGCAGGACTCCAGCAGGCTCTTGGTCAGGTCCTTGTCGCGCGAAATGCTTTCGCCGATGGCGCTGGTGCGGTCGGTCTCGGCGGTCCAGATGCGGCGCTGGCGCGCGCCGTAGCCCAGCTGCACCAGGTTGCCGTCCGACAGGCGGATCGCCGGGATGTCGCGGTCGTCCGCGGCATCGACGATGCAGGCGGTGCTGGGGCCCAGGCAATGCTCGTCCACCAGGCGGCGCAGGTTGTCCACGGCGGCGGGGACGTCGAAGGGACGGTCCTCGATCGCGGCCATGACCAGGTCGCGGGCGGTGAACAGGGCGACGCGGGTGACTTGCTCGTGCCAGGCGCGCACGATCACCTTGTAGACGCCGCGCACCGGGGTCTCGCGCGCCTTGCCGAAGCCGCCGGGCATGCCCGCCAGGTTCTGCAGCTCAAGCGTCACGTGTTCCAGGATATGGCCGGGCCAGGTGCCGTCCTTCACGCGCTGCAGGAAGCCGCCGCGCTCGCCGATACTGCAGCGATGCTCGATCAGCGACGGCAGCCAGGCCGACAGGCGCTCGTGGAACCCCGGAATCGTGTTGGAGGGAAAGTCCTCCAGTTCCCCGATATCGACCCATGCCTCCAGTACGGGCCGATATGTCCACATATTCGGGCCGCGCAGCGACATGACATCGAAAATCTCAATGTCCTTCTTTTTCATTGAATTAGCTTGAGGCAGTGGGCGGAACCGCCCGAGAAATGGAAGCCTAACCTTTCAGTAACGTTACAGCACAGAGCGGGTTGACTTTCTTCGTGTAAAAGTGATTGTGCAGTGCATCAGGAGTACCCGCGCGTTCGTCGTTATGTATACTGCGGGCGAATTCGCGGGCCGCCAGAGCGTGCCCGGCCTAAATTTGTTTCAAGTTATGTCCGTACCCCCTGGACGCACGCCGCGCCATCCATGACCCAGTCCTCCCTGCCTGTCCCTACCGCCCCTGCTGCCGACGAGCCCTGGCGTACCGAATCCGGATCGTGGCTCCGACCCGGCGAGACCGTCCTGGCCGGACTGGCTCTGGACCTCGACGCGAAGCTGCATTTTACCCAAGGGTGGCTGGTTGTGACCGACCAGCGCATCGTTGCCCGGGCTCCCGGTGAAAAAAATGTGCGGGAATGGAACATCGGGACCTCCCTGCGCCTGTCGCACACCGACCACGCGGGCGTGGGCGCGCTGGAACTGAGCGGTCCAGAAGGCCGGCTGGCGAGCTGGCGATACACGCTTGGTTACAATCCGGCCGCGCTGCGGCTGGCCGACCAGTTCGAATTCCAGCGCGATGCCGCCGGCGCGCGCCCGGCGGGCGGGGCGGGCGAAGTGCTGTGCCCGACCTGCAAGGCGCCGCTGCCGCCGGACGAGGAACAGTGCCCCCAATGCAGCCGGGAGCTGGAAACCCCGCCGTCGACCTGGGCGCTGCTGCGCCTGTGGCGCTTTGCCCGGCCGTACCAGTGGCAACTGCTGGCGGGCTTCCTGCTGACGCTGCTGTCCACCGCGGCCACGCTGGTGCCGCCGTACCTGACCATGCCGCTGATGGACAAGGTGCTGATCCCGTTCCAGAACGGGGTGCCGATCGACTACGGGCTGGTGCGTCTGTACCTCGCGGGATTGCTGGGGGCGGCGCTGGTGGCCTGGTCGCTGGGGTGGGCGCGCACTTACCTGCTCGCGCGCGTATCGGAGCGTATCGGCGCCGATCTGCGCACTACCACGTACGAACATCTGCTAAAGCTGTCGCTGGAATACTTCGGCGGCAAGCGCACCGGCGATCTGATGGCGCGCATCGGCTCGGAAAGCGACCGCATCTGCGTCTTCCTGTCGCTGCACCTGCTGGACTTTGCCACCGACGTGCTGATGATCCTCATGACGGCGGTGATCCTGGTGTCGATCAACCCGTGGCTGGCATTGGTCACGCTGGTGCCGCTGCCGTTCATCGCCTGGATGATCCACCTGGTGCGCGACCGCCTGCGCCACGGCTTCGAGAAGATCGACCGGATCTGGTCCGAGATCACCAATGTGCTGGCCGATACCATCCCCGGCATCCGCGTGGTCAAGGCCTTTGCCCAGGAAAAGCGTGAGGTGTCGCGCTTCCGCGAGGCCAACAAGCACAACCTAGCGATCAACGACCGCGTCAACGCGGTATGGTCGCTGTTCACGCCGACGGTCACCCTGCTGACCGAGATCGGCCTGCTGATCGTGTGGGTGTTCGGCATCTGGCAGGTGTCGCACAGCGCCATCACGGTGGGTGTGCTGGTGGCGTTCCTGACCTATATCAGCCGCTTCTATACCCGCCTGGATTCGATGAGCCGGATCGTCTCGGTGACGCAGAAGGCCGCTGCCGGCGCCAAGCGCATCTTCGACATCCTCGACCATGTCTCGAGCGTGCCGGAGCCGGTGCGCCCGGCGAAGCTGGACAAGGTCGAAGGCGCCATCGACATGAGCGACCTGGGCTTCCGCTACGGCAACCGCGCGGTGATCCGCGGGCTGAACCTGTCGATCGAGCCGGGCGAGATGATTGGCCTGGTGGGGCACAGCGGCTCGGGCAAGAGCACGCTGGTCAACCTGATCTGCCGTTTCTACGATGTTTCCGAGGGCGCGATCCGCGTCGACGGCGTCGATATCCGCTCGCTGCCGGTGTCGGAGTACCGCCGCCATATCGGCCTGGTGCTGCAGGAGCCGTTCCTGTTCTTCGGCACGATTGCCGACAATATTGCCTATGGCAAGCCCGACGCCACGCGCGAGGAGATCATCGCCGCCGCGCGCGCCGCGCATGCGCACGAGTTCATCCTGCGCCTGCCGCACGGCTATGACTCGCTGGTCGGTGAGCGTGGCCAGGCGCTGTCAGGCGGCGAGCGCCAGCGCATCTCGATCGCGCGCGCGCTGCTGATCAACCCGCGCATCCTGATCATGGACGAGGCCACCTCGTCGGTCGACACCGCCACCGAGAAGGAAATCCAGAAGGCGCTCGACAACCTGGTGCAGGGCCGCACCACCATCGCCATCGCGCACCGCCTGTCGACACTGCGCAAGGCCGACCGGCTGGTGGTGATGGACCGCGGCCAGATCGTCGAAGTCGGCAGCCATGATGAGCTGCTGTTGCGCGAAGGCGCATACTACAAGCTGTACCAGGCGCAGGCGCGCAATGTCGACACCGAGGACGGCGAAGACGAAGCGATCGAAACGCCGGAGGCCGCCAATGCCCAATGACGTTCCCGCCACCACGCCGACGCCCATGTTTACGCTAGATCGCAATCGTTTTGGCCGCCTGGTCCTGATCGCCGAAGACGGCACCGTCCACGAAGGCGTGGTGCCGGTGCGCGCCTTCCCGATTTCCGCGCCGCAGGGCGGCATCGGCCTGATGAGCACCGACGGGCATGAGGTGGTGTGGATTCCGCGGCTGGAGGATGTGCCGCAGGCAGAGCGCGACATGATCGAAGCGGAACTCGCCTCGCGCGAGTTCATGCCGGAGATCCAGCGTATCGTCAGCGTGTCGACCTACGCCACGCCCAGCGTGTGGACGGTGCAGACCGATCGCGGCAAGACCGAGCTGGTGCTGCGCGGCGAAGAGGCAATCCGGCGCCTGGCCGGCAGCACGCTGCTGATATCGGACACGCACGGCATCCACTACCTGATCCGCGACCTGACGGCGCTGGACAAGCACAGCCGCAAGATCCTCGACCGCTTCCTCTGAGGTGTCGCTGGCGACGCCGAAACCCGGGCCGGCGCGCTGCCGGCCGGGTTCCTGATCCTTGTTCCTAGTGCAGCATCTCGGATGCGTCGTCTTCGTCGTCCCAGTCATCGTGCATGACCGGCACGTCAGGCGCCATGTCGAACACCATCGAGTGGTAGCGCACGCTGAACCACTCGCGGAACATCTGCAGCGACAGTTCCTCGGGCCACATCGAGTCATCGAACCACTCGCCCAGCATGAATTCAAAGAATTCCTGCCAGCGCTTCTCGACCCAGCGCAAGGCGTTGTCGTGCGTATCGGCCAGCTCTTCCGGCAGCAGAAACACGCTCTGGTCTTCGCGCACCTGCTCTAGCGTGAGGCCGGCCACCGGCTGGGGATCGACCGCCTGGATCCAGTCCAGGAACGGCTGTTCCGGGACCAGCGCGACCATGGAACGGTTGATGGTGAAGCGGGGATGGTCAGACATGGCGAAAGCCTTCAAGGACTGCAACCGCCTATTGTAGTCCTTCGCCGTGCGGCTTCCGTGCGCGCTACTGATAATCCATGGTAAAGATCATCGCGCTTGATACCGTCCCCGGGGAGGGCGTGCCGCCAAGGCCGATGTAGCGCGCGCCGAAGCGGTATGTGGCGGGGACGTTGGCCGTGATGTTGCCCATCGCATTGCGCACCTGCAGGGGTACAGGCTCGGTGCCGCTCGCATTGACGATCTGCACGCCTGCGCCGCTGGCCATGCCGCCCGTCCCGGCATTGACGATACCAAGGATGCCATTCGCGGCCGAGGCTACCGGCGTGCCTATGGCCCCGTCCAGTGTCATGCCAACAATCGCCGCGCCACTGCAGGTCAGCTGGATGGCGAAGGGCGTATTGCCGCCCGCGCCCTGGTTTGCGAGCGTCGTGGCACTGATTGCAGGCAGGTTGACCACGGGGGGATAGTTGGTGTTGCAGGCAATTTCCCGCGGTGTCACGTTGCCGCTGAAGCCGATATAGTTGTCGACGCCACCCAGTCCCCCTGCCGTGCTGCCCTTGTAGACGCCGAAGCCGAAGCGGGTCTGGGTGGGATCAAGATTGCCTGAAGTGATCGTCCCGGTCTTCACGAATTCCACCGATACCGACACCGAATAGTTCAGGCTGGCGTCCAGGTAGCCAAGGTTTGCGCTGCGGGTATCGCAGTTCAAGCCGGCTGCGTTGGTCATGGGCTGGCCCGCTGCATTGCGCAGCCGGATGCCGATGCCGGCGACTCCGGTGGAGTAGACGCCGGGCATGACTTCAGTGCCGCTGCCGTAGTAGCAGGAGATGATGGGAGCACCGGCCACCACGTACGGCGGCACGTTGGTACAGGTGCCGCTGAATGAGTAGTAATGCACTGTTCCGGGAATGGTGCTGCCGACGGCGAGGTTGGCGGCGACTGCCATGTTGCTGAGTGCCTGCAGATATGGCATCGCCGGCGTGGAGCTGCAGGCCGCATGAGCCAAATGCGGGACCGCAAAGCATGCAAGTACCACCAGCCAGTGGCGCAGGGTGCTGATTAGCTGTTTTCCGTTCATGGCAGGGCTCGCGGTGATGGCATGTGCGGCGCGCACAAACGGCCAGGTTGTGCGGCCCTCCGGCTTTCCGGCATGCCGGTTAAAGTTGCGCTACTACGATACGTGTGGCGCATTCCCGGCAGCAATAAGGCTTGCCTTAAATCTGGGTCAGAGATTTCATGCCACCGGAACGGAAGAACTGCCCAACAACCCCATGATCCACACCGTGTCGCAAGGCTTTGTGATCCGGACTTCCCGCTTTCGTGCAGCCATTGAGGAAAACGACAAGCGCATTGCCGCCGGTTGCTGGCTATAGTCTGCGAGGGGCTGCAGGCAGGCCATGCGGCCTGATGCGTGCAAGGCATGAATCAATTCTTGCCCGTCATGAATCGGGCGCCTGCCGACAAGGCAAAAGCCCGGCAAGGAGAAGTCATGGATACGTATGTCGACCTGCAGCGGGCCATACTGAACAACATACCGGACCAGGCCTGGTTGAAGGACGCCGGCTCCCGCTACGTCCTGGTCAATGACGCCTTCATGGCCGCATGCGGGCGGTCCGAGGCCGAGATTCTGGGCAGCACGCCGGACAAGGTGTGGTCGGAGGAATGGGGACAGGTCTACCTGGACACCGACAACGCCGTGGTGGCCAGCGGCATCCGCCGGCGTTATGAGGAATGCCGTCACGGCCAGGACGGTAGCCTGCGCTGGTTCGATACCATCAAGATGCCGATTCGGGGCCAGGACGGCGCGGTCGTCGGCACGGTTGGCATCTCGCGCGACATTACCGACCGCAAGCGCTCCGAGCAGGAGCTGCTGGACTCGCGCGCGCAGCTGCGTGAGCTGTCCGCCTACCTGCAGTCCGTGCGCGAGGCGGAGCGCACCCGGATCTCACGCGAGCTGCACGATGAGCTTGGGCAGTCCCTGACGGCATTGCGCCTGGGACTCAGCTTTATCGAAGCGCAGCAGGGCCCCGATGCCGGCGACGCGTGCCGCAAGCATTTGCAGATGCTCAAGCAGATCGCGGATTCGACGGTGGACGCGGTGCAGCGCATCGCGGCAGACCTGCGCCCGCCGCTGCTGGATGAGCTGGGGCTGACCGCGGCGATCGAGTGGCTGGCCGAGTCTTTTTCCGAGCGCGGCGGCATCGCCTGCGAGCTGGCGCTGCAGCCCGTCGGCGAGCTCAGCGCCGAACTCAGCACCGCGGTCTTTCGCATCGCGCAGGAAGCGCTGACCAATGCCTGCCGCCATGGCCGCGCCGATCGCGTGCGGGTGGAGCTGAGCGCGGCCGGCGGGACCTTGCGGCTGGTGGTTGCCGACAACGGCCGCGGCATCGATGCGTCCAGGGCCGGGCATCGCCGCAGCCTGGGTTTGCTGGGGATGCGCGAGCGTGCGCTGATGCTGGGCGGCAAGCTGGCGGTAACCAGCGAGAAGGGCGGCGGCACCCGGGTCGAGGCGCAGATCCCCAATGCCGGCACTGCCGGCAACGGAGGCGCAAGATGATCCGCCTGATGCTTGCCGACGACCACACCATCATCCGCGACGGGCTCAAGAAGATCTTCTCCACCGTGCCCGACATGCAGGTGGTGGCCGAAGCCGCCGACGGCTGCGAAGTGTTGGCGCTGCTGCGCGCGCAGACGCCGGACGTGCTGTTGCTGGACATGTCGATGCCGGGGCGCAGCGGCATCCTGCTGATCCAGCAGATACGGGCCGGCTATCCGGCGCTACCGATCCTGGTGCTGAGCATGTACCGCGAGTCGCAATATGCGGTGCAGGCTATCCGCGCGGGCGCGGCTGGCTACCTGACCAAGAATGTCGAGTCCGACCAGCTGCTCGGTGCCATCCGCAAGGTGGCGCGCGGCGGTACCGCAGTCTCGCCGGCGATTGCCGACAAGCTCCTCAGCCAAGCCCGGCAGCCCGATGCCATGTTGCCGCATGCACGCCTGACGGCGCGTGAACTGCAGGTGTTCCAGATGCTGGCCGAGGGGCTGGGCATCAACGAGGTCGCCGCGGCGCTGTCGCTCAGCGCCAAGACGGTAAGCACCCACAAGGCCAACATTCTCGGCAAGATGGATATCGCTTCGACGGCCGGGCTGGTGCACTACGCCATCCGCCACGGCCTGCTCGCCGAAGCCGGGGACGCGGCCTAGTCTGCTGCGGTGCGTCTAGGAAAATCCTTAGGTCGAATTCAGCCAATCCTGATGTAGTGATGCCGCCCCGGCACCTACGCTTCAGGTAGCGAAGCCCTGACTTCGCCTGCATAACAAGACCTGAGGAGACAAGCCATGCAGCTGGACCTGCTGATCCGGGACGCCTGCGTTCGCGACGACGCGCCCCTGACCGATATCGCCATCCGCGACGGCCGCATCGCCGCCATCGAGCCCGGCATCGACGTGCCGGCGCATGAAGTGATCGAGACCGGCGGCCGCGCGGTCATCCCGGGGCTGGTCGAAGCGCACCTGCACCTGGACAAGGCACTGCTGCACCGCCGCCTGCCGGCGCGCTTCGGCACGCTGGACGAAGCCATCCGCGTCACCGGCATCCTGAAAAGCAAGCAGCAGCGCCAGGATGTGCTGGACCGCTCGCGCCAGGTGCTGGACATGGCGGTCAGGAACGGCACGGTGGCGATCCGCGCGCATCCCGATGTCGACCTGATCCAGGGGCTGATCGGGGTGGAGACGCTGCTTGAACTGAAATCGGAGTACCACGATCTGCTCGACCTGCAGATCGTGGCCTTCCCGCAAGAGGGCATCCTGAAATCGCAGGGCACCCGCGAGCTGCTGACAGAGGCCATGGACATGGGCGCCGATGTGGTCGGCGGCTGCCCGTACAACGAGCTGAGCTGGGCCGACACCATGCGCCATATCGACATGGTCTTCGAACTGGCGCAACGCTATGACGCGCCGGTCGACATGCATGCCGATTTTGCCGACGACACCGGCGACCAGCGCTTTGCCGCAGTGTCATATATCGCGCAGAAGACCATCGAAGCCGGCTACCAGGGGCGCGTGTCGCTGGGCCATGTCACGAGCCTGGGCGCGCTTGACGCGGCGCAGCTGCAGCCGCTGATCGAGCAGATCCGCGAGGCCGGCATCAGCATCGTCACGCTGCCCGCCACCGATCTCTATCTCGGCGGCCGCAAGGACGTCCAGAACCAGCGCCGCGGGCTGGCGCCGGTGAAGGCCCTGCACAGCGGCGGCGTCAACGTGGCGTATTCCTCGAACAATATCCGCAACGCCTTCACGCCGTTCGGCAAGGCCGACATGCTGCAGATCGGCAACATGCTGGCGCACGTGGCCCAGTTCGGCGTGCCCGAGCACCAGCTCGCGGTGCTCGACATGGGCACGCACAACGCCGCGCGCGCGATCGGCCTGCACGACACCTATGGCCTCAAGGTCGGGCGCCAGGCTGACCTGGTCGTGCTCGATACCTTCCAGGTGGCCGATGCGCTGATCGACATCCCGCCGCGGCTGTGGGTGGTCAAGCGCGGCAAGATCACCGTAGTCACGCAGCATCGCTGCGAGATCCATCGGCACCGGTGCTGCCCACACTGACAGCAAAGCCCGTTCCCCGTCCATCAAGGAGTCGATCATGAGAAAGCTGCCCGCCGAAGTCGTGGCTTCACTGCTTGCCATCACCACCGTTCCCATCGCCGCGCATGCCTCGCACCTGCCGCCATGGGCCATCTTCATCAGCTGGGCCGCGACCTTTGCCATGGGCGGTCCCACGCCGGAGAACCTGAAGAAGATCTGGCCGACACTGCCGGTGGGCTCGCTCTTTGCCTTTGTCATCGTGCTTTGCTTCCGCCAGGCGGCCGAGCAGTTCTCCGGGCCAGCGCTGATCGTGGCGGAGATGGTGATCCTGTTCGCGCTCAACGCTTCGATGATGTATCTCGCTCGCGTGTTCGTCACGCTGCGCTTCATCCCCGGCATGTTCTTTGGCTTTGCCTCGTATTTCGCCACGCTGTTCGGCGGCTTCGGCCCGGTGCCGGGCGATCCCGTTGTCGCGCTTGGCGCGGTGATCGCCATGAATGCGCTCGGACCGGCCTATGCCTGGATCAAGCATCACTACGCGGCACCGGAATCCGTTGCCGAACGCCCATGGCAAGGCTGGAAGACCGAGACCTGAGCCGACGCGTCCTGCCGGGTTTGCGTGCCAGGCGCAGCATGACCCGGCGCCATCATCGAATCGTTATCGCGGCTGCCAGCGTGGGCCGGCCGCGCGTATCCGGGGGAAGTGGGTATGGAATTTCTGGGTGAAGTGGATCCTTGCGGCACCGGCACGTCGCGCCGGGCATTCCTGGCCGGCTCGGCCGCGCTGGCGGGCAGCACCATATTGCCTGCCGTCGGCCAGGAACTGGCGCAGGAGCCGGCGCAATCCGGGCGCGCAGGGCTGGCGCATTCGTCCGCGGGCATGGTCACCAGCCCGCATGGACTGGCCAGCCAGGCGGGGCTGGAGGTATTGAAGGCCGGGGGCAACGCCATCGAGGCGGCGATTGCCATCGGCGCGGTGCTGAGCGTGACATACCCGCACTTTACCGGCCTGGGGGGCGACGCCTTCCTGGTGGTCAGCGACCGCGGCGGCAATGTGCGCACGTTCTCCGGCATCGGCCAGGCGGCGTCCGAGACCTCGGGCTATGCCGGCACGATTCCGCTGCGGGGCCCGGCAGCGGCACTCACTGCCGCCGCCACCGTTGCGATCTGGGACCGCGCCTTTGCCTTCAGCCGGGACCAGTGGGGCGGCACGCAGTCGTGGTCGGCGCTGCTGGCGCGGGCCACCGAGTACGCCGCCAACGGATTCCCGGTCACGCCGTCACAGTGCTTCTGGCAGGAGTTCCGCTCGGCGGACCTGTCAGGCTGGGATGGCTTCGGACAGGTCTTCATGCCAGACGGGCGCATGCCCAGGCCCGGCCAAATGTTCCGCCAGCCTGAGCTGGCCCGCACCCTGGACCGGGTGGCGACACAGGGCGGGCGCGAATTCTACGAGGGCGACCTCGCCGGTCGCCTTGCCGCCGGGCTGGCCAAGGCCGGCTCGCCGTTGCGCGAACAGGACCTGGCGCGCTGCCAGGCGCGCGAAGAAGTGCCGCTGCGCGTGGCCTACCGCGACGGCGAACTGCTCGGCCTGCGTCCGCCCACGCAAGGCGTGACCACGCTGGAGATCATGGGCATCCTCGACCGGTTCGATCTGTCCGGTATCCAGGAAGGCAGCGCAGACTATTACCACCTGCTGGTCGAGGCCGTGAAGCTGGCGTTCCTGGACCGCAACCGCTACGTCGCCGATCCCGATTTTGTCGACGTGCCGCTGGAGCGGCTGTTGTCCAGGTCCAATCTCGACGCCCACGCGCGCCGCATCCGCATGGACCGCGCCATGGCGTGGCCGCATGTGTTCAAGCCCGGCGACACCGTCTACATCGGCGCCGCCGACCGCGAGGGCCGCTGCGTGAGCATGCTGCAGACCGTCTATTTCGACTGGGGCAGCGGCCTGGTCGTCGGCGACACGGGGGTGCTCTGGCACAACCGCGGCGCATCGTTCAGCCTCGATCCCGCCAGCCCCAACGTGCTGCGCGGCGGCAAGCGGCCATTCCATACCCTCAATCCCGGCATCTACCTCAAGCAGGGCCGGCCGCACCTGCTGTACGGCACGCAAGGCGCCGACGGCCAGCCGCAGACACTGGCCGCGGTGCTGACACGGATGATCGACTACGGCATGGATCCGCTGACGGCTCTGCGCCGCCCGCGCTTCCTGCTGGGCAAGACCTTCTCGGACAGCCGCGACAGCCTCAAGCTGGAACAGGATGCCGGCCTGCCGGTGTTCAACGAGCTTGCCGCGCGCGGCCATCAACTGAGCCCGATCCCTGCGCAAAGCCAGCTGGCCGGTCATCCGGGCGCGATCCGGATCGATACCGGCGGGCAGCTTAGCGGCGCGCACGACCCGCGCAGCGATGGCCGGGCGCTGGGGGTATAGCGCGCGGCGCCCGGCGCCGGCGGCGCTTCCCGGTGACGCTGCGTTGTACCGGTGCGTCACCCAAAGAAAGAGCCCTCGGCCAGGGAGGACGAGGGCCACAAGTGGTAGCGGGCGAGTCGCAGCACGCCCGCATACCATGATGGTGCCGCTACGCGATCCGGGCATCCCCAATTCTGGGGATGTTGCTTTCCACTGCGCGCTGATAGCACCAACCATCAATGGAGCAAAGGGACGTGCAATTCCCTGAAATCGAACGCGTCCGATTTGTCATTGATGCCATGAATGGTCAGGACGGCATCGTGGGTCATCGCCAGCTGCAGGCCTGCGGCAATCGCGGCATCGCGTGACGGGTAGACCGGTCCCGGGTTGTCGGGGTCGTATTCGAGGGCCCACTGCGCGTCTCGGGTGAGGATGACCTCGATGGACTTGATTGGCATCGCCAACTCCGTTTCTTGTGGACGATGTGCGGTCGCGCCGGCGTGGAGAAAGGGCCTGGCAACGGGGAGCCGGTGCCAGGCGTCCGCCTGTGGAGCACTGTGATGCTGATGCCGTGCATGGCCCGGCCTGCAGCGATTCCAGCGTAGGCCAGGGCTGGGGACATGACTGTAAACAACTGCAAAGGCTGCGGTGCGATTTGGTTACCGTCCTGGAAAACAGATGGCGGGGTATCCGCTGCCAAAGAAAAAACCCGCGAAGCCTTCGGCTATCGCGGGTTTCTAGACCTGCAGGTGCTGCATCGGACTGAATACTGGTGGAGCCGGCGGGAATCGAACCCGCGTCCGTAAGCCCTCCACAGAGAGTTCTACATACTTAGTTCTGTCATTTGATTTAACCGGCGCATCGCGGACGAACACGCTCTACGACGGCGAGTCACTAGGTTTTCGTCCCCGGCTTCGTGACCCTTCCGGAGCTTATCTGACGTAAATGACCTCGCGTGGTCTTGCGACCCTAGCCCGTCAGCGAGCCAGTGCGAGGACGGCCGCAATTAAGCGGCCAGTGCGTAACGTTCGTCGTTAGCAGTTATTGCATTCCCATTGATTAACGAGGTGACGGGTCCTCGGTATGCCCTCCACTGCTTTGTAACCCACGTCGAAACCAGGTCGGCCCCAGTGAGGAAGCTGGATTGTACCCGGTTGGACGCAAGCTGTCGCGGGGAGTTCCGGGAACGGCCAGGATACCCCTGCGACACAATCAGGCGACCACGGCGGGCAACAGCAGCGGGATCAGCTCGGCCGGGTGGCGAATCAGGTGGTCGGCGCCCCAGGTCTCGGGCGGCTCGGCGTCGCCGCAATAGCCATAGGCGGCTGTGACGGTGATCATGCCGGCGGCCTTGCCGGCCTGGATGTCGCGCAGGTCATCGCCCACATAGACGCACTGGCGCGGGTCGACGCCGGCGCTTGCCGCGGCATGCAGCAGCGGGGCGGGGTGCGGCTTGGCGTGGGGCGTGGTGTCGCCGCTGACGACCGCGCTGGCGCGCGGGGCCAGGCCGATCGCGGCGACCAACGGCACGGTGAAGCGGGCGATCTTGTTGGTGACGATGCCCCACGGGATGCCCGCTGCCTCGAGCGCGGCCAGCACTTGCGGCATGCCGTCGAACAGGCGCGTGTGCACCGCGATGTCGGCCTCGTAGTAGTCCAGGAAGACATCGCGCAGCGCCGGGAACTCTGCATCCTCCGGACGCAGGCCGAAGGCTGCACCCAGCAGTCCACGCGCGCCGTGCGAGGCGACGGGACGCAGTTTTTCATAGGCCACCGGCGCCTGGCCGCGCTCGACGACCAGCCGGTTGGCCGCCGCCGCCAGGTCCGGCGCGGTATCTGCCAGCGTGCCGTCCAGGTCGAAGAAGACCCCTGCGATGCCGGCGCTCATGCTGCCACCCGGCGGAACGCCATCATGTAGTTCACATCGGTGTCGCTGCCCAGCGCATACACCTGCGACAGCGGGTTGTAGGTCATGCCGCGCATTTCCACCAGGTCCAGCCTGGCCTGGCGGGCAAAGCGCGCGAGCTCGGACGGCGTGATGAACTTGTCGTAGTCGTGCGTGCCGCGCGGCAGCATGTTGAGCACATATTCCGCGCCGACGATGGCCAGCAGGTAGGCCTTCAGGTTGCGGTTGATGGTCGAGAAGAACACATAGCCGCCGGGCTTGACCAGCGTGGCACAGGCTTGCACGATCGACGCCGGATCCGGCACGTGCTCCAGCATCTCCATGCAGGTCACCACATCGACGCTGGCCGGTTCACGTGCGGCCAGCGCTTCTGCGGCGATCTCTTCATAGGTCACGGCAACCCCGGTCTCCAGGCTGTGCAGGTCCGCTACCTTCAGTGCCTTGGTCGAGAGATCGATACCGCGCACCGTGGCGCCCAGGCGTGCCATGCTTTCGGACAGGATGCCGCCGCCGCAACCCACGTCGACCACGCGCTTGCCGGCCAGACCGGCGATGCCGTCGATCCAGCGCAGGCGCAGCGGGTTCAGCTCATGCAGCGGCTTGAACTCGCTTTCCGGGTCCCACCAGCGGTGGGCCAGTTCGCTGAACTTGTCGATTTCCTTCGGATCGGCATTGCCGCGCGGCAGGTCCTGATTGGCGGCGCCGGCTGCGGAAAGGGTTTGCGATTGCAACGTCATCGTATGCGGGGCCGGCGGCACTAGCCGCGCCGGCGGTGTGAAGGGAAGAGAGGGACAGTCCGGGCAACTGTACCAAAAAAAAAGCCCAGCTTGCGCTGGGCCTTTCGTCGTCGGAAAGAATCCGATTAACGTGCGCTGCGGGTGCCGACCACTTCGACTTCCACGCGGCGGTTCGGCTGCTGGCAGGCGATCTGGGACTTGCGGTTGCCCTTGCACGACTTCGGATCGACCTTCAGCTGGCGCTTGCCCTTGCCTTCGGTGTAGACGCGGTTGGCTTCAACGCCCTTGCTCACCAGGTAAGCCTTGACCGATTCAGCACGACGGATCGACAGGCGATCGTTGTACTTGTCCGAACCGAACGAGTCGGTGTGGCCAACGGCGATGATGACTTCCAGGGTGATGCCTTGCAGCTTCGAGACCAGGTCGTCCAGCTTGGCCTTGCCTTCCGGCTTCAGGACAGCCTTGTCGAAGTCGAACAGGGTGTCAGCAGCGAAAGTGACCTTCTCGCTCGAGACGACCGGAGGAGCCACCGGAGCCGGTGCCGGTGCCGGTGCGGCCGGGGCCAGGGCGCCGTCGCACAGCGCGTTGGCGGTGGCCGGGGTCCAGGAGCTGTCGCGCCAGCAGAGCTCGTTCGTGCCATTCTTCCACACGTACTCGCTCGTACCGTTGCCCCAGTTGTCGTTCACTGCCTTCTTTTCATAAGGGACGGACTGAGCTTGAGCGGATGCAGCCATTACTGCGGTAGCTGCAACGAGCGCGAGCTTGGCAAATTTTTTCATATTTCTCCTCTCAGGATGAGATCACCGCAGGGTTACTGCGAGCAAATGGACGAAAACAAGTCATACATTCTTCGGAGTATAACATTCTCGATGTGGTGGATGCTCCACTTCGAACAATGTCTGGCTCTTCGCTGGGGAATTGTGCCACAAGGGTCGTTTCCTAAGAAGTAAATATATTCGATTCGCCGCATGGGTTTTGGGCCTGTGGTGTTTGTGCAACATAGGTCTTGTGTCGCCCGCAAAGCCTTGTGGCATCAGGGATTCCGGGTTTCAGCGAGGGCCTCGGGAGGTGTGCGCAAGGGCTGTCCGGAGAGCGGCAGGCGGGGGGTGGCGGCATGTTAGAATGACACGTTGCCCAGCCGTCAGGCGCCCACTGTGCCGCGCGCTAAAGGGCCTGTCATTCGCTTAAACCTGCCGCATAAACCACGCCGCAATGGATCCATTCGCAAAAGAAACCCTTCCGGTCTCCCTCGAAGAGGAAATGCGCCGCTCCTATCTCGATTACGCCATGAGCGTGATCGTGGGCCGGGCGCTTCCTGATGTGCGGGACGGCCTGAAACCGGTGCACCGGCGCGTGCTGTTTGCGATGCACGAGCTTAACAACGACTGGAACCGACCCTACAAGAAGTCGGCCCGTATCGTCGGTGATGTGATCGGTAAGTATCACCCGCACGGCGATACCGCAGTCTACGACACCATCGTCCGCATGGCGCAGGACTTCTCGCTGCGCTACATGCTGGTCGACGGCCAGGGTAATTTCGGTTCGGTCGACGGCGATAACGCCGCGGCCATGCGTTATACCGAAATCCGCCTGGCGAAAATCGCCCACGAGATGCTGTTCGACATCGACAAGGAAACCGTCGATTTCGACAGCAACTACGACGGCTCTGAAAAAGAGCCTTCGATCCTGCCGGCGCGTATTCCCAATCTGCTAATCAACGGTTCGTCCGGTATTGCGGTGGGCATGGCCACCAATATCCCGCCGCATAACCTGAATGAAATCGTCGATGGCTGTCTGCACCTGCTGCGCAACCCGCAGGCGACGGTGGATGAACTGATTGAATTGATTCCGGCGCCTGATTTTCCGACCGCCGGGATTATCTATGGCATCCAGGGCGTTCGCGAAGGCTATCGCACCGGCCGCGGCCGCGTGGTGATGCGGGCCAAGACGCACTTCGAGGACATCGACCGCGGCCAGCGCCAGGCGATCATCGTCGACGAGCTGCCCTACCAGGTCAACAAGCGCACCTTGCTCGAACGCATCGCCGAACTGGTCACTGAAAAGAAGATCGAGGGCATTTCCGACATCCGCGACGAGTCGGACAAGTCCGGCATGCGCGTGGTGATCGAGCTCAAGCGCAACGAGGTGCCCGAGGTTGTTCTCAACAACCTATATAAGAACACCCAGCTGCAGGACACCTTCGGCATGAACATGGTGGCGCTGGTCGACCGCCAGCCGCGCCTGCTGAACCTGCGCCAGATGCTGGAGTACTTCCTGGCGCACCGGCGAGAAGTCGTCACCCGCCGCACGGTATTCGAGCTGCGCAAGGCGCGCGAGCGCGGCCACGTGCTGGAAGGCCTGGCCGTCGCGCTGGCCAACATCGACGAATTCATCGCCATCATCAAGGCCGCACCGACTCCGCCGATCGCCAAGCAGGAACTGATGGCGAAGGCATGGGATTCGGCCCTGGTCCGCGAAATGCTTGCGCGCGCCGAAGGCGAGACCCCGGGCGGCCGCGCCTCCTATCGTCCGGACGGGCTGCCGCCGGTGTTCGGCATGCAGGCAGACGGCCTGTACCGCCTGTCGGATGGCCAGGCGCAGGAAATCCTGCAAATGCGCCTGCAACGCCTCACCGGGCTCGAACAGGACAAGATCGTCCAGGAATATCGCGACATCATGGCGGTAATCACCGACCTGCTGGATATCCTGGCGCGGCCGGAGCGTATTACTGCAATCATCGTCGACGAACTCACCGCTATCCGCGCCGAATTCGGCGATGAGCGCCGTTCGCAGATCGAGCTGAACGCGACCGAGCTGGACACCGAAGACCTGATCACCCCGCAGGACATGGTGGTCACGCTGTCGCACAGCGGCTATATGAAGAGCCAGCCGATTTCCGAGTACCGCGCGCAAAAGCGTGGCGGACGCGGCAAGCAGGCGGCAGCGACCAAGGAAGACGACTGGATTGACACGCTGTTCGTGGCCAATACCCACGACTACATCCTGTGCTTCTCCAACCGCGGCCGGCTCTACTGGCTGAAGGTGTATGAGGTGCCGCAGGGCTCGCGCAACTCGCGCGGGCGCCCGATCGTCAACATGTTCCCGCTGTCCGAAGGCGAGAAGATCAATGTGATCCTGCCGGTCAAGCAGTTTGACGCCGAGCACTTCATCTTTATGGCCACCGCCCGCGGCACGGTCAAGAAGACCGCGCTGACCGAGTTCTCCAATCCGCGCAAGGCCGGCATCATCGCGGTCGACCTGGACGAGGGCGACTACCTGATCGGCGCGGCCGTGACCGACGGCCAGCACGATGTGATGCTGTTCTCCGATGCCGGCAAGGCCGTGCGCTTCGACGAGAACGACGTGCGTCCGATGGGCCGCCAGGCGCGCGGCGTGCGCGGCATGAACCTGGAAGACGGCCAGACCGTGATCGCCATGCTGGTGGCGCCGGCCGAGACCGCCGAAGAGGCTGAGGCGGGCATGCGCGGCAGCGTGCTGACCGCGACCGAGAACGGCTACGGCAAGCGTACCCCCATTGCTGAGTACACTCGACACGGGCGCGGCACCAAGGGCATGATTGCGATCCAGACGAGCGAGCGCAATGGCCGTGTGGTGGCGGCAGCACTGGTTTCGCCCGAGGATGAGATCATGCTGATCACCACCGGTGGCGTGCTGATCCGTACCCGCGTGGCTGAAATCCGCGAAATGGGCCGCGCCACGCAGGGTGTCACGCTGATCAACGTTGACGAAGGCACCAAGTTGTCCGGGCTGCAGCGCATCGTCGAAAGCGATGCCGATAACGGTGCCGGTGGCGACGAGGCTGAAGACGCCGACGGTGCAGAAGGTGCTGCCGGGGCCGACTTGGACGCTAATCCGTAAGACAAATCGTAAATTGTTGCAACAATAGGACGCCCGCCGGAACTCGCGTCGCGGCTGTCCGGACTAAAACGGACGTATTTACCAGGGAGTCACAATGCTCAAAACCTATCGACGTATCGCAGTTCTGGCCGCTTTCGTTCCGACCTTCATGATGGCGCAGCACGCCCATGCGCAGGATGCGGAAAAGACAGCAGCCATCAAGGAACTGCTTTCCGTCATGCAGGCAGACCAGGCTGTCAAGGGCCAGGCCGAAAACTGGCAGCAAGGCGCCAAGCAGGAAGCTCCGCTGGTGCTGGAACAAGTGCTGGTCGAGAACAAGACCCTGAACGACAAGCAGAAGCAGGCCGCTGTCGAAAAGCTGAAGAAGAACGGCGCGGTCCAGCGCATGGTTGACGGCGCCGGCTCGGCCTTCAGCACCGATGGCTTCCGCAAGGACGCGATCCAGGCGCACTACGATGCCTTCGGCAAGTACTACTCGACGGCGGAACTCAAGGACCTGACCACCTTCCTGAAGTCGCCGACCGGCCAGAAGTTCATGGCCAACCAGGGCAAGGCGACCCAGGAGATCTGGGGTTCGATGATGCAGAAGTACGGCCCGCAGGTCGGCAAGTCGATGCGCGACGCTGCAGAGAAGGAAATCACCGCCGCTTCGAAGTGATGCTGGCGTGATCCGCCACTGAATCAGACCGCCGTCCGCCTGTAGCCTTGCAGGCAAGTGCGGCCCCGGGGCCTGGCCCCGGGTGCCCAACGGGGCGCGGGTTTGAGGGATAATGGCTGCTTGGGTAACACCGGCAGCCATTTTTCCATTCCCCGTCTCATGAACGATCCCCAGAATCCCGCTCTTGCCGGCATGATGCAGCGTGCATTGGCCGAACGTGTCTACAACTTCTCCCCTGGCCCGGCGGCGCTGCCCGCCGAAGTGCTGCAACAGGCTGCCGAGGAGATGCTGTCCTGGCACGGGACCGGGGTTTCGGTGATGGAGATGAGCCACCGCAGCCGCGAATTCGAAAGCATCCATAACGAAGCGATCGCTGACCTGCGCGAGTTGCTGCACATCCCCGCCAATTTCAAGGTGCTGTTCCTGCAAGGTGGCGCCATTGGCGAAAACGCCATCGTGCCGCTGAACCTGATGCGGCTGCGCAGCGCCGAGCAGCCCAAGGCCGATTTCGTCGTCACCGGCACCTGGTCGGTCAAGACCGAGCAGGAAGCCCGCCGCTATGGCGCGGTCAATATCGCGGCCACCAGCGAGGCGGAGAAATTCCACCGCATCCCCGACATTGCTGACTGGAAGCTGTCGGACGATGCCGGCTACGTGCACCTGTGCACCAACGAGACCATCGTCGGCGTGGAGTTCCAGGACATTCCCGATATCGGCCAGGTCAAGGGCGACCGCGTGGTGGTGGCGGATGCTTCCAGCCATATCCTGTCGCGCCCGATCGACTGGTCGCGCGTGCAGGTGGTCTACGGCGGCGCGCAGAAGAATATCGGCCCGGCCGGCGTCACCATCGTGATCGTGCGCGACGACCTGATCGGCCATGCCCACCCGCTGTGCCCGTCGGCATTCAACTGGCGCCTGGTGGCCGAGCACAACTCGATGTACAACACGCCGCCGACCTATGCGATCTATATCGCCGGCCTGGTCTTCAAGTGGCTCAAGCGCCAGGGCGGCGTGCCCGCGATCGAGCAGCGCAATATCGCCAAGGCGTCGGCGCTGTACAACTACCTGGACCAGAGCGATTTCTATCGCAACGAGATCCATCCGAGCTGCCGCTCGCGCATGAACGTGCCGTTCTTCCTGGGCGACGAATCGCGCAATGAAGTGTTCCTGCAACAGGCGCGGGCCAACGGCCTGGTGCAACTCAAGGGACACAAGACCGTTGGCGGCATGCGCGCCAGCATCTATAACGCGATGCCGCTGGAAGGCGTGATGGCGCTGGTCGATTTCATGCGCGAGTTCGAGCGTACGTCCGCCTGACGCGCATTCCCGCTGGCTGCCCGCGCACCTCAGGCACAGTGCGCCGGCAGGCAGAGGTCAGTTTTTCTCCGGCCGCCGCGCCCCGGCGGCCCACCGGATTCATACAAAATGACAAGCCAAGACCGCACCCCCGCGCGCGAGGAGACGCCGCCCAACGAGCAGCAGAACGACAGCCACCTGAGCGAAGCCGAGCGCAAGCTGTCGGTCGAGCTGAGCCCGCTGCGCGAGCAGATCGACACCGTTGACCGCGAACTGCTGGCGATGCTGAACCGCCGCGCCAAACTGGCACTCGAGGTCGGCGAGGTCAAGAAGAAGTACGGTGCGCCGGTGTTCCGCCCGGAGCGCGAGCTGCAGGTGATCCGCAAGGTGCAGGGCGCCAACCCCGGCCCGCTGCTGGGCGAAAGCGTTGCGGCGATCTGGCGCGAGGTGATGTCCGCCTGCCGCGGGCTGGAAAAGCCGCTGGAAGTGGCTTTCCTCGGCCCGGCCGGCACGTTCTCCGAGCAGGCGCTGTATGCGCACTTCGGCCATGAGGTGTCGGGCGTGCCTTGCCCGAGCATCGACGAGGTGTTCCGTGCCGTCGAGGCGGGCACGGTCGAGTACGGCGTGGTGCCGGTCGAGAACTCCACCGAGGGCGCGGTGTCGCGCACGCTCGACCTGTTCCTGCAGACCTCGCTGAAGATCAGCGGCGAGATCGCGCTCAAGGTGCACCACAACCTGATGGCATCCACGCCCGACATGCAGGGCGTCACGGTGGTGCGCGCGCATGCGCAGGCACTGGCGCAGTGCCAGCACTGGCTGACCGCCAACTATCCGCACCTGGAGCGCCAGGCGGTGTCGAGCAATGCCGAGGCCGCGCGCATGGCCAGCGAAGATCCGACCGTGGCCGCGATTGCCGGCGAGTCCGCCGCCAACCGCTATCACCTGCATATCGTGCGCACGCATATCCAGGACGATCCGCACAATCGCACGCGCTTTGCCGTGATTGGCCGCTATGAGACCGAGCCGTCGGGCAGCGACCAGACCTCGATGATCCTGTCGGTACCTAACAAGGCCGGCGCGGTGTACCAGCTGCTGGCGCCGCTGGCGGAGAACGGTGTGTCGATGTGCCGCTTCGAGTCGCGCCCGGCGCGCAGCGGCGCGTGGGAGTACTACTTCTACGTCGATGTGGAAGGGCACCAGCATGAGCCGGCAGTGGCGCGCGCCATCGAAGAGCTGCGGCGCAACGCGGCTTACCTGAAGGTGCTGGGCTCGTATCCGTCGAGCAAGTAAGGCAGCCAGGCAAGAACAAGGAGACGAGATGGCAGAGCAGGGTAAGCAAGGCGGCACGGTGTTCGGACCCGGCTATGTGCGGGCGATTTCGCCGTACGTGGCCGGCAAGCCGATTTCGGAAGTCGCGCGCGAGTTCGGCCTTGACGAGGCCGGCATCGTCAAGCTCGCCTCCAATGAGAATCCGCTCGGCATGCCCGAGTCGGCCCGCCGCGCGGTGGCCGATGCGGTGGCTGAACTCGGCCGCTACCCGGATTCCAACGGCTTTGCGCTGAAGGGCGAGCTGTCGGCGCGCTTCGGCGTGCCCGCCGACTGGCTGACGCTGGGCAATGGCAGCAACGACATCCTGGAGCTGGCCGCGCATGCGCTGGTGGAGCCGGGTCAGTCGATCGTCTATGCCGAGTACTCGTTCGCGGTCTACGCGCTGGCCACGCAGGAGATCGGCGCACGCGCCATCGAAGTGCCCGCGCGCGACTACGGCCATGACCTGGAGGCGATGGCCGCGGCGATCGCGCCCGATACGCGCCTGGTCTTTATCGCCAACCCGAACAACCCGACCGGCACGTTCGTGCCGGCCGCGCAGATCGAAGCCTTCCTGCAGCGGGTGCCGGCCAATGTGGTGGTGGTGCTGGACGAGGCGTACAACGAATACCTGGATGCCGACCAGCAATACGATTCGCTCGCCTGGGTGCGCCGCTACCCGAACCTGATGGTGTCGCGCACGTTCTCCAAGGCCTATGGCCTGGCGGGCCTGCGCATCGGCTACGCGGTGGCGCAGCCGGAGCTGTCGGACCTGCTGAACCGCATCCGCCAGCCGTTCAACGTCAACAGCGTGGCGCAGGCCGCGGCCATCGCCGCGCTGGGCGATGCCGGGTTCCTGCGCCGCAGCGCCGAGCTGAACCGTGCCGGCAAGCGCCAGCTGACCGATGCCTTCGACCGGCTCGGGCTGGAATACGTGCCGTCGTCCGGCAACTTCGTGATGGTGCGCGTGGGCGATGACGACGGCGCCGGCGCGCGCGTCAACCTGGCGTTGCTGAAGCAGGGCGTGATCGTGCGGCCGGTGGGCAACTACAACCTGCCGCGCTGGCTGCGCGTGACCATCGGCCTGGCCGAGGAGAACGCGGCCTTCATCGCGGCGCTGGAGCGGGCGCTGGCGTGAGCGCGGCTACAATCGCGGCGTTTCGCTGCAGGCTGCTTGCCTGCCTCGTTGCCAATCATCGATTTACCTCGGCCTGGTCCGAGCCACTGCCCCTAGCGGCCTGAGATTGTGAGTGCATTGCATTTTTCCCGTGTTGTCATTGTCGGTGTCGGCCTGATCGGCGGCTCGCTCGCGCTGGCGCTCAAGCGCGCCGGCGTGGTGGGCACGGTGGTCGGGGTGGGGCGCTCGCCGGCGTCGCTGCAGAAGGCGCTGGACCTTGGCGTGATCGACGAGGCCGCGACGCTGGCGGATGCCGCGCGCGGCGCCAGCGTGATCGTGCTGTGCGCGCCGGTGGCGCAGAACTTTGCGCTGCTGCACGCGCTGGAGCCGCACCTGCAGCCGGGCACCATCGTCACCGATGCCGGCAGCACCAAGTCAGACGTGATCATGGCGGCCAAGACGGCGCTCGGCGACAAGGTCGCGCAGTTCGTGCCGGCACACCCGATCGCCGGGCGCGAGCTCAACGGCGTGGAGGCGGCGCTGCCGGACCTGTACCTCGGCAAGAAGACCGTGCTGTGCCCGCTGCAGGAAAACTCGCGCGCCGATGTCGCCGCGGTGCGCGCCATGTGGGAAAGCGCCGGCGCAGAATGCCATGTGATGTCGGCAGTGCAGCACGACGCGGTGTTTGCCGCGGTCAGCCACCTGCCGCACGTGCTGTCGTACGCGCTGGTGGCGCAGGTCGCCAATGCGGAAGATGCCGCGCTGAAGCTGGGCTTCGCCGGCGGCGGTTTCCGCGATTTCACGCGCATCGCGGCCTCGTCGCCGGAAATGTGGCGCGATATCTGCGTGGCCAACCGCGACGCGCTGCTGCGTGAGCTGAATACCTACCAGTCGGTGCTGGCGCACCTGAAGGCGCAGATCGAGAAGGGCGACGGCGACGCGCTCGAACGCATCTTCGCGCGCGCCAGCAAGACCCGGCTGGCCTGGGGCGCAGAGCGTGCCGCGGGCAACCATACCGAACCCTGAACCAATCGCCTGACCGCGGCGCCCTGGCGCCCACGAGAACCATGGAACACCTGACGCTAGGCCCCCTGACCCGCGCCAACGGCACCGTCCGGCTGCCGGGCTCGAAGAGCATCTCCAACCGCGTGCTGCTGCTGGCCGCACTGGCCACGGGCGAGACCCGCGTGCGCGATCTGCTCGATTCCGACGACACCCGCGTGATGCTGCAGGCGTTGCGCACGCTCGGCGTGGCGTGGCGGCAGGAAGGCGACGACTACATTGTCACCGGCGCCGGCGGCAATTTCCCGAACAAGTCGGCCGAGCTCTTCATGGGCAATGCCGGCACCGCGATCCGCCCGCTGACTGCCGCGCTTGCGCTGCAGGGCGGCAACTACAAGCTGTCGGGCGTGCCGCGCATGCATGAGCGGCCAATCGGCGACCTGGTCGACGGCCTGCGCCAGGTGGGCGCCGTGATCGACTACCTTGGCAATGAAGGCTTTCCGCCGTTGCATATCCAGCCGGCCGGCATTCGCATCGATGCGCCGATCCGCGTGCGCGGCGATGTGTCGAGCCAGTTCCTGACCGCGCTGCTGATGAGCCTGCCGATGGCGCAATCCGACAGCGGCCGCATCGAGATCGAGGTGGTGGGCGAGCTGATCTCCAAGCCGTATATCGAGATCACGCTGAACCTGCTGGCGCGCTTCGGCATCAAGATCGAGCGGCAGGGCTGGGAGCGCTTCGTGCTGCCGGCCGGCGCGGCTTACCGCTCGCCGGGCGAGATCTTTGTCGAGGGCGATGCGTCGTCCGCTTCCTACTTCCTGGCGGCCGGCGCGATCGGCGGTGGCCCGGTCCGGGTGGAAGGCGTGGGCATGGCCAGCATCCAGGGCGATGTGCGCTTCGCCGAGGCGCTCAACCGCATGGGCGCCAATGTGATGGCAGGTGACAACTGGATCGAAGTGCGCGGCACGGAACGCGACGACGGGCGCCTGCACGGCATCGAACTGGACTGCAACCATATCCCCGATGCGGCGATGACGCTGGCGGTGGCAGCACTGTTTGCCGAAGGCACGACCACGCTGACCAATATCGCCAGCTGGCGCGTCAAGGAAACGGACCGTATCGCGGCGATGGCGACGGAACTGCGCAAGCTCGGCGCAGTCGTGGAAGAGGGGGCAGACTACCTGCGTGTGACGCCGCCGCAGCCGTGGCAGACTCCGGCCGACGGCATTGGCACCTATGATGACCATCGCATGGCGATGTGCTTCTCGCTGGCAGCCTTCGGGCCGCTGCCGGTGCGGATCAATGATCCGGGCTGTGTGGCGAAGACGTTCCCGGATTACTTCAGCGTGTTTGCGGGCGTGACCGGCTAGGCGCCGGCCAGGTTGGCGTGGTTGCGCTGCGCCGGGGCATGATTGCGGGCAGTCCCGGCTTGGCGGCGCTCGCGCTTCTCCCAGTAGCGGTCGAAGAAGTAGTGGGCCACGGTATTGACGGCCGGCTCGATGAAGGTGATGGCACCGCTGATGGCGAGGCTGCCGGTCAGCGCATACGTCACGCTGAACGCGATGCCGAGGTGCATGATGCCGAACGTCAGGGTTTTTGCCATGTTAGATTGCCTCGCGACTGGGACGGGAAGGGCACCGTGCCGCGGCTGCGGTCAAGCGCCATGAATCAAATAATAATGATTCTCAATTGAATTCACAATCAATCGTTTCTTTTGGCTTTATAAACAATGACTATCGTCAACGTCATCGCCATTGACGGGCCGACTGCCTCGGGCAAGGGCACTGTCGCGCACAAGGTTGCGGACGCCGTGGGCTTTCACCTGCTCGACAGCGGCGCCCTGTACCGGCTCGTGGCGCTGGCCAGCGACCGCGCCGGGATTGACCTGGCGGACGTGGACGCGCTTGCAAAGATCGCTTCCCGCCTCGATGTGAAGTTCGGCCCTGACCGCGTCTGGCTGCAAGGCGAGGAAGTCAGCCTGGCAATCCGTGCCGAGGCGATCGGCAACCGGGCCTCGGCCATCGCCGTGCACCAGCCGGTGCGCGATGCGCTGACCCAGCTGCAGCGCAGCTTCCGCAAGCTGCCCGGGCTGGTCGCCGACGGCCGCGACATGGGCACCGTGATCTTCCCGGATGCGCCGCTCAAGGTGTTCCTGACCGCAAGTGTTGAGGCGCGCGCTCGCAGGCGCTATAAACAATTGATTGATAAGGGAATTTCTGCTAATATTGAAGACCTTTTGCGTGACCTTGAAGCGCGCGATGTACGGGATCGCACCCGCACCGCCGCGCCGCTTCGTCCCGCCGAGGATGCAAAGCTGCTGGATACCTCCGATATGACGGTGGACCAGGCAGTGGCGCAGGTGCTGGAGTGGTTTGCCGCTGTGCGGCCCGATGCATGAGATGCATGCGGGCGCATCAGTAGAAGCGGCGTACCCCGACGGCACCAGATGGCGCCAGCCCGGGCAAGACTTGTGGCTGGCTTGTGTCAAACCTGACCCCGCTGCACTGGCAGACTGAGCGCGATAGTCGCGCCGGCCAGCGTATTGCGGATTTCACCTTACGTTTATGTCCGACCTGCAAACTAACGAATCCTTTGCCGCACTGTTCGAGGAATCCGTCGCCCGCTCCAATATGAAGGCTGGCGAAGTGATCTCCGCTGAAGTCGTGCGCATCGACCACAATTTCGTGGTCGTCAATGCCGGCCTCAAGTCCGAGGCATTCGTGCCGGTGGAGGAGTTCCTGAACGACCAGGGCGAACTCGAAGTGCAGGCCGGCGACTACGTCTCCGTGGCCATCGATGCGCTCGAGAACGGCTATGGCGACACCATCCTCTCCCGCGACAAGGCCAAGCGCCTGGCATCGTGGCTGAACCTCGAGAAGGCGCTGGAAGACGGCGAGATCATCTCGGGTACCGTGACCGGCAAGGTCAAGGGCGGCCTGACGGTGATGGTCAACGGCATCCGCGCGTTCCTGCCGGGTTCGCTGGTTGACGTGCGCCCGATCAAGGACACCACCCCGTACGAAGGCAAGACCCTGGAATTCAAGGTCATCAAGCTGGATCGCAAGCGCAACAACGTGGTGCTGTCGCGCCGCGCCGTGGTCGAAGCGACCCTGGGCGAAGAGCGCCAGAAGCTGATGGAAACCCTGAAGGAAGGCGCCATCGTCAACGGTATCGTCAAGAATATCACCGACTACGGCGCGTTCGTGGATCTGGGTGGCATTGACGGCCTGCTGCACATCACCGACCTGGCCTGGCGCCGTGTCCGCCACCCGAGCGAAGTGCTGTCGGTTGGCCAGGAAATCACCGCCAAGATCCTCAAGTTCGACCAGGAAAAGAACCGCGTCTCGCTGGGCGTGAAGCAGCTGGGCGAAGATCCGTGGGTCGGCATCTCGCGTCGCTACCCGCAAGGCACCCGCCTGTTCGGCAAGGTGACCAACCTGACCGACTACGGCGCGTTCGTCGAGATCGAAGCCGGCATCGAAGGCCTGGTGCACGTGTCGGAAATGGACTGGACCAACAAGAACGTTGCCCCGTCCAAGGTTGTCCAGCTGGGCGACGAAGTCGAAGTCATGGTGCTGGATATCGACGAAGACAAGCGTCGTATCAGCCTGGGCATGAAGCAGTGCAAGGCCAATCCGTGGGACGATTTCTCGCGTAACCACAAGAAGGGCGACAAGCTGGCCGGCCAGATCAAGTCGATCACCGACTTCGGCGTGTTCATCGGCCTGCCGGGCGGCATCGACGGCCTGGTGCACCTGTCGGACCTGTCGTGGCAAGAGACTGGCGAAGAAGCCGTTCGCAAGTACAAGAAGGGCGACGAAGTCGAAGCCGTGGTTCTGGGCATCGACGTCGACAAGGAACGCATCTCGCTGGGCATCAAGCAGCTGTCGGGCGATCCGTTCAACAACTTCATCTCGGCCAACGACAAGGGTTCGCTGGTTCAGGGCACCATCAAGGCGGTTGACGCCAAGGGCGCCGTGGTCCAGCTGGCTGACGATGTGGAAGGCTACCTGCGTGCTTCGGAAATCTCCGCTGACCGCGTGGAAGACGCCCGCAACGTGCTGAAGGAAGGCGAGCAGATCACCGCCCTGGTGGTGAACGTCGACCGCAAGTCGCGCAACATCAACCTGTCGATCAAGGCCAAGGACAGCGCAGAGCAGCAAGAAGCGATGCAGAAGTTCCAGGCTGACACTGGCACGGCTGGCACGACCAACCTCGGCGCCCTGCTGAAGGCCAAGCTCGGCCAGGACAACCAGTAATCGCAGGCCCCCGCGCTTGCGCGTATGCCCATGACCAAGTCGGAGCTCGTCGAAAAACTGGCTGCCCGCTTCCCCCAGCTGCTGCTGCGGGACGCGGACATCTCGGTCAAAACGATACTCGACGCGATGTCCGAGGCGTTGGCCGATGGCCACCGCATCGAGATTCGCGGATTCGGCAGTTTTGGTCTGAACAAGCGTCCGCCTCGCGTGGGGCGCAATCCCAAGTCCGGCGAGCGTGTGCTGGTGCCCGAAAAACGGGTGCCGCACTTCAAGGCGGGCAAGGAATTGCGCGAACGGGTTGACCGCAGCCAGCCGGCGCCTCCGGGCGCCAATGGCAACGGTCATGCCGCCGGCACGGCCCAGGCCGTGCCGGGCAAGGTAGGCCAGGGCAGCGCTCCCGCCGCAGCGGCGGGATTGCACGAGGGTGGGCTGAATTTTGTCCGCTCTTCCTGATTGCCGGGTTTTGCCTGCTGCTCGTGTGGTTGAAAAAAGCGCCCCCTTAGGGGCGCTTTTTTTATTGCTGCCGGCCTTGCGTGCGCACCGAGACGGGTGGCGCATCGTGCGCAAGCGGCTTGCCGGCGTCTGGCGCCGGGCCGCAGCCCGGGCCGCATTACGGCCCGGTTACCGAATAGGTGAAGCGTATCCGTTACAATGCCGGGGTCTTTGCCGGACCTCGCGCGAGTGCGCCGGTGCCGCTTCCACGTCACGCTGAAACGCTGCCAACCGCATGAAACTGTTCGCCTGGATCGTCCGCATCGTCGTATTCGTGCTGCTGTTCGTGCTGGCGCTGCGCAATACCGCCGAAGCCTCGCTGCAGCTGTTCTTCAACGCCGTCTGGCATGCCCCGCTGATCCTGATCCTGTTCGCGGCCTTCGTGCTCGGCGCGGTCGCGGCACTGGCATCGATCGCGCCCAACCTGATGCGCCAGCGCATGGAGCTTGCCCGGCTGCGCCGCGCCCTGGCCGATGCCGGCGCGCAGGCGAGCGCGTCAGCGGCATCGCCGCCGTCGCCAACGTCGGCAGCAGCCGCCGCGCCGCGCGACGGCAAACCTGTTCCTTATAACGTAGTCGGCCCGAAGGTCTGATCCATGATGTTTGAAACCTGGTGGCTGCTGGCGCTGCCACTTGTCTTTGGCCTTGGCTGGATGGCGGCGCGCTTCGATGTGCGCCAGCTGATCAGCGAGCAGGGCGCCTTGCCGCGCTCGTATTTCAAGGGCCTCAACTTCCTGCTCAACGAGCAACCCGACAAGGCCATCGACGCCTTTATCGAGGTCGCGCGGCTGGACCCGGAAACCACCGAGCTGCACTTCGCGCTGGGCGCGCTGTTCCGCCGCCGCGGCGAAACCGAGCGTGCCATCCGCGTGCACCAGAACCTGGCGACCCGCCCCGACCTGCCCGAGCCCGAGCGTGAGCATGCCTTGTTTGAACTGGGCGAGGACTTCCTGCGCGCCGGCCTGCTGGACCGCGCCGAGGAATCGCTGCGCCGGCTGATGTCGGGCCCGTACGCGGCGTCGGCCAAGCGCGTGCTGCTTGAGCTCTATGAAGTGGAAAAGGAGTGGCAGAAGGCGATCGAGGCTGCGCGCGAGCTGCAGACGCTGGAGCAGACCAGCTACAGCCTGCAGATTGCCCAGTTCTGCTGCGAGCTGGCGCAGGACGCGCTGCAGCGCAAGCGCCCCGAAGATGCGGTGAAGTGGCTGAACCAGGCCGTTGCCGAGAATCCTGCCAACGTGCGTGCCCCGATCCTGTTGGGCGACGTGGCCGCGGCGGCGGGCGATGCCCGCGCGGCGCTTGGCCACTGGCTTGGCATCGAACGGCAGGATGCATCCTTTCTGCCGCTGGTGGCGGACCGCGTGGTCAAGGCCTACGCCAGCCTGCAGGAGGAGGGCGCCGCACTGGAATGGCTGCGCGGCCTGCTCAAGGGCAAGCTGGCGCCGGAGGTGCTCGATACCGCCTACAAGGCAGAGCTGGAAGTAAACGGCCCGGAAGCCGCCGCGCGCCTGATGCGCGAACAGCTGCGCCGCCAGCCCACGCTGCTGGCGCTGACCAAGTATTTCGAGGCGCAGGCGGCGGTGGTCACGGCCGGCGCCCCGTCCGCGCAGCCGGCGGGTGCCGATGCCCCGGCAGAGGGTGCCGAGGGCGCCGACGGCAACGGCGAGCAAGCGCAGGAAACCACGGCCATCCGTGACCTGCTGCAGCTGCGCACGCGCAACCTCGCGCGCTACACCTGCCGCGAGTGCGGCTTCCGCGCCCGGCTCTTCTATTGGCAATGCCCGGGATGCAACCGCTGGGAAACCTACGCCCCGCGGCGTTCCGAGACGCTCGGCTGATCCCGGGCGGCCTGTGCAACAGAATTGAATTAACGCTATGAAAGTCACGATCATCGGCAGCGGCTATGTCGGCCTTGTCACCGGCGCCTGCCTGGCGGAACTTGGCAACGACGTGTTCTGCCTGGACCTGGACGAGCAGAAGATCGCGCTGCTTAACGCAGGCGGGGTGCCGATCTACGAGCCGGGCCTGCAGGAGCTGATCCAGCGCAACCGGGCCGCCGGGCGGCTGACCTTTTCCACCGACGTGGCGGCCAGCGTCGAGCACGCCGACGTGCAGTTCATCGCCGTGGGCACGCCCCCGGACGAAGACGGCTCTGCCGACCTGAAGTACGTGTTGGCGGCGGCGCGCAATATCGGCCGCCATATGACCGGCTTCAAGGTCGTGGTCGACAAGTCCACCGTGCCGGTTGGTACCGGCGACCGCGTGGCCGCCACGATCCGCGCGGAGCTGGCCGCGCGCAGCCTGGAAGACCTGCAGTTCTCGGTGGTGTCGAACCCCGAGTTCCTGAAGGAGGGCGCCGCGGTCGAGGACTTCATGCGCCCGGACCGCATCGTGCTGGGCTGCAACGCCGACGTCGCCGGCCGCCACGCGCAGGCCACCATGCGCCAGCTTTACGCGCCGTTCAACCGGCACCACGAGCGCACCTTCTACATGGACGTGCGCTCGGCCGAGTTCACCAAATACGCCGCCAATTCGATGCTGGCCACGCGCATCTCGTTCATGAACGAGCTGGCCAACCTGGCCGACGAGGTCGGCGCCGATATCGAACTGGTGCGCATGGGCATCGGATCGGACCCGCGCATCGGCTACAGCTTCCTGTATGCCGGCGCCGGCTATGGCGGTTCATGCTTCCCCAAGGACGTGCAGGCGCTGATGCGCACCGCCGCCGACCATGGCAAGCCGATGCGCGTGCTGGAAGCGGTGGAATCGGTCAACGGCGCACAGAAGCGCGTGCTGGGCGACAAGGTCGTGCGCCGCTTCGGCGATGACCTGACTGGCCGCACCTTTGCGGTGTGGGGCCTGGCCTTCAAGCCCAACACCGACGACATGCGCGAGGCACCGTCGCGGGTGCTGGCACGCGAACTGGTGTCGCGCGGCGCGTCGCTGCGCATGCACGACCCGGTGTCGATGGCCGAAGCCCGGCGCGTGCTGGATGCCGACCTGGCCGACCTGCCGGGCGGCGCCGCGCGCGTGAGTTTCCACGAGAACCAGATGGATGCGCTGGACGGCGCCGACGCGCTGGTGATCGTGACTGAATGGAAGGTGTTCCGCAGCCCAGACTTCGGTCAGATCAAGCGGCGCCTGAAGGCCCCGGTGGTCTTCGACGGGCGCAACCTGTATGAGCCTGAGGCCATGGTCGAGACCGGCGTGGAGTACCACGCCATCGGCCGCCCGACCCGGCAGGCCGTGAACGAATGAGGCGCCGGCGGGTCAACGGACTCATCAACCGATAAGCTAACGCGGCGGCCGCGGCCGGCGCGATATTGCCAAGGATCTTCATGAACAAGACCGTCATTCCGCAGGAGCAGATCCGGCAGTCCCATATCCTGGTGGTCGGCGACATGATGCTGGACCGCTACTGGTTCGGCGATGTGGAGCGCATCTCGCCGGAAGCACCGGTGCCGGTGGTCCAGGTCAAGCGCAGCGACGAGCGCCTGGGCGGCGCCGCCAACGTGGCCCGCAATGCCGCGGCACTGGGCGCACGCGTGGGCATGCTGGGCGTGGTCGGCGACGACGAGCCGGCCCGCACGCTTGAAGCGCTGCTGGGCGAGAGCCATGTGCAGCCCTACCTGCACCGCGATCCCAAGCTCAACACCACCATCAAGCTGCGCGTGGTGGCGCACCAGCAGCAGTTGCTGCGCGTGGATTTCGAGAGCGCGCCGGCGCATGAAGTGCTGGCCGCGGTACAGGACCGCTTCCTGGCCCTGATCAACGACTACCAGGTGCTGGTGCTGTCCGATTACGGCAAAGGCGGTCTGACCCACGTCACGCGCATGATCGACGCCAGCCGCGCGGCCGGGCGCAAGGTGCTGATCGATCCCAAGGGCGACGACTACTCGCGCTACCGCGGCGCCACCCTGATCACCCCTAACCGGGCCGAGATGCGTGCCGTGGTCGGCGCCTGGAAGACCGAGGCCGACCTGACCATCCGCGCGCAGAACCTGCGCCGCGGGCTGCAGCTGGAGGCGCTGTTGCTGACGCGCTCGGAAGAGGGCATGACGCTCTACACCGAGGCCGAGGTGCTGCACGTCTCCGCCCAGGCGCGCGAGGTCTATGATGTATCGGGTGCGGGCGATACCGTGATCGCCACGCTCGCCACCATGCTGGGTGCCGGCGTGCCGCTCAAGGAAGCCGTGCAGCATGCCAATCGTGCCGGCGCCATCGTGGTGGGCAAGCTTGGTACCGCCGTCGTCTCTTATTCTGAATTGTTCGGCGCCGCCCCGTGAGGCGTGGCGCCCCCATCCTGATCCGACCATGACCATCATCGTCACCGGCGCCGCTGGCTTTATCGGCAGCAACCTCGTCAAAGGCCTGAACGACCGCGGCGAGACCAACGTCATCGCTGTCGACAACCTGACCCGTGCCGACAAGTTCCACAACCTGGTCGACTGCGAGATCTCCGACTACCTGGACAAGCAGGACTTCCTCGCGCGCTTTGCCCGCGGCGAGTTCGGCAAGGTGCGGGCGGTATTCCATGAGGGCGCGTGCTCCGACACCATGGAGACCGACGGCCGTTACATGATGGAGAACAACTACCGTTACACGCTGTCGCTGATGGAGAGCTGCCTGGAACAGGGCACGCAGTTCCTGTATGCGTCGTCGGCGGCTACCTACGGTGCTTCGCAGGTGTTCCGCGAAGACCGCGAGTTTGAGCGCCCGCTGAACGTGTACGGCTACTCCAAGTTCCTGTTCGACCAGATCGTGCGGCGCCGGCTGCCGTCGGCGCTGTCGCAGATCGTGGGCTTCCGCTACTTCAACGTGTACGGCCCGCGTGAAACGCACAAGGGCCGCATGGCCTCGGTCGCCTTCCACAACTTCAACCAGTTCCGCGCCGACGGCACGGTGAAGCTGTTCGGCGAGTACGGTGGCTATGCCCCCGGCATGCAGAGCCGCGACTTTATCTCGGTCGAGGACGTGGTCAAGGTCAACCTGCACTTCTTCGACCATCCGGACAAGTCCGGCATCTTCAATCTCGGCACCGGCCGCGCGCAGCCGTTCAACGACATCGCCGCCACCGTGGTCAATACCCTGCGCGAGGCCGAAGGCAAGCCGCGCCTGTCGCTCGATGAACTGGTGCAGGAAGGCCTGCTCGAGTACGTCAAGTTCCCCGATGCGCTGCGCGGCAAGTACCAGTGCTTTACGCAGTCGGATGTGTCGAAGCTGCGCAGCGCCGGCTACAGCGAGCCGTTCCTGAGCGTCGAGGAAGGCGTGGCGCGCTACTGCCGCTGGCTGATCGAACGCGCCGGCTGACAATCGGCGCGCAGCCGGCCGACACGCTTTCGTGCGGCCGGTGTCAACTTTTGTTGCCGCATGGGCCGCCGCTGCGGCCCGCCCCTATCCTGACCTGACCTCGCCGCCCCGGCGGGGGTGGTACCTCAGACCATCCACAGGAAAGGAGAGCCTTCATGTTCAAGCATTGGGTCCGGCAACTTGCCCGGCGTTTTTCCCTGGTATTCCTTGCTGCAACCATCTGCCTGTTCGCAGGCGGTGCCGCGCATGCCGCCATCGATGTCAACACGGCGGACGAGGCGGCGCTGACCTCGGTCAAGGGCGTGGGAGCCGCCACCGCCCGCAACATCATCGACGAACGCAACAAGCGTGGGCCCTACAAGGACGCCGCGGACCTGGCCGAGCGCGTCAGCGGCATCGGGCCGAAGTCCGTGGCGAAGCTGCAGGACGCTGGCCTCGCCATTGGCCCGAAGGGAGCCGCAGCAGCGGCCCCGGCCAAGGCCGCCAAGGCAGCGCCCGCGGCGGCCACCAAGCCGGCGCGCTAGCAGGCGCAGGGGCTGGCGCCCGGCTGCCACGTGGCCGGGCGCTCTCCTTGCTGGTATGGGTTGTGCTAGACCCTTGCCGCTTCGCACGCCCCGTGGCGGCGGAGTATCATGCGGACGCCGCGCCGGCAGGATCTGCCGCGCGTGACTGCCGACAGGCACGCATCTACCAAACAACCAGGCACAAACGCGGCGGCCGCCGACCAGGCGGCCAGCCCGGACCACAGGGAGCAGAACAATATGGCGAATGGCGAGGACGCGGGATTCCTGCCGCAGTGGCGGCTCAAGACCGAAGGTGTGATCGGGCCGGATGAGCGGCTGCCCGCCGGGCAGACGCTGCTGGCCGGCATCCAGCACGTGGTGGCGATGTTCGGCTCGACCGCCATTGCACCGATCCTGATGGGTTTCAACCCGAATATCGCCATCCTGTTTTCCGGCATCGGCACGCTGATCTTCTTCCTGTGCGTGCGCGGGCGGGTGCCGAGCTATCTTGGCTCCAGCTTCGCCTTCATCGCCGTGGTGATCGCCGCCACCGGCTACGCGGGCAGCGGCCCCAACCTCAATATCCCGGTGGCACTGGGCGGCATCATCGCCGCCGGCGCGCTGTACACGGTGATCGGCCTGATCGTGCAGGCGGTGGGCTACGCCTGGGTCGAAAAGCTGATGCCGCCGGTGGTGACCGGCGCCATCGTCGCGGCGATCGGGCTGAACCTGGCCCCGGTAGCGGTCAAGGCGGTCAGCGGGGCGGCCCTCGATACCTGGGTGGGCCTGCTGACGGTGGTGGCCGTGGGGCTGGTGGCGGTGCGTGCGCCCGGCATGATCGGGCGCCTGCCGGTGCTGATCGGCGGCCTGGCCGGCTACCTCGCCTACTACCTGGGCACCAATATGATGGGGCTGGGCAAGCCGATCGACTTCTCCAGCGTGGCAGCGGCCAGCTGGTTCGGGCTGCCGGCGTTCACGGCGCCGACCTTCGAGCTCAGCGCCATGCTGCTGATCGCCCCGGTGGCGATTGTGCTGGTGGCGGAGAACCTGGGCCATATCAAGGCCATCGGCGTGATGACCGGGCGCAACCTGGACCCGTATATCGGCCGTGCCTTCATCGGCGACGGCATCGCGACCATGCTGTCGGCCAGCGGCGGCGGCACCGGCGTGACCACTTATGCCGAGAACATGGGCGTGATGGCGGTCACCAAGATCTACTCGACGCTGATCTTCGTGGTCGCGGCCGCGGTGGCCATCCTGCTGGGCTTCTCGCCCAAGTTCGGTGCGCTGATCCTGACCATCCCGGGTCCGGTGATCGGCGGGCTGACCATCGTCGTGTTCGGCCTGATCGCGGCGACGGCGGGCCGGATCTGGGTGCAGAACAAGGTGGACTTCTCCAGCTCGCGCAACCTGATCACGGTTGGCGCCACGCTGACGGTGGCCGCCGGCGACCTGACGCTGAAACTGGGCGGCATGACGCTGGGCGGCATCGGGACTGCCACCTTCGGCTGCATCCTGCTGTACCACCTGTTGGGCGAAGGCAACCACGAAGAGGGCTGAGCCAGGGCAGGATGGGCGCAGGCGGGCGGGTGGCAGCGTAAATCCCGCCTGCCGGCGAGGGATAGGTGTCTGGATTACAATGGCCGGCGAATTGGAATCCCCCGTTTGCGACCCCCTTTCGCGACCCCTCGCTCCATGGCCTACAAGACAATTGAAGACACCATCGGCAATACGCCGCTGGTCAGACTGCAGCGCATCCCCGGTGCCGCCAACGACGCGCGCGGCAATGTGATCCTCGGCAAGCTCGAAGGCAACAACCCGGCCGGTTCGGTCAAGGACCGCCCCGCGGTGTCGATGATCGCCCGGGCCGAGGCGCGCGGGCGCATCAAGCCGGGCGACACCCTGATCGAGGCGACTTCCGGCAATACCGGCATCGCGCTGGCCATGGCGGCCGCCATCCGCGGCTACAAGATGGTGCTGATCATGCCCGAGGACCTGAGCCTCGAACGCCGCCAGAGCATGGCGGCCTACGGTGCCGAGATCATCCTGACCCCGGTCAAGGGCGGCATGGAGTACGCCCGCGACCTGGCGGATTCGATGGAGCGCGATGGCAAGGGCGTGATCCTCGACCAGTTCGCCAACCCGGACAACCCGCAGGCGCACTACGAGGGCACCGGGCCGGAGATCTGGCGCGATACCGACGGCCGCATCACCCACTTCGTTTCGGCGATGGGCACCACCGGCACCATTACCGGCGTGTCGCGCTACCTGAAGGAACAGAACCCGGAGATCCAGGTCATCGGCGCGCAGCCGGCCGAAGGCTCGCGCATCCCGGGCATCCGCAAGTGGCCCGAGGCGTATCTGCCCAAGATCTACGATGCCAGCTACATCGACCGTACCGAGCCGGTGAGCCAGGGCGATGCCGAGCACATGGCGCGGCGCATGGCTTCCGAAGAGGGCATCTTCTGCGGCATTTCGGCCGCGGGCGCGCTCTGCGTGGCGCTGCGCATTGCCGAGGAAGTGGAGAACGCCACCATCGTGTTCGTGGTGTGCGACCGCGGCGACCGCTACCTGTCGACCGGCGTGTTCCCGGCGTGACCTGAACCGGTGCCAACAAGAAAGGCCTCGCAAATGCGAGGCCTTTCTTGCTTTGGCGGGCAGCTGGCGTCAGCCCATCGCCGCCTTGACCGCCTCGCCCAGCTGGTACACCGCCAGCGCATAGAAGAAGCTGCGGTTGTAGCGCGTCAGCACGTAGAAGTTGCGCAGGCCGAGCAGGTACTCGGTCGGCTGGTCGGGGGTGGGCAAGTCCACCACCAGCACGCCAGTCTCGCCTTCGCGCGCGGGGTCGATCGGCTCGTTCACGCGCAGGCCGGCGCGGGTCAGCTGGTTGAGCGTGCGCGTGGGCCACGGCTCACCGTCGGCCGCGGCGGTGGCGATACCCAGGCTGCCGGCGTCGCCGGCAATGCGCCACACCACCGGGCGGCCCGGCTCCCAGCCGTGCAGCTGCAGGAAGCGCGCGACACTGCCGATGGCGTCGGTGGGGCTGTTGCGCAGGTCGATGCGGCCGTTGTTGTCGTAGTCGATGGCGTATTCGCGCAGGCTGGTCGGCATGAACTGCGGGATGCCGATCGCGCCCGCGAAGGAGCCCAGCACCGAGTACACGTCAGTGCGGGTGTCGCGGCACCACAGCAGGTAGTCGGCCAGCTGGTTGCGGAACAGCGTGGTGCGGGCTTCGCGGTTGGGCGTGTCCGGGTAGTCGAAGGCGAGCGTGGACAGCGAATCGAGCACGCGGAAGGTGCCCATGTCGCGGCCATAGATGGTTTCCACGCCGATGATGCCGACGATGACCGATGCCGGCACGCCGAACTCGGCTTCGGCGCGGCGCAGCGTGTCGCGGTTGTCCTGCCAGAAGCGCACGCCCGCGTTGATGCGGATCGGCTCGATAAAGCGCGAGCGGTAGGTGCGCCAGCTTTTGCGGCCGGTGGTGGCGGGCGGCATGATCAGACGCACCACGGTGGCGGAATAGACCGCCTGGCCAAACCACTCCTGCAGCATGCCACGGTCAAGGCGGTGGCGGGCCACCATCTCGTCGATAAATGCGCGGGTCTGCGGATTGTCGCGGTAGCGGCCGGGTTCGATCTCTTCCTCGCGCATGCTGACGCGGCGCTTGCCCGCGGCGAGCAGGCTGGGGGAGAGGCCGCAGAGTCCGAGTGCGGCAGCGGAAAGCGCGGCGCCCAGCAGGGGGCGTCGCAGTGAGCGCTGGGTGTCGGTCATGATGTCCTTTGCAAGTCGCACCGAGTATAGCGGATGCCACTGCGGCAACTGCCGGCAAGCCGTCACGAGATGGCGCGCCGGCGCCGCTGGGTGGCTTGGGCTGGCGTGTGCTAACGTAGCGATTGGAGACAACATCGCGACGATAAGAGATGCCGACAGGCTATTACACGCACCCCGAGTTCCAGCGGCACGAGATGGGGCATTTCCATCCGGAGTGCCCGGAACGCCTTCAGGCGATCGAGGATCACCTGATTTCGCACGGCCTGGACGGGCTGCTGGAGCGCCGCGAAGCCCCGCCCGCCACGCGCGAGCAGCTTGAGCGCGTGCACCGGCCCGACTATGTCGATTCACTCGAGCGCGCCAGCCCGGCCAGCGGCTATCACGCGATCGATCCGGATACCTCGATGAACTCGCACACGCTTGCCGCCGCCACGCTGGCCGCGGGCGCGGCGGTGGCGGCCACCGATGCGGTGATCGCCGGCGAGTTCGAAAACGCGTTCTGCTGCGTGCGCCCGCCCGGCCACCACGCCGAGCCCGACCGCGCGATGGGCTTCTGCTTCTACAACAACGTCGCCATCGCCGCGCGCCACGCGCTGCGGGCGCACGGGCTGGAGCGCGTGGCCATCATCGATTTCGACGTGCACCACGGCAATGGCACCGAAGCGGCATTCCGCGGCGACGAGCAGGTGATGATGTGCAGCATTTTCCAGCACCCGTTCTATCCGTACAGCGGCACCGAGCATCTCGCGCCCAATATGGTCAACATACCGCTGCCGGCCTATACCAACGGCATGGCCGTGCGCGAAGTGGTCGAGACCATCTGGCTGCCGCGGCTCAATGAGTTCCGCCCGCAGATGCTGTTTATCTCCGCCGGCTTTGACGCGCACCGCGAGGACGACCTGGGCCAGATGGGCCTGGTGGAGCAGGACTACGCCTGGATCACCGGCCAGCTGGTGGACGTTGCGCGCGCCCATGCGCAGGGCCGCATCGTCAGCTGCCTGGAGGGGGGCTACAACCTGAGCGCGCTGGGCCGCAGCGTGCTGGCGCACCTGAAGGTGCTGCTGGAACGATAGGAGAGCATGGCCATGGCCGAGACCGATGCGCGCGTGGACGCGCCGCTGCTGACCGAATCGCGCGACACCGCGGGCGTGGTGCGGCTGACCATGAATCGGCCGCAGGCGTTCAATGCACTGTCAGAAGGGCTGCTCGACGCGCTGACCGAAGCCCTCGGCCGGCTGGCGTCGGACCATACCGTGCGCGTGGTGGTGCTGGCCGGCGCCGGCAAGGCCTTCTGCGCCGGGCACGACCTGCGCGAGATGCGGGCCTCGCCGTCGCACGACTACTACCGGCGCCTGTTCGACCGCTGCACGCGCATGATGATGGCGATCCAGAAGATGCCGCAGCCGGTGCTTGCGCGCGTGCAGGGCATTGCCACGGCGGCGGGCTGCCAGCTGGTGGCCATGTGCGACCTTGCGGTGGCCGCCGACGATGCGCGCTTTGCGGTGTCCGGCGTCAACCTGGGCCTGTTCTGCTCGACGCCCGGGGTGGCGTTGACGCGCAACCTGCACCGCAAGCAGGCGATGGAGATGCTGCTGACCGGCGACATGATCGACGCCGAAACCGCCCGTGAGCGCGGGCTGGTGAACCGGGTGGTGCCCGCTGGCCAGCTCGACGAAGAGGTGGCGCGCCTGGCCGCCAGCATCTGCGCCAAGCCGGCCGCCGCGGTGGCCGCCGGCAAGTGTCTGTTCTACCGCCAGCTGGAAATGGGCATCGAGGCCGCCTACCAGCTGGCCGGCCAGACCATGGCCTGCAACATGATGGACGAGTCGGCGCTGGAGGGGGTGCAGGCCTTCATTGACAAGCGTTCGCCGTCCTGGCGTGGTTCATGATCGACTTTTTTGCCCCTTATATGCCGGGAACGTATAAAGACATCGGTAAAAAGTCGTTTATGGTATGAAGCGAATCGCATAAAATACGCGCTTCAGAAAAATAACGAGCGGCAACAGCGCTGGAGATCCCTCGCCTGTTGCCGTTTTTCTTTTGGTCACCTTTCCATGATCGAACTGCAAGGACTGTCGCAGCGCTTCCCGGGCGCGTCTGGCGACGTGCATGCATTGCGGGACGTCAGCCTGTCGATAGCGGCGGGCGAGGTCTTCGGCATTATCGGCCGCAGCGGCGCCGGCAAGAGCACGCTGGTACGCGCCATCAACCTGTTGAACCGGCCCTCGAGCGGCCGCGTGATCGTCGCGGGCCAGGAGCTGACCGCGCTGGACACGGGCGCGCTGCGCCTGGCACGCCGCGAGATCGGCATGATCTTCCAGCACTTCAACCTGCTGTCGTCGCGCACGGTGTATGAGAACGTGGCGCTGCCGCTGGAACTGGCCGGCAAGCCCAAGGCTGAGATTGCCGCGACGGTGCTGCCGCTGCTGGACCTGGTGGGCCTGTCGGCGCTGAAGGGCCGCTATCCGGCGCAGATCAGCGGCGGGCAGAAGCAGCGCGTGGGCATTGCGCGCGCCCTGGCCAGCAAGCCCAAGGTGCTGCTCTCGGACGAGGCCACTTCCGCGCTGGACCCGGAAACCACCCGCTCCATCCTGGAACTGCTCAAGCAGATCAACCGCGACCTGGGCCTGACCATCGTGATGATCACGCACCAGATGGAAGTCATCAAGCAGGTCTGCGACCGCGTGGCCGTGCTTGAAGCCGGCCAGGTGGTGGAGACCGGGCGCGTGATCGACGTATTCCTGCGCCCGCAGCACGACGTCACCCGCGCCATGATCGGCGACGTCATCTCGCAGGAACTGCCGGCCAGCGTGCTCAAGCGCGTGGAGAGCCGGCTCGGCAACGGGCGCGACCATGTCTACCGCCTGGCCTTCACCGGCGAGGGCGTGGACCAGCCGGTGCTGGCCCAGGCGATCCGCCGCTACGGGCTGGACTTCAATATCCTGCACGGCCATATCGACGAGATCCAGGGCCAGGCTTTCGGCTCGCTGGCGATCATGGCCACGGGCGAACTGGCCGACGTGAAGGCGGCGATGGAATACCTGCAGGCGCAAGGCGTCGTGGTGGAGGAGTTCGAGCATGTGGTCTGAAATGTTTGACCTGTTCCTGACCTCGTTCAACGAGACCCTGCTGATGGTGGCGATCTCGGGCGTGGTCGGCTCGCTGCTGGGCGTGCCGCTGGGCGTGCTGTTGCACCTGACCAACCGTGGCGGCGTGCTGTCGCACCCGCTGTTCAACCGCGGCATCGGCGTGGTGGTCAACGCCGTGCGCTCGATCCCGTTCATCATCCTGCTGGTGGTGGTGATCCCGTTCACGCGCTTTATCGTCGGGTCGTCGATCGGCACCACCGCGGCGATCGTGCCGCTGACCATCGCGGCGATCCCGTTTATCGCGCGCCTGGTGGAAAGCGCGCTGCGCGAGGTCGACAAGGGCCTGGTCGAGGCCGCTCAGTCGATGGGCGCCACCACCCGCCAGATCGTGTGGAAGGTGCTGCTGCCCGAGGCCATGCCCGGCATCGTCGCCGGCCTGACCATCACCTTTGTCAGCCTGGTCGGCTATTCGGCCATGGCCGGCGCGATCGGCGGCGGCGGTCTGGGCGACCTGGGCATCCGCTACGGCTACCAGCGCTATATCACCGAGGTCATGGTGGCGGTGGTGGTGATCCTGATCGTGTTCGTGCAGGCCGTGCAGAGCTTCGGCGACTGGCTTGTCCGCCGTATCAGCCACCGCTAATCCGTCAACGCCAAGTCAATTATTTTCTGAAACAGGAACGCATATCATGCAACGTCGCAACCTGCTGCAATGGATTCTCGGCGCCGCGATCGGCGCAACGCTGGCAACGGGCGCCGTCGCCCAGGAAAAGCCGATCAAGATCGGCGTGACCGGCGGCCCGCACGCCCAGATCATGGAACAGGTGAAGAAGGTCGCCGCCAAGGACGGCCTGAACATCCACGTGGTCGAGTTCAGCGACTACATCCAGCCCAACGCCGCGCTGGCCGCCGGCGACCTGGACGCCAACAGCTACCAGCACCTGCCGTACCTGGAAGCCCAGATCAAGGACCGCGGCTACAAGTTCACGCATATCGCCTATACGGTGACGTTCCCGATGGGCGTGTACTCGAAGAAGATCAAGTCGCTCGACCAGCTCAAGCAGGGTGCGCGCGTGGGCGTGCCCAACGATCCCACCAACGGCGGGCGCGGCCTGTTGCTGCTGCAGAGCAAGGGCGTGATCAAGCTCAAGCCTAACGCCGGCCTGAAGGCCACGCCGCTGGACATCGTCGAGAACCCGAAGAAGATCCGCATCGTCGAGCTGGACGCCGCGCAGCTGCCGCGCTCGCTGGATGACCTGGATGCCGCCGCCATCAACGGCAACTACGCGGAATCGGCCGGCCTGTCGCCCGTCAAGGATGCCATCGCCATCGAAGGCCCGAAGGGTCCGTACGCCAACCTGATCGCGATCCGCGAGGCTGACAAGAGCAAGCCCTGGGTGGCCAAGCTGGTGAAGGCTTATCACTCGCCGGAAATCAAGCAATACGTCACATCGACCTTCAAGGACTCGGTCATTACCGCCTGGTAATCCGACGTCACTTTGAGGGTTTCATCCAATCAGACGATGCCCGCAAGCCCCGGTTTGCGGCACAATCGTCGGACGGCTGGGATCTGCCGGGCTATGCCCGGCATCATTTTGCCGATAAAATAGTACGATCGTTCGAAAAACAGGAGAGCCGCCAACCCGGTGGTTATAATAACGAGCGAACAAAATTTCTGACTATCAGCTATCAGTGGAGTGAGCGCATGAAAGTACTCGTCGCAGTCAAGCGGGTGGTGGATTACAACGTCAAGGTCCGCGTCAAGGCGGACGGCAGCGGCGTCGATCTGGCCAACGTGAAGATGAGCATGAACCCCTTCGACGAAATCGCCGTGGAAGAGGCCGTGCGCCTGAAGGAAGCCGGTGTTGTCACCGAAGTGATCGCCGTCTCGTGCGGTGTCACGCAGTGCCAGGAAACCCTGCGCACCGCGATGGCCATCGGTGCCGACCGCGGCATCCTGGTGGAATCGAACGAAGACCTGCAACCGCTGGCCGTGGCCAAGCTGCTGAAGGCGCTGATCGACAAGGAACAGCCGCAACTGGTGATCCTGGGCAAGCAGGCCATCGACGACGACTCCAACCAGACCGGCCAGATGGTGGCCGCGCTGGCTGGCCTGCCGCAAGCCACGTTCGCCTCCAAGGTGGTGGTTGCCGACGGCAAGGCCTCGGTGACGCGTGAAGTCGATGGCGGCCTGGAAACGCTGTCGCTCAAGCTGCCGGCCGTGGTGACGACCGACCTGCGCCTGAACGAGCCGCGCTACGTGACGCTGCCGAACATCATGAAGGCCAAGAAGAAGCAGCTCGATATCGTCAAGCCGGAAGACCTCGGCGTCGACGTCAAGCCGCGCCTGTCGACCCTGAAGGTGGTCGAGCCTGCCAAGCGCAGCGCGGGTGTGATGGTGCCGGACGTTGCGACGCTGGTGCAGAAGCTGAAGAACGAAGCCAAGGTTATCTGAGCGCGGGGGAGAAATAACATGACTGCACTCGTCATTGCTGAACACGACAATCAATCCATCAAGGCCGCCACGCTGAACACCGTGACTGCCGCTGCCCAGTGCGGCGGCGACGTGCACGTGCTGGTGGCTGGTGCCAACGCCAAGGCCGCGGCCGATGCGGCCGCCAAGATCGCCGGCGTGACCAAGGTCCTGCTGGCCGACGCCCCGTACTTCGGTGACGGCCTGGCCGAGAACGTGGCCGAGCAGGCGCTGGCCATCGCCAACGACTACTCGCATATCCTGGCTCCGGCCACCCCGTACGGCAAGAACATCCTGCCGCGCGTGGCTGCCAAGCTGGACGTGGCCCAGATCTCGGAAATCTCCAAGGTCGACGCCCCGGACACGTTCGAGCGCCCGATCTACGCCGGCAACGCCATCGCCACGGTCAAGTCGGAAGACAAGATCAAGGTCATCACCGTGCGTGGCACCGCCTTTGACGCCGCCGCCGCCGAAGGTGGCTCGGCTGCCGTCGAGACCCTGCCGGCCGTGGCCGATGCAGGCGTTTCGCAGTTTGTTTCGCGCGAAGTGGCCAAGAGCGACCGTCCGGAACTGACCGCCGCCAAGATCATCGTCTCGGGTGGCCGTGGCGTGGGTTCGGGCGAGAACTACACCAAGGTGCTGACGCCGCTGGCCGACAAGCTGGGCGCCGCGCTGGGTGCCTCGCGCGCCGCCGTGGACGCCGGCTTCGTGCCGAACGACTACCAGGTCGGCCAGACCGGCAAGATCGTCGCGCCGCAGCTGTATATCGCCGTCGGTATCTCCGGCGCGATCCAACACCTGGCCGGCATGAAGGACTCCAAGGTGATCGTTGCGATCAACAAGGATGCCGAAGCCCCGATCTTCTCCGTGGCCGACTACGGCCTGGTAGGCGACCTGAACACCGTGGTGCCGGAGCTGGTGGCAGCACTGGGCTGATGCCTTGCCGGCCGCCAGGCGGCCGGCACTGGTAGCAAGTACGAGCCGTTCCGGGGGTGACCCGCGAACGGCTTTTTCATACATGTTGGGAGACATCGATGACTTACCGTGCGCCGATCAAGGACATGCTGTTCGTCATGAACGAGCTGGCCGGGCTAGAGGCCGTGAGCAAACTGCCGGGCTTCGAGGAAGCCACGCCGGAAACGGCCGAGGCAGTGCTGGACGAGGCCGCCAAGTTCAACGAGCAGGTCGTCGCGCCGCTGAACCGCGCCGGCGACCTGGACCCGAGCAGCTGGAAGGACGGCGTGGTCACCACCACGCCCGGGTTTAAGGAGGCCTTCCGCCAGTTCGGCGAGGGCGGCTGGCAGGGCGTGCTGCATCCGCAGGAGTTTGGCGGCCAGGGCCTGCCCAAGCTGGTCGCCACCGCCTGCAACGAGATGCTGAACACCGCGAACCTGTCGTTCGCGCTGTGCCCGCTGCTGACCGATGGTGCCATCGAAGCGCTGCTGACGGCCGGCACGGATGAGCAGAAGGCCACCTTCCTGCCCAAGCTGATCTCGGGCGAGTGGACCGGCACCATGAACCTGACCGAGCCGCAGGCCGGCTCGGACCTGGCCGCAGTGCGCACCCGTGCCGAGCCGCAGGGCGACGGCACCTACAAGGTGTACGGCACCAAGATCTTCATCACCTACGGCGAGCACGACATGGCGAAGAACATCGTCCATCTCGTGCTGGCCCGCACGCCCACCGCGCCCGAGGGCGTCAAGGGCATCTCGCTGTTCATCGTGCCGAAGTTCATGGTCAACGCCGACGGCAGCACCGGTGAGCGCAACGACGTGCATTGCGTCTCGATCGAGCACAAGCTGGGCATCAAGGCGAGCCCCACGGCCGTGCTGCAGTTCGGCGACCATGGCGGCGCCATCGGCACGCTGGTCGGCGAAGAGAACCGTGGCCTCGAGTACATGTTCATCATGATGAACTCGGCACGCTTCTCGGTCGGCATGCAGGGCATCGCCGTATCCGAACGCGCCTACCAGCAGGCGGTGGCCTTTGCGCGCGAGCGCGTGCAGAGCCGCCCGGTCGATGGTTCGGCGCGCGAGGCGGTGACCATCATCCACCACCCTGACGTCAAGCGCATGCTGATGACCATGCGCGCGCTGACCGAAGGCGCGCGCGCCGTGGCCTACGTGGCCGCGGCCGCCAGCGACGCGGCGCACCAGCATCCCGACGAAGCGGTGCGCCAGCAGAACCAGGCCTTCTACGAGTTCCTGGTGCCGGTGGTGAAAGGCTGGAGCACCGAGCTGTCGATCGACGTCACCAGCCTGGGTGTGCAGGTGCACGGCGGCATGGGCTTTATCGAGGAGACCGGTGCGGCGCAGCACTACCGCGACGCGCGCATCCTGCCGATCTACGAAGGCACCACGGCAATCCAGGCCAACGACCTGATCGGCCGCAAGACCGTGCGCGACGGCGGCGCCGTGGCGCGTGCGATCTGCGCGCAGATCGCCGAGACCGAGGCTGCGCTGGGCAATCACAGCTGCGCCGGGTTCACCGCGGTACAGGCGCAACTGGCCAAGGGTCGCGCGGCGCTGGAAGACGTGGTGGCGTTTGTCGTGGCCAATGCCAAGTCCGACCCGAACGCCGTCTTTGCCGGCAGCGTGCCTTACCTGAAGCTGTGCGGCATCGTGTTCTCTGGCTGGCAGTTCGGCCGTGCGATGCTGGCCGCCGATGCGAAGCGGGCCGAGGATCCGGGCTTTTATGACGCCAAGATCGCCACCGCGCATTTCTTTGCGGAGCACATCCTGTCGCAGGCGTCGGCTTTGCGCGATGCCATCGTCAGTGGTGCGGCACCGGTGAATGCGATGACGGCCGAGCAGTTCTGAGTGGCCTGACAGTCGCCGGAAAGAAAAAGGGCGGCCCCGCGGGGCCGCCCTTTTTGCTTATCGAGGCAGCCTGCTTCAGGCAGTGGCCGGCCTGGGCGCCAGGTGATGGCGCGCCGGCTTCAGGTAGCGGCCCACCGACAGGTCGTCGGCGCGGATCGCCGGCGACGTGCCAGAGACCAGGTCCGAGAGCAGCTTGCCCGAGCCGCAGGCCATGGTCCAGCCGAGCGTGCCGTGGCCCGTGTTCAGCCACAGGCCGCGCACCTGGGTCGGGCCGACGATCGGCGTACCGTCCGGCGTCATCGGGCGCAGGCCGGTCCAGAAGGTGGCCTGGCTGACATCGCCGGCGCCCGGGAACAGGTCGGTGACCACGTGTTCGAGCGTGCGGCGCTTGGCCGGATCCAGGCTGCGGTCATAGCCGACGATCTGCGCCATGCCGCCCACCCGGATGCGGTCGTCGAAGCGGGTGATGGCAACCTTGTAGGTTTCGTCCAGCACGGTGGACTCCGGGCTGCGCGACGGATCGCTCAGCGGCACCGTGATCGAGAAGCCCTTGAGCGGATACACGGGCAGGTTGGACATGCCACGCAGGAACGGCTTGACCAGCTGCGTCGACCAGCTGCCCAGCGCCACCACCACCAGGTCGGCATCCATCGGCTGGCCGTCGACCACGGCGCCGGTGACGGCATCGCCCTGGGTCATCAGTCTGTCGATCGAGCGGTTGTACAGGAATTTCACGCCCAGCAGCTCGGCCATGCCCGCGAGCCGTTGCGTAAACAGCGCGCAGTCGCCGGTTTCATCGTTGGGGAGGCGCAGGCCGCCGGCCAGCTTGTGGCGGACGGCGGCCAGCGCCGGTTCGCTCGCGGCGAGTTCCTCGCGCGAAAGCAACTGGTAAGGCACGCCGGCTTCTTCCAGCACGGCGATGTCCTTGGCCGCGCCTTGCAGCTGCTCGTCGGTGCGGAACACCTGCAGCGTGCCTTGCTGGCGGCCTTCATAAGCGATGCCCGTCTCCGCGCGCAGCGCGCGGATGCAGTCGCGGCTGTATTCGGCCAGCCGTACCATGCGCTCCTTGTTGACGGCGTAGCGTTCGGCGCTGCAGTTCTGCAGCATCTGCCACATCCATTGCAGCTGGAACAGCGTGCCGTCCGGACGGATGCTGAGCGGGGCATGTTGCTGGAACATCCACTTGATCGCCTTCAGCGGTACGCCCGGCGCCGCCCACGGCGACGCATAGCCGGGCGAGATCTGCCCCGCGTTGGCAAAGCTGGTGCCGAGCGCGGGCCCGGCCTCGCGGTCGACGACGGTCACTTCGTGACCGGCCTTGGCCAGATACCACGCACTGGTGACGCCAATAACGCCGCTGCCTAGTACGAGAACGCGCATGTCCGGGGGCTCCAACTGCGGTGACAAGTTGATAAAGGATTTATCTCTATACTATTGAAACCAACCCAGTCATTGTTATCGAATTTCTCAGGAAAACAGGAAAAACTCATGAGAACGAGTCGCCAGCCCATGCGCACCCTCGACCGGCTCGACCGCAAGATCCTGACGGCGCTGCAGAGCGACGGCCGGATGTCGATGAAGGACCTGGCCGAGGCGGTCGGGCTGACCATCACGCCCTGCATCGAGCGCGTCAAGCGCCTGGAGCGCGATGGTGTCATCATGGGCTACTACGCACGGCTGAACCCGGCGCTGCTGGGCAGCGCGCTGCTGGTGTTCGTCGAGATCTCGCTGGGCAACAAGTCGGGCAATATGTTCGAGCAGTTCCGGCGCGAGGTGTTGCGTATCCCGGAAGTGCTGGAATGTCACCTGGTATCGGGCGATTTCGACTACCTGATCAAGGCGCGCATCCGCGAGATCGGTGAATACCGCCGGCTGCTGGGCGACATCCTGCTGCAGCTGCCCGGCGCAGCGCAGTCGAAGAGCTATGTGGTGATGGAAGAGATCAAGGAGACGCTGGCGATTTCCGTCGAGGAGAAGAGCCAGGCAGTGTGACCAAGGCCAGCATGGAGCGCCCCCCGCCGAAACCCAAGCCTGTCGGCAGCCGCCCGACGCGGCCCGATGCCGACCCCGACGCACTCGCGCCGCAGGCAGGCCCGCGGCCGCCCGTGGCGCGCAAGGGCCGAGGCGCCGTGAGCAACCTGCAGGGGCGTTTCGAGCGCGACCTGCGTGAAGCGTTCGACGATGGCTGGAGCAGTGCACCAGAAGAGGCGCCGCGTACCACCGAAGCCGCACCGTCGCCGGAGGCAGCCCCGCTGCCGCCGCTGCGCACGGAAGTCCATATCGAGCGCGCCCGTTCGGTCCTGACGCGCAATGCATCGCCCGACATCCCGTTCGATGTCTCGCTCAACCCCTACCGCGGTTGCGAGCACGGCTGCATCTACTGCTTCGCCCGGCCGACGCACGCCTACCTGGACTTGTCGCCAGGGCTGGACTTTGAAACGCAGCTTTATGCCAAAGCCAACGCCGCCGAGCGGTTGCGCGAGGCGCTGGCACGGCCGTCTTACCGCTGCGAGACCATCGCGCTGGGCGTCAACACCGACGCCTACCAGCCGATCGAGCGCGAACAGCGCATCACGCGCGGCGTGCTGGAGGTGCTGAACGAGTGCGACCACCCGGTGGCGCTGATTACCAAGTCGTCTCTGATCGAGCGCGATATCGACCTGCTCGCGCCGATGGCGGCGAAGCGGCTGGCGGTGGCGGCGGTCACCATCACCACGCTGGATGCTGGCATCGCGCGCACGCTGGAGCCGCGCGCGGCCACGCCGTCACGCCGGCTGCGCACCATCCGCACGCTGACCGACGCCGGCATCCCGGTGGGTGTGAGCATCGCCCCGGTGATCCCGTTCATCACCGAACCCGACCTGGAGCGTGTATTGGAAGCGGCGCACGAAGCGGGCGCCGTCTATGCAAACTACATCGTGCTGCGGCTGCCCTGGGAAGTGCGGCCGCTGTTCGAGGAATGGCTGCTGGCGCATTTTCCCGAGCGCGCGGAACGGGTGATGAACCGCGTGCGCGACATGCGCGAGGGCAAATCCTACGATGCCAGCTTTGCCTCGCGCATGCGCGGTACGGGCGTGTGGGCGGACTTGCTGCGCCAGCGTTTCTACAAGGCCGCCGAACGGCTAGGGTTTCGTTACAACCGGTTCGAGCTGGATACGTCGCGTTTCCGCCCGCCAGTCAGGGGGCCCCGCGGCAAGGACGATCCGCAGGGTTCGCTGTTCTGAGTCTTCCGGGCGCGTTCGGTGGCCTGCTGGTCGCCGATCATGCTGCTGGCGAGTTCCAGCGCGGCCTTCGCGCTCGATGGCGGCAGTCCCGAGGACAGCGCCAGCCTGACAGCGATCGCCGCCAGGCGTCCTTCCTCATAGGTTGGCATGTCGATGCTTGCTCCTTTGCGCCAGGGTGTGGCCCCGCCGCGCGTGACGCCGCCGGAATCGGTCGGCTCTAACAGTATGGGCGAATTGGCGGAAAGGAGAGCCGCCGTTTGCGCCGGCCTTGATCGTGCGCAAGCGCGCAGTGCGCTCTAGGTATCGGGCCGGTCCCAATAGGGCGGGTTGCCGAAGCGCTCGGCGAAGAAATCCACGAAGGCGCGTGTCTTGGGCGGTACCAGGTGCCGGCTGGGAAACACTGCCCAGATCGACACTGCCGGCACCACCGGGTATTCGTCCAGTACTGTCACGAGCGCGCCGCTGCGCAACAGCGGGCCCACATCCCAGGTCGACTTGAGCGAGATGCCGACGCCGGCCACCACCGCATCACGCAGCACTTCGCCGTTATCCACGCGCAGGTTGCCGCGCACGTGCACCACGGTCTCGCCCAGCGGCGTATTGAAGCGCCACGCCGACTGGTCGGCCAGCACCAGGCAGTTGTGCTGGCGCAGGTCGTCCGGGTGGCGCGGCACGCCGTGGCGCTGCAGGTAGGCGGGTGAGGCGCAGATCACGCGGTGGCTGGGTGCGAGCGCGCGTGCCACCAGCGTGGAATCCGGCAGCACGCCCATGCGCAGCGCCACGTCGATGCTGGCATCGACCAGTCCGATCACCTGGTCGGTCAGGCGCAGGTCAAGCGCGATATCGGGGTAGGCGGCAAGGAATTCGGGCAGCGCCGGCGAGACATGCTGGCGCCCGAAGGACGCCGGCGCGGTCACGCGCAACTGCCCGCGCGGGCGCTCGGCGCTGGTGCCGACCGATGCGCTGGCAAGAGCCGCGGTGGCAAGCAACTGCTCCACATGTGGCAGGAAGCGCTCGCCGTCGGCGGTGAGTGCCAGCCGCCGGGTGGTGCGATGCAGCAGGCGGCTGCCCAGCGACTGTTCCAGCCGGCCCAGGCGGGCGCTGGCGCTGGAGGTGGACAAGCCCAGGTCGCGCGCGGCGGCCGACAGATTGCCCAGCGCCGCGGCGCGGACGAAGACGGCAATGTCGAGCAGGTCGAAATGCACGGCGCCAATGTCGCCGCGGCAGCTATTGCGACAACGCGCGGGCGGCCTCGACCTGCGATTCGAAGAAGGTCTGGAAACTGATTGCCAGCCCGGCCATCAGCAGGCCGGTGCCGATCAGCAGCGACAGGATCACCAGGATCACTACCGGCCAGCCGGAGCGTGTAGGCTTGCCGAGTTGGTTGAAGCGCGCGTCCCATTTGTCGTCCGGGCGCAGCCCGTAGACGATGGCCGCCAGGAAGGCGCTGATGACAGAGGCTCCGCCGGCGACGGCGAAGGTCCAGTTCAGCGCCGGGCTGCCCGCGCCGGTCGCCATCGAGGCCACGCCGATCGCGCCTGCCAGCAGCGCCAGCAGGTGCACCCAGCCATACGGATCGCGCAGGCCGCCCAGGTAGAAGCGATGCGCGCCCAGGCTGCCGCACAGGAACGCCAGCGCCACCGTCAGCAGCTTCGATTTGCCGCGGGCGGGCGGCGAGGCGAGCGTCGAGGAATGGCGGGCTGGCGTGGCTGCAGGCATGGTCGGATTTCCGGCGGTTGCGGGCCGGCAATGCACCGGCACAGGAACGGCGGCACATGGGTACCGGCCGGCCCACATTGTACGCCGGCAGTCAGCGCAAGAAAGGGAAGTGCGTCAGAAGACGCGCAGGACGGCGCTAATGCCAGCCTGACTGCAGGCCGTCCAGGAAGGCCACCGCGTGCTCGCTGATATGTGTTTCGCCGTAGAGGACCAGGGTCAGGATGCCCATGAACAGGATCGACAGCGATAACTGGCCGGCATGTTCGGCCAGGTCGCTAAGAAGGGATGGCATGATAAACCTCACAGAATTATTGTTATTGTCTTTCTGGAGGCTGCGCCCGTGCCGTCTTGATCGGGTCCGGCAGGAGGTGTCGGGCAGAGGCAGGTCAGTTCGATTGCCGTCTGCACTGGACGGCACGCTGTGAGCCCCGGACAGCGCCGGGCGGCAGCCTGTGCGTGGCACCCGGAAAGCGGGGCACACACTTAAATAGAGACAGGGAGAGCGGGGAAGGAGTTCCGCGACCAGCCGAAAGACCGTTGGGCCGTGCGGCAATAGGCGGGGTTGCGCCGACAGCCGTCAGCAGCGACCGTTATCGGCCATTGTCGCGGCCACGTGCCTGCCAGCCGGGGCCGACGTTGCCTGGCCGGGAGTCGTTGCGGGCTTCATTGGGATTGTCGCGTTCCTGGCCGCGGCCGCGGTTGTCGTCGCGGGCACCAGCCAGCGCGGCGCGGCGCCCGCTCAGGCGGTCGTCGGCACGGGCACGTGCTTCCATGCGGTCGATCTGGGCTTGCACGTGCTCGCGGCTCTCGGCGCGCACGCTGGCCATCTGCCAGCCGTCGCGGGGCTGCGGCTGCATCCGTGCGGACCGGCTATCGGGCCGTACTTGTTGCCAGAACGCGACCTGGGCATGGCTGGTGGCAACCGCGCCGACCAGGCCCGAGGCCACCAGGATGCCAGCCACCAGGTCGCGCAGGAGAGAGCGGGTGAGCATGCGGATTCCCAGGTTCCTGACGCACTGTGTTGCTGTTGGAAGATGGGTTCATGGTACGCATGGGCCATCGGGGCGCCTATGCCAATCCCGTTACCGGTGTAACGGATTGTTTCGGCCACCAAGACCCCCGTTCCGTGGGGTTTTCAGCGGGATTCAGGGTCGGTAGCGGATGCGGTAAATGGCCCCGGCAAGGTCGTCGCTGACCAGCAGCGAACCGTCCGGCGCAACCAGGACATCGACCGGGCGGCCCCACGGCCTGCCGCCGCGCAGCCAGCCCTGCGCGAACACCTCCTGGCGCACCGCCTTGCCGGCATCGTCCAGCGCCACGCGGACCACGCGGTAGCCGGACGGCTCGCTGCGGTCCCAGCTGCCGTGCTCGGCAATGAAGACGTTGTGGCGGTAGGCCGCCGGGAATTGCGTGCCGGTGTAGAAGCGCATGCCCAGGGCCGCGACGTGCGCACCCAGGCGGGCCACCGGTGGCACGAACTCGGCGCAGGGGCGCTGGCTGCCGTATTCGGGATCGGCAACCGTGCCGGCATGGCAGTAAGGGTAGCCGAAATGCTGGCCGGCAGCGGTGGCGCGGTTGAGCTCGTCGTCGGGAACGTCGTCGCCCATGCGGTCGCGCCCGTTGTCGGTGAACCACAGCTCGCGCGTGGCCGGGTGCCAGTCGAAGCCGACGGTGTTACGCACGCCGCGTGCCACCACCTGCAGGTCGCTGCCGTCGGGCTTCATCTTCATGATGTTGGCGTAGCGGTTCTCGTCCGGCGCGCAGATATTGCATGGCGCGCCGACCGGCACGTAGAGGTAGCCGTCGGGGCCGAAGGCGATGAATTTCCAGCCGTGATGCCCGTCCGTCGGGAAGCGGTCGCTCACCACCGCTGGTGCCGGCGGCTGGTCGAGGCTGGCCTCGATATGGTCGATCCGCACGATCTTCGACACCGAGGATGCGTACAGGCTGCCGTCGTGCAACGCCACGCCGACCGGCATGCGCAGCCCGGTGGCGACCGTGCGCACGCGCGGCCGGGCCCCCAGCGCGTCGGTCACCGCGTAGACCTTGCCTTCGCTGCGCGAGCCGACGAAGAGCGTGCCCGACGGCGACATCGCCATGGCGCGTGCACCCGGCACGTCCTGCGTCAGCACCTCGATGCGGAAACCAGGCGGCAGCCGGACCTGGTCCAGCGGCAGGGCGGCCGGCGCGGACCCGGTGCCTGCCAGCAGTACAATGGCGAGCAGGGAAGCAGGCCGTAAGGTGCGGGCCATGAAGTGCAGAACGGGGCGCATGTCGGGCCTCCTGTCGCGGTTTTTGCCACGATGCCTGCACGGCAGGCGCGCGTCAATCACCTAAGTGTTTGTTTGGCCTCGGTAATTGGGCTATACTCTTGCGTTTCGTGTTCGAACGTCCTCGAACACCCCGTTTTCTGAGGAATCATTCCATGGTCGTTATCCGTCTGGCTCGCGGCGGCAGCAAGAAGCGCCCGTTCTTCAACATCGTCGCCACCGACTCGCGCAACCGTCGCGATGGTCGTTTCATTGAGCGCGTTGGTTTCTACAACCCGCTGGCTACGGAAGGTGAAGAAGGCCTGCGCCTGGCGCAAGACCGCCTGGCCTACTGGCAAGGTGTTGGCGCTCAGCTGTCGCCGACCGTTGCCCGCCTGGTCAAGCAAGGCGCCGCCAAGGCTGCTGCCTGATAGTCGCCTGCAGCGCGCCCCGTCGAGCCGTTTTTGCGGCCGGCCGGGCGCGTTCTTATTGCACACGTGACTGAACGAAAGCAGGGCGCCGCCCGGCCGCTGAACCGACCGCTGGTTCAGCCCCAGGGCGAGCCGCAAAAGGCTTGCAAACTGCCCGCGGCGCTCCTGTATGCCGACCCCCTGCCGGAAGACCTGGTGGAGGTCGGCTATATTGGCGCTGCCTACGGCATCCGCGGCTGGATCAAGGTCTTGCCGCATGCCGATGATGCTTCGGCCCTGCTGCATGCCCGCCGCTGGTGGCTGCTGGCACCGCCGCAGGCGGGGCTGGTGGCGGCCGATGCGTCGCGTGCCCAGCCCGTCTGCGTGAAGATCGCGCAGTCGCGCGAGCACAGCGGCACCGTCGTGGCGCAAGCGTCCGGCGTGGCCGACCGCAATCTTGCGGAAGCGCTCAAGGGCCGTCGCGTGTGGATCCGGCGTGCGGATTTTCCCGCGCCGGAAGAAGATGAGTTCTACTGGGTCGACCTGATCGGCTGCACCGTCAGCAACGAGCAAGGCGAGTTGCTGGGCGAGGTGTCCGGGCTGATCGACAACGGTGCCCACCAGATCCTGCAGGTGGCCTGCGTGCTCCCTGACGGCAAGGCCGGTGAACGGCTGATCCCGTTTGTCGATGCGTTCCTGCGCTCGGTCGATACCGCGGGCAAGCGCATCGTGGTCGACTGGGGGCTCGATTACTGAACCCGTGCCTTCGCGGTGCGGGGTTCGGAAGGGAGAGAGCGGATGCAGTTCGATGTGATCACGCTGTTTCCCGACATGTTTCGCGCGCTGACCGACTGGGGTATCACCAGCCGGGCGGCAAAGCAGCAGCGCTATGGCTTGCGTACCTGGAATCCGCGGGATTTCACGGTCGACAACTACCGCACCATCGACGATCGTCCTTACGGCGGCGGCCCCGGCATGGTGATGCTGGCCAAGCCGCTGGATGACGCGATCGATGCCGCGGTGGCGGCTCAGGCGCAGGCCGGCGTGCCAGAGCCGCATGTGGTGCTGATGTCGCCGCAGGGCAAGACGCTGTCGCATGCCAAGGTGATGGAACTGGCCGAACGGCCGGGCCTGGTCTTGCTGTGCGGCCGGTATGAGGCCATCGACCAGCGGCTGATCGACCGCCGCGTGGACGAGGAAATCAGCCTCGGCGACTTTGTGCTGTCGGGCGGCGAACTGCCGGCGATGGCGCTGATCGACGCCGTGGTGCGGCATCTGCCGGGCGTGCTGGGCGATGCGCAGTCGGCCGTGCAGGACAGCTTTGTCAACGGCCTGCTGGATTGTCCGCACTACACGCGGCCGGAAGAATATGAAGGCGTGCGGGTGCCCGAGATCCTGCTCGGGGGCCATCACGCCGAGATCGAGAAATGGCGGCGCCAGCAGGCGCTGGCCAATACCGCGAGCAAGCGTCCCGATCTGATCGAGGCCGCTCGCAAACAAGGTTTGCTGACCCGGGCCGACGAGAAGTTCTTGTCGGAATGGGCGGCGAAGGAAGGGCGGGGGGAGACCCCCGCCAGGTAAAACCCCATCCTCTGCCGGGGCCCGGGCAATGCCTGGGGCATACAACGCCGGCACGATGGCTACGGAGAAAAACGATGAACATCATCGAGCAGATCGAGAAGGAAGAGATCGCGCGTCTGACCGCGAACAAGACCATCCCCGCATTCGCGCCTGGCGACACCGTGGTTGTCAGCGTGAACGTGGTGGAAGGTAACCGCAAGCGCGTGCAGGCCTACGAAGGCGTCGTGATTGCCAAGCGCAACCGCGGCCTGAATTCGTCCTTCATCGTGCGCAAGATCTCGTCGGGTGAAGGCGTGGAACGTACGTTCCAGCTGTACTCGCCGCTGATCGCTGCCATCGAAGTGAAGCGTCGCGGCGACGTGCGTCGCGCGAAGCTGTACTACCTGCGCCAGCGTTCGGGCAAGTCCGCACGTATCAAGGAAAAGCTGGTGTCGAAGGCTGCTGTCGCTGCCAAGGCTGCGCAGTAAGCTGGGCATGCCGGCCGGGGCAGCCCGGCCAGCGTTTCCTCAGGAAGGGCACCCCAGGGTGCCCTTTTTGCATTGGCGCGGCGCAACGATGGAAGCGGCAGGCGCTTTTTGCTGCAGCGCCAGAATGCGCGCTTCTGTCATACTTGCGATGTTATGCGTCCTGCTTTCGATCCCGAATCCCTCCCCGTCATCGACACCGACCTGCGCAACGGCGCCCTGAGCGCGCCGCGGCTTGAGGTGGACTTTATCCGGCACCGCTTCCGGGTGCCGCCGGCCTGGGCGCCGGAGCTGACCGATGAATCGCGCGTCTATGACCGCAGCCGCGGACTGCGCGACGCCGCCGTGCTGGTGCCGCTGGTGGAGCGCCATGACGGCCTGACGGTGCTGCTGACGCAGCGCAATGCCAACCTGAGCGCGCATGCCGGGCAGATCAGCTTCCCGGGCGGGCGGCAGGAGTCATGGGATGCCAACCGTATCGACACCGCGCTGCGCGAGACGGAAGAAGAGGTGGGGCTGGCGCGCGACTATGTCGAAGTGCTGGGTGCGCTGCCGGACTACATTACCGGCACCGGTTTCCACGTGAGCCCCGTGGTAGGGCTGGTGCGCGACGGTTTCACGCTGCGCCCGGATGCCTCGGAGGTTGCCGATGTCTTCGAGGTGCCGCTCGCGTTTCTGATGGACCCATCCCACCACGAACGGCGGCTGTTCCGCTGGGTCGACGGCGAGCGGGTGTTCTACGCCATGCCCTATCCGCGCGAGACTGGCGGCCACCGCTTTATCTGGGGCGCCACCGCGGGCATGCTGCGCAATCTTTACCACCTGCTGGCCGCCTGAGCCGCCGGCTTCTTACGCTGCGGCCTGGTCCTTGCTGCCGATGCAGTGGGGGCAGCTCTTGCCGACCACGTAGTGCGGGCTTTGCTGCTCCTGCGGCGTGACCACCGCGCGGCAGGCAAAGCACTGCTTGGGGCCGGCCGGCTCCAGGTTGGGGTTCAGCGCGGTGCGGTAGTCAAAGACGAAGCAGTCGCCGCGATAATGGCTGCCGCCGACTTCCTCGAAGTACTTCAGGATGCCGCCCTCGAGCTGGTACACGCGCTCGACGCCGACTTCCTGCATATGGATCGCCGCCTTCTCGCAGCGGATGCCGCCGGTGCAGAACGACACCACCGTCTTGCCTTCCAGCTCCGCCTTGTGGGCCGCCACCGCCTCGGGAAATTCGCTGAACTTGGCGATGTCATATTCCACGGCGTCTTCGAACGTGCCAACCGCGACTTCGAAATCATTGCGCGTGTCCAGCATCACCACCGGGCGGCCTTCGTCGTCGTGCCCCTGGTCCAGCCAGCGCTTCAGTTCGGCCGGACGCACTGACGGCGCGCGGCCTTCCTCGGGGCGGATCAGCGGCATCTTCATGGTGATGATTTCCTTCTTGGCGCGCACCAGCATGCGCTTGAAGGGCTGGTTTTCCGACAGGCTTTCCTTGGGCGCGATATCGGCAAAGCGCGCATCGGCGTGCAGCCAGTCCATGAAACCGTCGATGGCTGCGCGCGGCCCGGCCAGGAACATATTGATGCCTTCGGGCGCGAGCAGGATCGTGCCCTTCAGGCCGGCCGCTTCGCAGCGCTCGCGCATGGCCGGGCGCAGGGTCTCGATGTCGTCCAGCGAGACGAATTTGTAAGCGGAAATATTGACGATCTGCATGGGAGACTGCGCCTGCGCGGCCGCGTCCCGAAGGGCGCCGACGGCTTGCGATAACTGCCTGATTGGAAAGGTGAAATTATAACGCGTGCGGGCGCCGCCGCCGCGCATTCCCAAGCACTCCGATCAGCTATGCCGGGCCCTCGCGCCAGGCCGCCCGCACGCAATATCGGAGGCATGCCAGCGGCCCGAGCCGGTACAATGTCGCCCATGTCCGCACCCCGCTTCGTACACCTCCGCCTGCATTCCGAATACTCCATCGTGGACGGCATCGTCCGCCTGGAAGACGCCGTCAAGGCCGCTGCCGCCGACGGCATGGGCGCGCTCGCCCTGACGGATCTCGCCAACGCCTTCGGGCTGATCCGTTACTACAAGGAGGCGCGCGGCAAGGGCGTGAAGCCGGTGGTCGGTGCCGACGTCTGGCTCACCAACGCCGAAGACCGCGACAAGCCGTCGCGCCTGCTGCTGCTGGTGCAGGACCGCCGCGGCTACCTGAACCTGTGCATGCTGTTGTCGCGCGCGTGGCTGGGCAACCAGCACCGCGGCCGCGCCGAGATCGATCCGGCCTGGTTCCTGGAACCCGGCGAAGACGACCTGCCGCTCGCGACCGGCCTGATCGCCCTGTCGGGCGCAATGGGTGGCGATATCGGCATGGCGCTGGCCAACGGCAATGCCGACGGTGCGCGCCGCGCGGCACAGCATTGGTCCACGGTATTCGCGCAGCGCTTCTACATCGAACTGCAGCGCGCCGGCAATGCCGGCACCGATGCCTACGTGCAGCAGGCCGTGCAACTGGCGGCGGAACTGCAACTGCCGGTGGTGGCCACGCATCCGGTGCAGTTCATGACGCCGGACGACTACACCGCGCACGAGGCGCGCGTGTGCATCGCCGAGGGCGAGCTGCTGGCCAATCCGCGCCGCACGCGGCGCTTTACCACCGACCAGTACTTCAAGACCCAGGACGAGATGTGCGCGCTATTCGCCGACATCCCCTCGGCACTGGAGAACGCGGTCGAGATCGCGCGCCGCTGCAACCTGACGCTGGAACTGGGCAAGCCGCGCCTGCCGCTGTTCCCGACGCCCGACGGCATGTCGCTGGACGACTACCTGGTCTACATGGCCAAGGACGGGCTGGAGAAGCGCCTGGCGGTGCTGTTCCCCGACGAGGCGGTGCGCGAATCCAAGCGCCCGGAATACTACGCACGGCTGGAATTCGAGACCGGCACCATCATCAAGATGGGCTTCCCCGGCTACTTCCTGATCGTGGCGGACTTTATCAACTGGGCCAAGAACAACGGCGTGCCGGTGGGACCGGGCCGCGGTTCGGGCGCCGGTTCGCTGGTCGCGTATGCGCTCGGCATTACCGACCTGGATCCGCTCAAGTACGCGCTGCTGTTCGAGCGTTTCCTGAACCCGGAACGGGTCTCGATGCCCGACTTCGACATCGACTTCTGCCAGCACGGCCGCGATCGCGTGATCACGTACGTGAAAGAGAAGTACGGCAAGGACGCGGTATCGCAGATCGCCACCTTCGGCACCATGGCGGCAAAGGCCGCGGTGCGCGACGTGGGCCGGGTGCTCGATCTCGGCTACGGCTTTGTCGACGGCATCGCCAAGCTGATCCCGTTCAAGCCGGGCAAGCTGGTCACCATCGAGGAAGCCAAGAAGGAAGAGCCGCTGCTGACCGAGCGCGAGAGCAACGAGGAAGAAGTGCGCCAGCTGCTGGAGCTGGCACAGCGCGTCGAAGGCATGACCCGCAACGTCGGCATGCATGCCGGCGGCGTGCTGATCGCGCCCGGCCGGCTGACCGACTTCTGCCCGCTGTACACGCAGGGCGCGCAGAACGACGGCATGAGCGGCGTGGTCAGCCAGTACGACAAGGACGACGTCGAGGCCGCCGGCCTGGTCAAGTTCGACTTTTTGGGCCTGACCACGCTGACCATCCTGGACTGGGCCGAGCGCTATATCCGCCGTCTCGACCCCAGCAAGGCTGACTGGAACTGCAGCCATATCCCGCTCGACGACGGTCCCGCCTTCGATATCCTCAAGACCGCCAACACGGTCGCCGTGTTCCAGCTGGAAAGCCGCGGCATGCAGGGCATGCTGAAGGACGCCAAGCCTGACCGCTTCGAGGACATCATCGCGCTGGTGGCACTGTACCGCCCTGGCCCGATGGACCTGATCCCCAGCTTCTGCGCGCGCAAGCACGGCCGCGAGAAGGTGGAGTACCCGGATCCGCGCGTCGAACCCGTCCTGAAAGAGACCTACGGCATCATGGTCTACCAGGAGCAGGTGATGCAGATGGCGCAGATCATCGGCGGCTACTCGCTCGGCGGCGCCGACCTGCTGCGCCGCGCCATGGGCAAGAAGAAGCCCGAGGAGATGGCCCAGCATCGCGTCATGTTCCGCGAAGGCGCCGACAAGAACGGCCTCTCCGCGCAGCAGGCCGACGATATCTTCGACCTGATGGAGAAGTTCGCGGGCTACGGCTTCAACAAGTCGCACGCGGCCGCGTATGCGCTGCTGGCGTACTACACCGCCTGGCTCAAGGCCCACCATCCGGCCGAATTCATGGCAGCCAACATGTCGCTCGCCATGGACGACACCGACAAGGTCAAGATCCTCTACGAGGACTGCAAGCTCAACAAGCTCGCGGTGCTGCCGCCGGACGTCAACGCCAGCGAATACCGCTTCGCGCCGACCGACCCCAAGACCATCCGCTACGGCCTTGGCGGCATCAAGGGCAGCGGCCAGGGCGCGATCGAAGATATCCTGCGCGCACGCGAGGAGCGCCCGTTCACCGATCTGTTCGACTTCTGCGAACGCGTCGACCGCCGCCAGGTCAATCGCCGCACCATCGAGGCGCTGATCCGCGCCGGCGCCTTCGACAGCCTGAACGACAACCGCGCCCAGCTGCTGGCCTCGGTGCCGATCGCGATGGAGGCCGCCGAGCAGAAGGCCGAGTCCGCCAACCAGGTGTCGCTGTTCGACCTGATGGGCGATGCCGGCGATGCGCACCGCCCCGAGCTGCTCGACGAGCCGCGCTGGAGTCCCAAGCGCACGCTGCAGGAAGAGAAGCAGGCGCTCGGCTACTACTTCTCAGGCCACCTGTTCGATGCCTACCGCGACGAGGTGCGCCGCTTCAACAAGGGCACGCTGGCCGCGCTGGAAAAGGAAGTGCAGGGCAACGGCGGCGGTTTCGGCCGCGACGTGCGCGGCAAGACCATCGCCGGCGTGATCAGCGGCGTCCGCACGCAGATGACCCAGCGCGGCAAGATGGTGATCGTCACGCTCGACGACGGCACCGGGCTGGTCGAGATGACGGTGTTCAACGAGCTGTTCGACGCCAACCGGCACATGTTCCGCGAGGACGAGCTGCTGATCGCCACGGGGAACGCGCGGCACGATACGTTTACCGGTGGGGTGAGGTTTACGGCGGAATCGGTGATGGACCTGGTGGCCGCACGCGTCAAGTTTGCCAGCGCCGTGCGGTTGTCGATGAATGGCAATTCCTCGACCGGGATGCTGCGCGAACTGCTGATGCCGCACCTGGCCCGCGCCAGCGGTGGACAGGGTTTGCCGGTGCGCATCCACTACCAGTCGGGGGCGGCTTCGTGCGAGGCCATGCTCGGAGCGGACTGGAAGGTGGTGCCCTCCGACGAGGCGCTGACCGCGTTGCGGCTGGCACTGTCGCCGGACAGCGTCAGTACCCTCTACGAATAAGCCGACGGCAGCGGCGGTCTCAGGCCGCCTGCCGGGCGGCGCGCGCGCTGGCCGCCAGTGCTAGCAGCGCGTCGACGTGGGCCTCGATGCCCGGATCGTAGTTGAGCATCGCCATCGGATTCGCCAGCCGGCCCTGGCCGCTGCGTGCCGCGTCGACCGCGGCGTGAATCGCGCGCTCGAGCGTCTCGGCGCGATCGCGTGCGAAGGCATGCACCGCCTGCGGCCGGATCACCTCCAGGCAGGCAATATTGTCGGCAAAGACCAGCGGTGTGCCGCACAGCACCGATTCCACGCCGACCAGTCCGAACGGTTCATAGCCCGACGCCAGGATGGTGAAGTCCGCGGCGCGGTAGAGCGCGTCGATGCGGCTGCTGTAGCCCAGTTCCCGTACCCGCGGGATGGTGCGCCCGACCGGACGGCCGGCCACGGCAAGCGTGATCGGCAGGTCCGATTTGGAGAAATAGTCGGCAAGCAGGTCGAAACCCTTGCGGGCATGGCCCGAAGACGGGAACAGGAATACGACCTCATCGTCACCGAAACCGAACTCACGGCGCAACGCGGCGCGCGCGTCGGCGTCGACCGGCGTGAAGCGCTGCGTGTCGACCGGCGGGTAGATCAGTTCCACGCGGTCCGGCGGCATCCCGTACAGCTCGATCACCTCGCGGCGCATCAGCGCCGAATGTGCCACCACGCGGTGCGCGCCAGCATACTGCGCACTCTCCAGGTCGATCTGCCACTGGTCGGAGCGGCGCGCTGTCGTGCCGCGCGCGCCGAGATAGCCGCGATGGGTGCCGCCGCAGATGGCGATATCGGAGCCGCGCACGCGGTTGCAGCCGATCAGCACTTCGTCCGCGGGACGGCGCGCTTGCAGCCGCCACGAGAAGTAGCGGTCGCGCAGCTTGCCGGGCAGCCACGACACCACGATCCGGTGCGGGACAATGCCGGCCGACTCTGCCACGCCGGCGTCGAAGCGGCGCGCGTAGACCGACACCTCGGTGCCGGCGCGGCCTGCCATGGCCCGGCTGATGTCGAGCGCATAGCGTTCCAGGCCGCCGCCAGCGCCGAAGCGATTGCAGGAGATGCCAACTTTCATCGATGCATGGAATAAAGGGGAGGGGCGGCCGGCGCCTCAACGGGTGACCTCAGGGGCTGCTGCCTTGAGATCGGTGTCGGCCTGCAACTGCGCCAGCTTGGCGTACTTGTAGTAGCTTGCCTGCGCATTCATCAGCGCCACGCCGAAGCCTGCGCTGCCGTCCAGGAAGCCGCGCTTGAGCAGGTAGGTCCGGATGAAGGCCCACAGGCCGTGGCCCGCGGCGGACGCCACCGAACTACGCTTGCCCCGCGCGTAGGCCTGCTGCGCGCCTGCGCTGGAGTAGCTGTCGATCTTGCGCAGCACGTCCGACAATGTGCGGTAGCTGTAATGGATCAGCGGCTCGCGCAGATGGGTGACCGGGTCGTCCACTTTCAGGTGTTCGTGGACCAGGTCATCCGTGAAGCGGCCGCGGCCCTTGCGGAAGACGCGGGTCACATAGTCCGGGTACCAGCCGGCGTGGCGCACGAAGGTGCCGCAGAACGCTGACAGGCGCGGCAGCGCAAGCGCGTGGGCGTCGGACCGCTTCAGATGGCCCAGGATCTCGTCGCGCAGGGCGGGCGTGACACGTTCGTCGGCGTCGAGACTCAGGATCCAGTCGCCCGTGGCGGCGTCAACCGCGCGGTTCTTCTGCGGGCCGAAGCCAGGCCAGTCGTCGGTCTGGATGACGGTGGCGCCGGCGGCACGCGCAATCGCCACAGTGTCATCCGTGCTGGCCCAATCCACTATAATCGCCTCTTCGCACCAGGACACGCTTTCGAGGCATGGCCCGATATTGTGAGCTTCATTCCTGGTAATGATGACGGCCGAGACTCTCATGGAACATAGGGGAGGCACGCAGGTCGGACAAGACCGACGGGCCGCCGGAGTCGCCCACGGCGCCAGGCGCTGGATCGAGACCGCGTATTCTACCGCACTGGCGCATGGCGCCCTCCGCGGACCCTGATGCCATCGAGTCGGCTAGCGGGCCGCTCCCTGAAACTCAAATTGATGATACGAGCACAATTGTTCCGTTCCGCCGGGATGGAAGAAGTCTTCCTTCTGCCTGCGCGTGCAGCATTGGTCTCTCTGTTGCCGGCTGCAATCCGGGCAAGACTGGACACACTGGTGCTGGCCGCATGATCGGCGCCTACGTCATCAATCTCGACTCCGCGCGGGAACGCCGGGAGCGCATTTCCGGCCAGCTGGCGGGCCTTGGCATCCCGTTCCAGGTGTTCCGGGCCGTGGATGGCCGCGTGCTGGCGGAGCAGGAAGTGGCCAGCAAGTACGATGCCGCGGCCGCCGCCGCGCGCTACCGGCCAATGAGCCGGGGCGAGGTCGGGTGCGGGTTGAGCCACCTCGGTGTATACCGCAAGATGCTCGACGACGGCGCCGCCTTTGCGCTGGTGCTGGAGGACGATGCTTCGCCTGGCCCCGACCTGGCAACCGTGCTGGCCGACCTGGAGTCGCGCCTGGATCCGGACCGGGCCGAGGTAGTGCTGCTGTCCCATGTCGACAAGTACACCCGCTGGGGTGCCCGCAGGCTCGGCGGTGAACGACGCCTGGTCAGGCGCTACGGCGAATGGTGGCGCGCGCACGGCTACGTGGTGACGCGTGCCGCAGCGCGACGGCTGCTGGCGGGCTTGCAGCCGATGTGGTGCGCGGCCGACTACTGGTCGGCCTTCGAAAAGCAGGGCCTGGTGTCGGTCAGTGCGGTGGTGCCATATTGCATCGGCCTGACCGAGCTGGCCGAGACCTCGTCGCTCGAAACGCATCGCGCCGACCTGGACGCCACCGACAAGGCTCAGCGCAGCATCGGCTATTATCTGCGCCGCTACGTCTATCAGCGCTTCCTGTTCCAGCTCATCGTCAGGCCCTTCCTTCGGGTAGCCCGGCAGAAGCGGCCGGGCTAGCGCCGGGCCGGCACGCCGCCTCCACACACAAGAAATATCAGTGACCACATCCAAACCGCCCATTTCGCCAGGTGCCGCCGTGCCGTCCAGCATGGCCAGCCGGCTCTGGTCTTACCTGCGCCCCGAGTTACGCATCTTCATCGGCGCTATCCTCGCCATGGCCGTGGTTGCGGGCAGCGAAGGGGTGATCCCCAAGGTTGTCAATGACCTGCTCGACAAGGGCTTCGGCGGCGACTACGCCGGCACGCTGTGGCATGTCCCCGCCATCCTGACCGGCGTGGCCCTGATCCGCGGCGTGGCGCAGTTTGCCTCGGGCTACCTGCTGAACCTGATCTCGAACCGCGTGCTGCTGAAGATGCGCCTGCAGATGTTCGAGCGCCTGCTGCAGGCGCCGGCGTCGTTCTTCCACCGCAACACGGCGGCTTCGCTGATCAACGCCGTGATCTTCGAGGTCAACCAGGTGCTGCAGATCCTGACCAGCGTCTTTATCACGCTGGTGCGGGACTCGCTGACGGTTGTCGCGCTGCTGATCTACCTGTTCTATACCAACTGGCGCCTGACGCTGATCGTGGCGGTGATCCTGCCGGTGATCGGCTACCTGATGTCGAAGATCAACCGCCGGCTGCGCAAGCTCAACCGCGATCACCAGGCTTTTACCAACAACGCTGCCTATGTCGTGGAAGAGGCCGTGGGCGGCTACAAGGTGGTCAAGCTGCACGGCGGGGAGGCCTACGAGATGGGCCGCTTCCGCACCGTGGCCGAGCGGCTCAAGAACTACTCGATGCGCATGGCGGTTGCCGGCGGGTTGAACCAGCCGGTCACGGCCTTCCTGGCCGCGCTGGCGCTGTCGGTGATCATCACCATTGCGATGGTGCAGGCGCAGGCCAACCAGACCACGGTGGGCGGTTTTACCGGCTTTGTGATGGCGATGCTGCTGCTGATCTCGCCGCTCAAGCACCTGACCGACATCAACCAGCCCCTGACACGCGGCATCACCGCAGCCGAGATGATCTTCCGGCTGATCGATGAGCCGATCGAGCCGCAGGACGGTGGCAAGATGCTGGGTCGTGCCCGTGGCGAGCTGGCCTTCGAGCAAGTCGGCTTCCGCTACGGTGAAGCATCGCGCGCCGCGCTGGAGGGCATTGACCTGCGCGTCAGTCCGGGCGAAGTGGTGGCGCTGGTGGGCCCGTCGGGAAGCGGCAAGACCACGCTGGTCAACCTGGTGCCGCGCTTCTTCGACCCGACTGGCGGGCGCATCCTGCTGGATGGCACGCCGCTGACCGAGTTGTCGCTGAAGGACCTGCGCAACCAGATTGCCTTCGTCAGCCAGGACGTGGTGCTGTTCAACGACACCGTCGCCGCCAATGTGGCATATGGCGCGCAATCCGACCGCGAGATCGACATGGCCCGCGTTGAGCGCGCGCTGGCGGCCGCTTACCTGACGGAAACGGTCAAGGGGCTGCCGGAGGGCCTGAACACCAATATTGGCGACAACGGCATGAAGCTGTCCGGCGGTCAGCGCCAGCGGCTGGCGATTGCCCGGGCGCTGTATAAGAACGCGCCGATCCTGATCCTGGACGAGGCGACTTCGGCACTGGATTCGGAGTCCGAGCGCCAGGTCCAGGCGGCGTTGGAGGAACTGATGAAGGGCCGGACCACGCTGGTGATTGCGCACCGGTTGTCCACCATCGAGAATGCTGACCGCATCGCGGTGCTGGACCACGGGCGCGTGGCGGAGCAGGGCACGCACGCGCAGTTGCTTGCGGCCAACGGCCTGTACGCCGGGCTGCACCGGATCCAGTTCGCGACGCAGCAAGGGTAACGGACCTGCCAACGACAAAGGCCGGCGCTTGCGCCGGCCTTTGTCGTTTCCTTCGTGCTCAGTTTGGCGAGGTGACGGGCGGCTGCACGCCCAGCACTTCATCGATGGCAGCCAGCACCTGATCCCGCCGCGGCACCACGCCGCCGCCGCCCAGCGAGACCGCGCGGCCCGGCGCATCGACGCCGTACAGGTGGCGCGACGTGGTCGTGAACAGGATCACGGTCGGGCGGCGCAGCGCATCGGCGATATGCACGAAGCCAGTGTCCATGCCAACCACCAGCGATGCCTTGCCTACCATCTGCGCCACACCGGTGATGCTCAGGCGTGGCATCACTTCGGCGTTGGGCACGCTGGCGGCGATGGTTTCGGCTTCCTTGCGCTCCGCGTCGTTGCCCCAGGGCACCAGCACGCGCAGCCCGCGCGCCGAGATCGCGCTGCCCACGCTGATCCAGTCGGCGACCGGCCACTTCTTTTCCTCGCTCGAGGTGGCATGGAACAGCATCGCGTACGGACCCTTGGCGGCCGGCGCCGGCGTGTCTGCTGGCATCTCCAGGCCGTAGTCCATGTCCCTGGTCAGCTCATAGCCCAGGGCGCGGCTGACGGCGCGGCGCATCCGCTGCCGCGCGCAATCTTCTTCGACAAATGGCTGGAACACATGGTTGTAGGCGAAGCGAGCGCCGCTCTCGCCCAACTCTGCCACGGGGTAGCCATAGCGATTGCGCGTGCGTGCCAGGAACGTCACGATGGCGCTCTTGTAGACGCCGTGGACGTCCAGCACCGCATCGTACTTCTCGCGACGCAGTTCACGCAGCGCGCTGAAGATCGCACGCAAGCCTGCCCAATTGCGCGATTTCTTGAAGCCGCGCAGCGGCGCGGAAATCACACGCTCGATATTCGGATTCCAGCGCGGCACGTCGGCGCAATATGAGTCGGCGATCCAGTCGATCTTGACGCCGGGAAAGGCCCGCTGCAGGTCCGCGACCAGCGGCTGGGTGAACACCATGTCGCCGAGAGAGGTCAGCTTGACGATGAGAATACGTTTCATCAGGAACAGTATGGTGGGCAGTATGCCTGCCTGGTTCGGAAGGTGCGTAGTATGCCTGATGCAGGGGACATGTGTCCGTGCGGTGCATGGGCGACATGGCGCCCGCCACACCCATGCCGATCCGTTAGTATCTGCATCAGAAGCTCACGATCGATGACGCCTATCCAACAGGAGACCACCATGTCCGACCCGGCATTCGCCATCAGCCGCTACCCCGTTCCCGCGCTGACCGACCTCCCCGACGACATCCGCGCCCGCATCCTGGAAGTCCAGGAAAAAGCCGGCTTCGTCCCCAACGTCTTCCTGGCGCTGGCGCACCGTCCCGACGAGTTCCGCGCGTTCTTCGCCTACCACGACGCGCTCATGCTCAAGGAGGGCGGCCTGACCAAGGGCGAGCGCGAGATGATCGTGGTGGCGACTTCCGGTGCCAACCAGTGCCTGTACTGCGTGGTGGCGCATGGCGCGATCCTGCGCATCTATGAGAAGAAGCCACTGGTGGCGGACCAGGTGGCGGTGAACTACCTGAAGGCGGATATTCCGCAGCGCCAGCGCGCGATGCTCGACTTCGCGATGAAGGTGTGCAAGGCGTCGCATGAAGTGGGCGATGCCGACTTTGCTGCGCTGCGCGAGCACGGTATTTCCGAGGAGGATGCCTGGGATATTGCCGCGATCACGGCGTTCTTCGGCTTGTCGAACCGGATGGCCAACACCGTCAGCATGCGCCCGAACGACGAGTTCTACCTGATGGGCCGGGTGCCGAAAGCGAAGTAATGCCGCAGCGGCTCAGCGCACCTCGGCGCAGGCACCGCTCTTTGGGTCGAACAGCACCGGCCACGCCTGCTCGTAGATGCCGGGCGTGCAGTGCTTCTCGCAGCGGTTATGGGCCAGCGTCACGCGGCGCGGATCCTGCCACACCAGCAGCTTGCACTGGCTGCCGTCGATGGCCTGCAGTTCGATGTGCGGGGTCGCGCGGACCTGGCGGAACTCGGCCAGGTTGAATTCGCAACTGCCGCGCCGCGATACCCATAGCTTCCACTTGAGCGCACGCACCTCGTTGGCCTTGACGTCCATCAGCGCGTCTTCGCGGAAGCCGTCTTCCTCGGTGCGCTTGCAGGCGGCGGCAATGTTGATGGTCTTGTTCGCGATCGGGGTGGCGCGCTCCTTGGGCGCGGCGGCGATTGCTTCGCCCTTCGCCTCGGGCGGCGGTGCGGGGGCGCGCTTGACAATCGGCAATGGCGCGCACGCCACCGACAACAGAAGGGCCAGCAGACAGGTCCCATGGTTCGTGGCGTTCATGCCGGACTCCTTGCTTGCCGACCGGGCCGCGCCCCGCATCGGGGCGGCAAGCCGGGCGCGGCATCCGTGCGGATGCCGCTGACTACCTTGGCTTAGTTATAGCGGATGGCAAACGGAATTGGAGTAGGACCATCACCGAGTCCGTAAGGAGACGGATGCTAGCGGACACGCGCAGGCGCTGCAGCGCAGTTACGTTCGTAAACAGCTTGATACACAGATGCGGAACACGGCGTGCTAGCCTTTCTTAACCATCGCTCGCCGCCGCCAAAATGAAGCCCCGCGCCCTTGTTGCCCTCATCGTATTGCCCGTGCTCCTTGGCACCCTCCCCGCCGCCGCCCATGCCGATGACGACTGGGACGACGATGATGATCACCGCTACGCGCGCCGGCACAAGGGCGGCGACTACAAGGAAGAGTTCTGGGTCGGCAACTGCAAGATCAAGCGCAAGTGGAAAGACAACGGCGAGTACAAGGAAGAGCGCAAGTGCAAGGACCGGCCGGTCGTGTACCAGCCGCCGCCGGCTGTGTATTACCAGCCCGAACCTGCCTTCGTGGTGAGTCCGCAAGTCGTGATCCGGCCCTAGTCCGGCCAGAATGCGGAAAGGCCCGCCAGTGAGCGGGCCTTTCCATGCCTGCGCCGGCATCTTCACATGAGGATGATGTCGTACTGTTCCTGGTGGAACGTCGATTCCACCTGCAGCGAAATCGGCTTGCCGATGAAGTCGCCAAGCATCGCCAGATGCTGGCTTTCTTCTTCCAGGAACAGGTCGATCACTTCCTGCGAGGCCAGGATGCGGAATTCGCGCGGGTTGAACTGGCGCGATTCGCGCATGATCTCGCGCAGGATGTCGTAGCAGGCCGTACGCGGCGTCTTGACCTGGCCCTTGCCGTGGCAGACCGGGCATTGCTCGCACAGCACATGCGCCAGCGACTCGCGCGTGCGCTTGCGCGTCATCTCGACCAGGCCCAGTTGCGAGAAGCTGTTGACCGTGATGCGGGTGCGGTCACGTGCGAGCGCTCGCTTCAGCTCGGACAGCACCGCGTCGCGGTGCTCGGCGTTCTCCATATCGATGAAGTCGATGATGATGATGCCGCCGAGGTTGCGCAGGCGCAGCTGCCGCGCGATGGTGTGGGCCGCCTCCAGGTTGGTCTTGAAGATGGTGTCGTCGAAGTTGCGCGCGCCCACGTAGCCGCCGGTGTTGACGTCGATGGTCGTCATCGCCTCGGTCTGGTCGATCATCAGGTAGCCGCCCGACTTCAGGTCCACCCGGCGCGACAGCGCCTTCTCGATCTCGGCGTCGATATTGAACAGGTCGAAGATCGGGCGCTCGCCGGTGTAGTGCGACAGCCGCGGCAGCACCGCCGGGGTGTATTCCTTGGCGAACTCCAGCAGCATCTGGTAGTTCTCGCGCGAGTCGATCTGGATCACGCCGGTGGCGTCGTTGATAAAGTCGCGCAGCACGCGCTGGGCCAGGTTCAGGTCCTGGTAAAGCAGGTTGGGTGCGGGCAGGGTAGTGGCGTTCTGGCGGATCGCGCCCCAGATCTTGCGCAGGTAGGCGATATCGTTGCCGAGTTCTTCGTCGGTCGCTTCCTCGGCAATGGTGCGCACGATAAATCCGCCGCGCTCGTCGTCGGGCACCAGGCCCTGCACGCGGCTGCGCAGCGCCTCGCGGTCCACTTCGCCCTCGATGCGCTGCGAGATGCCGATATGCGGGTCCTGCGGCAGGTACACCAGGGTGCGCCCGGCGATGCTCACCTGGGTGGACAGGCGCGCCCCCTTGGTGCCGATCGGGTCCTTGATCACCTGCACCATGAGTGCCTGGCCTTCGAACAGGGTCTTCTCGATGGCCAGCTGCGGGGTGGAATTGTTGCGGTCGGCATCACGCGGATGCCAGATGTCGGCCACGTGCAGGAAGGCGGCGCGCTCCAGGCCGATATCGATAAAGGCCGATTGCATGCCGGGCAGCACGCGCACCACCTTGCCCAGGTAGATATTGCCGACCAGCCCGCGCGTGAGCGTGCGTTCGACATGCAATTCCTGCACCGCGGCCTGCTGCACGATGGCGACGCGGGTCTCTTGGGGCGTGATGTTGACGAGGATGTCTTCAGTCATAGCGGGTGAAACGCGTCGCCGGTGGCCCGGCTGTATAGGGTGGCCCGGCGCTGGGCCGGGTCTTGTCTGGGCACGGAGGGCGCTGCTCAGAACTGCAGGCGGGCCTGGCGAAGTAACGCCGCCGTCTCAAACAAGGGCAAGCCCATGATACCTGAATAGCTGCCACTGATCCGCTCGACGAACTCGGCCGCCCGGCCCTGGATGCCGTAGGCACCGGCCTTGCCGAGCGGCTCGCCGCTGGCGACGTAGCGTTCGATCTCGGCGGGCTGCATCGGGCGGAAGGTGACTTCTGAGATCGACAGCGCATGCCGCATGCCCGTGGTCGACACGATCGTCACAGCGGTCAGGACGCGGTGGGTGCTGCCCGAGAGCGCGCCCAGCATGGCCGCGGCATCGGCGCCGTCGGCGGGTTTGCCCAGGATGCGGCCGCCCAGGCAGACCGTGGTGTCGGAGGTCAGCACCGGCGCATCGGGCAGCGCGCGGCGTTCGCGACGGCGCAGCGCAGCTTCGGCCTTCAGCGCGCAGACGCGCTGGACGTAGTCGTCGGGGGTCTCGCCGGGCTGGACGGCCTCGAGCGCTTCGGCATCCTCGTCGTCATCGGCCAGCAGCAGTTCGTAGCGCACGCCGAGCTGGGTCAGCAGCTCGCGGCGGCGCGGGCTCTGCGAGGCGAGGTAAAGATAGTCGTGCAGGGTGTCGGGCATCGCGGCGGAGGGGCCTTCCGGCGACAGCCGGGATCAGGCCCGATGATAGGGGTGGTTCTGTGTGACGGACCAGGCGCGGTACAGCTGCTCGGCCAGCAGCACGCGCACCATGCCGTGCGGCAGGGTCAGGCTGGACAGCCGGATCAGGGTGCTGGCGCGGGCTTTCAGGGCGGGGTCGAGCCCGTCGGCGCCGCCGATCAGGAAGGCCACGTCGCCGCCCTCGCGCTGCCAGTCGGTCAGCTGCGCGGCCAGTTGCACGGTGGTGAAGTCGCGTCCGCGCTCATCCAGCGCGACGATGCGGCATTGCTTCGACAGCGAGCCCAGCACCGCCTCGATGCGCGCGGCTTCGCGCTGCATCACGGTGGCGGCGTTGTTGCTGGACGAGCGGGTTTCGGGCTTGACCTCGCGCAGTTCGATGCGCAGCTCGGGCGGCATGCGCTTGGCGTACTCGCTGAAGCCGGTTTCGATCCAGCCGGGCATCTTGTGGCCGACGGCCACGATCACCAGTTGCATGGGGCAGGGGATGGGTCATGCTGCGCGGCCACCGGGCGGCCGCGCGCCGGGACTCAGGCCGAGCGGGTGGTGCGCTTGCGCGCGGCCGGCTTGGCTGCTGCGCTCTTGCTGGCAGCGGTCTTGCTCGGGGCCTTCTTGGCCGCGGTCTTGGTTGCAGTCTTGCGCGCGGTGGTGCCGGCAGCGGTCTTGCGCGGCGCCGCGGCGCGGGTGCCGGCGGTCTTGGTCGCTGCTGTCTTGGTGGCGGTCTTGCGGGCCGGCTTGCGGATGGTGGCGATGGCGTCCGCGTCGGTGTCCTCATGGCCCATCGGCGGCGACGGCTCCTTCATGCCTTCGGGCAGGCGGGCCAGCGCGGGGCGCAGGTTGCTGGCGCGGCGCACGGTGCGCACCGGGGCCTCGTCCTCGTCCTCGTCCATCGGCTCGCTGGCCTTGGCCAGGCCGCGGCCGCCGGCGGCCAGCTTCATGCGCACCGGCTTGTCGCCCCAGATCTCTTCCAGGTTGTAGTACAGGCGCAACTGCGGCTGCAGGATGTGGACCACGGCGTCGCCGCAGTCGACCAGCACCCATTCGCCGGTTTCCAGGCCCTCGACCGCCACGATATGGCCGCCGGCTCCCTTCACCGTATCCCGCACCGACGCTGCCAGCGCCTTGGTCTGGCGGTTGGATGTCCCGCTGGCAATCACCACCCGGTCGAACAGTTCAGTCAGGTGGCTGGTGTCGTACACCTTGATGTCCTGCGCTTTGACATCCTCGAGGCCGTCGACGATGGCGCGTTGCAGTTTACGAATATCCATGGTGTCTTCTTGTTCAGCTGAGATCGGTTGGGGGTGGGCGCCGGGACTGGTGCAACCCCGGTCATGCCCTGGCCGGGGCGTCGCGGTACAGCCCGTGGTTGGCAATGTAGTGTGCCACGCCGGGCGGCAGTTGGTCATCTGCCGGCTGGCCGGCTGCCAGCCGCTGGCGCAGGTGGGTGGAAGACAGGTCGACGGCGAGCGTCTGGTCGATCCACATCCGGCCGGAGGGCGTGCATTGTATCAGGTGCGTGTCAGCCTGGCGTTCGGCCAGTGCCGCCAGCACCGGACCCTCCAGTGCCGCCAGCTCAAAGCGCGGCCGCGTGGCGGTGCACAGGTGCACGTGTTCGAACAGTGCCTGCCAGCCGTGCCAGGTGTGCAGGCGCAGCAGCTGGTCGGCGCCCATCAGCCAGCACAGCGAGGCTTCGGGGCCGTATTCGGCGCGCAGCTGGCGTACCGTGTCGATGGTGTAGCTGGGGCCGGCGCGGTCCACTTCCATGCGGCTCACGCGGACTCTGGCGCCGCTGTCGCCAAGCGCCGCGGCGGCCAGTTCGGTCATGGCCAGGCGGTCGGCGGCAGGGGTCACGTCGTCGCCTTTTTGCCACGACTGGCCGGTGGGTATCCACACCAGCTCATCCAGCCCAAGGTGTTCGATGCACAGCCGCGCCAGTGCCAGGTGGCCGACGTGGGGAGGATCAAATGTGCCGCCCAGGATACCCAGGCGATAGGGGCGGGCGGACGGTTGCGGCGGTTCTCCCGCGTCGGCGGCGGGCTTGCGGTGTTGCGCTGGATTGGCCATAGGTCAGGCGTCAGGCCCAGTCGCGCGCTGGCAGGAAATCGGTGTACAGCGCCGCTTCGGGGCTGTCCGGTTCCGGTTGCCAGTCATAGCGCCAGGTCACCAGCGGCGGCATCGACATCAGGATGGATTCGGCGCGTCCGCCCGACTGCAGGCCGAACAGCGTGCCGCGGTCGAACACGAGGTTGAATTCGACGTAGCGCCCGCGCCGGTAGGCCTGGAAGCCGCGCTCGCGCTCGCCGTAGGGCGTGTCCTTGCGCGCCTGCAGGATCGGCAGGTAGGCGTCCAGGAAGGCGTCGCCGACCGACTGCATCATGGCGAAGCTGCGCTCGAAGCCCAGCGCGGAGAAGTCATCGAAGAAGATCCCGCCCACGCCGCGCGCCTCGTTGCGGTGGCGCAGGAAGAAATACTCGTCGCACCACTGCTTGAAGCGCGGGTACAGGTCGTCGCCGTAGGGCGCCAGCGCCTGCTGGCAGGTGCGGTGGAAGTGCGCGCAGTCGCCGGCGTCGCCGTAGTAGGGCGTCAGGTCCATGCCGCCGCCGAACCACCATACCGGCTCGGCCCCCGGCTTGAGCGCCAGGAAGCAGCGCACGTTCATATGGACCGTGGGCACATAGGGATTGCGCGGGTGGAACACCAGCGACACGCCCATGGCCTCGAAGCTGCGCCCGGCCAGCTCCGGCCGGTTGGCGGTGGCCGACGGCGGCAGGGTGTCGCCGCTCACGTGCGAGAAGCCCACGCCGGCGCGCTCCATCACCGCGCCGCCTTCCAGGATGCGGGTGCGGCCGCTGCCGCGCAGGCGTTCGGTGGGCGGTTTCTCCCAGGCGTCGGTCAGGAACGGCTGGCCGTCGATGGCACCGATGGCATCGGTGATGCGGTCTTGCAGACCGAGCAGATAGGCACGGACTGCCTGGGAATCGATCATGGTTGGCGGAAAGCGGATGGACCGGGCTGAGGGCAGCCCGGCAGCCTTGGCGGCTGCCGGGCGCGTCACAGCGTTGTCACGATTGTACCGGCTGAGGCGGCCGGCGGGTCGCGCAGGTCCAAAGCTGGCCGGCAAGGCGGATCAGCCATGCCGGCCGGAACGGCGTTTGCCGGGAAGGATCAGCGCTTGATGGCGCGGTAGCCGATGTCGGTCCGGTACTGCATGCCGTCGAAGCGGATCTGCTCGACCGCGGCATAGGCGGCGCGCTGCGCTGCCTTGACGGTGTCGGCCAGGCCCACCACGCACAGCACGCGCCCGCCCGAGGTCAGCAGGGTGCCGTCCTTGAGGGTGGTGCCGGCGTGGAAGGTCACGCTGTCGTCGGTCTCGGCCGGGATGCCGGTGATGGCATCGCCCTTGCGCGGGCTGTCGGGATAGCCGTAGGCCGCCATCACCACGCCCAGCGCGGTGCGGCGGTCCCAGTCCAGCTCGATGCTGTCGAGCTTGCCGTTGACGGCGTGCTCCATCACATCGACCAGGTCGGTCTTCAGGCGCGCCAGGATCGGCTGGGTTTCGGGGTCGCCCATGCGGCAGTTGAATTCCAGCGTCTTCAGGTTGCCGTCCTTGTCGATCATCAGGCCGGCGTACAGGAAGCCCGTGTACGGGATGCCGTCCTTTTCCATGCCGCGCACGGTCGGCAGGATGATCTCGCGCAGCGCGCGCGCATGCAGCGCGGGCGTGACCACCGGGGCGGGGGAATACGCGCCCATGCCGCCGGTGTTGGGGCCGGCGTCGGCATCCAGCAGGCGCTTGTGGTCCTGGCTGGTGGCCAGCGCCAGCACGTTCTTGCCGTCGACCAGCACGATAAAGCTGGCTTCCTCGCCGTCCAGGAACTCTTCGATCACCACGCGCGCGCCGGCGTCGCCGAGCTTGTTGTCGGCCAGCATCATGTCGACCGCGGTGTGCGCTTCTTCCAGCGACATCGCCACCACCACGCCCTTGCCCGCGGCCAGGCCGTCGGCCTTGATCACGATCGGAGCGCCCTGGGCGTCGATGTAGGCGTGCGCCTGGGTGGCGTCGGAGAAGGTCTGGTAAGCGGCGGTCGGGATGCCGTGGCGCTCCATGAACGCCTTGGCGAAGTCCTTGGACGATTCCAGCTGCGCGGCAGCCTGGGTCGGCCCGAAGATGCGCAGGCCCTTGGCGCGGAAGATATCGACAATGCCGGCGGCCAGCGGGGCCTCGGGGCCAACCACGGTGAAGGCCACGCCCTCGCGCTCGGCAAAGGCGGCGATGACCTCGGGGTCGGTCAGCGGAACATTCTGCAGGCGCTTGTCGAGCGCGGTCCCGCCGTTGCCCGGCGCCACGTACACCACCTGCACCTTGGGGGACTGGGCCAATTTCCAGGCCAGCGCGTGTTCACGTCCACCCGAGCCGACAACCAATACTTTCATGATCACTGCCAGAAAAGAAACACATACTAAAAGGCGGCGGCCTGGGCTGTGTCCGGGGCGCCGCCGATGGGGGCTTGTTGCAGCTTAGTCTTCGATCACCGCGTTGGTGAAGACTTCCTGCACGTCGTCCAGGTTTTCCAGGGCGTCGAGCAGTTTCTGCATCTTGGCCGCGTCGTCGCCGGCAAAGCTGACTTCGTTCTGCGGCTTCATCACCACGTCGGCCACCTCCGCCTTGAAGCCGGCGGCTTCCAGTGCGGCCTTGACCGCCGAGAAATCGTTGGGCGGGCAGGTGACTTCGATCGAACCGTCGTCGTTGGTGACGACGTCGTCGGCGCCGGCTTCGAGCGCGGCTTCCATCAGCTTGTCTTCCGGCGTGCCGGGGGCATACAGGAACTGGCCGCAGTGGGTGAACATGAACGCCACCGAACCTTCGGTGCCCATGTTGCCGCCGTGCTTGGAGAACGCATGGCGCACTTCGGCCACGGTGCGGGTGCGGTTGTCGGTCAGGCAGTCGACGATGATGGCCGCGCCGGCCAGGCCGTAGCCTTCGTAGCGGATTTCTTCGTAGTTGGCGCCTTCCATGCCGCCCACGCCGCGCTGGATCGCGCGCTGGATGTTGTCCTTGGGCATGTTCGCGTCCATGGCCTTGTCGATCGACAGGCGCAGGCGCGGGTTGGAGTCGACATCGCCGCCGCCGAGCTTGGCGGCAACGGTGATTTCCTTGATCAGGCGGGTCCAGATCTTGCCGCGCTTGGCGTCAGCGGCGGCCTTCTTGTGTTTGATATTGGCCCATTTCGAGTGACCGGCCATGATTCTCTCCGAAGCGGAATGCGGTGATCTGCGGTGATGTTGTGCGGGGTTGCCATGCGCGCCGTGGCCGGGGTGGCAAAGCCCTCGGACAGCGCGCGCCAGGTGACGGATATGCCTGGCGGCTGGCTATAATCAGCCCAGGATTTTATCACGCGGGCCTGCCCGCGCCGCTGCCGTGGCGAGTCCCGCGGTGCCAGACCTCAAAACCCCAGGAACATCATGGCCGACCCCATCCTCATCGCCAAGAACGCCGAACATGAACTGGTGCTGCTGCCGCAGATGGGCAACCGGCACGGGCTGATCACCGGCGCCACCGGCACCGGCAAGACCGTCACGCTGCAGACCCTGGCGCAGGGCTTCTCGCGACTGGGCGTGCCGGTCTTCATGGCGGACGTCAAAGGTGACTTGACCGGCATTTCGCAGGCTGGCCAGCCGTCCGACAAGCTCAAGCAGCGCCTGGCCGACCTGAACCTGCCGGAGCCGGCATGGGGCGCGTGCCCGACCACGCTGTGGGACGTGTTCGGCGAGAAGGGCCACCCGGTGCGCGCCACGGTCTCGCACATGGGCCCGCTGCTGCTGTCGCGCATGCTGGAGTTGAACGACACCCAGCAGGGGGTGCTGAACCTGGTGTTCCGCATTGCCGACGCCAATGGCCTGCTGCTGCTCGATGCCAAGGACCTGCGCGCCATGCTGCAGTACGTCGGCGACAACGCCGGCCAGTTCACCACCGAGTACGGCAATATCTCGGCCGCCTCGATCGGCGCCATCCAGCGCGGGCTGATCGCGCTGGAATCGCAGGGTGGGGATGTCTTCTTCGGTGAGCCGATGCTGAACCTGGAAGACTTCATCCAGACCGAGAAGGGCCAGGGCGTGGTCAATATCCTGGCCGCCGACAAGCTGATGAACGCGCCGCGGCTGTACGCGACCTTCTTGCTGTGGATGCTGTCCGAGCTGTTCGAGAAGCTGCCCGAGGCCGGCGACCTGGACAAGCCCAAGCTGGTGTTCTTCTTCGACGAGGCCCACCTGCTGTTCAACGATGCGCCCAAGGCGCTGCTCGACAAGATCGAGCAGGTGGTGCGGCTGGTGCGTTCCAAGGGCGTGGGCGTGTACTTCGTCACGCAGAACCCGATCGACATCCCCGACACCGTGCTGGGCCAACTGGGCAACCGCGTGCAGCATGCGCTGCGCGCCTTTACCCCGCGCGACCAGAAGGCGGTCAAGGTGGCGGCCACCACCATGCGCGCCAACCCCAAGCTGGACCTGGAAACCGCGATCGGCGAACTGGGCGTGGGCGAGGCCCTGGTGTCGTTCCTGGATGCCAAGGGCACGCCCTGCGTGACCGAGCGCGCCTGGGTGCTGGCACCGGGCAGCCGCATCGGCCCGGCGACGGAGGAAGAGCGCAAGCAGCTGATCGCCGGTTCGCTGGTGGCGGGCACCTACGAGAAGACCGTGGACCGCGAATCCGCCTATGAAAAGCTGCGCGGCAGCGTGGCGACGGTCGGCAATGGCAACGGCAAGGGCGCCGGAGGCGCGCCGGCGGGGCAGCCAGCGGGCGAGCAGGACAGCGGCTGGCTCGGCACGGCCGGCGACATCTTCGGCACGCTGACCAAGGGCACCGGCAAGACCGGCCGCGGCGATTCGATCCTGGAGTCGATGGCCAAGTCGGCCGCGCGCACGGTGGGCTCGCAGGTCGGGCGCGAGCTGATCCGCGGCGTGCTGGGGAGCCTGCTGGGTAAGAAGAAGTAAAGACCCGGACTGACGCAATGACGGAAAGGGCCGCACGATGCGGCCCTTTCCCTTAGCGACGCTGCGCTTGTTGCTGCGCCTTGGCCGCTGCCGCATCCTCGCGCATCTTGCGCGCGAACATCCGCGCAAAGAACCACCCCATGCCGATGATGAAGACGATCACGCCCAGGCTCATCAGGCCGGTGCTGGTACTGAACAGGATCTTGAAGGCTTCCATGCTTGGCTCCCTTTGCTTTGGCGATGGCCGCCGGCGAGGTCTCGCCGGCGCCTGCCGCCAGTGTAGGGAGCCCTGTGGCGCGGACTATTGAGGCCGGTCAAGCGCAAGCCAGCCCGCCGCGCGCCACTCAGTTCTTGGTGCCGAACAGGCGGTCGCCCGCATCGCCCAGGCCCGGCACGATGTAGGCGTGCTCGTCGAGATGGCTGTCGAGCGAGGCCACGAACAGCTGCACGTTCGGATGCGCCTTCTGGAACACTTCCACGCCCTCGGGCGCCGCCACCAGCGCAACGAAGGTGATGGCCTCGTCCTTCACGCCGCGCCGCTTGAGCACATCCACGGCATGCGCAGCCGAATAGCCCGTGGCGACCATCGGGTCGCACAGGATGAAGCTGCGGTCCTCCACGTCGGGCAGCCGCACCAGGTATTCCACCGGGCGGTGCTGCTCGTCGCGGTACACGCCGATATGGCCGATGCGCGCCGACGGGATCAGCTCGACCAGGCCGTCGCTCATGCCCACGCCCGCGCGCAGCACTGGCACGATGGTCAGCTTCTTGCCGGCGATCACCGGCGCGTCCAGCTCCACCAGCGGCGTCTCGATGCGGCGCGTGGTCAGCGGCAGGTTGCGGGTGATCTCATAGCCCATCAGCAGCGTGATCTCGCGCAGCAGTTCGCGGAAGGTGCGCGTCGACGTTTCCTTGTCGCGCATGTGCGAGAGCTTGTGCTGGATCAGCGGGTGGTCGAGGATGAACAGGTTGGGAAAGCGCGGGTCTTGTTTCATGGCTGGCGGCGAGGGCTCGGCGGGATAGGGGCAAGCAGGTGAAGCGGGCGGCGAGATCGGGTCGACCAGCGCGCCGCGCCGTTGCAGCCGGATTGTAATGGAAGCGGGCCGCCCTGCCCGTGGCTTCGCTTCCGGGACCCGCCCACGCCAGCGCCGCCGGCGGGCTCCCTGAACCGCCGGGAGCGTCCGGCGGCGCCTTGCGCTAGTCAAGCGCGCGGTTCTTCGACTCGATATCCACCATGTAGATGGCGATCGCCGCCACGGCAAGAAATGACGAAAGCAGCGCCAGGGCGAGGGTGAACTGGCTGGCCATGATCGGTGCAATGATGGACGGCGCGAACAGGCCGCCAAAGCGCGCCATCGCACCCGCAGTGCCCATCCCGCTGGCGCGCAGGTCGGTCGGGTACACCTCGGGCGTGAAGGCGTAGAGGGCGCCCCAGGTACCGAGCAGCGAGAAGCTCATCAGCAGGGTCGAGCCGACGATAAGCGCGGTGGACGTACCCAGGCTGTAGAGCATGCAGCCTGCCGCGCTGAGCAGCAGGAAGCCGATCAGGGTCGGCTTGCGGCCCCAGCGCTCGACGCCGTGCGCGGCCAGCGCGAACCCGGGGAGCTGCACCAGCGCGAGCACGATCAGGAAGACCTGGCCGCGCATGAAGCCAAAGCCCTGGCCCGCCAGCTTGACCGGCAGATAGACGAAGACGCCGTAGTAGGCGATCGAGATAAGCGCCCAGGCGGCAAGCAGGCAGATGGTGCGGCGCCGGCAGCCGCGCGCGAACAGCGCAAAGACCGACTTGCGCTCCATAGGCTGCGGCTCCAGGTTGCCGATTTCAACGGACACGCGATTGGCGGTGGCGACACGCTGCAGCACCGCGCGCGCCTCGGCCGAGCGACCCGATTTATTCAGGTAGAGCGGAGACTCGGGAACAAAGAAGCGGAACACCACGCCGACCAGGGCCGGGATGCCCGTGACGAGGAAGATCAGCCGCCAGGCATCATTGCCTCGCGACACGGCGATCAGCGCAAGAATGGCGAGCAGGATCGTGCCGACGGCCCAGAACGACTCCAGCAGGACCAGCCAGCGACCGCGCCGGTCCGAGGGCAGGAACTCGGCCATCATGGTGTAGTCGACGGGCAGCGTGCCGCCGACGCCGATGCCGGTCAGGAAGCGCAGCAACAGCAGCCACTGGAAGTCCGGTGCGAAAGCGGAAGCGACACCGCAGATGGCGTCGATGACCACCGCCATCATCAGCACGGGCCGGCGGCCGATCCTGTCAGCCAGCCGGCCGAACACGAAAGCGCCGATCAGCATGCCGACAAAGAACATCGTCCCGGTCTGCAGCGCGGTCGGTACGGGAATGCCAAAGGTCGCCGCAATCGACGGCGCGGTGAAGCCGATCGACAGCACCTGCATCGCGTCAGCCAGCCAGACCAGGCCGAAGATGACGAAGAGCCGATACTGGAACCGGCCGACGCCGGCCGCGCGGATGCCTTGCTCGATCGTGATGGTTTGAGGCGACGCTCCCCGCGCGCTGGGCTGTGGGGACGCGCCTAGCGTGACTTCCGGGATGGTCGTTGTTGCCATGGATGAAATTGATGACGACATGTTGTCTACCTGTCTTTATAGGCTGGTTCTTGAACTCGGACGCACACGTATCGAAGCAGGGCCAGACGGTACTGACTAATGCGTGATGATCACACCGGGCAATCGCACCGAATTGCAACGAAACGTGGTGAGTACTCCAATTGGCGAGGCTAGAACTGACCCGGTAGCACGCTCGCAACACCTGCTTGGTTCTGATACGACATAGTCACTCCTTGTTGTCTACCCTTGGTTGGTCCAGGCCCGGCCTCCCGGTCGGCGCTGCGGGGGACTATGCAAGCCCCGGGCCAGCGCTTCCGGTGATGTAAAGGGCCAATCTTTTAGTTTTGTTGTCTCGTCTGCCGCTTGCGGCGCGCCGTCCTTGTGCGGGGCGGCACCGCTGCGAGCCACGCGGCACTCATGTAGTGCGCACTACATGACCGTTCAGCGTAAGCTACATGAAACTGGCGGGCAAGGCCGAATTGCGTTTTCCCTCCTCGGGGTTTTCCCGCGCGTGGCGCGCATGGCGCCGGCGCGGGAATGCACGTTCCCTGCCCGGTGGCGAAGCGCCTTGCCAGGCACGGCGTAGGTGCGGTCAGCGTGGATGCGGTAGGCGCGGCGAGCCGGCCCCGCCGGGTCTGCTAGTCCTAGTGGGCAGGCATCGCGCGCAGGCGCGCGACGGTGTTCTCCAGGTCCTGCCATGCGGGTTTGTCGGGCGCAAAGCGCGCGCGCAGGTACTGCGTCAGTTGCGCGATCTGCTGGTCGTCGAGCGTGTCGGCATAGGCCGGCATCGCCCCCAGTTCGCTGTTGGGCGGTGCCGGCATGCCTTGCAGCAGCACCTGGATCACGTTGTCCGGCAGCTTGCTGTGCAGGTTCGTATTGAGCGCCAGCGAAGGCTTGACGCCGAACTGGGCGATGCCCTGGTCCGACTGGTGGCAGACCGCGCATGCGCTCTGGTACAGGCGTTCGCCGGGACCGCCCAGGGTGCGCGCGGCCTGCGCGCTGCGCTGCTCGAGCTGCGCTGCCTGTGCGGCCAGTACGGCAGGCGAGGGCGCTGGCGTGCCGAACGAGGCCACGTAGTGCGCAATCGCGCGCACGTCGGACTCAGGCAGTTGCGCCAGTTCCTCGACCACCGGTGCCATCGGTCCGGCCGCGGCGCCATGGTGCGGCGCATAGCCGCCGCGCAGGTAGGTGAACAGCGCAGCTTCGGTCCAGGGCAGCGGTGCTTGCGACAGCGCGGTCAGCGGCGGCGCTTCCCAGCCTTCGGCGCTGCCGCCGGTCAGGTACTGGCGGCCGCCCTTTTCGCCGCCGAGCGCGTTGCGCGGCGAATGGCAGGCGCTGCAGTGGCCCAGCCCTTCGGCCAGGTACGCGCCGCGATTCCATTGCGCGGAGCGCGACGGGTCCGGTGTAAAGCGCTCGTTGCGATGGAACAGCAGGTTCCAGCCGGCCAGCAGCGGGCGCAGGTTGAAGGGGAACGACAGCTGCGTCTGCGGGACTTCGGCTTTCACCGGCTCTGCCGACATCAGGTACCCATACAGCGCCTGCATGTCGCCGTCGCTGATCTTCGCGAATGCGGTGTACGGGAACGCGGGATACAGGCGGCGCCCGTCGCGGTGGATGCCCTCGCGCATGGCGCGCTCGAACGCGGCGAAGGACCAGTTGCCGATGCCGGTCTGCACATCCGGGGTGATGTTGGTGCTGTAGACCGTGCCGAAGGGCGTCTCCAGCGGCAGGCCGCCGGCGTTCTTCGCGCCGCCCGGCGCGGTATGGCAAACCGCACAGTCTCCCGCGGCGGCCACCAGCCGGCCGCGTTCGAGCGTGGCGGCGGAGTAGAAGCCGGCCTCGGGCGGCGCCACCGGTGCGATCGGCGCGCGCCAGGGCATCAGCGTGGCGCACACGCCGGCAGCGGCTGCGGCGGCTGCGGCGATCCAGCCGCGCTTGCTGCGCTGGTTGCCGGGCCTGGCCTCGGCCAGCGCCAGCCGGATGCGGTCGGCGCTGAAGGGCGGCGCGCGCAGGCGCACGCCGGTGGCATCGTAGATGGCATTGGCCACGGCCGCGGCGGCGGGCATGGTGCCGGTCGGGCTGGCAGCCAGCGCGTCATGCGGGGCGAGCGTGCCGGCCAGGCGGACTTCCGGCAGGGCGCTGCCCGGCACGGCCGGCAGCGCCTGGCTGGCAGATGGCGCCTCGGCCGGCCAGGTGTCGAAGGCGGGCGTGGCCGACGTCAGCTGCAGGGCAGCATCGGCCACGGCCAGCTCCAGCGAGAGCGCGGACGGCGCGGCTTGCGCGCGCGGCAGCGATTCACTGTCATGCCCCACCGTCACGCGCGTGACCGCCAGCTCGCCGGTGGTGCCGTCGACCTCGACCTCGGCCACCCATGCCGACCAGGTCTGCCCGGCTTCGTGATCGATGGTGTGGGCATAGGCAAAGCCGCGGCCGCGCTGTACGTTGCCTGCCGCTGTGTTGGCGCGGGGCGCGGCCGGCGTCCAGGCGGCGCGCTCGGCCACTTGCCGTACCAGTGCCGTGCCGCGCGCATCGTCGAGATGCGCCAGCCGCAGTGCGACCGGATCGGTGCCGGAGGCGGCGGCAAGCTCGTCGAGATGGGATTCCCGGGCGAACACCTGGGCCCGGGCGGCCGCCAGTGGCGCGGCATCGAACGCCGCGGCGTTGCCTGTCGCAACCAGGTCGACATGCGGGATGCGATAGGGCGGCATGGTGGTGTCGCCTGCATGGTCGGCATCGATGCCGTCCGCCACGGGCGATGCCGTATGCGTCAGCCACAGCGCCAGCGGTACGGCCGGGGCGGCGGTGCCAGCCAGTGTTGCGGCGTAGGCTTCGATGGCAGTGCCGGCCAGCGCGGTGTCGACGCGCACATCGAGCGCGGCATCGGCAAGGCCTACATCGGCGGCACACAGCCGACGCATCACGGGCAGTCCGGCGGCGTGGGCCAGCAGCGCCGCGTCGGCGGCGGCGTGCGGCGCGAGCAGCGCCGGGTCCGCGCGGTCATCGGGCGATTGCCAGCAGGCCAGCACCACCTGTTGCGGCGCGATGCCCAGCAGCGCGGCAAGCTCGGCGCGCAGCGCGCCAGGGCGCGTGCTCGGCAGCCACACGGTCAGCTTGCCGTCGCGCCAGTCGGCGACGGCTGTGCAATACGCCTCGCCGCGGGTGCCGGCCAGCGGCCACTGGTAGTGCTGCGTGTGGCGCGCGTCGGCGCCGGCCAGCACCGCATCGGCATTGCCGCGCCGGGCCAGCGCGTGGCGCGTTACCGGTGCGTCGTCGGCGCGGGGCGGGGCGGACCATCGTGCCTGCAGCGCCTGGATTGCGTTGGCGGCCTGTGCGCCGGAAGCCGCCGCCACGCCGGCAAAGTTGTTGCGGATGACGACCGCGCGCACGCCCGGCAGCGCCAGCGCGGCCTCGTGCTGCGCGCCCAGCAGGCGTGCCGCCAGCGGCTTGCCGTCGATCCAGCGCAGGCCAGGCGGTGTCAGCACCCGGGCAACCAGGCAGTCGGCGGCGGGCGGCGGCATGCTGCCCGCGACCGCGGTCGCAGGGGTGGCCTGGGGCACGAGTCCTTCGTTCACGATGCCGACCCCCCGGCCGTCTGCCGTTGCAGCATCGCGGCACGTTGCACCGCGCGCACGATTTCCACATGGGTGCCGCAGCGGCACAGGTTGAAGCGCAGCGCCTCGCGGATCTGGGCCTCATCGGGATCGGGATTCTGCGCGAGCAGCGCCTTGGCGGTCATGATCATGCCATTCAGGCAATAGCCGCATTGCGCGGCCTGCTCGTCGATAAACGCTTGCTGCACCGGGTCGGGCTGCGCATCGGTGCCCAGTCCTTCCAGCGTGGTGACGGCGTGCCCGACCACGGCCCTGACCGGCAGCACGCAGGCGCGCGCCGGCATGCCGTCCACCAGCACCGTGCAGGCGCCGCACTGGCCCAGGCCGCAGCCGTACTTGGGCCCGTTGCAGCACAGGTCGTTGCGCAGGATGTAGAGCAGCGGCGTGTCAGGGGCCACGCTCAGCGTGTGCTCGGCGTGATTGACTTGCAGCGTCAGGGGGCGGGGCGTGTTCATCGGGGGGCTGGGGGCGGTTTGAACATCACGCATCGCTGCGCCGCGCCCCTTCGATGAGGGGCTGCGGCGGATAGGGTTGGTCAGGCGTCAGGCCGCTGCGGACAGCGTCCCGGTCCCGGCCGACACCAGCGGCACGTTGAAGACATCGTAGCCGAAACACCAGTCGGGGTTCTCGTTGCTGCGCAGCCAGGTGTTGTTGTGCGAGACCAGCTGGACCTTGCTCGCGCGCTCGTTGCGGTTCGCTTCATACAGCGCGAATGCCGAGGCGAAGTCGTCCACGCCGGTCTCGGTGAAGCAGCGCGTGAGCATCGCGGCATCCTCGATCGCCATCGCGGCGCCTTGTGCCATGTGCGGTTTCATCGGGTGGCAGGCATCGCCGAGCAGCACCAGGCGGCCCCGGCTCCACAACGGCAGCGGGTCGCGCTCCAGCAGCGGCCACTTGGTCACTTCGACGGTGCCTTCGATCAGCGACTGCACACCCTCGTGCCAGCCGTCGAATGCGGCGCGCATTTCCTCGATGCTGCTCGGGACCCAGCTCTTGCTCATGTCCCAGTCGGGCTCGGGCACGCCGGTGACGTAGTAGATCTCGTCGAGCTTGCTGGTATCGAAGTAGACCATCATGTGGCGGTCGTCGGTCCACCACTTGGTGCAGCGCTCATGCGTGAAGCCCTTGACGCGCGAGATCGGGAACACCGCGCGGTGCGCCACGTAGCCGGTGTACTTGGGCGGCTCGGCGCCCAGCAGCGTCTCGCGGATGCGCGAGTTGACGCCGTCCGCGCCGATCACGATGTCGGCCTCTTCGACCGTGCCGTCGGTGAAGCGCAATTGCACCACGTCGCCCTGGTCGGTGACGCTTTCCAGCTTCTTGTTGAAGAACAGCGTGTCGGGAGCCACGGCGTCGGTCAGCAACTTGTGGAAGTCGCCGCGGTGCACAGTCAGGTAGCTGGCGCCGTAGTGGCGCTCCGCGTAGTCGCCCAGCGGGATCTGCGCGATCACCTCGCCGCTCAGGCCGTCGCGGCTGTACCAGTAGTCGGGGTGGCAGCCCATGTCGTTGAGCGCGTTCTCGATGCCGATGCGCCGCATGATCTTCATCACGTTGGGCCCCACATGGATGCCCGCGCCCAGGCGTGAGAACGCCGGTGCCTGTTCATACAGCCTGACTTGGAAGCCGGCTCGCTGCAGCAGGGCGGCCGCGGCCGTCCCTCCGAGTCCGGCGCCGACAACTGCGATTCGCGGTTTGCCTTGCACGTTCTTTCTCCTGGCAATGACACAAGGTCGATGGGGGCTGGGGCGGCCACTCGGCCGACCGTTGAAAACGAGTGTACACACTCAAAATATCAAAGTAAAAGAAGAAATTGATGAACCTATGGAAAACCCTTACTGAAAACGTGAAGACGCCGCACATCGTGCTGTATCGGTGAATTTACGCGCAAAAACAGGGATTGATTAGTTAAGTATGCACTGAACGAGTGAATTCGTGGCGGCGCAGATTCTGTTTGCCTAGATAAAGTGTGTACACTACAATAAATCGCAGCATGCAGAGCCCGCCAGGGCGAGGCAGGCAGGGTAGACAGACAAACAGATGACGGAGTCGACAGTGCAGAAAGTTTTCCGAATCGGCCAGATCGTGCCGAGCTCCAACACCACCATGGAAACCGAGATCCCGGCGATGCTGGCCGCGCGCCAGCTGGTGCGCCCGGAACGCTTCACCTTCCACTCAAGCCGGATGCGGATGAAGAAGGTGGTCAAGGAAGAGCTGGCGGCCATGGACGCCGAATCCGACCGCTGCGCGGTGGAACTGAGCGACGCCCGCGTCGACGTGCTCGGCTACGCCTGCCTGGTGGCCATCATGGCCATGGGCCACGGCTACCACCGCGTGTCCGAGCAGCGCCTGCAGGCGCATACCGCCGAGAACGGCGGCGACGCGCCGGTGATCACCAGCGCCGGCGCGCTGGTGGATGCGCTCAAGGTGATGGGCGCGAAGCGCATCGCCGTGGTGGCACCCTATATGAAGCCGCTGACCGAGCTGGTGGTCGACTACATCCGCAATGAAGGCTATGAGGTGGTCGACTACCGCGCGCTGGAAATCCCCGACAACCTTGAGGTGGGCCGCCATGACCCGGCGCGGCTGCCGAAGATCGTCGCGCAGATGAATACGGCCGACGCCGATGTCATCGTGCTGTCGGCGTGCGTGCAGATGCCGTCGCTGCCGGCCGTGGCCAAGGTCGAGGCAATGACCGGCAAGCCGGTTGTTACCGCCGCCGTCGCCACCACCTATGCGCTGCTGAAGCGGCTCGGGCTGGAGCCGGTGGTGCCGGGCGCCGGCGCGCTGCTGTCGGGCGCGTACTGAAGGGGGCGGCCATGGCAGACAGCACCTTTCTCTACGGCGCCAACGTGAACGCCAACGGCATCCGCCAGCACTACCTGCGCTATGGTGGGCAGGGCGGCGCGCGCGCGCAGCGCGATGCCGTCATCATCGTGCCGGGCATCACCAGCCCGGCAGTGACCTGGGGCTTTGTCGGCGAGCAGTTCGGGCGGCAGTTCGATACCTATGTGCTCGACGTGCGCGGCCGCGGCCTGTCGCAGGCCGGCGCTGAGCTGGACTACAGCCTCGATGCGCAGGCTGCCGATGTGATCGCGTTTGCCAAAGCGCTTGGCTTGCAGCGCTACGCCATCGTCGGCCATTCGATGGGCGCGCGCATCGGCATCCGCGCCGCGCGCAGCAAGCCGGCAGGCCTGACGCGCCTGGTGCTGGTCGATCCGCCGGTGTCGGGCCCGGGCCGCCGCCCGTATCCGTCGCAACTGCCGTGGTACATCGATTCGATCCGGCTGGCGCAGCAGGGCATCGACGTGGAAGGCATGCGCCGCTTCTGCCCGACCTGGACCGAGGACCAGCTGCGCCTGCGCGCGCAATGGCTGCATACCTGCGACGAGCGCGCGATCCTGGCCAGCTTCAATGGCTTCCATGAGGACGATATCCACGCCAACCTGCCGCACGTCGCCGTGCCGGCTCTGCTGATGACCGCCGGCCGCGGCGACGTGATCCGCGAGGAAGACGTGCAGGAGATGCGCAAGCTGCTGCCCGCGCTGCTGCTTGCGCATGTCGCCAACGCCGGCCACATGATCCCGTGGGACGACGAGGCCGGCTTCTACCGCGCCTTCGGCGACTTCCTGGGTGCGGTGCTGAACTGATCAAGGAGCGAACATGCCCGTAAGCGATTACGACCTGACCGCGGCGTGGAAGCAGGTGCTGACGCTGTCGAAGCTTGAGCCGGGACAGACCGTCACCGTGCTGACCGGCGCCGCCACGCATCCGCAGACGCTGCGCACCGCGATGGTGGCGGCGGCATCGATGGGCGCCATCGTCAACCGGCTCGACCTGCCGCCTGTCAACGGCGAAAAGGCGCTCAGCCGCGACGCGCTGGCCTACCTCGGTACCACGCCGCTCACCGGCAATCCCGCCGCCATCGCTGCGCTCAAGGCGAGCGACCTGGTGCTGGACCTGATGACGCTGCTGTTCTCGCCCGAGCAGCACGAGATCCTGGCGCAAGGCACCAGGATCCTGCTGGCGGTGGAACCGCCCGAAGTGCTGGCACGGCTGGTGCCGACCGAGGCCGACCGTGCCCGCGTCAAGGCCGCGACCGCGCGGCTGGGCAAGGCGCGCGAGATGCATATCGTGTCCGACGCCGGCATGGACCTGCGCTGCCGCCTGGGCGAATTCCCGGCGATCAGCGAGTACGGCTTTGTCGACGAGCCCGGCCGCTGGGACCACTGGCCGAGCGGCTTCGTGCTGACCTGGCCGGACGAGGGCGGCACCAACGGCACCATCGTGCTGGACCGTGGCGACATCCTGCTGCCGATGAAGTCTTACATCCAGGCGCCGATCCGCATCACGGTCGAAGCCGGCTATGTGCGCCGCATCGAGGGAGGCGTGGACGCCGAACTGCTGGCCGATTACATGGCCTCGTTCAACGACCCCGAGGCCTATGCCATGTCGCATATCGGCTGGGGCCTGCAGCCGCGCGCCAGCTGGTCGGCGCTGGCGATGTACGACCGCGAGGCCACCATCGGCATGGATGCGCGTGCCTACGAGGGCAACTTCCTGTGCTCGTTCGGTCCCAACAACGAAGCCGGCGGCAGCCGCACCACGGCCTGCCATATCGATATCCCGGTGCGCCACTGCACCGTCAGCCTGGACGGCGAGCCCGTGGTGGTGCGCGGCAAGGTGATGGACGGCCACCACGCGCCGGCCGCTTCTCTCTACAAGGACGCGCGCCATGGATGACGCCGTGCAGACTTACCAGCGTCAGGGCTTCGGCGCGTCGATTCCACTGAAGGCCCCATACGGCCTGCTGATCATCGACTTCGTCAACGGCTTCGCCGACCCGGCGGTGTTTGGCGGCGGCAACATCCCCGAGGCGATCCGCAATACCCAGCCGCTGCTGCGCACCGCGCGCGAGCAGGGCTGGCCGGTGGCGCACAGCCGCATCGTGTTCGCCGACGACGACAGCGACCACAACATCTTCACGCTGAAGGTGCCGGGCATGCTGACGCTGAAGGAGGATGGCCACAACAGCAAGATCGTGCCGGAGCTGGCGCCGGCGCCGGGCGAACTGGTGGTGCGCAAGACGGTGCCGTCGGCGTTCTTCGGCACCTCGCTGGCGGCCTGGCTGACGCAGCGTGGCGTGCAGACGCTGCTGGTGGCGGGTTGCGTCACCAGCGGCTGCGTGCGCGCCAGCGTGGTTGACGCGATGTCGCTGGGCTTCCGCCCGCTGGTGGTGTCGGATTGCGTGGGCGACCGCGCGCTGGGTCCGCATGACGCCAACCTGTTCGACATGGCGCAGAAATACGCCACCGTGCTGACGCGCGACGAGGCACTGGCGCAGGTTGCCGGCGTGCGCGCCGCCGCCTGAGGCGTGGCGACGCGGCCGGGCCTGGCGTCAGCCTGCCGCCGCGCGCCGGCCGCGGGCCGGCTTGCGCGGCGCGGCCGGCGGCGCCACATCCGCATCCGGCACCGCGCCGGGCACGGCCACGGCGCGCAGCACCGTCTGCTGGATCACATCGCGCCAGTGCGCCAGCGCGGGCGGGCTCATCATGGGTTCGCCCAGGAAGGCGCTGAGCGTATGATGGTTGGAGTTGTAGAAGTAGCCAAGCGAAGCGATCACCATATAGACATCGCGCGCGCCCGCGTCGGGCCGGAACAGCCCCGCGGCTTTGCCGCGCGCGAGGATGCCGTCGAGCACCGACAGCGCGTAGCTGGAGATCTCGCGCAGCCGCACCGACTTCTTCGCGTGCTTGCCCTGGCTCATGTTCTCGCTGGTCAGGATGGCGACGAACTCCGGATGGTCGAGGTAGTACTGCCAGACGAAGTCGATCAGCTGCGACAGCGCGCGCACGGGGTCGGCGGCGTCGAGCTCATGTTCCAGCTGCTGCTCGGCTTCATTGAGCTGCAGGTAGATGGTCTCCAGTACTTCGACAAACAGCTTTTCCTTGCTGCCGAAGTAGTAATAGATCATCCGGTCGTAGGTCTTGGCCAGCGACGAGATGCGTTCGATGCGGCCCCCGTCGTAGCCGCGCTGGGCGAAGACCTTGATCGCAGCCTTCAGGATGCGGTCGCGGCTGTCCTGCGCTTGTCTGGCCCGCGTGCCGGCTGGCGCCCGCTTTGCGGTTGGCTTGGGCGCGGTCGTGATCGTCATGGTCGATGCTTGGGCTATTCCACTGTTGGCTTGCAGTATAACGGGCGCCCCGGGGCGCAGCCGGTGAAGGAGATGGCAGAACGATGACGGCAACCAACCTGCAACCCTCGGCACAGGCCGACGCCGAAACGCCGCGCACGCTGCGGCTGGCGCTGCTGCAGGCCACCGGCGTGCTGCTGGTGACGCGCGCCCCGCAGGCGGCGCCGCGGCCCGCGCCGGGCCAGCCCGGCGCGGCTTCGGACTACGTGCCGGCGCTGCCGGACATCTTCATTGCCGTGCGCGACAGCGGCGAGGTGCTGGCCTTCAATGGCCACGTCGACCTCGGCACCGGCATCCGCACGGCCCTGGCGCAGATCGTGGCGGAAGAACTCGACGTGCCGCTCGAACGCGTACGCATGGTGCTTGGCCATACCGAAGCCACCCCCAACCAGGGTCCCACTATCGCCAGCGCATCGATCCAGATTTCGGCGCTGCCGTTGCGCCGCGCCGCGGCACAGGCGCGTGCGTGGCTGCGGGCGCGTGCCGCGCAGCGGCTCGGCGTGGAGGCCGGCGGTCTGGAGGCAGAGGACGGCGTGTTCCGCGATCCCGGCACGCAGGCCAGCATCGGCTATGGCGCGCTGCTTGCCGGCGAGCACCTGGAACTGCCGCTGGCCGAAGACATACCGACCAAGCCGGTCGAGTCCTACCGCATCGTCGGCCGCGCCGCGGGCCGCGTCGATATTCCCGGCAAGGTGCGCGGCGCGCTGACCTTTGTCCACGACGTGCGCGTGCCCGGCATGCTGCATGGCCGCGTGGTGCGGCCGCCGTATGCCGGGCGCGACAGCGGCGACTTTGTCGGCAACAGCCTGCTGGAAGTCGACCGCGACTCCGTGCGCGACGTGCCCGGCCTGGTCGATGTGGTGGTGCAGGGCGATTTTGTCGGCGTGGTGGCCGAGCGCGAGGAATACGCGGTCCAGGCCGCGCGCCGGCTGCGCGTGCGCTGGAAGCCGGTGCCGCCGCTGCCCGCGCTGGACGATCCGGAGCCCGCGCTGCGCGCCAATCCGGCCACGCGGCGCGAGTTGCTGTCCGACGGGGAGCCGCCGGCAAGCGGCGCCGGCACGGTCTTGCAGCGGCGCTTTGTCTGGCCGTACCAGATGCATGGCTCGATCGGCCCGTCATGCGCCGTGGCCGACTGGCATGACGATGGCCTGACGGTGTGGTCCGGCACGCAGAACCCGCATGTGCTGCGCATCGACCTGGCGAGGCTGTGCGGGCTCGGCGAAGACCGCATCGAGGTCGTGCGCATGGAGGCCGCCGGCTGCTACGGGCGCAACTGCGCCGACGATGTCTGCGCCGACGCGGCACTGCTGTCGCGCGCGGTCGGGCAGCCCGTGCGCGTGCAGCTATCGCGCGAACAGGAACACCTGTGGGAGCCCAAGGGCGCGGCCCAGCTGATGGACGTCAGCGCCACGCTGGGGCCGGACGGCGCGCTGCTTGGCTATGACTTCACCAGCCGCTATCCGTCCAACGATGCGCCCACGCTGGCGCTGGTGCTGACCGGTGCCGTGCCCAACGCGCCGCGCACGCTGGAGATGGGCGATCGCACCGCCGTGCCGCCATACGCGTATGGCGCGCGCCGCATAGGTTGCGACGACACCCCCGCGATCGTGCGCGCGTCCTGGCTGCGTGGCGTGTCGGCGCTGCCCAATGCGTTTGCGCATGAGTGCGTGATCGATGAGCTGGCGGCAGAGGCGGGTGCCGATCCCGTGGATTTCCGGTTGCGGCACCTGCCGGATGTACGTGCCGCGGCCTTGCTGCGTGCCGTGGCTGAAGCGGCTGGCTGGCAGCGGGGGGTGGCCGGATCGCGGGGCATCGCGGATGCCGAAGGCCGGCTGCGCGGCCGGGGCGTGGCCTATGCCCGCTATATCCACAGCCGTTTCCCGGGCTTCGGCGCAGCCTGGTCGGCCTGGGTGGTGGACCTGGCGGTGGATGCCGGCAGCGGCCGCATCACCATTGAGAAGGTGGTGGTCGGGCAGGATACCGGCATGATGGTCAATCCCGACGGCGTGCGCCACCAGATCCACGGCAACGTGGTGCAGACCCTCAGCCGGGTGCTGAAGGAGCAGGTGCGCTTCGATGCGGATGGGGTCGCCAGCCGCGAATGGGGCAGCTATCCGCTGCTGACCTTCCCGGAAATCCCGCCGATTGAAGTGGTGCTGATGCCGCGCCAGTCGGAGCCGCCGCTGGGCGCGGGCGAATCGGCCTCGCTGCCGGGCGCGCCGGCGCTTGCCAACGCCTTGTTCGATGCGCTGGGGGTGCGGCTGCGCCGGCCGCCGTTCGTGCCCGAGACGGTGCTGGCGGCGCTGGCGGCGATGAATAGCTGACAGTTTTCTCCCCTCTCCCGCAAGCGGGAGAGGGGAGAAAACCCTCGGCGTCCGTGGACCCTAGACGCCGTTCCCCTCGTCGATCTCACTCATCTTGCGCAGCAGGTAAGTCACCGCCACACGCTCGGCCGGATTCAGGCTGCCGAAGGTCTGCTCCGAGATTTCCTTCGCAAACGGCACGGTCTCATCGATCAGTGCCAGCCCGTCGGGCGTGACCGTCACCACCACCTTGCGCCGGTCATTGGGATCGTGCGACACCGCAATCAGCTCACGCGACTTCAGCCGGTCGATGATGCCCCGCACGGTGGCCTGGTCGATGGCGGTGGCGCGCACCACCTCGTTCATCGAACACGGCTGGCGGTCCCTGACCGCGCACAGCACCACGAACTGCGCCGCGGTCAGCTGCGAATCCGGGATGGTCTGCTGGAAGATCGCCACATGGCGCTGGTAGGCGCGCCGCAGCAGGTGGCCCACCTGCTCGGTGAAGTCGTAGTCTGCGGCGGTCTTGCCGGAAGGCGGGTCGGAGGGCTGGGGCACGAACCTGGTGCAGTGGGTAAGGTGACCCAGAGTATACCGAGGAAGGGGGCAGGAAAGGTGGCCGGGAAGGTGGCCGGAGCCGCCGAGGTGATGCCCGATGCCATTGCGTCTTTTCGAATACAATCGTCGGGTCGTTTCGCGGGGCCGACGTGCCCGCCCGCTTTCCCCTGTATTCCCCGTGCCCGCCTCCCAGAAGTCTCTCGCCGCACCTGCCGCGCTGCCGTCGCCGCAGCGCTCGGGCCTTGTCATCGCCGCCGTCGGCGCGGTGCTGTTCTCCGCCAAGGCGATCGTCGCCAAGCTGATGTACCGCTACAACGTCGATGCGGTGATGGTGATCACGCTGCGCATGCTGTTCGCGGTGCCGCTGTTCATGGCGATCGGCTGGTGGCAGTCGCGCCGGCTGGCGCCGCTGTCGTGGGCGGATCGCGGCCGCGTGGTGTTTCTCGGCTTTATCGGCTACTACCTGTCGAGCTTCCTCGATTTCATCGGCCTGCAATACATCACCGCCGGGCTGGAGCGGCTGATCCTGTTCCTGACGCCGTCGTTCGTGCTGCTGGCCACCGCGCTGGTGTTCCGCCGGCCGATCGCCATGCGCCAGTGGCTGTCGCTGCTGCTCGCCTACGCCGGCATCGTGCTGGTATTCGCGCATGACCTGGACGTCAGCGGCAGCCAGGTGTGGCTGGGCGGCGCGCTGGTGCTGGGCAGCGCCATGACCTATGGTATCTACCTGATCCTGAGCGGCGAACTGGTGCGGCGTATCGGCTCGCTGCGGCTGGTGGCGTATGCGATGTGCGTCTCGACCGCCTGCTGCGTGATCCAGTACCTGGTACTGGGCCGGCCGGTGGCGGAACTGGCGCAGCCGGCTCCGGTGATGTGGCTGTCACTCGTCAATGCGGTGTTCTGCACCGTGCTGCCGGTGTCGCTGACCATGGTGGCGGTGTCGCGCATCGGCGCGCCGATGGCGTCGCAGGCGGGCATGATCGGCCCGGTGTCGACGCTGTTCCTGGCCTTCTGGCTGCTGGGCGAGCCCGTCAGCGGCGTGCAACTGGCCGGCAGCGCGCTGGTGATGGGCGGCATGTATTTGCTGTCGGCAAGAATGACGTGATTCCGGGCCGGCCCCGGAGCTGGCCCCCCAAAGACAACAGACAAAAGGAGAAAGACATGGATCTGGGACTGCGCGGCAAGCATGCGCTGGTATGCGGCGCCAGCAAGGGCCTGGGCTTTGCCTGCGCCGACGCGCTGGCGGCCGAGGGTGTTGACGTGGTGATCGTGGCGCGCGGCGCCGAGGCGCTGGAGAAGGCCGCGGCCGGCCTGCGCGCGCGCCATGGCCGCCGCGTGATCGCGGTGGCGACCGACATCACCACGCCCGAAGGCCGCAAGGCGGCGCTGGACGCCGTGGCCAAGCTGGGCGACCTCGACATCCTGGTCAACAACGCCGGCGGCCCGCCGCCGGGCAACTTCCGCGACTGGGAGCGCAGCGACTGGCTGGCCGCGCTGGACGCCAACATGCTGACCCCGATCGAGCTGATCAAGGCCACTGTCGACGGCATGATCGCGCGCAAGTGGGGCCGCATCATCAATATCACCAGCGGCGCGGTCAAGGCGCCGATCGATGTGCTGGGCCTGTCCAATGGCGCGCGCTCGGGCCTGACCGGCTTTGTCGCGGGCGTGGCGCGCGAAGTGGCGCAGCACGGCGTGACCATCAACAACCTGCTGCCGGGCCCGTTCAACACCGACCGCCTGCTCAAGACCATGGAAGGCGGCGCCAAGAAGGCTGGCCTGAGCGTCGATGAGGTGGCGCAGCGCCGCGCCGCGGCGAACCCGTCGCGCCGCTTCGGCGAGCCGGCCGAGTTCGGCGCCACCTGCGCGTTCCTGTGCAGCCGCCATGCCGGCTACATCACCGGGCAGAACATCCTGCTCGATGGCGGCGCCTACCCGGGCACCTTCTGATCCCGCTGCTTTCTCCTGTTTCCTGACGTTCACCGACCCCGCAACAAGGAACCCCTGATGACTCGCCCCCGCATCGCGCTGATCGCCCACGACCACAAGAAGGACGACATCGTTGCCTTCGCCACGCGCCACCGCGCCTTCCTTTCGCAGTGCGAGCTGCTGGCCACCGGCACCACCGGCGGGCGCCTGATCGACGAGGTCGGGCTGGAGGTGACGCGCATGCTGTCGGGGCCGTGGGGCGGCGACCTGCAGATCGGCGCGCAACTGGCCGTAGGCCTGGTGCGCGCCGTGGTGTTCCTGCGCGACCCGATGACGCCGCAGCCGCATGAACCCGATATCAACGCGCTGGTGCGCGCCTGCGACGTGCACAACGTGCCCTGCGCCACCAACGTGGCCACTGCCGAGCTGTTGATCGCCGGGCTTGCCCGCGAGGTCGACGAAGCGGCGGCCAGCTGAATTCCCGATCGATGCAACACCATAGCGAAGGAGCGACACAGATGAGCAAAGCCATCCGGATCGAGCAGACCGGCGGTCCCGAAGTCATGCAGTGGGTCGATGTCGAGGTGGGCGAGCCCGGTCCCGGCCAGCTGCGCGTGCGCCATGAGGCGGTGGGCCTGAACTACATCGATGTCTATTTCCGCACCGGGCTGTACAAGCAGCCGCTGCCGGGCGGGCTGGGCATGGAAGGCGCCGGCGTGGTCGAAGCGGTGGGCGAGGGCGTGCGCCACGTCGCCGTGGGCGACCGCGTGGCCTACGCTGGCCGACCCACCGGCGCCTACGCGCAGGTGCGGGTGATGCCGGCCGATATCGTGGTGCGGCTGCCCGATGCGATCCCGTTCGACACCGCCGCGGCGATGATGCTGCAGGGCCTGACGGCGCAGTACCTGATCCGCGACAGCTACAAGGTGCAGCCGGGCGACACGGTGCTGCTGCATGCCGCCGCCGGCGGCGTCGGCCTGATTGCGAGTCAGTGGCTCAAGGCGCTCGGCGTGACCGTGATCGGCACCGTCGGCAGCGACGCGAAGGCCGAACTGGCGCGCGCCAACGGCTGCGCCCACACCATCGTCTACACGCGTGAGTCGTTCGTGGAGCGGGTCAGGGAGATCACCAACGGCAAGGGGGTGCCGGCGGTCTATGACTCGATCGGCAAGGACACCTTCCAGGGCTCGCTCGACTGCCTGGCGCCGCGCGGCACCATGGTCAGCTTCGGCAACGCCTCGGGCCCGGTGCCGCCGTTCGACCTGTCGGTGCTGGGCAACAAGGGCTCGCTGCGGCTGACGCGGCCGACGCTGATGACCTACGTGGTGCACCGCGAACTGCTGGAGCCGATGGTGGCCGACCTGTTCGACGCCGTGGCCACCGGCAAGGTGAAGATCGACGTCCGCCAGCGCTACGCGCTGTCTGAGGTGGCGCAAGCGCATCGCGACCTGGAAGCGCGCAAGACCACGGGCTCGACCATCCTGCTGCCGAACTGAGCAACAGCCAGGCAGGCAAGCAAAAGCCCCGGGGCGGCAGTCGCTGCCCCGGGGCTTTGGCTTTGAGCGATGCCGTCAGTGCGGCCGGACCGTGGTGGCGGTGGCGCGCGTCTGCGCCTGGCGCAGGATATGCGGCGGCAGGCGCTTCAGGATCAGGTGCACCGCCAGCGGAATCAGCACCACGTCATCGACAATGCCCAGGCCCGCGACCACGTCGGGGATCAGGTCGATCGGCGAGATTGCGTAGAGCAGCAGCCCGATGGCGGCGGGCTTGAGCCAGGGCGGCGCGTCCGGATGGCGCAGCGCGTACCAGAACAGGCGGCCGTCGCGGCGAACCAGCGTCCACAGGGCCGAAAATCGCTTCCACATGAGAGGCCTCCTTCACATTGCGGGCGCCGGTTACTGGCGCATGCACAGATAGCTTGGGCCGTTATCGGCGGCTTCAAGTTCCGCAAGGTATGGGCGGTGCGGGGAGGGTGCCCGGAACGGGCGGCAGGGCGGGGAATTGTGGCGATTCCGCCCCCGCGCGGCGGAGGCGGGCGCCGCGCACCGTCACCGGCGCGCGGCTGGGCTGCGTGGCGAATCAGCCCGGGATCTTGCCTTCCACGCCTTCGACGTAGAACTTCACGCCATGCAGGAAGCCGTCGTCAGCCACCTGGTCCTTGGCCAGCTGTTCCTTGCCGGTGTTGTCCTTGATCGGACCCTTCCAGATCGGCGCGCTGCCGTCGGCGATGCCCTTCTTGCGCTCTTCGACCAGCGCCTTGACGTCAGCCGGCACATCGGCGTTGAAGCTCTTCAGGTCGATCATGCCTTCCTTCAGGCCCCACCACGTGGTGCTGTTCTTCCACTGCTTGTTCAGCACGTCTTCCACCACCTTGTTGTAGTAGACGCCCCACGAGATCACCGACGCGGCCAGGTGGGCCTTGTCGCCGAACTTGCTCATGTCGCTGTCCCAGCCGAAGGCGTGCACGCCCTTTTCCTGCGCGGTCTGCACCACGGCGGCGGAGTCGGTGTTCTGCATCAGCATGTCGACGCCCTGGCCGATCAGCGTGGTGGCGGCTTCGCGCTCCTTGCCCGGATCGAACCACTTGTTGACCCACACCACCTTGACCGTGGCCTTGGGGTTGACGCTGCGCGCGCCCAGCGTGAACGAGTCGATATTGCGGATCACCTCGGGGATGGGCACCGATGCCACCACGCCCATCTTGCCGGTCTTGCTCATCTTGCCCGCGACCACGCCCGCCAGGTAGGCGCCTTCATAAGTGCGCACGTCGTACTGGGCCAGGTTCTCGGCGGTCTTGAAGCCGGTGGCGTGCTCGAACTTTACGTCCGGGAATTCCTTGGCGACCTTGAGCATCGACTCCATGTAGCCGAAGGTGGTGCCGAAGATCAGCTTGTTGCCCTGGCTGGCCAGGTCGCGGAACACGCGCTCGGCGTCGGCCGCGGATTCGGGCACGTTCTCGACGAAGGAGGTCTTGACCTTGTCGCCGAACTTCTCTTCCACGGCCTTGCGGCCGTTGTCATGCGCGAAGGTCCAGCCGGCATCGCCGACCGGCCCGATATAGACGAAGGCGACCTTGAGCGGCTCGGCCTTCTGCTCGGCCGCGGGCGCGGAGGCCGCGCCCGCCGTCTCGGCAGGCTTGTCGGCCTCTTTCTTGCCGCAGCCCGCGAGGGTCAGCAAGGCGGTGGCGGCCAGGGCCGCCAGGGTCTTCCTGCGCGTGACGATCATGATTTCTCCTTGTGATGAATTGTTGGTAGCTCAGGGATTTCCGTCAAAAAACTCGAGGCTCAGGCATTGCCGGGCCGGAAGGGCTTGCCCAGCGAGGCCGGCATGTTCAGCCGGATCCAGGCCGGGTTGCGCGAGATCAGCGCCAGCACCACGATGGTGGCCGCGTACGGCAGCATCGACAGGAACTGCGACGGCACCGACACGCCGATCCCTTGCAGGTAGAACTGCAGGATGGTCACGCCGCCGAACAGCCACGCGCCCACCAGCACGCGGCCCGGGCGCCAGGTGGCGAAGGTGGTCAGCGCCAGCGCGATCCAGCCGCGACCGGCGACCAGGTTCTCGACCCACATCGGCGTGTACACCAGCGACAGGTAGGCGCCGGCAAGCCCGCAGCAGGCGCCGCCGAACAGCAGCGCGCCAAAGCGGATGGTGCGCACCGGGTAGCCCAGCGCGTGCGCCGATTCCGGCGCTTCGCCGATCGCGCGCAAGGTTAGCCCCGCGCGCGTGCGGAACAGGAACCACATGATGGCAAAGCACAGCAGCAGGCTGAAATACACCATCCAGTGATGCTGGAAGAAGGCCGGCCCGAAGAAGGGCAGGTCGGCCAGGCCGGGCACGGCCTTGGCCTGCGCCGGCATGGCGAAGCCGACAAAGCGCTGGCCCATGAAGGCCGACAGGCCGGTGCCGAAGATCGACAGCGCCAGGCCGGTGGCGACCTGGTTGGTGGCCAGCACCAGCGCCAGCCACGAGAACAGCGTGGCCATCAGCATGCCGGCGAGCGCGCCGGCGGCAAAGCCGAGCAGCGGCGACTGGGTCTGGTAGCCGACCATGAAGCCGGCCACCGCGGCGACCAGCATCATGCCTTCGGCGCCGAGGTTGAGCACGCCCGAGCGCTCGTTGATCAGCAGGCCCAGCGCGGCCAGCAGCAGCGGCGTGCCGGCGTTGATGGCGGTGGCGATAAGGGGAGCGAGTTGTTCCATATTGTTCTGTAGCTCCGCTCAGGCCGTGGTGGCGCGCCAGCGCAGGCGGTTTTCGATCAGCGTGTCGCAGGCCAGCAGGAAGAACAGCAGCATGCCCTGGAACACCCAGCCAATGGCCGACGGCAGGCCCAGGCGCGATTGCGCCATCTCGCCGCCGATATAGAACAGCGACATCATGATGCCGCCGAAGACCGTGCCGACCGGATGCAGCCGGCCGATAAAGGCGACGATGATGGCGGTGAAGCCGTAGCCCGGCGAGATCGACGGCAGCAGCTGGCCGATCGGGCCGGTCACTTCGAACGCGCCCGCCAGGCCCGCGGTGGCGCCCGAGATCAGCAGTGCGCTCCACAGCGCGCTGCGCGCCGAGAAACCCGCGTAGCGCGCCGCCGCCGGCGCGGTGCCGCCCACCTGCAGGCGGTAGCCGGCAAAGCTGCGGAACACGAACACGGTCATCACCGCCACCAGCACCAGCATCACGGCAAAGCCGGCATGCAGGCGCGAGCCCGACATCAGGTTGGGCAGCAGGTACTCGGACGAGAACACCTTCGACTGCGGGAAGTTCATGCCGTTGGGATCCTTCAGCGGCCCGTTGACCACCCACAGCAGCAGCTGCTGCGCGATATAGGTGAGCATCAGCGAGACCAGGATCTCGTTGGCGTTGAACCTGTCCTTGAGCACCGCCGTGAGCGAGGCCCACAGCATGCCGCCGACCATGCCGGCGAGTGAGGCCAGCACCAGCACCACGGTGCCGTTCATGGCCTGGCCCGGCACATCGAAGTAAAGCACGGTGGCGCCGGCGCAGATGCCGCCGGCAATCAGCTGCCCGTCGGCGCCGATATTCCACACGTTGGCGCGGTAGCACACCGACAGGCCGAGTGCGCACAGCACCAGCGGCACGGTCTTGAGCAGCACCTCGCCGATGGCGCGCTGGTCGCGCAGCGGATCGGCCAGGAAGACCTTGAGCGCGGCCACGGGGTCCTTGCCGAGCACCAGGAACAGCAGCGCGCCGAACAGGAGCGTCAGCGCCAGTGCGACCACCGGCGAGGCATAGGCCATGGTGCGCGAGGGCAGGCCACGCGGCGCCAGCGAGAGGGGGGAGCGGGGCAGCAGTTGTCGCACATCAGCCATGGCTTGCCACCTCCGCGCCGGATTGCGCCTGGGCGGGCCCGCCTTGCCACAGTCCGCTCATCCACAGGCCGATCTGCTCGCGCGTCGCGGTCTCGGCCGGCACCGAAGGCGACAAGCGGCCCTTGGCGATCACGTGCAGCCGGTCGCAGATCGCGAACAGCTCGTCGAGCTCTTCCGACACCACCAGGATGGCGCAGCCGGTGGCCTTCAGCGCCAGGATCTCGTTGTGGATCTGCGCCGCGGCGCCAACGTCCACGCCCCAGGTCGGTTGCGCCACGATCAGTACCTTAGGGCCGCTTTCGATCTCGCGGCCGACAATGAATTTCTGCAGGTTGCCGCCCGACAGGCTGCGCGCCAGCGCGTGCGGCCCGCTGGCCTTGACGCGGAAGCGGCTGATCACGGCCGAAGCCAGCCCGGTGGCCGCGCCGGGCGAAATCATGCCTTGCCTCACATAGGGTGGCGTCTGGTGCGACAGCAGGATATTGGTCGCCAGGCTCATGCCCGGCACCGCGCCGCGGCCCAGGCGCTCTTCCGGCACGAAGGCCAGGCCCGCGCGCCGGCGCTGGCGCGCATCGAGCCGGCCGACTGGCTTGCCGCCGAGCTGCACCGACATGTTGTCTGCGCGTGTGTCTTCACCGGACAGCGCGGCCAGCAGCTCCTGCTGCCCGTTGCCGGACACGCCGGCAATGCCGACGATCTCGCCGGCGTGGACATCCAGCGAGATCCTGCTCAGCTCGGTCGCGAAGGCATGCGCGCGCGGCAGCGACAGGCCCTGCACGCTGAGCCGCACCGGGCCGCGCTCGGCAGCCACGCGCGTCTCGCGCGGGGGCTCGCCGCCGATCATCAGCCGCGACAGCGAGGCCGCGGTTTCCTGGCGCGGATCGCACACGCCGGTGACCTTGCCCATGCGCATCACGGTGGCCTGATGGCACAGTGCGCGGATCTCGTCGAGCTTGTGGCTGATGTAGAGGATGCTGGTGCCTTCGGCGGCCAGCTGGCGCAGCGTGACGAAGAGCGTTTCCACTGCCTGCGGGGTCAGCACCGAGGTGGGCTCGTCCAGGATCAGCAACTGCGGATTGGCCAGCAGCGCGCGCACGATCTCCACGCGCTGGCGCTCGCCGACCGACAGCGTATGCACATGGCGGTTCGGCTCCAGCGGCAGCCCGTAGCGCTCGGCGGTGGCGCGGATGCGCTCGGCCAGCTGCTTCATGTTGCCTTGCTGTCCGGCGGGCAGGCCGAGTGCGATGTTCTCGGTCACGGTCAGCGTGTCGAACAGCGAGAAATGCTGGAACACCATGGCGATGCCCAGGTTGCGGGCGTCGTGCGGACTGTTGATGGTGACCGGCGCCCCGTTGAAGTGCATCTCGCCGGCATCCGGACGGACCGCGCCAAAGATAATCTTCATCAGGGTGGATTTGCCTGCGCCGTTTTCACCCAGCACGGCATGGATCTCGCCGGGGGCGACGCTGAGGCTGACGTCGTCATTGGCGACGACGCCCGGGTAGCGCTTGCTGATATGGGCCAGCGCCAGCCTGGGAGGGAGTTGTGATGTCACTGAGGCGGCTCGGGTTGTTGTGATGGCAGCAACGTGGGATGAGTCAACAGCGCGGCAGTGCGTGGCGCAGCATCGCCGCGACGCATTGCAGCATTCATCATGGTTTGGTGATGCCCGATATTGGTGATGGATTATATAAGTGACAGGACACCGGGCGGGCCGATTCCGGCGTCATTCCAGTCCCTGCAACGGTTTGGGGGTGGTTGCAAGTCGCGTGCCGGCCACAGCACGAAAAAAAAGCCGCCGGCTCCTTGCGGAGCCAGCGGCTGGACTGGAGCAGCGGCGGGCGGCCAGGGCGGCCGCTCGCCGGCAGGGCTCAGGCGCCGGTGGTGGCGGCGCTGGTGGCGAAGCGCCCGTCGCGGAAATCCGCCAGGGTCTGGTAGATCTGCTCCTGCGTGTTCATCACGAACGGCCCGTACTGCGCGATCGGCTCGTTCAGCGGCTGGCCCGCGATCAGCAGGAAGCGCGCGTCGGCCTCGGCCCTGACGATGACGCCGTCAGACTGGCCGGCGTTGTCCAGCACGCCCATGCGCTGGGCCTCGATCACGGCGCGGTCGTCGCCGCTGCCGATCGAAACCTCGCCCCGGTACACGTAGACGAACGCGTTGTGCCCGGCCGGCAGCGCCTGCGCAAAGGTCTGGCCGGCCGGCAGGTGCACGTCCAGGTAGACCGGCTCGGTCACCGGGCGCGTGATCGCGCCGGCCACGCCGTGCGTGGCGCCCGCCAGCACGCGCACCGTGGCGCCGTTGTCCAGCGCCACCGTCGGGATCTCGGCGGCGGGCAGGTCGCGGTACCACGGCGCGGTCATCTTGTCCGCGGCCGGCAGGTTCAGCCATAGCTGGAAGCCTTCCATGCGGCCGTCTTCCTGCTCGGGCATTTCCGAGTGGACCACGCCTGCGCCTGCCACCATCCACTGCGCGCCGCCGTTCTGCAGCAGCCCCTCGTTGCCGGCGCTGTCGCGATGGCGCATGCGCCCGGCCAACATGTAGGTGATGGTCTCGAAGCCGCGGTGCGGGTGATCGGGGAAGCCGCCGATGTAGTCGTCCTTGCTGTCGGTGCCGAAGGCATCGAGCATCAGGAACGGGTCCAGCCGGCGCTGCAGGTTCTGCGTCAGCACGCGGGTCAGCTTGACGCCGGCGCCGTCCGAGGTGGCGATGCCCCGCACCACGCGGTCCACGGCGCGCGAGCGTTGCACGGTTTCGGCGGCGGCGGCGGGAACGGTGGCGAAGGTGGTGGCAAGGGTGTCCATGTCTTTCTCCTGTGGGCGGGTTCCGCGCGGCAATGGCCGGGCCGGTTTCCCGTCGTTTCAGCTACCTCGTCAATTTAGTGTTTTGGCGCGGAAAGAGTAGAGGGTCGCCGGGCAACAGATTGTTCTGCTGGCGTACCGACTGGTGGTCCAGGTTCTTTCGAATTCAGAACGATCCGGGAGGTCGCCGTGTGCCGGCTAATGCACGGCCGAACATGCCGTCCCACTGCCGCCAATTCGCGCAAGATCGGCGCAGGAAGGCCGGAAAAATGCGGGAAGATGACAGGATCGATGAAGATCGCTATAATAGCGCTCTCTTTGTCATCCGTTGAGGTGAGATGCGGGGTGTCAAAACCTCGTCAGCCCTTGCCAGTCAACGGCCGATGGACCGGCGGCGCGTCGGAAAACTTCAATATTTGCGCTGCCACTGGCCAACCGATCGCAACAACTTTGCGTCGCCGGTTGCGCCGCTTCAGGGACTGCCAATCCAACCCGGCATCCCGTCAATCGGACTTCCCGCCCACGGCGGAGGAATCCACAGACCGTCCGCCGGCAATCGTGCCGGTCATGGCGGCAATGCAATCTGAACCGGGACTGGTGGCGCCCTATCTCCGCACGCACCAGCCCATATTGTTTTCCATCGCCGGGAAGTGGCGTGCTGCGCGCTTTTCGGTTTCGGAAAAGGGGAGAGTATGTCAAAGCAATCGGCACGGGCCTTCGCCTGGGCAGGACTGACGCTGGCCGCGCTGGCTGCACTGGTGGCATGGATCGGCGTCGATGTGATTCGCCAGTACCAGGAGCGCCTGCTCTACGACGTGGCCGACCACCTGCGCCTGGTGGTGCTGTCCATGACGCTGGCGCTGGCCACCGGCATCCCGGCCGGCATCGCGCTGAGCCGCCCGTGCATGCGCCGCTGGGCCGACCGCCTGATGCAGGTTTTCAACGTGGGCAATACCGTGCCGTCGCTGGCGGTGCTGGCGCTGGCCCTGGCCGTGCTCGGCATCGGCGAGCGGCCCGCCATCCTGGCGCTGTGGCTGGCCTCGCTGCTGCCGATCGTGCGCAACACCTACGAAGGCCTGCGCAATGTCTCGCCCACGCTGCTGGAAGCGGCGCGTGGCATCGGCATGACGCCGGTGCAGCGCCTGGTGCGCGTGGAACTGCCCAACGCGCTGCCGGTGATGCTGGCCGGCATCCGCATCGCCCTGGTCATCAACGTGGGCACGGTGCCGCTGTCCTTCCTGATCGGTGCCAACAGCCTGGGCGAGCTGATCTTCCCGGGCATCTACCTGAACAACCAGCCGCTGCTGCTGCTGGGCGCGGCCGCCACGGCGCTGCTGGCGCTGGCCCTGGACGCGCTCTTTGCCGCCGCCGGCCAGCTGTACCTGCGCCGGCGCGGGCTGGCGCACTGAACATGGGGACCGAAATGGAAAACCAGATGCAATTCATCCGCCGCCGTGCCCGGCGCGTCGCCCTGGTGGTGGCTGCAGTCACCGCTTTTGCGGCGGGGCTGGCGCTGGCCACTGCGCCTGAAGCGCGTGCAGAGGCCACGCCGATCCGCGTGGGCGGCAAGAACTTCACCGAGCAGCTGCTGCTGTCGTCGATGACATCGAAATACCTGCGCGCCAAGGGCCTCACCACCGAACTGACCGCCGGCCTGGGCAGCACGCTGATGCGCCAGGCGATGGAGAGCAACCAGCTCGACGTGGTGTGGGACTACACCGGCACCGCGCTGATCGTGTTCAACAAGGTCCAGGAAAAACTCGGCGCCAGGGAAAGCTACGAGCGCGTCAAGCAGATGGACGGCGCGCGCGGGCTGGTGTGGCTCGATGCCTCGAACATCAACAACACCTATGCGCTGGCGATGCCAAAGGAACGCGCGGCCAGCGGCGTGACCACGCTGTCGGGCTTTGCCGAGCAGATGCGCCGCGCCGGCTCCGACGCCAGCCACCCGTTCGCGGTCGACATGGAATTCGCTGCGCGCCCGGACGGCCTGGAGCCGCTCAAGGCGCTGTACAAGCTGCCGTTCTCGCGCCGCGACGTGATCCAGCTCGACCCGGGCCTGGTCTACACCGCACTGAAGAACAACCAGGTGGAGCTGGGCCTGGTCTATGCGACCGACGGCCGCGTCAAGGGCTTCGACCTGGTGCTGCTGGAAGACGACCTGCACTTCTTCCCGCCGTACAACGCGGTGCCGGTGGTGCGCAAGCCGGTGCTCGACAAGCATCCGGAACTGGCCGGCCTGCTCAATGCACTCGCTGCCAAGCTCGACAACGAGAGCATGACCGACATGAACTACAAGGTGGACATCGGCCAGCAGCCGGTGGACAAGGTCGCGGAGGACTTCCTGCGCAGCCACGGACTGATCTGAGGGAGGCCGCATGGACTTGTTCTCTTACCTGCAGCACAGCTGGCCCACGCTGCTGAAAATGACCGGCGAGCACCTGGCGCTGGTGGGCTCGGCAGTGGGGCTGGCGATCCTGATCGGGGTGCCAATGGGCATCGTGATCACGCGCTTCCGCGCGCTGGCCACGCCGCTGCTGGCGCTGGCGACGATCGTGCTGACGCTGCCGTCGATCGCGCTGTTCGGGCTGATGATCCCGATCTTCGCGCGCTTCGGCCATGCGCTCGGCTACGTGCCCGCGGTGACGGCGGTGTTCCTGTACTCGCTGCTGCCGATCATGCGCAACACCTACACCGCGCTGGCCAATGTCGACCCCGGCATCCAGGAAGCGGGGCGCGGCATCGGCATGACCGCCTGGCAACGCATGCGGCTGGTGGACCTGCCGCTGGCGGTGCCGGTGATCCTCGGCGGCGTGCGTACCGCCGTGGTGATGAATATCGGGGTTGCCACCATTGCCGCCATCATCGGCGCGGGTGGCCTTGGGGTGCTGATCCTGCAGGCGATCAGCCAGAGCAACATGAGCAAGCTGGCCGTGGGCGCGGTCCTGGTCAGCCTGCTCGCCATCGTGGCGGACGCCTTCCTGCAGTGGTTGCAGCGGGCACTGACGCCAAAGGGAATCCGCATATGATCGAACTCGACCAACTCACCAAGTCCTTCCCGCAGAAAGACGGCACCGAAACGCGCGCCGTCGACACCGTGTCGCTGACGGTGCCGCGCGGCGAGATCTGCGTCTTCCTCGGCCCCTCGGGCTGCGGCAAGACCACCACGCTGAAGATGATCAACCGGCTGATCGAGCCGACCTCGGGCACGGTGCGCATCGAGGGCGAGGATACGCGCGGCCTTGACGGCGTGACCCTGCGCCGCAAGATCGGCTACGTAATTCAGCAGATCGGCCTGTTCCCCAACATGACCATCGAAGAGAACATCATGGTGGTGCCGCGCCTGCTCGGCTGGGACAAGAAGCAATGCCGCGAGCGCGCGCGCGAGCTGATGGCGATGGTGCAGCTCGATCCCAACCGGCTGCTGACGCGCTATCCGCGCGAGCTCTCCGGCGGGCAGCAGCAGCGCATCGGCGTGATCCGCGCGCTGGCGGCCGACGCGCCGCTGCTGCTGATGGACGAGCCCTTCGGCGCGGTCGACCCGATCAACCGCGAGAGCATCCAGAACGAATTCCTGCAGATGCAGCGCCAGCTCGGCAAGACCGTGATCATGGTCTCGCACGATATCGACGAAGCGATCAAGCTGGCCGACAAGGTGGCGGTGTTCCGCCGCGGCAAGCTGGTGCAGTTCGACCATCCCGACGCGCTGCTGGCGCATCCGGCCGATGAGTTCGTGCAGGCCTTCGTCGGCCATGACAACACCCTCAAGCGACTGCTGCTGGTGCGCGCCGGCGACGCCGCCACCATGCCGCCGAGCTGCCGCCCCGACATGCCGCTGGCCGAAGCGCTGGGCGTGATGGACGATGCCGACGTGCGCCACCTGCCGGTGGTGGACGACGCCCAGGTCGCGCTGGGCTACGTCACGCGCCGCGATGCGCGATCCGGCAAGGGGCAGTGCAGCGACGTGATGCGCCCGTTCGCCGTCACCGCGGCCTTCGACGAGCACCTGCGCATCGTGCTGTCGCGCATGTACCAGCACAACACCAGCTGGCTGCCGGTGATGGGCGCGGACGGCGCCTACCTGGGCGAGGTCACGCAGGAATCGATCGCAGGGTACCTGAGCTCGGGACGTTCGCGCGGGCAGGCCGGGGTGCTGGCCGCCTCCGCTTCCGCGCCGCTGCGGGCGGCGGCCTGAGCCAGCGGCAGGGCGGCGGCATCCGCGCTATGCTAGGTGCATGCTCCGCTATTGCCGCTCGCCCTTGTGCCTGGTCGTCGAAACCCGCTGGCTGATACCGCGCGGGTTTGACGGCTTCACGCCCGGTCCGCTGATCCTGCTGCGCCCCGGCGCCAGCCAGGCGCTGATCGAGCATGAGAAGGTGCATGTGCGCCAGTTCTGGCGCAGCTGGGGCCTGATGGGCGTGCTCTACCTGGCCAGCCGGCGCTGGCGCCTGCGCTATGAAGTGGAGGCCTACCGCGAACAACTGCGGCACAGCCCGCCGGGCGCGGCGCATGGCCTGGCGCGCGTGCTGGCGTGCAAGTACCGGCTCAGGATTTCAGAAGCCGAGGCGTACCGTCTGCTGACGCAAGACCTGCACGGCGATCTCTAATGAAAAACGGCCCGCACCAGTTACTGGTGCGGGCCGTTTCTCTTGTCTGGCGGAAGCGGTGAGATTCGAACTCACGGATGGGTCACCCCATCGGCAGTTTTCAAGACTGCTGCCTTAAACCACTCGGCCACGCTTCCTGGAAGTGCGGGCATTGTAGCGCGAAAGGGCATGGGCCCGGCGCGCTGCCGCCTGCAGACCTGACGGTCAGGCCGCGCATTATACAAGGCTCGCGTGGATCGATGGTGGTCTTGTGTTGCGGCACGCAAGCGCGCGTAAACTTCCTGCCACATCCGCTGCCGCGGATGTCGGCGTCTGTCTGACATTACGGAACCTTCACACGCCGGCATCGCTCATATTGTCGTGCCGGATGGCGCGGTGTGTGCCGCATCCCCGGCTTTCGCCTGGCAACAGAGGAGAACTCAAAATGCGAATCCATAGCAAGAAATGGCTGATCGTTCCGGTGGCTGCAGCGGCCGTGCTGGCCGGTTGTGCCGCTCCGTATGACAGCGGCTACAACACCGGCTACAACGCCCCGCCTCCGGGGTACCAGACTCCCAACACCTCGCAGGCCCCGGCTGGCGCGGTGTACTACGGCCGCGTGGAATCGATTGAACCGATCACCAGTACGCAAGGCAGCTCGGGCCTGCTCGGCACCGTGATCGGCGGTGCGGCCGGCGGCCTGCTGGGCCACCAGATCGGCGGCGGACGCGGGCAGACCGCGGCGACCATCGGCGGTGCCGTGGTCGGCGCCGTGGCCGGCAACCAGATCGAGAAGCGCGCGGGCAGCAACACCCAGACCGCGTACCGCGTCAACGTGCGCCTGGATGATGGCCGCATCGCCACGGTGACCCAGTCGAGCCTGGGCAACCTGCAGGTGGGCATGCGCGCACGCGTGGCCAATGACATGGCAACGCCGTACTGACATGCCAGCCTGACGTTTGCCAGCATGTAAAAGGCCACGCATCGCGTGGCCTTTTTTTGCTACCGGCGTGCGCTCGCGCTCAGTCCTTCAGGAACATCTCCTGCAGGTCGTTGAGGAAGCGCCGGCCCAGCTCGGTGGCGCGGATGGTGGTCAGGTCCGCTTCCAGCAGCCCCTTCTTTTCCGCCTCGGCCAGCTGCTTGCTGATGGTATGCAGCGGCAGCCCGGTGTAGTCGTGGAAGCTCGATGCCGGCACGCCGTCGGTCAGGCGCAGCGCGTTGAGCATGAACTCGAACGGCAGCTCGTCGGCGCCGACATCGCGCGCTTCCTGCACGGCATTGCCGGCCAGCGCCCGCTCCATGTAGGTGGCCGGATGCTTGTGCCGCATCTGGCGCAGTATCCGATGCGGGAACGACAGCTTGCCGTGCGCGCCGGCGCCGATGCCGAGGTAGTCGCCGAAGCGCCAGTAGTTCAGGTTGTGGCGCGCCTCGCGATGCGGCTTTGCGTACGCAGAGGTTTCGTAGTGCCGGTAGCCGGCCTGAGCGGTGCGCGCTTCGATCCAGTCCTGCATCTCGTACGCGCTGTCGTCGTCCGGCAGCGCCGGCGGGAATTTGGCGAAGAGGGTGTTGGGCTCCAGCGTCAGGTGGTACAGCGACAGGTGCGTGGTGCCGTACGACAGCGCGGCTTCCACATCCTGCCGGCATTCATCCAGCGTCTGGCCGGGCAGGGCGTACATCAGGTCCAGGTTGATGTTGTCGAAGCTGGCCTGGGCGATGTCGATCGCCTTGCGCGCTTCGGCACCGCCGTGGATGCGCCCGAGCGCCTGGAGGTGCCGGTCGTTGAAGCTCTGGATGCCGATCGACAGCCGGTTGATGCCGCTGGCGCGGTAGCTGGCGAACTTGTCGGCCTCGAAGGTGCCGGGGTTGGCCTCCATCGTGATCTCGGCGTCGGCATCCAGCGGCAGCAGCGCGCGGATATCCGACAGCAGCCGGTCCATGCCTGCCGCCGACAGCAGGCTGGGCGTGCCGCCGCCGATAAAGACCGTATGCACCGGCCGGCCCCACACCAGCGGCAGCGACTGCTCCAGGTCCGCGCGCAGCGCGTCCAGGTAGATGTCTTCCGGGATCTCGTGGTTGTCGGCGCCGGGTGCGGCGTGCGAGTTGAAATCGCAATACGGGCACTTGCGCACGCACCACGGGATATGCACGTACAGCGACAGCGGCGGCGAGCCGGGCAGGCTGATCTGCCCGGGCTTGAGCCAGAGCTGCTTGCTGTCCACGGGCACGGACGCGGAGACCGGTACGATCGGGATCATCGGGTGGCGCTTTGCGCGGCATCGGCCTGCAGCCGTGCCACCAGCGCGCGCAGCGCCTGGGCCCGGTGGCTGACCGTGTTCTTCTCTTCGGGCGATAGCTCGGCGGCGGTCTTGCCCAGGTGCGGCAGCAGGAAGTGCGGGTCGTAGCCAAAGCCGCCCGCGCCGCGCGGCGCGTCGACGACCTCGCCGTGCCAGAGGCCTTCGGCAATGATCGGGCAGGGGTCTTCGGCATGGCGCACGAACACCAGCACGCAGTAGTAGTGCGCGTGGCGGTTCAGCTTGCCGGCCAGTTGCGAGACCAGGTGCGCATTGTTGGCGGCATCCGACCTGGCCTGCCCGGCCATCTGCGCATAGCGCGCGGAATAGACGCCGGGCGCGCCGTCCAGCGCCTGCACGCAGATGCCGGAATCGTCGGCCAGCGCGGGCAGCCCGGCCAGCCGGCTGGCATGGCGGGCCTTGGCCAGCGCGTTCTCGACGAAGGTGGCAAAGGGCTCTTCGGCCTCGGGAATGCCCAGTTCGCCCTGGGGCACCACGTCAAAGCCGAGCGGGGCCAGCAGCGCGCCGAATTCGCGCAGCTTGCCGGCGTTGTTGGAAGCCAGTACCAGGCGTTGCATCGCGGGTCCCGCTGCTCAGGCCAGGCCGAGCGCTTCGCGCTGGTGCTGCACCAGGCGGGCGATGCCGGCTTCGGCCAGGCGCGTCATGGCGTCCAGGTCGGCGCGGCTGAACGGTGCGCCTTCGGCAGTGCCCTGCACCTCGACAAAGCCGCCGCTGCCGGTCATGACCACGTTCATGTCGGTGTCGCAGCTGCTGTCCTCGGCGTAGTCCAGGTCCAGCACCGGCACGCCGTCGACCATGCCGACCGAGACCGCGGCAACATGGTCGCGGATCGGGCTGGCGGCGATCAGGCCGTCGCGCAGCATGGTCGAAACCGCGTCATGGGCGGCGACAAAGGCGCCCGTAATGGCCGCGGTGCGGGTGCCGCCGTCGGCCTGCAGCACGTCGCAGTCCAGGTGGACGGTGTATTCGCCCAGCGCCGCCAGGTCGAACACCGAGCGCATGGCGCGGCCGATCAGGCGCTGGATTTCCTGGGTGCGGCCGGTCTGCTTGCCGCGCGCGGCCTCGCGGTCAGAGCGGGTATGCGTGGCGCGCGGCAGCATGCCGTATTCGGCCGTGACCCAGCCTTCGCCGCTGCCCTTCTTGTGCGGCGGCACCTTGGCCAGCACGCTGGCGGTGCAAAGCACCTTGGTGTCGCCAAAGGCACACAGGACAGAGCCTTCGGCGTGGCGGGTGTAGTGGCGGGTAAGGCTGATGGAACGCAGCGCATCGGCTGCGCGGCCGCTGGGTCGCATGGGATGGTTTGTCCGAATCGGGGAGAGACCGCGATTCTAACGCCGCCAGCCCTTGAGCGCCGCATCGCACGCGGGGAGGGCATTACCGCATCAGGTTGCTGGTCTTGTCGATGGCGGCGCGGATCTCTGCGATCGAGCGCTCGATCTCCTCTTCGGACAGCAGGTCGCTTTCCGAGCCGGTGCGCTCCAGGATCGAGGTGGTGAAGGCGTTCAGCGGCAGGGTGTCGGTCATGACCGAATCCTGCCCCGCCGCATTGCTGTCCAGTTCCCACATCATGGCGATGCCGGTGGTGTTGTCGGCACCTTCGCCGGCGTTCTGCAGCGCCTGCTCGATCAGCGCCGGCACCGCCTGCACCACCGACAGGCGCGACAGCTTGTCCACCAGCGCGGGCTCTTCGAGCGCGCCCCACAGGCCGTCGGAGCAGAGCAGGGCCACGTCGCCCGGCTCCAGCCGCACCGGGCCGCCCAGGTCGATCAGCGGCAGGTTGGGCGAGCCCAGGCAGTTGTAGAGCTTGTTGCGCTCCGGGTGGTTGGCCACATGCATCGGCAGCACGCGTTCCTGCTGCAGCAGGTTCTCGATCTTGGAGTGGTCGCGCGTGCGCGTCAGCAGCCGGCCCTTGCGCAGCAGGTAATAGCGCGAGTCGCCGGCATGGGCCCAGTAGATCTGGCCCTGCTGCACAAGGCAGCAGACCACCGTGGTGCGCGGCACGTCCGCCATCTGGTTGGCCTCGGCATAGCGGTGGATCTCGCGGTGGGCCAGCATGATGGTGTCCTGCAGGAACTCGGCCGGGTTGCGCACCGTGGGCCGCGCCTGCACCTGGAACTGGCGCGCCAGCGTCTGCAGCGCCTGCTGCGCGGCGACCTCGCCGTGCGCATGGCCGCCCAGGCCGTCGGCCAGCACCATCAGCAGCGCGTCGCGCGTGAAGCAATAGCCCATGCGGTCCTGGTTGACGCGGCGGCCGCCTTTCCTGCTTTCCTGGTAGACAGAGAATCGCATGTTGGCTTTCAGGGAATTCAGTGGACTGGCCGCAAGCGGGGCGCCAGATTTGTGATTCAGTCGACGCTCGCGCCGGGGACGGGTTCGTCACGCCGGCGCAGCAGGGTCAGGAAGCGCGAGGTCGCCGCGGGCCGCTCCGCCGGCGCCAGGGCCGGGGCTTGCGTCTGCGGCGCCAGCGCCTGTTCGCCGAGGGCGTTGGTCTGCTCGCGCAACTCCTTCTGCAGCCGGAACACGCTCTGCGGGCGCTCGGCCGGCGTCAGCCGCAGGCACCATTCGACCAGGTCCACCAGCCCGTTGGTGTAGCTGCTGCGCAGCCGCGCCAGGGCATCGCCCATGCGGTCTTCCTTTTCACGCTGGTTGGCTTCCTGCGGCGGCATGCCGGCCATGCAGGCATAGAGCGTGGCGCCCAGGCTGTAGACATCGGTCCACGGGCCCAGGTCGGAATGCTTGCCATAGAGCTCGGGCGCGGCAAAGCCGGGGGTGTACATCGGCTGGAAGCGGGCCGCTTCCATCGTCAGGGTCTGCCGCGCGGCGCCAAAATCCAGCAGGATCGGGGATTCGTCCTCGCGCAGGTAGATGTTGCCGGGCTTGATGTCCAGGTGCAGCAGCTTGTGGATATGGACCTCGCGCAGGCCGCTCATCAGGTCGTGGAAGACCTTGCGCATGAAATGCTCGCGCAGCACCTTGGGGCCGCCTTGCTGCCGGGCGGCCAGCACGTGCTCCTGCAGCGTCTTGCCGAGCTCGTAGTTCATCACCATGTAGACGGTGGAGTTCTCGCGGAAGAAATTCACCACGCGCACCACGCTGGGATGGGAGATGCGGGCCAGCGAGCGGCCCTCTTCAAAGAAGTACTTCAGGCCCAGCCGGAACGCGGCGGCGTTTTCCTCGGGCACCACGGGGATCAGTTCGCCCGGGTTGCGCCGCGCCAGCGACGCCGGCAGGTATTCCTTGATGGCAACCGGTGCGCCGGTATCGTCGGTGGCCAGGTAGACGAAACTGAACCCCCCGCTGGCCAACTTCTTTACAATACGATAGTTGGACAACAGCGTGCCGACGGGCAGCGGTGCACTCTTCGGTTGTGTCGTGCCCTTTGGCTCTGTCATGGGAATAGGGACCTGATTTGCCTCCGGATTGTCCGGGCTAATCGGTCACTTGTAAAGAACACAAATAAGGGCATTGTTGCCCTCCTTTCAACGTATTGAGAGCTCCCCGGAATCCCGTACGGGGCGCTCGAGGCGGGACCCGCCGGTCGCCAGCAGCCCGGGGCCGCCGCCATTCACGAGAACATCCAATGATCCACAGCATGACAGGCTATGGCCTGGCGACGCGCCAGGCGCCATTGACCAACGCGCAAGGCGAGCCCAGCGGGCGCTCCGCGTCCGTTTCGGTGGAATTCCGCACTGTCAATTCGCGTTTCCTCGACCTGTTGTTCCGGGCCCCGGAAGAGTGCCGCGCGTTCGAGCCGGCCCTGCGTGAGATGCTGATGGCAGAGCTGTCGCGCGGCAAGCTGGAGTGCCGCATCAACCTGCAGCGCACCGACACCGGCGGCGCCACCCTGGCCCTCAATGAGGGGCTGCTGGCGCAGATCCGCGCGCTGGAAACCACCGTCGCCGCCACCTTCGCCAGCGCCGGCACCCTGCGCATGGGCGAGATCCTGCGCTGGCCGGGCGTGCTGGTCGAGCCGGAACTGTCGCAGGAGGCACTGCGCGAGGCGGTGCTGGGCGCCGCGCGCGAGGCGCTGGACCAGCTGCTGGAAGCCCGCCGCCGCGAAGGCGACGCGCTCAAGGCGACGCTGATGGAGCGCATCGACGCCATGCTGGCGATCGTCGAGCGCCTGACGCCGACCATCCCGCAGCTGATCGCGCACCACCAGGAAAAGCTGACCGAGCGCCTGCAGGAAGCCTTCAACCTGGCCGCGCCCACCGGCATGCCGTCGATGAGCCGCGACGAGATCGCCGAGCGCATCCGCCAGGAAGCCACCGTCTACGGCATCCGCATCGACATCGCCGAAGAGCTGTCGCGGCTGCAGGCGCACCTGAACGAGACCCGGCATATCCTGAAGAAGGGCGGCCAGGCCGGCAAGCGCCTGGACTTCATGATGCAGGAGCTCAACCGCGAGGCCAACACGCTTGGCTCCAAGGCCGCCGCCAAGGAACTGGCCGATGCCTCGATGGAGCTCAAGCTGCTGATCGAGCAGATGCGCGAACAGGTCCAGAATCTCGAATAAAGACAGCCCCAGGAATCACCAAAGAATCATCATGAGCCCAACGCCTCAATCCGCGCCACACACTGCCATCGATACCGTCTACCCCGGCAACCTCTTCATGGTGGTGGCGCCGTCAGGAGCCGGCAAGTCGACGCTGGTCAACAAGTTGCTGTCGCAGGACCCGGCCATCCGCCTGTCGATCTCGCACACCACACGCGCCCCGCGCCCGGGCGAGCAGGACGGGCGCGAGTACCACTTCGTCACGGTCGACGCGTTCCGCGCCGCGCGCGACCGCGGCGACTTCCTGGAATGGGCCGAGGTCCACGGCAACTACTACGCGACCTCGCGCGTGTGGATCGAGCAGCAGATGGCGCAGGGCAACGACGTGCTGCTGGAAATCGACTGGCAGGGCGCGCAGCAGGTGCACCAGCGCTTTTCCAACGCGGTCGAGATCTTCATCCTGCCGCCGTCGCTGACGGCTCTGGAAGAGCGCCTGAAAAAACGCGGCCAGGACGAGCCCAATGTGATCGTGCGCCGGCTGCTGGCGGCGGGCAGTGAAATGGCCCACGCCTCGGAGTCGGACTACGTCATCATCAATGAGGTCTTCGACGATGCTCTGGAGCAGTTGCGCAACGTGATCAGCGCCACGCGGCTGCGGTTTTCCTCGCAGAAAGCACGGCATACGGAGCTGTTTATCGAGCTGGGCATCCACTGAGCCGATGCCTGCCGATGACAGCCGCGCGGGGCGCCGCCGGCGTTTTCCGCCGCGTGCTGTAAAATAGCAACCCAACGTAAGGTTTTGTCCCAAGGTGGATTTGATATGGCGCGTATTACCGTCGAAGATTGTCTGAAACACATTCCGAATCGCTTCGAGCTCGCGCTGGCGGCCACGTATCGTGCCCGTCAGCTGGTGCAGGGCCACACGCCCAAAGTCGAAGCAAAGGACAAGCCGACCGTGGTGGCACTGCGCGAGATCGCGTCGGGCCAGGTCGGCATCGAGATGCTGAAGAAGGTCCCGACCTGATTGGTCAGGCGGCCCATGGCTTATCCTCGCATCGTGCCAGCACGTATCCAGCCGGATTCCAGGGGCCGCCGCCATGCCTTCGCCGCATTCGCCCTCCAAGCCTCCCTCCCAGCCGTCGCCGACTGCCGTGGCGCCGGCGCTTGGCGATGCGGCCCCGCCTACGGCGCCTAAGCGCACCATTCCGGGCCAGCCCTCCGTGAACGCGCGCACCGGCGCTCCCAATCTTCCCGATCCGCTCGGCGACGATGTCGTCGGCGAGCGTGCCGTCGCGCCCGCGCTGGCGCCGGGCAAGTCCAGGGGCGCGGCGCTGCAGGACGAGCTGGCCGCGATGCAGGATGTGGCGCCGGCGGCTGACAGCCTGTTTATCGACGCAGTGCTGGCGCAGTCATACCGGCACTTCTTCGGCCCGACCTCGCAGCCGGCGGTGCCGCCGCGCCAGCAGGTCATCTCCATCACCCGGCTGATGGAGAAACTCGCGTACCTGAAGGCGCCCGACCTGGCGCGCGTGCGCGAGGCCTTCCAGTTTTCCGACGAAGCCCACCTGGGCCAGTACCGCCAGAGCGGTGAGCCCTACATCACCCATCCGGTGGCGGTGGCCGAGCTGTGCGCGGACTGGAAGCTGGATGTGCAGTCCATCATGGCGGCGCTGCTGCACGACGTGATGGAAGACCAGGGCATCACCAAGAGCGAGCTGGTCGAGAAATTCGGCCCCAAGGTCGCCGAACTGGTCGACGGCCTGACCAAATTGGACAAGCTCGAATTCCAGAGCCGCGAGCAGGCGCAGGCGGAGAGCTTCCGCAAGATGCTGCTGGCGATGGCGCGCGACGTGCGCGTGATCCTGGTGAAGCTGGCCGACCGTACGCACAACATGCGCACGCTCGACTTCGTCCCGCCGGAGAAGCGCCGCCGCATCGCGCTGGAGACCATGGAGATCTATGCGCCGATCGCGCACCGTCTCGGTCTCAACACGATCTACCGCGAGCTGCAGGAGCTGTCCTTCAAGGTCGGCTCGCCGTTCCGCTACGCCACGCTGGAAAAAGCCGTCAAGGCCGCGCGCGGCAACCGCCGCGAGGTGGTCAAGCGTATCCTGGAAGCCGCGCAGAAGGGGCTGGCCGACGCCGGCATCGTGGCCGAACTGTCCGGGCGCGAGAAAACGCTCTACAGCATCTACCGCAAGATGCACGACAAGCAGCTGTCGTTCTCGCAGGTGCTGGACGTATATGGTTTCCGCGTGGTGGTGGAAACGCAGATGCACTGCTACATGGCGATGGGCGCGCTGCACGGGCTGTACAAGCCCATGCCCGGCAAGTTCAAGGACTACATCGCCATCCCCAAGATCAACGGCTACCAGTCGCTGCACACCACGCTGGTGGGTCCGTTCGGCACGCCGGTGGAGTTCCAGATCCGCACGCGCGACATGCACCAGATCGCCGAGGCCGGCGTGGCCGCGCACTGGATGTACAAGCATCAGGCCGATCACGCCAACGATATCCAGCAGCAGGCGCACCAGTGGCTGCAGTCGCTGCTCGATATCCAGAGCCAGACCGGCGATTCGCAGGAATTCCTCGAGCACGTCAAGATCGACCTGTTCCCGGATGCGGTCTACGTGTTCACGCCCAAGGGCCATATCCGCGCGCTGCCGCGCGGCGCCACCGCGCTGGACTTTGCCTACGCGGTGCACAGCGACCTGGGCAACCAGTGCGTCGCGGTCAAGATCAACAACGAGATGTTGCCGCTGCGCACCGAGCTCAAGAGCGGCGATATCGTCGAGGTGGTGACGGCGCCGTACTCCAAGCCCAATCCGGCGTGGCTGTCGTTCGTGCGCACCGGCAAGGCGCGCGCGGCGATCCGCCACTACCTGAAGACCACCAAGCTCGACGAAGCCATCCAGCTTGGCGAGCGCCTGCTGGAACAGTCGGCGCGCCAGCTCGGCTTCGAGCTCAAGGCGGTGCCGCAGTCGGTGTGGGACCGCATGGTGCAGTGGACCGGCAACAAGCAGCGCGAAGACATCTTTGCCGACCTGGCACTGGGCCGGCGCGTGCCGGCGGTGGTGGCCAAGCGCATGGAGATCCTGCTCCAGGAGCTGTCCGGCGATGTCGACAGCGCGCTGCTGGCGGCGGTGCAGACCTTCGCCGGCGAAGAAGCGCCCGCGGTGCCGATCACCGGCGACGAAGGCATGTCGATGATCTTCTCGGCGTGCTGCCGCCCGATCCCGGGCGACTCCATCGTTGGCTACCTGGGCAAGGGCGAAGGGCTGCAGATCCACGTGCAGGACTGCAAGATCGCCAAGCGCCTGCACAGCAAGGATCCGGAGCACTGGATCGACGTGATGTGGGCCAAGAAGACCACGCGCGCCTTCGACGTGTCGATCAAGGTGATGGTGCGCAACGTCAAGGGCATCGTTGCGCGCGTGGCTGCCGACCTGACCGCCGCCGACGCCAACGTCGCGCACGTGGCCATGGAGCAGCAGGACGCCGGCCACCAGGAAGCCACCTATATGCAGTTCATCATCCAGGTGCAGAACCGCCTGCACCTGGCCAACGTGATGCGCGGGCTGCGCCGCAACCCGGACGTCATCCGGATATTCCGCGACCGCAACGACGGCTAGGAGGCCGTTTTAGGACGGCCCTGGCGTCGTTGTGCGGCCTTGCCGTGCTACTTGTACTGGCTGCGGCCGCACGCCTAGCCAGGGCCGTCCTAAAACGGCCTCCACTCCAGGCTATTGTTTCCGCGACGGGTAGCGGACTTCCAGGATATCGATCTGCTCGACCCCGGCCGGCGTGCGCAGCGCCACGGTGTCGCCCTCGCGCGCCCTGATCAGCGCCTTGGCGATCGGCGAGATCCAGCTCACGTGGTTGCTGTCCAGGTCGACTTCATCCATGCCGACGATGGTGATGGTGGTTTCTTCGCCGGCACGATTGGCGTAGGTGACGGTGGCGCCGAAGAAGATCTGGTCGTTGTCGCCCTGCAGCGACGGGTCGACCACTTCCGCCTTGTCGAGGCGGCGCGTCAGGAAGCGGATGCGGCGGTCGATCTCGCGCAGGCGCTTCTTGCCGTAGAGATAGTCGCCATTCTCCGAGCGGTCGCCATTGGAGGCCGCCCACGACACGATCTGCACTACATCGGGCCGGTCGACGTCGATCAGCTGCATCAGCTCATTGCGCAGGCGGTTGTAGCCTTCGGCGGTGATGTAGTTCTTGGTGCCGGGAGGTAGCGGCGTTGCGCCTTCGGGGAGGTCGTCGTCCTCGTCGCCGGACGACTCTTTGACAAATGCCTTGTTCATGTTCCGGATCACTTCTTGGGTCTGTCATTATAGGAAAACGCCACAGGCGAACCTCGCCGGCGGGCATCTGCTGCACCCCTTCCAAAGAAAGATCACAAAAAAGTTGCGAAGGGGCTTCCCAAAAATAAAAACTGGGTTATAATCTTTTTCTCGCGTGCGGCTGTAGCTCAGTTGGATAGAGTACTTGGCTACGAACCAAGGGGTCGTGGGTTCGAATCCTGCCAGCCGCGCCACCTATGCAGAAAGAAGAGGGCTTCCGGAAACGGAAGCCCTTTTTCGTTTCCGTCCTTTCGCCGTCGTGCCGTTCGACTTGCGCGCCGCGGCTACCGTTCCCGCTTTCCGTCTGCACCCACGCAAACCTGCGATTGCTGCGTCACGCCTTGCGGTCGCGCGTGCGGCCTCCTAGGCTCGAATCAGGCACAACCTCGACCCTGGGAGCTGAGCGCATGGAAAACGCAGAGTGGCGCGTTGAAGAGTACCGCGGCATGGATGTCTATGTCCTGGTATCGCCGCACGGGCAGGACAGCATCGGCCGTTGGGGCTATGAAGTCCGCGTGTCGCAGGAAGGCGCCGACCCGGCCGACGCGGGCGATACCGAGTTGCTTGCCAGCGGCCCGCAGCAGTTCGCCACGCGCCATGCGGCGGAGGTGGCTGCCTTCGGCGCGGGCTATGCCCTGGTGGACCGACTGCTCGGGCCCGCCGAATAAGGGTTGCGCGTCATTGTGGTTGGCGCAACGGCTTATATCATGCCGTGATCTATTGCTATTGACGCGGATCATTCTTGATCCTGCGCGGCACTCCTACGCTGGAAATGAAGCGAGCGAAGTCTCGCTCGCCATTGCAGCAGAACGGAGTGCCCCCCGCCATGCCGGAATATGCAGGCTACAAGATCGTCTATGAAGTGATTGCGCTGCCCAGGTCCAAGTGGGCCATCCTGATCGAGATCATGCGCCGCACCGACGGTCAGATTCTCGCGAGGCGGCACAACCCGTTTCCCAACCAGCCGTTCGACACCAAGCTCGAGGCGCTCGAACACGTCAATCGCTATGTCGAAGCCTTGCTTGCAACGCACGAACCGGACGGCAAAGTCAGGCGCATTGCATGATGGCGCGAGGCACGAGCGAACGATTTCATGCGCACGGCAAAATAGCGCTTGCCATGCGCGGATGAATCGCCCATAATCCGTCTCCTTCAGACGCGGGGTGGAGCAGTTGGCAGCTCGTCGGGCTCATAACCCGAAGGTCGCAGGTTCAAGTCCTGCCCCCGCAACCAACGCCTTATATCAGTATCCAGCGGCATTCGCCGCAGTCCTTCAAGGCGTTGTTCTCAAGGCCGTCCGGCCTGACTCACTCACTGCTCCGATGTCATTCCGCGCAACCCAAAGGCATGCCTTGCAGCGTTCGTGCGCTGGCACCACTAGGTGCGCACCAGTTCCGCCGCACGCCTGAAGGTATCGCGCACCAGCGGCTGGTCTTCACGCTCCGCGGCGTCGGCATGCTCACGCAGCCGCGTGGCCAGCACCGTCAGTGTTCCTTGCGCCTGCGGCCCGCCCGCGGCCTGGCACTTGGTTACCGCTTCGCGCATCACCGCATCGAGTTCGCCGCTGACATCGGCACCATCGAAGGCGCTCACCGAGAGAGCCGAGATGCGTTCCAGGTAGAGATTGACCAGCGCTTCATCGTGTAGCGGTTCGGACATGTCGGCTCCTTGTCGGTGACGGGGATACAGAACCCATTGTAGTGAAGCCGCCGCCTGCACAGGATCAAACGATAATGATTCTTGTTCTGGTCCTGCCGCGCTTCCCATACAATGTGCACCTGTCCGATTCATTCCGACATTTGCCATCATGATGCTGCAGATTCCCGACGTACTGTCCAAGGCCCAGGTGGCGCAAGTCCGGCAGGTCATCGACGCGGCGGCGTGGGCCGACGGCAATGAGACCTCGGGCTACCAGTCGGCGCTGGCCAAGCGCAACCTGCAGTTGCCGGAGGGCTCGCCGGCGGCGCGCCAGGTGGGCGACCTGATCCAGGACGCGCTCGGCAACAACGCGCTGTTCTTCTCGGCGGCGCTGCCGCTGAAGGTCTATCCGCCGCTGTTCAACCGCTATGAAGGCGGGCATACCTTTGCCAACCATGTCGACAACGCGATCCGCTACCTGCGCGGCACCAGCTTCCGTATCCGCTGCGACCTGTCGGCGACGCTGTTCCTGACCGAGCCAGACGAATACGACGGCGGCGAACTGGTGATCGAGGACAGCTACGGCCAGCAGCGCGTGAAGCTGCCGGCCGGGCATATGGTGCTGTACCCGGCCACCAGCATCCACCACGTGACGCCGGTCACGCGCGGGGCGCGGGTGTCATCGTTCTTCTGGATCCAGAGCATGGTGCGCGACGATGGCCAGCGCGCGCGCTGTTCGAGCTGGACGCGCGTATCCGCCAGGTGGCGCAGGAACTCGGCCAGGCGCATGAATCGGTGATCGGCCTGACCGGGGTCTATCACAACCTGCTGCGCCGCTGGGCGGACTCCTGAACTCCGGCGGCGCCCTCGCAAGAGCGCTGCATCCCGTCAGCCAGCAGGCAGGCGCGGCTATCCGTCGCGCCGTCGCTGCATCTGCAACAGTTCGATCGGAGAGGGCTGGATGCGCCGCCGCGCCGGGCGCAGCGCGCGGTTGGGCCACAGCACGTAGTTGGTGTGCGGATCCAGCGGCTTGCCGAAGTACGAGACCCAGACCTGTACGCCGTGCTCGGTTTCGGCAACGATGGCCGCGACGGCGCGCGCCGCGGCGGAAGGGGACTTGAGCAGTTCCGCCAGGGCTTCGACGCCCTGCACGACATGGTGCTTCACCCCGGCAAACCATGCGTACTGACGCATGGCGGACAACAAACGCTTGGTCATGAACGCGACTCTGGTTGTGTGGAAAGTGCGAATGAGACCCGCACGCTTCCGGTTTGTTCACGTCGGTTTGCGAAATACCAGCATGACAGCGGCGCCATGTCGCTGTGATGGCATGCGCGTGGCATGCGTCACCTGGTATCGCTCCTGTGCGGCCCGCATCACGTGGCGTGCGCCGGCTCAGGTACCAGTGCAGAGAGTACCATTGCCAGCCGGTCCAGGGCAGGATCGATATCCAGCAGGTCGATGGCGCCGAAGCCCAGCAGCAGCCCCGCGCAGGTAGCAGGGGGCGTGGCATAGCAGGGATCGAGCGTGGCAAGTGCCAGGCCGGCCAGGCGCGCAGTCGAGACCAGTGCCTCGGACGCCACCGGCACGCGCAGCCGCGCCGCCAGGTGGAAGCCCGCCATTGCCGGCAGCGGCTCCAGCCACGGCGACAGGTCGCCGTGCAGCCGCGCCAGCAGGCGGGCGCGGCGCTGGGCGTGGCGCGCGTGCGAACGCCGGATATGGCGCAGCAGGTGACCCTCGGACAGGAAGCGCGCCAGCGCCTGCTGGATCAGCGTCGGCGTGTACCAGTCCATCAGGTGCTTGACCTTGCGCGCGGCCGGCATCAGCCAGGGCGGCACCACCAGGTAGCCGCAGCGCAGGTTGGCCACCAGCGTCTTCGAGAACGTGCCGAGGTAGACCACGCGGCCATGCCGGTCCAGCGTCTGCAGTGCGTCCAGCGCCTGGCCGCCGTAGCGGAATTCGCTGTCGTAGTCGTCTTCCAGGATCACCGCGTGGCGGAGTGCCGCCCAGTCCAGCAGCGCCTGGCGCCGCGCCAGGCTCATCGGCACGCCCAGCGGCGACTGGTGCGATGGCGTGACATAGACCAGCGTGGCATCGTTCGGCAGCGCCTCCACTACCAGCCCTTCACCATCGACCGGCACTGGCACCACCCGTGCGCCCAGCCCCTGGAACAACGAACGCGCCATCGGATAGCCGGGATCCTCCATCGCCACCACGGCGCCGGGCCCGAGCAGCAGCCGGGCCAGCAGGTCGATGCCCTGTTGCGCGCCGCCCGTGACCAGGATGTCGGTCGGCATGCTCTGCACGCCACGCGTGAAGGCGATATGGCGGGCAATGGCCTGGCGCAGCACCATCTCACCGGCCGGATCGGCGACGCCGGGCGGGCGCTGGCGCTCGGCGGCCAGCGCCGCGCGCACGCAGCGCGACCAGGCTTCATGCGGAAAGCGCGTGGTATCGGCCTGCCCCGGCTGGAACCCATAGCGCGCGCCGCCGCCGGAGTCCAGGAACGGCGTCGGCACCGCCATCCAGCGCTGCACGGCAGGCGGCAGCACCGGCGCCGCCGCCATGCGCATGGCCGGGCGGGCCAGCCCCTCGGCCACATAGGTGCCGTCGCCGACGCGCGCGTGCAGCCAGCCTTCGGCCACCAGTCGTTCATACGCCGTGGTCACCGTCTTGCGCGCCACGCCCAGCTGGGTGCCAAGCAGGCGCGTAGGCGGCATGCGTGCGCCGGCCTCGAGCCGGCCGCCCTGGATCGCGTCGCGGATCTGGTGGACGATCTGCGCGGTCAGGTCGCTGGCTTGGTCCAGGGCGAGATGCAGTTCCATAAGGTACGCGTCGGTCAGGATTGGTCTACTGATTCTGCCGGAAATTGGCAGTGTGCGGGGCCAATCGATGGGTCTATCTTTCATCCCAACGGGCGCGACACCAGTGCCCGCCGAATCCAACCTGTCAAAGCGGAGATCGATCATGGAAGAACGGATGAACTGGCAAGACGTGGCCCCTGACGCCTACAAGGCAATGATTGGCCTGGAGGTCTATCTGGCACGCTGCTCGCTGGAGACCACGCTCAAGGAACTGGTGAAGATCCGCGCCTCGCAGATCAACGGTTGCGCGTTCTGCCTGGACATGCACATCACCGATGCGCGCAAGCATGGCGAAAGCGAGCGCCGCCTGAACCTGCTGCCGGCCTGGCGTGAAGTGAGCTGGTTCACCCCGCGCGAGCGCGCCGCGCTGGCGTGGACCGAGGCGCTGACGCTGCTGCCGCAAAGCCAGGCGCCGGATGCGGACTACCAGGACTTGCGAGAGCAATTCTCGGAAAAGGAAATGGCCGACCTGACGCTGCTGATCTCGGCCATCAATGCATGGAACCGCTTCGGCGTCGGTTTCCGTCGCCAGCCGCCTGCGCTCTGAGCCACGGCGCACATCCGCCCGACCCCAGCCTGACCCGCGCCGTGGCCTGCCGATTGACAAGCCGCGGCGCAGTGCATTAGCTTCTGTTGCAGATGCTGCACAAATGGCAACCGCCGGCGGCGCCGGCATTGGGGGCATGGTGGCGACACGTCAGGAGGGCGGGCAAGCCGTGGCCAAGGGTACTGTCGAGGCCCGGCGCGAGCGCGGCAGGGCCGCCCGCCAGCAGGTGCCGCGCGGTGCGCACGAGGCCATCGGCAACGTCGACCGCGACCCCGTCGAACTGCTGGAAATCAGCAGCCAGGGCCGGGTTGAGCGGCTGGTGCCGCTGCGCTACGGCCGCATGATCCAGTCGCCGTTCGCGTTCTACCGCGGCAGCGCCATCCTCCAGGCCCACGACCTGGCCGGCACCGCGGATTCCGGCCTGCATATGCAGATCTGCGGCGACTGCCACCTGGCCAACTTCGGCGGCTTTGCCACGCCCGAGCGCGCGCTGCTGTTCGACCTCAACGATTTCGACGAAACCAGTCCCGGTCCGTGGGAATGGGACCTCAAGCGCCTGTGCGCAAGCTTCGTGGTGGCGGCACGCCACCTGCGGCACAAGTCCGCTGTGGCCGAAGACATGGTGCGCGAGGCGGTGGGCAGCTACCAGCGCCGCATGCTCGCCTATGGCGAAATGGGCATGCTCGACACCTGGTACGACCGCATTACCTTCGAGCGGCTGCTTGAAGAAGACACCTTGCCCGAAGTCCAGAAGCGCATCCGGCGCGGCATGGAGCGCGCCGCCGACCGCACCCACGAGTCGCTGCTGCCCAAGCTGGCCGAGCGCATCGGCGACCGCTGGTCGATACTCGATGCGCCGCCGGCGATCTTCCACGTGCGCGGCGAGCAGACGCTGTTCGGGCCGGGCGACGACTGGCTGGCCGCCAGCGACGCGGACCTGGCGCTGGACCAGGCCTACCAGGACTACCTGTCCACGCTGGCTGCAGACCGGCGCCGGCTGCTCGGCCATTTCACGCGCCATGACCTGGCCTTCAAGGTGGTCGGGGTGGGCAGCGTGGGCAAGCGCTGCCTGGTGCAGCTGCTGGTGGACCAGCATGACAAGCCGCTGTTCCTGCAGGTCAAGGAGGCCACCAGGTCGGTGGTGGCGCGTTACTTCAAGAGCGCGCCGACCGCGCACGAGGGCCGCCGCGTGGTCGAGGGCCAGCGGCTGATGCAGGCCGCGAGCGACCTGTTCCTCGGCTGGACCAAGGGGCCGTTCGGGCGGCACTTCTATCTGCGGCAGCTGCGCGACATGAAGCTGTCGGCACAGATCGAGCTGATGGACGGCGAGCTGCTCGGCCGCTATGCCTCGCTGTGTGGCTGGGTGCTGGCGCGGGCGCACGCCAAGGCCAGCGGACTGGCCGCCGAGGTCAGCGGCTACCTGGGCCGCAGCGACCGCATGGCCGAGGCGATGGTAGGCTATGCCAATGGCTATGCTGACCAGGTCGAGCGCGACTACGATCAGTTTGTCGCCGCGTGCCGTTCGGGGCGCCTCGAGGCGCGCACCGATGCCGACATGGCTGCTGATTTCCGCGTGTAGCCCACGCGCCTTGCCTGGCCAGGAGTCTGCCCATGACAGAAGACACCCTGCTGCAACTGATGACGGAAGTCGAGAAGGAAGACCCCATCGACTACGCCGACCTGCCGTTCGACGACGCCGCGCTGCGCCGGCTGGCGTGCCGGCTGATCGCCGAGCGCTCCAGCGAGATGGAGGCGTCCGGCCTGCCGGTGGAAGCGCTGCTGGCCACGATGTGGGCCTCGACAGCCAAGCTGGTGCTGGAAAACCTGGTGCTGAACGCGCGCTTGCTGAGGCTGCAGGGCCTGCCCGACGACGCCCAGGCGCTGATCGAGCGCATCGCGCGGCAGTCGCGCGGCGGGGCCTGAACGCGCCAGCCTGACTTCCCGGCCCGCACCACGGGCCATGTGCCGCAATCGTCTCAAGCTGCGGCGGCTCTGCCGTTTCGCTAAAATACGCGTTTTCACCCAGCCGGTCCGCGCTGTGACTGACACGCGGCGGAGGCGGCTGACCAGGAGGATTTCGGTGATCAAGTGGATTATCGTCGCGGGCTACCTCGGTGCCGTGCTGTATGTGCACTTCCGCGGCAAGGTGCGCCTGCGCATCTGGCGCCAGCTGCTGGACCATTCGGCCCTGGTGGCCCCGATCAACTGCTTCATGTATGCGTTCTCGGGCGTGCCCCGCACGCCGTACATCCCGGTCGACAATTTCCCCGACCTGGAAAAGCTGCGCGCCGCCTGGCCCGAGATCCGCGACGAAGGGCTGGCGCTGACCGCGATGCGCAAGATCAAGGCAGCGGACAAGAACGACGACGCCGGCTTCAATTCCTTCTTCAAGTACGGCTGGAAGCGCTTCTACCTGAAGTGGTACGAGGCCCAGCACCCGTCGGCCGAGCAGCTCTGCCCCAAGACCGTGGCGCTGCTGCGCGAGCTGCCCACGGTGAAGGCGGCGATGTTTGCCGAGCTGCCGCCGGGCGGCAAGCTCAACCCGCACCGCGACCCGTTCGCCGGCTCGCTGCGCTACCACCTGGGCCTGGCCACGCCGAACGACGACCGCTGCTTTATCGAGGTCGACGGCGAGCGCCACAGCTGGCGCGACGGTGAGGGCGTGGTCTTCGACGAAACCTACCTGCACTGGGCCGAGAACCGCAGCGATGCCAACCGGCTGATCCTGTTCTGCGATATCGAGCGCCCGATGCGCTACAGCTGGGCTGCGAAGTTCAACCACTGGATGGGCCGCAAGGTCATGACCGCGGCCAGCTCGCCCAATGACGAGCACGACCAGACCGGCATGATCAACCGGCTGTTCCGCTTTGTCTGGCTGGGCGGCCAGTATCGCCGCCGCTTCAAGGCCTGGAACCGCCAGCTTTACTACGTCACCAAGTTCGGCCTGATCGTGCTGGGCGTGGGGCTGATCGTCTTCCTGTAAGAAGCAAAATCCGGCGGTTTGCTCCCCTCTCCCGCCTGCGGGAGAGGGGAGCAAACAATGGGCCCGTTTCTTTTGCTCGCGGAGATCCCGATGCGCACCCGTATTGCAGTGTTGCTGGCCTTCGCTGTCGTTGGCGCGGCCGCTTGCAGCAACACCCCGGCAGAGCGCCCGGGGAGCGCCCAGACAATCGGCAAGCCCAACCCCGCCTCCGTCAACTGCACGCAGCGCGGCGGCAAGCTGCAGATCGTGTCGACCCCGGCCGGCCAGTCCGGCATCTGCATCTTCCCGTCAGGCAAGCAATGCGAGGAGTGGGCGCTGATGCGCGGCGAATGCACCCCGGGCTGAGCCGCCAGGCTTCAATCGCGGCGGCGTTCGTTGGCCAGCGTGGTGTAGTAGTCGCGCTTGGCTTGATACATGCGGCTGTCGGCCAGCTTGACGACCTCATTCAGCCGGTCGCCCTGCAGACAGGTGGCGTGGCCGATGGAAAGGCTCAGGCGTGTGCCCGGGTAGAACTGGTTGTTCAGCTCCACCACCTTGCCGATCTGCTCGACCACCGTGGCGGCGCCGCGCTCGTCGCGCCCGGGCAGCAGGATCATGAACTCGTCGCCGCCGATACGCGCCACGCAGGCCTGCTCGCCCACCGCCTTCTTCAACACCTCGCCGGTGCGGCGCAGCAGCCCGTCACCGTCGGCATGGCCGAACTGGTCGTTGACCACCTTGAGGCCGTTCAGGTCCACCGCCACCACGCTGACCGGCCACGGGCCCTTGCGGCCCAGCCGCGCCAGCTCGTCCTCATAGTAGGCGCGGTTGTAGAGCTTGGTCAGCACGTCGTGCTTGCCCAGGAACTCGACATAGGCTTCTGCCTTCTTGCGCGCCGTGATATCGGTCAGCGACACCAGCACCTGGTCCCAGTCCGCTTCCCGCCCGGGGAATACCGACCACTGCATGAAGACGTCCACGGCGCGGCCATCGAGCGCGTAGTTGATGACTTCGCGCTGCTGCCACAGCTTCTCGTGCCAGAGGTCGATCAGCTGCTCGGCAAAATGGATGCGCATGTCGTCGCGGAACACATCGCCCAGCCGCGACAGCAGGGCCTGCTTGCTGTCCGCGCCGAACATCTGCAGCGTCTGCTGGTTGACGTCGAGCACTCGGATCTCCTGCATGCAGCGTGAGACAAAGTCCGGATGCACGTTGAGGAAGGTGCGGAAGTCGGTGATGCCGGCGCCGCGCACTTCATCGAGCAGCACCTTGACCGCGCTGAAGTCCTCTACCCACAGCGACACCGGCGAATGCTCGAACAGTCCCAGCGCATACTGCTCGCTGCGGCGCAGTTCACGCTCGGTGCGCATGCGCGGGGTGATGTCCCTGATCGACAACAGCACGCGCTCCCAGGTATCTTCGTGGCCCGGCAACACCGTGGCCTCCAGCTGGATATCGAGCCGCTCGCCATCCAGCGCGTAGTTGACGGACTGGCTGGCGAAGCGATTGCCGCCGTCCCACAACTGGCCGAGCTCCTCGACATGCTGGTCGAGCATGTCGTCGCGGAAGACTGTGTCGAGGTTGGCCACCAGGTCGTCGAGATCGGCTGCCCGGAACAGCTCCAGCGTGCGCCGGTTCACGTCGATCACGCGGATCAGCGCCGAGCACTGCGCCGCCTGCCGCGGGTCCGCGCGCAGGTGGGCGCGCAGGTCGGTGACACCTTCCTTGCGCAGTTGCGCAAAATACTCGCGCACGGCGCTGAAGTCTTCCAGCCACAGCGAGACAGGTGCCAGTTGGAACAGGGTTTGATAGTCGTCCAGGTTGTTGCCGGCAGGGTTGCCGGCACTCTTGCCGACGGACGTTGCCGCGGATGCACTGCTCAAGGCTTTTCTCCTTTTTCTTTTTCCCGTGGTGCACGGCGCCCCGTGGTCGGTCTTCGCCCCCGGAGACCAGCCGGGCCGCCCCTGCGCACCAGCGCATTAGCATAGGCGAGGCGCAGGCAAAAGGGGAGGGATATTGCAGGCAGGCGCCAGGGCTAGCCCGCCAGCCGCTGCACGATGGCGGCCAGCGTGCCCAGCGCCCGCTCGATCTGCGCCGAGCGCGGCGTGCCGCAGTTGACGCGCAGGCAGTGGTCGAAGCGGCCGGCGTTGGAGAACATCACGCCCGGCATCACGCGGATGCCGGCCTGCAGCGCCTGGTCGAACACCGCCTCGGACGATATCTGGGCGGGCAGTTCCACCCACAGGTGCATGCCGCCGCGCGGGGACCCCAGCCGCGTGCCGGCGGGAAAGCTTGCGGCGATGGCCTGCGCGAACCATTCGCGCTGCGCGCACAGCCGGGTGCGCAGCCGGCGCAGGTGGCGGTCGTGCGCGCCGGAAGCCAGGAAGTCGGCGGCCGCCATCTGCGACAGCATCTCGTTGGGCCGCGACAGGCCGAACTTGAGCATTTCCACGCGCGCCTGCCATTTGCCGGCGGCGATCCAGCCCAGGCGCATGCCGGGCGCCAGCACCTTGTGCAGCGAAGCGCAGTGGATCACGTTGCCGCTGCCATCCCAGGCCTTGGCCGCGGCCGGCGGCGCATCGCTGTCGGCGGTGGCCGAGAAGCAGTCGTCCTCGATCAGCGCGATGCCGCGCGCTTCGCACCACTGCACCAGCCGCGCCTTGTGCGCGTCCGGCATGATGCAGCCGAGCGGGTTCTGCAGGTTGGGCACCACCGCCACCGCACGGATGTTGTCGTAGTGCTGCGCGGCCAGCTCCAGCGCCTCCAGCGAGATGCCGGTCTGGGGGCTGCACGGGATCTCCAGCGCGCGCATGCCCAGGCTTTCCAGGATCTGCAGCAGGCCGTAGTAGGTCGGCGATTCCACCGCGATCACGTCGCCCGGCCCCGCCACCGCGCGCAGCGCGAGGTTGAGCGCCTCGGTGCAGCCGTTGGTGATGACGATTTCTTCCGGCGCGAGCTGCACGCGCGCCCGCAACGCCTGGCGCGCCAGCGCGGAGCGCAGCGGCTGGTAGCCCTCGGGCTCGACCGCTTCGCCGAACAGCATCGGATGCCGGCGCAGCGCACGGGTCGCGGCGCTGCGCAGCGCCTCGGTCGGATACAGTGACGGCGCGCAATAGGCGCCGCCCAGGTTGGTATGCACATGCTGGTGCTGGCCACGCGCCAGCAAGCCGGAAATGCGCTGGTGGATGCCGACATACTGCGCCGGATCAGGCAAGGCCGCGGCCGGCTCGGCCAGCGCCGCCAGCGGCGAACGCAGCGGTGCCGCGACGAAATAACCCGAGCGCGGCCGCGCTTCCAGCAAGCCGTCGCTCTCGAGCTGCCTGCATGCCTGCAGCGCGGTGGACAGGCTCACACTGTGCAGCGCCATCAGCGCGCGCACCGACGGCATGCGGTCACCGGCGGCGAGCGTTCCGGATTCGATGGCGCGGCGGTAGTGGCCGGCAACCTGGCGGTAGAGCGGGGCGGATTCCATTGGGGCCATCGTGGCGCGGTTGGCCGCATCAGTACAGATACAGAAGCGGGGCAACTGTATCGTAACAGGGCTGAATTCGCATGGCTGTTCCGGTCCAGGCGGTTCCGCGGTGTGCCTGCCGCGGCTGAGATCAGGTCGATAGGCTGGAGTCCTGTGCCTGTTACCGGAGTCCTGCCATGCAAAGCGATCTCAACGACACATCAACCGTGGTGCCGCTTCTGGCCGGCCAGTGCCTGCGCCTGCGCGTGGCGGCGGGCACCGTGCTGCATGCCGGCGCGGGTGAACTGGAGCTGGCCGGGCCGCCCCAATGGCTGGCCGAGACCTGCTACGTACCGCGGCGGCGCCTGCGCGCGGGCGATACGTGGACCGTGCCCGCGCGCGGCTGGCTGACGCTGTCGGCAAGCCGCGCCGGCGCATTGTCGATCACTGACCCGCCGGGCTGGCTGCCCCGGCTGCAAGCCTGGCTGGCGTTGTCCTGGCGCCGCACCGGCCCGGCCCGCCAGCCCGAATCCCGCCAGATTCCCGACTCCGCGCCCGAAAGCCTATAAAATTGCGCTCCGGCCGGCCTGGCACATTGGTGTGCCCAACCCCCCGGCCGCAGTTCTCGGGTTCCCCATGCTACGTCTAAGTGAAGTCAAACTCCCGCTCGACCATACCGAAAGCGACCTGGACGCCGCCGTGCGCACCAGCGCCGCGCAGATCGGCGTCAAGGGAGACGCCCTGATCGGCTATACCGTGTTCCGCCGTGCCCACGATGCGCGCAAGCGCTCGGATATCAAGCTCACCTACATCATCGATATCGAGGTCGGCGACGAGGCCGCGGCAATCAAACGCATGGCCGGCAAGCCGAACTGGAGCGTGACGCCCGACATGGCGTACCACTTCGTCGCGCGCGCGCAGGCGGGCAGCTCGCATCCGCGCCCGGTGGTGATCGGCATGGGCCCGTGCGGCCTGCTGGCCGGCCTGATCCTGGCGCAGTCGGGCTTCCGCCCGATCATCCTGGAGCGCGGCAAGGAAGTGCGCGAGCGCACCAGGGACACCTTCGGCCTGTGGCGCAAAAGCGTGCTCAATCCGGAATCGAACGTGCAGTTCGGGGAAGGCGGCGCGGGCACGTTCTCGGACGGCAAGCTGTACAGCCAGATCAAGGACCCCAAGCACTATGGCCGCAAGGTGCTCAACGAGTTCGTGCGCGCCGGCGCGCCGGAGGACATCCTGTACAAGGCGCGCCCGCACATCGGTACCTTCCGGCTGGTCAGCATGGTCGAGAAGATGCGCGCCGAGATCATCGAACTGGGCGGCGAGATCCGCTTCGAGACGCGCGTCGACGATATCGACATCGACAACGGCCAGGTGCGCGGCCTGAAGCTGTCCAGCGGCGAATACCTGGAAGCCGACCACGTCATCATGGCGGTCGGCCACAGCGCGCGCGACACCTTCGAGATGCTGCACAGGCGCGGCGTGTTCATGGAGGCCAAGCCGTTCTCGCTGGGTTTCCGCATCGAGCATCCGCAGGGGCTGATCAACCGCAGCCGCTTCGGCAAGTTCGCCGGCAACAAGCTGCTGGGCGCGGCCGATTACAAGGTCGTGCATCACTGCAGCAACGGGCGGTCGGTGTACAGCTTCTGCATGTGCCCGGGCGGCACGGTGGTGGCGGCTGCGTCAGAGCCGGGCCGAGTGGTGACCAACGGCATGAGCCAGTACAAGCGCGCCGAGCGCAACGCCAATGCCGGCATCGTGGTCGGCATCACGCCCGAGGACTATCCCGGCGGCCCGCTCGCCGGCATCGAATTCCAGCGCAAGTGGGAAGAGCGCGCGTTCGAGCTGGGCGGCAGCAACTACTGCGCGCCGGGCCAGCTGGTGGGCGATTTCATCGCGGGACGGCCGTCGACGTCGCTGGGTTCGGTCGAGCCCTCGTACAAGCCCGGCGTGACGCCGACCGACCTGAGCACGTCGCTGCCTGACTACGTGATCGCGGCGATCCGCGAGGGCATTCCCGAGATCGACAAGAAGCTGCCTGGCTTTGCCCTGCATGATGCCGTGCTGACCGGGGTGGAGACGCGCACCTCGTCGCCGCTGCGCATCCGCCGCAACAACGATGACTACCAGAGCATCAATGTGAAGGGCCTGTACCCGGCGGGCGAAGGCGCGGGTTATGCCGGCGGCATCTACTCCGCGGCGATCGACGGCATCGAAGTGGCCGAGGCGGTGGCGCTCAGCATCGTCGGCGGCAAGGCCGCCTAAGCCTGCTGCAGGTAAGCCGCGGCGCCGAGCGCTGCGGTGCGCCCGCTGGCAAAGCACGCCGTCAGCAGGTAGCCGCCGGTGGGTGCCTCCCAGTCCAGCATCTCGCCGGCGCAGAACACGCCCGGCAGCGCGCGCAGCATCAACCCTTCATCCATCGCCTCGAAGCGCACGCCACCGGCGCTGCTGATCACTTCGTCGATGGGCCGCGGGCGCAGCAGCCGCAGCGGCAGCGCCTTGATCGATGCGGCCAGCGTGCCGGCATCGTGCATCGCTTCCTTCGACAGGCATTCGCGCAGCAGTCCGGCCTTGACGCCGGTGAGGCCGAGCCGGCTTTGCAGGTGGCTCGACAGCGAGCGCGCGCCGCGCGGATGCGTTACCTGCGCGCTGACATGTTCGGCGCTATGCGCCGGCAGCAGGTCCAGGTGGATGGTGGCGCCGCCATCGGCCTCGATGCGGTCGCGGATCGGCGCGGACAGCGCGTAGACCAGGCTGCCTTCGATGCCGGTCGCGCTGATGACGAACTCGCCCTGCCGGTAGTGCGCTTGCCCGTCGCGGTCGGTCAGGGCGATGGCTACTGGCTTGACCGGCTCGCCGGCAAAGCGCGCCGCAAACGCTTCGCTCCACGCCACATCGAAGCCGCAGTTGGCAGGCCGCAGCGGCGCAATCTCGACGCCGCGCTCGGCCAGCCGCGGCACCCACGCACCATCCGATCCCAGCCTTGCCCAGCTGGCACCGCCCAGCGCCAGCACCACCGCGCGTGCCTGCACGACCGTTTCACCGTGCGGCGTGGCAAAGCGCAGCGCATGCTGCGCGCCCTCGTCCCAGCCCAGCCAGCGGTGACGCATATGGAACTGCACGCCGGACTCGCGCAGGCGGTGCAGCCACGCGCGCAGCATCGGCGCGGCCTTCATGTCGGTCGGAAAGACGCGGCCGGAACTGCCGACGAAGGTCTCGATGCCAAGCCCGTGCACCCAGTCGCGCAGGGCCTGCGGGCCGAAGCCCGCCAGCATCGGCGCGATCTGTGCGGTGCGGGCGCCATAGCGGCCGAGGAAGGCCGGCTCCGGCTCCGCGTGGGTCAGGTTCATGCCGCCCTTGCCGGCCATCAAAAACTTGCGCCCGACCGACGGCATCGCGTCGTAGACGGCCACGCTGGCACCTTGCGCCGCCAGCACTTCGGCCGCCATCAGGCCGGCCGGACCGCCGCCGATGACGGCAACGTCGACGCTGGCTTGGGAAGGGGAGGAAGTGGCGGAAGAGGGCATCAGGAGGCTCGGCAGGGGGCGGGGTGTTTCCGCCGCGGATTATAGAGCCTGCGGCAGCGCTAGAATGACGCTTTGCCGCGCATCGCCATCATGACCTCCGCCACTCACTCCGCAGACACCGTCATCGCCGCCACCCGCCACTGGCTGGAGCGCGCCGTGATCGGGCTCAACCTGTGCCCGTTCGCCAAGAGCGTGTATGTGAAGGAGCAGGTGCGCTACGCGGTCAGCACCGTCACCGAAGCGCCGGACGTGATGGACGACCTGGAGCGCGAACTGCGCCTGCTGGCAGACGCCGACCCCGACCAGATCGACACCACGCTGCTGATCCTGCCGGATGCCGTGGCCGATTTTCTCGACTTCAACGACCTGCTGTATTTTGCCGAGCGCCTGCTCGGCAGCCTCGGGCTGGAAGGCACGCTGCAGATCGCAAGCTTCCATCCGCAGTACCAGTTTGCCGGGACCGAGCCGGACGATATCGAGAACTACACCAACCGCGCCCCGTATCCGATCCTGCACCTGCTGCGCGAGGACTCCATCGCCCGCGCGGCGGCGGCGTTCCCGGATGCGGCGGATATCTACGAGCGCAACCAGGCCACCATGCGCCGCCTGGGCCACGAGGGCTGGCAGCGCTGGATGGCGGGCGAGGACGAGCCCGGCAAAGGCTGATTACGCAGCCGACACCGGCGCGGTGAAGAAGCGCTCGCGCATCTCTTCCAGCCCCAGTCTTTCCAGCACCTCTTCCAGCCGCTCGGCCGGGCGGCGGCGCGGCAGGTCCTTGTACTGCGCGATGATCAGCTCGTTCTTCATCGAGTGTTCCCAGCCCACCAGCTCGGTCACGCTGACCTGGTAGCCATGCGCCTCCAGCTGCAGGCAGCGCAGCACATTGGTCACCTGGCTGCCGAACTCGCGCGTGTGCAGCGGGTGGCGCCAGATTTCCGTCAGCGGATTACCCGCCAGCAGCTTGCCCTTGTGCTTGCGCAGCACGCTGGCCACCTCGGCCTGGCAGCACGGCACCAGCACGATATGGCGGGCCTGCTTGGCCAGCGCAAAGCGGATCGCGTCGTCGGTCGCGGTATTGCACGCATGCAGCGCGGTGACGACGTCGACGGTGGGCGGCAGCTGCGGCGAGGTGATCGAATCCGCCACCGACAGGTTCAGGAACGACATCCCAGCAAAGCCCAGCCGCGCAGCCAGCGCCTGCGAGGTCTTCACCAGTTCTTCACGGGTTTCGATGCCGAAGATGTGTGAGTCGTCCTGCAGCGCCTTGAAGAACAGGTCGTAGAGGATAAAGCCCAGGTACGACTTGCCGGCGCCGTGGTCCACCAGCGTGACGCGGCCGCGCTCGGCCTTGACCTCCTGCAGCAGCGGTTCGATGAACTGGAACAGGTGGTAGACCTGCTTGAGCTTGCGCCGGCTGTCCTGATTCATCTTGCCGTCGCGCGTCAGGATATGGAGTTCCTTGAGCAGTTCGATGGACTGGCCGGGGCGGATTTCGTGGGTATTTGACATGAGGGGGACTGCGCAGGCTGCGGGACGCGGCGCGTCCCGGAATGCCGACAGTTTACCGAAAAGTCCCGCTTGGTCCCCGAGTGACGCTGGCCTCACCGGTGCGGGGCGCGGTGTGGTTGGCGCTTTCGCATCGCCGGCACGGACTCTCGGCGGGCTCGATCGAGCTTGCGAGCTGCTGTCGGATAAATGGTAAAAGTATTAAAAATGCTGCATTGTTACCGTCACGGGATGCCTGCGTTTCTCCGGGCGTCTGCCGCTCGGCTCCGGCGAAAGCGCGGCAAATGGTCAGAAACCGCCTGCCTTGGCCACCAGCGGCGGCGTGTCGCATCTGGATCAAGGCTGAATTCCGAAATCGGCAATGATCCTGAAACAACATAATTGACACGATTTGTGTCATGAATTCGAAATACGCAAATTTGGCAGACGGGATTGTCGGGATGAGGTGCCGGGCTGGCGGCGCAGGCCCGCGCGGCGGGACGTCCGGCGGCGCGGCGCGCCGCCGGAACAGTGCCCTCTACTGCAGGGAAGCGCATTTCCCGCCAAGAAATGCGAGGACTGAGGAAATGCCGTCGGTGGTGGCGGAGTAAATCATGAACCGCCCTTGCTGGCGGCTTTTAACCAACCCCGTCCTGACCAATTCCTTCAAATGGAATGTTACGGAAGAGGGAGTTAAATCGGAAGATGCGGAGATAATACCTGCCGGTATTCCTTCCGGTCCGGAATCGGCGAGCAGTAAAAATATCCTGAGCCGATTTTCCTGTGCTAACGCCCCCAGTATTTCCACTGCATTCTTTATATCCAGTTCTGCCATTTTTTTGCTTCTTTATTTTATGCCGCGGGCAGCTGGCAGGGGCGGTATGACTGCCCCGGTTCGCCTTGAAGTCCAGCAGGCAGGCCGCATGCGGCCTGCCGCCCGTGGCGCGGCTTGTCATCCGTAAATCAACGCTCAACAGCACCCCATTGCTGGCAATGTGCCGGTTCCGAGAATAGTTCGTATAACCTCCGCCCATTGTGAAGGATTACTTTTTGTTACATTCGGGGGAGTCCCTGGTAGGGTTATTTCAACGCTATTAAAAATATTGAAATTATTCCTCTTCGGCCCTAAGGAACCTTTTGATAGCATGCACGCCGCTGCTGCCGGATAACCGTTCGCATCAGTGTTTTCCTTTACATATGGCTTCCATATGAGGCGCCTTTCATATGGCGCAACCGTTTCTGTGCATTCCCATGGAAGGAGTCGTTATGACATTCGCAAATCTGCGCCGCAAGGCGCGTCAGCAAGGTCAGGGCATGACCGAATACATCATCATCGTGGCACTGATCGCCGTGTCCGCGATCGGCGTCTATGCCATGTTCGGCCAGACCATCCGCAACCAGACCGCGGGCCTCGCCCAGGAAATGGCCGGCAAGAACTCGGCATCCAAGCAGGCCATCAAGCAAGCCGGCAGCGCCGCGGACGATGCCAGCTCCAAGGCCAACCAGGGCAAGGGGCTGAACAACTACAACGTCGGCAACGACACGGGCAAGAACAACTAAGCGGCATCGCCGCCAGTTGCTCGCTGCGCTCCAGCACTCGCGATCCCGGAACATGGGCAAAACAGGTCTTGCGCATCGACGCAGCCGTCCCGGCCAGCGCGGTCAGGCACTCGCCTTCGCGCTGGTGTTCCTCGCCATCGGCGGGCTGGCCCTGTATCTCGCCTTCAACGCGAGCCAGCTGACCAGCGCCAAGACCAAGCTGCAGAACACGGCGGACGCAGCGGCCTATAGCGCCGCGGTGCTGCAGGCGCGCGACTACAACTTTGCCGCCTACGCGAACCGCGCGATGGTGGCCAACCAGGTGGCCGTGGCCCAGGCCGTGAGCCTTAAGTCGTGGATCGACGAGCTGAAGGGCACCTACACGGAAAACACCTGGATCGACACGCTGGTCAAGATCTTCTCCGACGGGCAGTTGCTGTGGACCACGCCCAAGCAACTGGGCAAGGCCGCGATCACGCCGGTGCGATCCGCCCTGAACACGCTGCTGCCGCCGCTGGTGACCGGGCTTGATGACATCATCGCCGCGCTCAGCATGGCGCAGCGCGCCTACCACGCGGGCACCATCGCCGCGGTACCGCTGGTGACCGACGAAGTCGCCAAGCGCAACCAGCCGGATTCGACGGTCAGTTCCGGCTACTTCTTTGGCCCGCGCTATGGCGTTCAGCTGGCCCGCTGGACCAAGTTCACCACCGTGACTGATCCGCAGAATCCCAAGCAGGGTTCGGCCACCGGCAAGGACCGCTTTGCCGACGTCACCACCGACGGCACCACGCTCGACGGCTTTTTGAAGGACCGCGGCTCGCCGCGCTCGCCGACGGCGGTCCCCACTGCCTACAAGGGCTGCAAGGGCGCGGTGGTGGCCATCATGGTGACCGTCGTCACGCATGATGGCGGCACGCATCTGCGCCGCGACAAGAAGGGCTGGGAAGCACTCGATGCCTCGCAGGCCAACGGCACGCTTGCCTGTGTCTGGGCCACGCCGGCCGGCCCGGTCGGGTTTGCGATTCCCACGGTGTCCAGTGTCGGGCGCGGCGGCGCGGCCAATGGCCCGGGCGGGCGCTATTCGGGCCGCTCCGGCTATGGCGGCTACAGCAACTTCGGCGGTTCGCTGCTGAACCCGCTGACGCTGATCGCCGCGCAGATGCAGTACTCGTCGGGCCCGGGCAAGACCCTGCACAACAAGCCCGCGGGGCTGCAGGAGTACGCCGACCTGAGCAACCAGCCCAAGCCTGGCACCGGGCCCGTGGACGATTTCAACCGCGCGCCCTCGATCACGATCGAGGCGCAGCGCCAGGACACTTCAGTCGTCACCAGTTCGCGCGTGCTGCCGGGCGGAGATCGCCTGATGCTGGACGGGCGCATGGCCGGCGGCATGATGCGCGCGCTGGCCAGCGGCAGCGCGTACTTTATCCGCCCGACCGACAGCGGCGGCATGGCGGGTGCGCTGCGCAGCGCGGCGGGGTGGCGGCGCGCCGATTCGCGCATCGAATACCCGAGCCTCTTCAGTCCGTACTGGCAGGCATCGCTGACGCAGACCAGCGATCTCGAACGCGTTGCCGCGATCGCGGCACAGGGCAACTGAGGGAGCGGACATGCGCATGCGCAGGCCAGCCAGGCCGAACCGGGCAGCCGGACAGGCAATGATCGAATTCGTGATCGCCGCGATGACGGTGCTCGGCGTGCTGTTTCTCGGCATGGCGATGCTGGGCAAGTTCAGCGACGTGCGCAACAAGGCGCTGATGGCCTCGCGCTATGCCGGCTGGGAGCGCACGGTCTGGACCGTCGACCCGGGCTGGCGCGCGTCGCACGGCAGCTTCGCCAGCAAGGGCGACGAAGAGATCCGCAGCGAATTCGTGCAGCGCGTGCTGGGGCACGACCAGGCCGCGCTGGCGTCGAGCGACCGCACCGCGCGCCGCCTGCCCGGCGGCATGGCGCCGATGTGGAAGGACCATGCCGGCGTCGACATGCTGCGCAACTATGCCGACGTGACCCTGGGCAGCGGCGTCGACGAAACCCCGGCAGCCACGCTCAAGCCGATCACGGCTGCCATGGGTGCGGCCAACGCGGTCAGTGCCGGCTTCGACCTGGCCACGCGCAACCTCTACCGGGCCGAGGTGGGGTTGTCCGTCGCCGGCGACAACGCGGCCCTGCGCGCGCTGTGGCCGGGCTGGACCGGCTTCGGCATGCAGGACCACACCGTGCTGCTGACCAACGCCTGGACGCCCGAGGGGCGCAACGGCACGCTCGCCGTGATCAAGGAAGCGGTGCCCACCAGCAAGGGCGGCGTGATCGACACCGCGCTGACCGTCGGGCTGGCCGCCTTCGGGCCGGAAATCCTGAAACTGGACCTGGGCCGCATCCAGCCCGACGTGGTCCCCGCCGACCGCCTGGGGAGCCGCTGAGATGAAAGCCTGCATGCATGGCGTGCTGATGCGCTGCCTGGCCGCGCTGCTGCCGGCCGCGCTCGTCTGGTCCGCGGCGGCAGCGACCGCGACGGACTGCACGCGGCAGCCGGTTGCGCCTGCCAGGGCGCATGCGGTCGGCACCGACATGGTGGTCAACGGCCTGCCCACGCGGGTGCTGACGATGGAGTTCGCCGGCACCGCCGAAGCGGTCTCGGACGCGTGGCGCCAGTACTGGACGCGCGAAGGCGTGCCGGCGCGCGGGCAGCGGGCCGGCGGCCAGTACGTGCTGAGCGCGATCGACGGGCTTTGCCACTATGTGCTGTCGCTGGAGCCCAGGCCCGCGCCGGGCGGGCATGTGGCGGGCATCTTCTCGGTCAGCAAGCTGGCGCCGGTGGCGTCCGGCACCGGGCTGGGCGACCTGGGCCTGCCGCCCGGCGCCAAGGTCCTGTCGGATGTCCAGAGCACGGACCGCGGCCAGCGCGGGCGCACCCTGGTGGTCCGGCTGCCCGGCAACGCGCAGGCGGCGCGGCAGCGCGCCGCCGAGCGGCTGGCGGCGCAGGGCTGGAGTTCGGTGGTGCAGATGCCCGCGCCCGTGGCCGACGGTTCGGGCCGCATCGAGGGCCTCACGCTGGCCATGCAGCGGCAGCAGGAACGCATGGATGCCACCTTTGTCGACCGCGCCGGCCAGACCGACGCGGTGATCACCGTGGCGCGGCCGGAGTAGCGCGATGGCAATCCGTAGCAGGCGCCAGCGCGGGCAGGCCGCGTTCGAATACATCGTCATCACGCTGCTGGTCGTTGCCGTGCTGGTCGCCGGCGGCGACAACTCGGTCATCAGCATGCTGGCCGCGGCGTTCAGGTCCTTCTTTCAGGCATACAGCTTTTCCCTGTCACTTCCCTGACGCACCGCCAGCGGGCGGCGTCTGGCTACTGCAAGCACATTCATGCTGAAGAAAATCAAGATTCATTCAATCATCGGGAATCCCTGGGTCGTCCTTGTCATCGCCGTGCTGGTCGCCGGCCTGCTGACACTGTGGATCTACCGCTTCCTGAGCGGGCGCGAAGCGGCACTGAAAGAGCAGCTGGCCGCGCAGCTGAACGAGGGCCGCCGCGTGGCTGTCATGGTGCCGGTGCGCAACGCCGCGCCGGGCACGGTGATCGACGGCAATGGCTTCGCGGCACGGGAGATTCCGGCCGACCTGGTCTACGAAGACATGATCCTGGCGAGCAGCTTCGACAAGGTGGCGAACCTGCGCCTGGTGCGCCAGGTGCGGCAGGGCCAGCCGGTGCGGCGTGCCGACGTTGAAGCGCTGCAGTCGCGCGATTTCTCCGACCTGCTCAAGCCCGGCAAGCGCGCCTTCACCATCGAGGTCGACATGGTCAACTCGACGGCCAAGATGCTCAAGCCTGGCAACCATGTCGACCTGTTCCTGATCAGCTCCACCTCGCCCACCGCGGCAGGCACCGACAAGCAGACCGCGCGGCTGCTGATGTCGGACATGCTGGTGCTGGCCACCGGCCAGGACGTGCGCCCGCGCGACTATGGCGAAGCCATGGCGGCGCAGGCCGCGGAAGGCGCGGAGGGCGTGGACACCAACCCGGATTACGACAGCCTCACGCTGATGGTGTCGCCCGAACAGGCGGCGCGGCTGGCGCTGGCGCAGAAGGTCGGCAGCCTGCGCGCGGTGCTGCGCAATGCGGCCGACAAGACCGCGACCCCGCAGATCGCGGTCAGCGAGCACGCGCTCTTCGCCGGTGGCGACGAAGCGGCCATCGAATACATCGTCGGTGGCCGTTCCGCGGGCGCCAACATGATCTCCAAGCTGCCTACCGCGCAGGACATCGGCAACGCCATTTCTTCGGCGCTGGCCAATGGCGGATCCATGGGCGGTTCCGCGGGCGGCATCGCCCAGGCCCAGCAGGGCGCCGTTGCCAACGCCGCCAACGCCATGGCGGGCCGGCCGGCCTCGCGTTGAGCGCGGCGGCCGCACGACATCGGATTATCCAGAACACCAACTGACGGAACACGCAATGGATGGGTCTTTCGCGCAGCGCGGCGGCATCGCCGGGCGCCTGCAGGCGGTCACGGTACACGGAGCACCGGACGGGAAAACGGGTAAGGGGGCGCGCCATGCGGTGCGCGGGGGTATGGCAGCACTGGCGGCAGCAGCGTTGGCCTCGGGAGCCTGGGCCGCCGAGCCCGTGACCACCGCGGCCCGCACAGGCGCGCAGCCGCCGTCGTACGAGCTGCCGGCGCGCTTTGGTGCGATCGAGCTGTTCAAGGGCGAGGTGCGCGCGCTCGAGGTGCCGGGCACCATCAAGCGCGTGGCCATCGGCAATGGCGCGCTGGTCAGCAGCACCGTGGTCGACGGCCGCCTGCTGCTGCTGGCCGAGGAGATCGGCACCACCAGCCTGATCGTCTGGAACGAGCGCGGCGTGGCGCTGCAGGGCAAGCTGCGCGTGGCGCCGGCCGATACCGCCGACGTGGCCCAGCGCCTGCGGGCGTCGCTGGGCAGCGTGCGCGGCCTGAAGATCGAGGTGGTCGGTCCCAGCGTGGTGCTGTCGGGCATCGTCGATCCGCAGATGGTGCCGCTGATCAAGACCGCCACCTCGGGCCTGGACAGCGTGGTCAACCTGGTGCGCGCCGACGAGGGCGATGCGCTGAAGAAGACCGTGCACTTCAAGGTGCACATCATGGAGATCACCCGGCGCGGCATGGAGAAGCTTGGCATTGCCTGGCAGCAGAGCTTCAACGGCCCGCAGATCGCGTTCGCGGGCAATCCGGTGCACACCGGGCGCTATCGCACGCTGCCGTCCACCGATGCGGCCACCTTCACCGATACCCCGAGCCAGGTGGCCGGCGCCGCCAGCGGCTTCTATCTCGGCATTGCCACGACCATCTTCTCGCGCATCAACCTGGCCATTTCCGATGGCGATGCCTACGTGCTCGCCGCGCCGGAGCTCAACAGCAAGAGCGGCGGGCTGGCCACCTTCCTGGCCGGCGGCGAAGTGCCGATTCCCAAGGCCGGCGCGTTCGGCACCACCGACGTCGACTACAAGCCGTACGGCATCAAGCTCAACATCCGCCCGGCGGTGAACGTCGACAATGTCATCTCGACCACGCTGGAAACCGAGATCAGCCAGATCGACCCGTCGGTATCGTTCGGCGGCTTCCCGGCCTTCCTGACGCGCCGCACCACCTCCGAGACCTCGATCCGCGCGGGCGAAACGCTGGCGATCTCGGGGCTGGTCAATGCCGACGCATCCAAGGCCGTCGACAAGGTGCCGCTGCTGGGCAGCATCCCTATCCTCGGGCGATTGTTCCGTTCCGACGAATTCCGCAACAACAAGAGCGACCTGGTGATCTTTGTCACCCCGGTCGTCTATGACCCGGCCAGCCCGGAGAACGCCGCGCTGCTGCAGCGTGGCGCGGATGTCGATGCCAACTACCGCCACCGCTTCGGCGAGCCAAGCCCGCTGCCCGCTGCGAATGCCGTGCGTGAGCAGGAAGTGATGGAGCAGAAGCGGCCGCCGCTGCCCCCGCCCGGCGTCGATCCGATGAACGGAGGCTGATCCGGCCATGCTCAATATCCGCCTGCAGCAGCGCAATGGCAGCGCCGAGGTGATCCATGTGAAGGGGCCGGGCTGTACCATCGGCAAGGATCCCGGCTGCGACATCGTCCTCAAGGGCCTGCTGATCGGCAAGGTCCACGCCCGCATCGAAGGACACAACGGCGGCTGGTATATCGAGGATCAGGGCGGCATTGCCTCGACGCTGATCAATGGCGACCCGGTCACGCGCTATGGCCCGCTGGCGGCGGCCGACCAGATCGAGATCGGCGGCTTCGTGCTGTCCGTCGTGGCCGAGCCGGGGCGAGCGGGAGCGGGCGTGGCGGCGCAGCCATCGCCGCAGCAGCACCACGCCCAACCACCACAGGATGCCGCGGCGCCTCAACCGGTGGTGCCGGTGCCCATGCCTGTGCCGCCTCCGTCGCCGCCGCGGGAGGCGGTGACCCTGTCGCCATCGCCCCAGGCAAGCGTGCCGGTGCCGCGCGAAGCGGTGCCCGCACCCAGGCCGCCGGCACCTGCGCCGAAGCCAGCGCCGGTGGCCGCCAAACCTGCGCCGGTGGCGCCGCTCGACGAGGCCTTGCGCGCACCCATCAACTCGCCGCGCGGCGTGGAACTGCGCAAGCAGGCGCACCAGCGCCTGATCGCTGCGCTCGACCTGCGCCGCGTCAACGTCGCGCGCATGGCCGAGGACGAGCTATGCGAACTGGTCGGCTCGCTGCTCGACGACATCCTCAAGGAGAGCGTGTTCCGCAGCCAGGAGATCCCGCTGGACGCGCTCAAGCAGAGCGTCTTTGACGAAGTGATCGGGCTGGGTCCGCTCGAAGAGCTGCTGGACGATGACGCGGTCTCGGAAATCATGGTCAACTGCCATGACGAGATCTTTGTCGAGCGCGCCGGCAGGCTGACGCGTTCGCCGGTGATCTTTACCGACGACCGCGCCGTGCTGGGCGCCATCGAGCGCATCGTCGCGCCGCTGGGACGGCGCATCGATGAAAGCTCGCCGATGGTCGATGCGCGCCTGCCCGATGGCTCGCGCGTGAACGCGGTGATCCCGCCGCTCGCCCTCAAGGGGCCGAACATCACCATCCGGAAGTTCTCGCGCAAGAAGCTCAGGGGCGAAGACCTGGTCGGCTTCGGCTCGCTGTCGCCCGAGATGCTGGAGTTCCTGCGCACCGCCGTGGAGCGGCGCGCCAATATCGTGATCTCCGGCGGCACGGGCTCAGGCAAGACCACGCTGCTGAACGTGCTGTCCAGCTTCATCCCGGATGACGAACGCATCGTCACGGTCGAGGATGCGGCCGAGCTGCAGCTGTCGCAGCCCAACCTGGTGTCGCTGGAGGCGCGGCCGCCCAATATGGAAGGCAAGGGCGCGGTGACGATCCGCGACCTGGTCAAGAACTGCCTGCGCATGCGCCCGGACCGCATCGTCGTCGGCGAATGTCGGGGCGGGGAAGCGCTGGACATGCTGCAGGCCATGAATACCGGCCATGACGGCTCGCTGACCACGGCCCACGCCAACTCGCCGCGGGACTGCCTGTCGCGTCTTGAGGTGATGACGCTGATGGCGGGGCTGGACCTGCCGGTGCAGGCCATTCGCGAACAGGTCTGCTCGGCGGTCGACGTGATCGTGCAGCAGACGCGCTTCTCCTGCGGTTCGCGGCGCGTGACGCATATCACCGAGGTCAGCGGCATGGAAACGGGCGTGGTGCAGCTGCAGGACGTGTTCATGTTCCGCGAGGAAGGCTACGGTGCCGACGGCAAGGTCAAGGGGCGCTATGTCGCGACCTCGTATATCCCGGATTTCTACCAGGACCTGATCCGGCGCGGCATCCAGGTCAATACGGGCATCTTCACCGCCCGCGACGAGTAAGGAGGCAATATGAACGTTGCCCTGGTGCTGTGCGGCGCCTTCCTGATGACCGTGCTGATTGCGTGGGCCGTGCTGTCGCAGGGCAAGCGCTGGTTCGTGCGGCATACGCAGACTCTGGCGACCGAGGTCGAGGCCTCGCTGGCCGATCTCTTTATCTTCATCAATATGCGGCAGGTGGCCGGCATCTCGGTGGTGGCGGTGTTCGCGCTGCCGCTGCTGACCTGGCTGGTATCGCAGAACGTGTTCTTCGCGATGCTCAGCATTCCGGTGAGCCTGCTGCTGCCGCGCGCGCTGGTGAAGAAGATGCAGCGCAAGCGCCTGATGGCCATCGAAGACCAGATGCCCGACGCGCTGCTGATGATGTCGAGCGCGCTGCGCGCCGGCGCCAGCTTCCCGATGGCGCTGGAAAGCGTGGTGGCGGAGTCGCGCCCGCCGATCTCGCAGGAGTTCGACCTGCTGATGCGCGAAGTCCGGCTTGGCGTGGACCTGATGGACGCGCTGCGCAATATGGAAAAACGCATTCCAGTGCCCGACTTCCTGATGGTGACCGCGGCCATCACGATCTCGCGCGAGGTGGGCGGCAACCTGGCCGAGACGCTGGAGTCGGTGGCGCGCACGCTGCGCGAGAAGCATCAGATGGAAGGCAAGATCCGCGCGCTGACCGCGCAGGGCAAGATGCAGGGCCTGGTGATGACGGGCTTGCCGCTGTTCCTGATCGTGGTGCTGAACCACATGGAGCCGGTGGCGATGGCACCGCTGTTCAGTTCGCCGATCGGCTGGGGCACGCTGTCCGTGATCGCGGTGATGGAGCTGCTTGGCTACAAGGCGATCAGCAAGATCACCCATATCGATGTCTGACCGGGGCCGACCATGATGCTTGTTGTTGCCTTCGCCCTTGCCGCCGGCCTGGTCGGCGTGCTCGCCGCCACCACCATGGCCATGCGCCGCCTCACCGTGGCCGTTCCCGACGAGGCGCGCGACTACCTCGACCCGTTGCCGCCGTCGCTGCGCGCGGTCTGGCCGGTGGTGCGCTTCTTCGATCACCATCTCGTCTGGATCACGCCGAAGTCGCTGCGCGCCGCGGTGGACGAGCAACTGCGCCTGACGGGCATGTCGTTCCTGATGACGGCGCGCCAGTTCCTGTCGCTGTCGATCGTTTCGGCGCTGGCGTTCTGCCTGCTGGCGGGCATAGCCATGCTGGGGCTGGGCGTGTTCTCGCCGCTGCTGCTGCTTGCCGCCAGCGCGCTGGGCTTCTTCTATCCGCGCATCTGGCTACGCGACGTGCGCAAGCGCAACCTGCTGCAGATCACGCGCCACCTGCCGGTGTTTCTGGATTTCCTGACACTGAGCGTAGAGGCCGGCCTGAACATCAACGGCGCCCTGCTGCAGGCGGTGGAGAAAGGGCCTGAGGGCCCGCTGCGGCGCGAGTTCGAGCACGTGCTGCGCGACCTGAAGTCGGGCCTGAGCCGCGCCGATGCGCTGCGCCGCATGGATGACCGCCTGCGCGTGAAGGAGGTCACCAATTTCGTCGGTGCCGTGATCCAGGCGGAGCGCATGGGCTCGGGGCTGGCCGCCACGCTGCGCTTCCAGTCGGAGCAGCGGCGCACCGAGCGCTTCCAGCGCGCGGAGAAGCAGGCCATGGAAGCGCCGGTCAAGCTGATCTTTCCGCTGGTGGTGTTTATCTTCCCGGTCACCTTTATCGTGCTTGGCTTCCCGATCGTGATGAAGTTTATGCAGGAAGGGCTGCTGTGAGGCAGGCGCGCCTCTACCTGCGGGCCGGCCACAGCACGCTCGACACCGGCGTGCGCGTGTCGGTGGCGGCCACTGCGCGCGAACGCATGACGGGGCTGCTCAGCCGCGATTCGATGGCACCGGACGAAGCCTTGCTGCTGTCCCCCTGCGGCGCAGTCCACACCTTTGGCATGCGCATGGCGATCGACGTGGTGTTTCTCGACAAGCGGCAGCGCGTGCTGGCGGTGCACCCGTGCGTGGGACGCCTGCGCGTGCGTGCCCACTGGCGCGCGCGCCAGACGCTTGAGCTCGGCGCGGGGCGCGCGGCGGCATTGGGGATTGCGCCGGGCCAGAACCTGGAACTGCGGGAGGAGGGGCCATGACGCACCAGCAAAAGCACGCGGCGCGGCGCGGGGCACGGGGACAGTCCGCGGTGGAATTCCTGATCATCGCGCCGGCGCTGCTGCTGCTGTGCCTGGGCGTGATCCAGTTCGGGCTGCTGTACCAGGCCAAGGCCACGCTAGACCACGCCGCCTTGCAGGCCACGCGCGAAGGCGCCGTCGACCACGGCCGGCTGGCCAGCATGCGCAAGGGGCTGGCGCTGGGGCTGACGCCGCTGTTCGTGCGCTCCGCCGACCGTACCGCGCATGCCACCGGCTATGCCAAGGCCCAGTTCGAGGCCCGCACCCAGGCCAGGATCGACGTGCTGAACCCGACGCCGGCGGCGCTGCAGGATTTCGGGCGAAGCGGCTACTACGCCGGCAAGACCACGCGGGAGATCCCCAACGACAGCCTGATGTACCGCGCCACCAGCGCGGGGCCGTCCTCTGGCGTCAATATCCAGGACGCCAACCTGCTGAAGATCCGGGTCACGTACTGCTACGAAATGTTCGTGCCGTTTGCCGACCGCACCATCTACTCGCTGGTCAACGGCATCCGGAATTTTGTTGCGACCGGTTCGTACCGCGGCATGGAGGTCCCGACCACGCCCAATTTCTGCACCGGACGGGCCACGCTGGCGTCGGAATGGCGCATCCCGCTCGAGTCCGAGGCGATCGTGCGGATGCAATCGCCGTATCGCGGCAACTGACGCATCCGCAGTCGCCGTTTTTGTAAGTATTTGTGAAAATTTGCCGGGATAAGCCCGAAGACACCGATGCCAGAATCGACAAGGTCGACAAAATTGCCGAAGCGGGGTTGTTTGGCGTTGCTGTTGTTGTGTAACCTCGGGTTCGTGCCGCAACCGGCGCTGGCGGCGATGGAGGTTTCTCGCTCCGAAGGCGTGCAGATCATCACCACGCGGCGTGCGCCGCCGGCGGTGAGCGGCGCCGTGCCGGCGTCGGCAGCGCGGGCTCCGGCGGCTTCCGCGCCCCAGGCAGCGGCACCGTCCGCACGCGGCAACGCGCCCGACCTGGCGCAGGCCGCCGTCGCGGGGGCCGCGCAGGCGGCGATTCCGAGCGTGGCGGCCAGCGATGAGCGCGAGCTGGTCAAGCGTGCGCTGGCCGAAGAGCAGCGCGGCATGAACGAGGCGATCGCGAACTACGCGCGCGCCAGCAAGGCCGGAGCCGGCCCGGAAACACTGGCGCCGCTGGAGCGCGAAGTCCGCGTGCGGCTGCAGAAGATCGACATGCTGATGCGCGCCCCGCATTGAGGCGCGTACCGGACAGGCCGGCATCACAAAAAGAAGAAGGGGAAGTACCTTGAAGGGAATGACGTTTGGACTGACGACCCGCAAGGCCGCCATTGGCCTGGGCGTCGTGGCCCTGCTGGCCTTGGCGGGCTGCAAGAAGAAGCCTGCTGACAGCGCCGCTGCGCAAGGCGATGCGCAGCCCGCGCCTGCAGCGGCATCGGCGCAGCCCGTGGCATCGGCGCCGGCAACGCCCGCGCAAACCAACGTTGCCGGGCTGTGGTCGGGCGCGTTCGTGGTCAACCGCGACAAGGAAGACCGCTCGTGGTATCCGCTGCTCAATGAGATTCCGGACCATGCCGGCTTTATGCGCAACGGCAGCCGGCAGGAGCTGGTGATTGCGCTGGCGCAGGCCTCGTCCGTCGACGTGCTGCGCTTCCGCGGCCTGTCCGATGCCGGGGCGCGCAGCAATGCGCGCCATGCCCGCGTCGAAGCCTCGGCCGGCGGCACGCAAGGCCCCTGGACCGTGATCTACGATGCGGACCTGCCGGGGCAGGACGGCTACGATACCCGCGTGCCGCTGGCCCAGCCCGTCAAGGCCGGGGCCCTGCGCCTGACGCTTACCGGCAACCGCTGGCCGGGCGACCAGGACGAGGGCCAGATCGGCCTGCAGCAGTTCATGGCCTACGGCAAGCCCGAGGCCGCGGCCGACAAGGTGCGCCAGGTGGGCGGCATCTACCAGTTTCCGGTGGAATTCGGTTCGTCCGGCTACGTGCTGCTGCACCAGGATGGCGCCGCGGTGGAAGGCTGTTACGTGGAAGGCGACTACAGCAACAAGCAGATGAAGATCACGCAGGTGCTGGGAACGATTTCCGGCGGGCTGGAAAACGGCGCCCTGCTGGCCTTCCGGCGCACCACCGAGGGCACGCCTGAGAAGGGCGCCATGGCCTTCAGCCCCGACGGCAGCCATGCCTACGCAGCGCTGGTGAAGGGCGATGCCCGCACCTTCGACAGCGTGCGCGAGGCCGGCGGCTGGCGCCTGGCGGACAAGGCGCCGCCGTGCTTCCCGAAGGCCGAGGCCGCCCCCGATCCCATCGGCCAGGCGCTGGAAGGCGCGGGCCGCGTGCAGCTCTACGGCGTCAACTTCGAAACCGATTCCGACGTGCTGAGCGCGGCGGCCCGGCCGCTGCTGGACCGTGCCGCCAAGGCGGTGCTGGCGCACCCCGACTGGCGCCTGCGCGTCGAGGGGCATACCGACAGCACCGGCGGCGACGCGCGCAACCAGCCGCTGTCCGAGCGCCGCGCCGCCGCCGTCAGGCGCTATCTGGAAAGCGCCGGCGTGCCCGCCGACCGGCTCGATGCCAAGGGCTATGGCGCCACCCATCCGCTGATGTCCAACGACACGCCGTTCGGCCGCGCGCAGAACCGCCGCGTGGAGCTGGCCAAGCAGTGATGCCTGCGCTTGTGGCCGCGCCGGCGCGCGGTGTGGTGGCGGCAATGCTGCTGGCGGGCGCGGTGCCGGCCGGCGCCGAGATCGTGATGCATGCCGACCGCGGCAGCGGCGTGACCTTCCTCACGTCGCGCAGCGCCGCGCCGGCACGGCTGGCGTCCACCGCGGCGCCCGCGGCATTGCCAGCGCGGGCGTTTATCGGGCTGCCAACGCTGGCGGCGGCAAAGGCCGCGGTCGTCAGCGCCAAGTCCCCACCCTCTGAGCTGGTTGCCCTCGCGCACCGCGCGGCGCAGGCCGCGGCGGTGGACCCGCATCTGCTGATGGCCATGGTGGAGGTGGAGTCGGGCTGGAACCCGCAAGCCACCTCCGACAAGGGCGCCATCGGCCTGACGCAGCTGATGCCGGCCACGGCTCGCATGCTGGGCGTGACCGATGCCTATGACCCGGCCCAGAACCTGCAGGCCGGTGCGTCCTACCTGGGCGGCCTGCTGTCGCGCTTCAACGGCGACACCAGCCTGGCCCTGGCCGCCTACAACGCGGGCGAAGGCGCGGTGCTGCGCCACGGGTCGCGCATCCCTCCGTTTGCCGAGACCCAGGCCTACGTGCCGCAGGTGCTGGGCCGCTATGCGCGCTTGCGCGGCGGCCAGGACGGCAGCGCCGCGGCGCCCTTGCGCCAGCCGGCGTCGCCGGCGCAGCACGGCGGCCTTGCCATTGTCTCGTATCAGAACCCCCCGCCTCCGCGGTGAAGAAAGAGGAGAAGTCATGATGTCGTACTGGATTCCGCGTGCCTGCCTGCCGGTCATGCTGGCGCTGGCCGTTGCCGGCTGTGGCAAGGAAGAAGGGCATTCCGTAGCGGCCAGCGATGCCTTGCCGAAGGCCTGCCAGGAAGCCGAGGCCGCGCAGCGCGCCTGCACCGAGAACATGGCGGCCAAGCTCGACAAGTCGGGGCAGGCCGCGGCCGCCCAGACCCTGCGCGACGGGCTGCCCGGCGAGCTGGAATCGATCCGCACGCGCTGGGCCGGCGTCTCCGACAAGGATGGCCTGGCGCAGTCCTGTGCGACGGTGCGCGACAGCTTCCGCGACATGCCGCAATGCAAGGACTGACTGCCGGTGCTTTGCTGAACTGACCAATGGAGAGGCGACAGATGCCGAAGAATTCCGACCGCGCTAGCGCGCGGCAATCCCTGGACCGCCGCACGGCGCTTGGCGCAAGCGTGGCCTTCGCTGCGCTGCTGCTGCCGGCAGCCGCAGCGGCCGGCGTTTGCGATGCGCCGTGGATGCATGACGGCGGCGAGATCCGCATGACCATGCAGGGCGGTGCGCCGGGCACGGCGACCATGTCCGTGTCCGGCGTGCGCAAGTCGGGCAAGGGCCAGTGCAATGCCAATATCAGCGTCGTGTCGAATGTGGCCGCGGCCGGCTCGGGCAACGAGACGCGGCTGGACTACACCATGGCGGTGATCGAAGACCGCCTGTCCATCTCGCGCGGCGGCGCGCCGGGCAAGGTCGAGGGCAAGAGCGCCGCCGGCACGGCATCGGGCATGCTCGACAGCAGCGCGGTCGGGACCCTGGCCTATGGCGGCGTCATTGAAGCGGAAGGACAGCGGCTGCCGGGCGAATCGCAGACGGTGCGCATGGACCTGCAGATGACCGCCGCCGGCCAGAGCGCCGGCCAGGCCAGGATCCCGTCCGCCAAGGTCACCATCGGCGGCAAGGTCGTCGGCAAGCGCGCGACCATCCCCACCCGCCTCGGCCAGAAATCCTGCTGGCCGGTCCGCTACGAGCGCAGCACGACCATGGCGCCGGTCACGGTGGCGGGCCACACCGTGTCGGTGCCGCCGGCGAGCGCCAGCGTTACGGACTGGTACTGCCCCGACATGGGCCTGGTCATGAAGCAGGAGGTCGTGCAGAACGGCCAGACCGGGACCATCGAGGTGGTCTCGGTCAAATAGCCCGGACATCGTCCGGATCGTCCCCCAGGCTTCTCCACGAAGGCGATGGCAGCCCGGCCGACGCGGCAAGGTGTGCGCTAAAGTTCTCCGCGCTGCTGCCGTTGGTTTATGGATCGATAACAAGCGGAGCGCCGGCACCCGCCGCGCGGCTGCACAAGACGATTCAGGGGACGCATGACGCATGAGTCGGGTTTGCGCCTGGAGCTTGCCGAGCCAGGCGAGCAGGTGCATGCGCGCTACACGCCGCAGCCAGGCAGGCTGCCGCCGGACCAGGCCAGCCTGCGCCAATGCCTGGACAGCCTGGGCTGGGCCGGGGCGCGGCTGGATGCGCGCGCGGTGGCGCAGTTCCTGGCGCAATGCCAGCGCGCCGAGCATGAGATCGATGCCACCATCGGTGCGCTGATCGACGGCGCGTTCGAGCTCGACATCACCGCCGACGGCCTGGCCGTGCGGCTGACGCTGCTGCCAGCCGAAGGCGGCCGTCCGGTCGGCGCGGAGGACATCCGCTGCGCCGCGGCGGCGCGCGGCGTGGTGGCGCCGATCCAGACCCTGGCACTGGACGCCGCGCTGGCCGAAGGCCGTTGCGAGCTGCGCACCATTGCCGCCGGCGTCGCGCCGCGCCAGGGTGAGCCGGCGCGCTTCATCAACCTGCTCGAACCGCGCAAGCCGGCGCAGCCTGACGACGAGGCCGGCAAGGTCGACCTGCGCGACCTGGGCAACCTGCTGCTGGTCAGCCCCGGCACGCCGCTGATGCGGCGCGTTCCGGCGGTGCGCGGCAATGACGGCGTCGACGTATTTGGCAAGCCCGTCGCCGCCGATCCGGTCGATGACCCGCCCTTTGCCGAAGGCCTGACCGGCGCTGCCGCCGATGCCGACGATGCGGAGCTGCTGCGCGCGGTGATCGCAGGATCGCCGGTGGTGGGCGTGCACGGCATCTCGGTCAGCCCCGTGGTGCAGGTGGAATCGGTCGACCTGCACTCAGGCAACGTGGCGTTCGACGGCACGCTGCGCGTGTCGGGCGACATCCGCACCGGCATGTCGGTCAACGTCAGCGGCGACGTGGTGGTCGAGGGCACCATCGAAGCCGCCAATGTCGAGGCCGGCGGCAATGTCATCGTCAAGGGCGGCATCATCGGCAAGGCCGACACCGGCCGCACCGAAGGCGGCATCAGCCGCGCCAGCGTGCGCTGCAAGGGCGCGGTGAAGGCGCGCTTTATCGAAAACGCCGTGGTCGAGGCCGGCACCGAGGTCAACGTCGAAAGCGGCATCCGGCAGAGCGATGTTGCTGCCGGCGAGCGCATCGTGGTGGGCGGCACCGGCGCGCAGGGCAGCATCAGCGGCGGCCGCAGCCGTGCCTTGCTGGCGGTGCGCGCCGCGGTGCTGGGCGCACCGGCCGGCACCGCCACCAGCATCCAGGTCGGCCTGAATCCATTTGCCGACGCACAGCGCGCCGCGCTGGAAGCCGAGCGCCGCGGCATGCTGGCAGAGCAGAACAAGGTCAAACAGCTGGTGGATTTCTTTGCCAAGCATCCCGAGAAGGCCGTTGGCGACCTGCGCGAGAAGGCGCGCGCGACACTGTTCAAGCTGTCGCGTGACCTGTTCGAGCTGGAGGCACGCTTGACCGAACTGGGGCAGCAGATGCAGCCGGCCGCCGAGGCCGTGATCGACGCCGCGCGCCGCATCCATGGCGGCGTCACGCTGCAGGTAGGCAGCCGCGTGCTCAAAGTGATGGAAGACAAGCCTGGCGGCCAGATCCGCCTGGTCGACGACCGCATCGCCGTCAACTGAACGCGCGCTGTTATCCGCGGGGATTTGTACTATGCTGCAGTTATGTCCTGGGGTGCCGCAGGATGGGCGAGAGAGCTAGAGTCGGGCAGTGAATGAAGAAGCGGATCAGCACTCTGCGGAAGCGTTACACGGAACCAACTCACGTGGCACTGGAATAACCGGAAGGCCAGCCAGCAAGGCTGGCCTTTCTGCTTTCCGTGACAGCTGCCAGGCGAACTACACTGAAGGTGCAACCATTACCCAAAGGAGGTTGCTATGGCCGCGACCTTGATTACCGCGCTGGTCCTGATCGCCCTCATTGCGTGCGCCGCATTTGCCATCTGGATGTTGCGGGAAAAGAACCCGACGCTGCTGCAGCAGCAGGAGCAGTCAGTGCGCACATGGTTTGATCACATGATCCATCGCCACTGACGCCTGGCGATTGGCTTTCGTGCAGCCCGCCGCAACGGCGGGCTTTTTCATGGGCTGGGGTTTATGCCGCCCGCAAACGCAGTTCATGCAAGCCGCTGCGCTCCACCCGGGTGCCGAGTGCCCTTCCCTCGTCTTCAAACATGGCCTGCAGCCACGCCATATCCACTTCGCGCGCGTAGGCCAGACGGAAATGGCTGCGCCGCAACGGCACCAGCCGCAGGTCGGCGCTGCCGCCGGCATCGAAGCTGACAAAGGCCATCAGCGCCAGGTCCGGCCGGTATTCGTCGTAGCCACCGATGCCTTCGTAGTCGTTGATGAAATCGCCGCAGCCGTACAGGATCGGCTTGCCGGCATGCAGCTCAATCCCGAGCGGATGATGCGAGGAATGCCCGTGCACGATGTCGATTTCGCCGCCCTCTGCCAGCGCGCGGGCGAAGGAGCGTTGCGCGGGGTCGATGTGGTAGCCCCAGTTCGGGCCCCAGTGGATCGATACCACCACGATGTCGCCGGCACGCCTGAACTTGCGCACCTGCGCGGCAATGCGTTCGCGCGATGCCACCGACCAGTCTTCCAGCAGGTTCACGCCGGAATGTCCGGCGCTGGCGCGCCAGGCCGCGGGGGTGCCGGCATTTTCCATGGCGAGGGCCAGCACCAGCACGCGGCCGCCGCCGGGCCGCGGCAGCAGTGCGGCGTGCGCCGCGCTTGCCTCGTCGGGGCCGGCGCCGGCATGGGCGATATGCGCGCCGTCCAGCGCTGCCAGCGTATCCGTCAGGCCCGCGCGTCCCCAGTCCATCACATGGTTGTTGGCCAGCACCGCGCAGTCGATGCCGGCGGCCTGCAGGCAGGCGACATTGCCCGGATGCATGCGATAGTGCACCGCCTTGCCGGGCCAGACATCGTCGCTGGTGGTGATGGCGGTTTCCAGGTTGACGATGCGCGGCCGCGCAGCGCGGCTTTCCAGTTCCGCCAGGGCATCGCCCCAGGGGTATTCCGGCGCGGCGGGGCGTGCGATCGGGCCGGCCTTATGCTCGGCCAGGCGCACGTAGTCGAGCGCTGAATGTACATACGATTCATGCAGCAGCGGCTGGCTCGGATGCGCGAGGATCTGGTCGATGCCGCGCCCGGTCATCACGTCGCCGCACAGGAACAGGGGAGGGTGGCTGGCTGTGTTCATGGTGCGGACGGACGGCGCGAGGGCGCCGTCCCGGCTGTTCATTCATGATAGGCCGGCAGGGTGGCGGGGCGGCATGAACGCGTTGCGGCACTTGCCATGGGGATTGTGCGCGTGGGGCCAGAGCCCCATTTACATTCAAGCGGTGACTGCCTTAAATGATCTAGTCATCGGTCCTCGTGGCCATTTCCCTGCACCCAGACGCCGCGCGCCGTCCGATGTTTCCAACCAGCATCGGGAGGCACACTATGGCCCAGCCATCGCAGGAACACATTGAGGCACTCAAGGCGCAGCTGCGCGGGCGCCTGCTGCAGCCGGACGACAGCGGCTACGACGAAGCGCGCCGCATCTGGAACGCGATGATCGACCGCCGTCCGCCACTGATCGTGCAGGCCGCGGGCGCTGCCGACGTGATCGCCGCGGTCAACTTCGCGCGCGACCATGGCGTGCTGCTGTCGATACGCGGCGGCGGCCACAATATCGGCGGGCTGGCGATCTGCGAGGACGGCATGGTGCTGGACCTGTCGCAGATGAAATCCGTGCGCATCGATCCCCACGCGCAACGCGGCTATGTGGAGCCCGGCGCCACGCTGCGCGATTTCGACCATGAGGCGCAGGCCTTTGGCCTCGCCACGCCACTGGGCATCAACTCCACCACCGGCGTGGCCGGGCTGACGCTCGGCGGCGGCTTCGGCTGGCTCAGCCGCAAGTTCGGTACCACCGTCGACAACCTGGTATCGGCACAGGTCGTGACCGCCGACGGCAAGCTGGTGCGCGCCAGCGCCGACGAGAACGCCGACCTGTTCTGGGCGCTGCGCGGCGGCGGCGGCAACTTCGGCGTGGTGACGATGTTTGAGTTCCGGCTGCACCCGGTCGGCCCCGAGATCTATGGCGGGCTGATCGTCTATCCGCTGGAACAGGCCGCCGCGGTGTTGCCGGCCTACCGTGAACTGTTCAAGTCGATGCCTGACGAGCTGACCGTCTGGGTGGTGCTGCGCCAGGCGCCGCCGCTGCCGTTCCTGCCGCCCGAGACGCACGGCAAGCCGGTCGCGGCACTGGCGATCTGCTATATCGGCCCGCCTGACAAAGGCCCCGAACTGGTCGAGCCGTTGCGCAAGCTCGGCACGCCCTATGGCGAGCATCTCGGCCCGATGCCGCTCACGGCATGGCAGCAGGCCTTCGATCCGTTGCTGACACCGGGCGCTCGCAACTACTGGAAATCGCACAACTTCGCCGGGCTGGACGACGGCCTGATCACGATGCTGATCGAACAGATCGGCAAGCTGCCCTCGCCGCAATGCGAGGTCTTTATCGGCGCCATGGGCGGGCAGACCAACCGCGTCGCGCCCGATGCGACCGCCTATGCCAGCCGCGATGCCAACTTCATCATGAACCTGCACGGGCGCTGGGACGCGCCCGCTGACGACGACAAGTGCATCAGCTGGGCCCGTGAAGTGTTCCGCGCGGCAGCGCCCTTCGCGCTGGGCAGCGTCTATGTGAACTTCCTGACGCAGGAAGAAACCGACCGCATCGGCGCGGCCTACGGGCCCAACTACGACCGGCTGGTCGAGGTGAAGCGGCGCTATGACCCGGGCAACCTGTTCCGCCACAACCACAACATCAATCCGGCGGCGTAACTGGCGTAATCTGCAGGGACAGGCAGGAAGGCGGGGCAGGGCGGGTGGCCTGCCCCGCTTTCACGCGGCTGCAATACCGGCATGCGAGTATCGGCGCGACCGCGTTGTATCCACAGGGAGAGCAGATCAGATGAGACCGGGCGAAGCAGAGTTGGTGCGGCGCATCCACAACGAGGTGGCCGACTACTACGACGAAGAGATCGAACTGGAACTGGACGACCGCGAAGCCAGCGAGGCCTTCGGCGATCCGGTGCACCTGGACGACGAGGCCGAGCAGGACAGCCGCCGCCACTATTTCCGCGAGCTGTTCCGCCTGCAGGGCGAACTGGTGCGGCTGCAGAGCTGGGTGGCAGCCACCGGACACAAGATCGTCATCATCTTCGAAGGACGCGACGCCGCCGGCAAGGGCGGCGTGATCAAGCGCATCACGCAGCGCCTGAACCCGCGCGTCTGCCGCGTGGCGGCGCTGCCAGCGCCCAACGACCGCGAACGCACCCAGTGGTACTTCCAGCGCTACGTGGCACACTTGCCCGCCGCCGGCGAGATCGTGCTGTTCGACCGCAGCTGGTACAACCGCGCCGGCGTCGAGCGCGTGATGGGCTTCTGCTCCGACGACCAGTACGAGGAGTTCTTCCGCTCAGTGCCCGAGTTCGAAAGGATGCTGGTGCGCTCCGGCATCCGGGTGATCAAGTACTGGTTCTCGATCACGCACGACGAACAGCGCCTGCGCTTCCTCAGCCGCATCCACGATCCGCTCAAGCAGTGGAAGCTGAGCCCGATGGACCTGGAATCGCAGCGCCGCTGGGAGGACTACACCAAGGCCAAGGAAATCATGCTCGAGCGCACGCATATTGCCGAGGCGCCGTGGTGGGTGGTGCAGGCCGACGACAAGAAGCGCGCACGGCTGAACTGCATCCATCACCTGCTGAGCCAGGTGCCCTATGCGGAAGTGGAGGCGCCCAGCGTGGTGCTGCCGGGGCGCGAACGGCATGAGGACTATGTGCGGCAACCGGTGCCGAAGGAGATGATCGTTCCGGATGTGTATTGAGGGAACAGCCCTAGGGTTTGCACGGGTGCGCCATCGTCCCCCTGGGGTAGGCGGCTACCTATAATGAAAACAGCCACCTGTAAATCCAAGGGTGGCCGTTATCGTGGAACTGCTAGTTTTTTGGGCGGCCATGGTTGCTGCCTACCTCCTGATGAAGCGTGCCGGCTGCTTCAGCCAGCCGGTGCTTTATCCCGATTTCGACCATCCTTTCCGTTACTGGTGGGCGCATCGGCTGGGGTGCCCGCTGCCACCGCCGACTTTGCCCGATCACAGGCAACAAAAAACCCGGAGAGCGTGATGCTGTCCGGGTTTGCTTGTGTGGGCGATGCCCTGGAATTCTGTGGTGCGAAGAGAGGAATCGGAAAGTTCCTCCAAACCGGCTACCAGCATGGCCTCAATCCAATTCGGCGGGATTCGTACCACCTTGCATACCCCCAAAATTTCCCAGTACCCCGTCAAGGGAGCCGCCGGATCAAGCCGTGAGGCCCAGCGGTAGCGCTGTAGCGTCGGAGATATCCACCTCGGTGCCAACCCGAGCGCGGATACTGTCTCTGGCCTGGGCGACGTGGGGGAAGCCACGACGCAATTCCTGCCACATTTGCGCCACCAGCGCCCGCAGGGTTTGACGGCTGGCAGCTCGCAGCGAATGCACCCAGACCGCCGTGGCCGCATAGGCGGTGGTGTTGCCCTGCTTCTGCAAGTCGATGGCCAGCGCCGTCAGTTGGGTTTCGGCGCTAGGCTTCTTGACCATCAGGGTGAACGGGTCGAGCACCGTTGTCCCCGCCGCCTCTAACCCGTGGCGGACGTGGGTCGCGAAGACGACGAGTTCGGCAATCTCTTCGTCTGTCATCCGGGCCAGCCCGCTGAGGAACGAGTCGAGTTGCGCGGCATGCGCGCGGTCTGTCCGGCGGTCGAAATAGCGAAAAATCGCGGTCATGAATCCCATGCCTCTATCCCCTCTTGGCGTCACATTGCTGCTCATTGTAGGCGGCAGTGGGCAACGTTGGCGAAATGTGGAGACGGCGTGCGCGGTGTCGGAATTATGACTAAGGGTAATAAGGCCGGCACCAGAGTCTTGGTCTTTTTGATATAAAGCCGGCAGTTGGCTCGGGGAGACGGCGATGCAAAGCGCTGAATTGGTGGTGGACTGGCACGCGTTGCTCATTCAATTGCAGCGCGCTGGCCAGAGCACGAGCAAGATTGCCGCAGGCTCAAACGTGAGGCGCAGCACGTTCCTCGGGTGGAAGAACGGCGGCGCCCAGCCGCGCCACCCCGAGGGCGAGCGAATGATCGCCTTCTGGTGCCACATCACTGGGAAGAGTCGGGCGGATCTGCCGATGAGGCGGATGGAGTTTTCGGCCGCGCGGATGAAGAGCGATCGAAATGAAAAGTCCAGACTTGATGGACAATTGTTCGGGCCGCTTCAAAACGTATGGGGGGCGGCCCAACATCAGGTCTGATCGCTTCCTTAGTTCAAAAATGTACGAATCACTCTATTCCAAAATTTCCGCCGCTTGCTGCCATATCAACGTTTTTCTTGGGGATGAGCAGATCAGCGAAGGAACAGGCTTTGCGTTCACGGAAACCGGCCAGGTCGTTACGGCAGTGCATGTGTCGGCAGCTAAGGTGCCTATCAGCACCAAGGAATTCAATGACCCTGAATGGAGGATCTTCTGCAAGTTTCCGGGGCGTGCGATTGTGGAGTACGCGCAAGTCCTGCCGGTTATCGGCATCAGCGTTCAAGGTTTCACCAAGCCGCTCTACATTGACCAGACGGTGCTTGTGCCCAAAAAAGCTGACGGTGCGGCGTATCCCTTCATTCCGATTTCACCAGCGAACGTAACATTGGGCCAAGAAGTCTTCGTGGCAGGGTTTTCCGACGAAGTCGTTCTGCCGTTCGAATTCGATCGATACATGTCCCGATCTGTGCCGGGTGCTGCAGAGTTCTTCGATGCCATGGCGAAGGGCTATGGAGCGGATATGGCAAACCTCATGATTAAACGCTGCGTCGTTGGCAATTTGCGACGGACCGTCGCTTCTGTAGCGGGAGACGATGACTTCACGTGCAGCGTGTTCTATGCCGACAACGGCGTGCATTCTGGGGCCAGTGGTGGGCCGGTGGTCGATTCAAAAGGCATGGCGGTCGGAATGATCACCAAGCGTGCCTTGACCGACGCATCTCAGGCAAGTCACACAGAGAAACTATGGATTCCCTCTGGATCAACTCTTTGTTTGGGATTGGAGCCAGTGAAATGGGCATCGGCAAAGAGTCACGCTGCTAGCTAATCGCCCGCATTTCCTCGCGTGCGCGCGTGTATTTCGCACGCGCACGCGATATGGGGGCTACTCGACCTGCTTCAGTCGCGCGATGGCGGCCATCAGTTCAGCATGCCGGGTGCCGCCGAGTGCCTGCGGCTCTGTCGCGGCCACCTTGGTCTTGCGTTGCTTCGCCGCCTTCTTCATAGCCCGTTGAGCTGCTTCCTCCGGTGTCCAGAAGGGCGGGCGCGGTACCGCCTCGCCGAGGATCAGCCGTTCGAGAGTGCGGCCCATGCACTCTCCTGGCAGCCGTAATTCCTTGATCTTCACAAGGAAGTCCTCGTGCACACACGGCCGAATCTCGCGAAATCCAGCCTCCTTGCGGTCCGCTTCGTACTTGCGCAGCCGAGCCTTGTCCATGGGGTTACTCCTTCTCGGCAGGAAATGGGATGACGTTGGATGGCTGGGCCGGCGGCTCATGAGCGCGGTCGGCGGCGCCACAGCCGTTGCCGATCAGGATCTTCAGCATGGTCCAGTGGCCGTGGTCGAAGGAGCTTGGCAGGGCGCCAACCCGGCGCGCGAAGGCCTCCAGGCTGTCGGTTTCCTCCATCGCACGGCGCGTCGCTGGGTCATTCACGTCGATGATCCGCATCACGAACGGCCTCCTACCGCGGTGGACACGTCAGGCGCGCGATCGGGAGCGGCCTCGCCGGGGGCCCACCAGAACCCTGAGCCCCATTCCTTTTCCTGCCGGCGGCGCATGCGCGACAGGTAGCCCGGGGAGAGCGTCTCCTGCATGTCGTGCACGAAGGCGTGGTCGACCGCCGCGCGCAGGTACCACAGGTTTGCGAATGGGATGTTCTGCCGGCCAAAACGCACGAGCTCAGCGCCGGCATGCGTCTCCTTGCCTTGCATCGCCTGGCCGACATTGCCCAGCGTGACGTTGCCCAGGTCGAACGCGGTGCCGGCCACCGGCCCGAGGAGCCCGGTCCAGTTGGCCTGGCCGCCGCGGCTGTCGCCCCCAAGACCGGTGTACAGCACGTCGCCGAAGATGCCGAGCCCGCCGCCTTGCATGAAGGCCGCACCCCAGAACTTCGGCGTCGTCATGTCGCGAGGGTCCTTGCCGGTAGCCAGATCCTTGAGCTGCATGGCCAGCGCACCGAACAGGGTCAAACCCGTCATGACCGACGCGGAATAGGCAAGCTTGCCACCGGCCGTCTCGATGCTCTGCAGGCGCCGCAGGTGTCGCGAGATCATGGCAAAGGCGAAGGACTTGAACAGGGTGGTCGAGCGTGCCAGTTCGCCGCCCACGGTGCCGGCCTTTGTACCTTGGGTGAGGGTGGCGCGGGTCATCAGATCCGGGCCCAGGACGGCGGTGTGCGCCTCGTTGTCGACGAAACCCAGAAGCTTTGCCGATGCCTGGTTGACTGCCGCCACTGGGTCGGCAATGCCGGCGGCCCGAAGTCGCTCGTCTGGAATGTTGCGCAGCGCCTCTGCCGTGAGCAGGGTTTGGCCGCGGTACTCGGTGGCGTCCGCCATCTGCCAGATGCGCCAATCCTGCTCCGTGACGCCAAAGTCGGCAAATTGCCGGCGGTCAGCGGGTTTGAGCGTCGCCCAGTCCGCCTGCCGCATGCCCTCGAGGCGGGACGCCAGAGTGAGGGAAAAGCCCCGGCGTAGAGCGTTCGTCCAGGCTTCGACCAGCGTCAGGCGCATGGTGGTGTTCGCCAGCTTGGAAGACCATCCCTGCGCCAGGTTGTCGCCGTGCCAGCGCTGCATTTCGCTGGAGATGCTCTCGACGGCCAAACCCATCCGTGCGGCCTCGGCGCGCGTGTCGCCGCCGAATGATCGCAACGTGTTGGTGAGGGTCTGGCCCAATGGCATCCCGTTGTACTTGGCTGCGGTGAGCATCAGCGGCACATCGGTCACGGAGGAGAGCATCACCCCCTGCAGCTTTACCGCTGTGGTGAAGTTGCGGATGCCTTGGCCGAAGTCGGCCAATCGTTGGGATACAGGCTGGGCGGTCGCACCGTTCAGCGTGTCCCAGGCCATGTCCAGCGTGGCACCGAACTCCCGCGCACCGGCTGCATTGTCGGCCTTCTCCGCGGTGTCCTTCAGCAGGCGGTAGGTGGCGCCGGCGTTCGGGCCCATCGATTCCATCAGGCCGATGTTCTTGCCCATCATGGTCACGTGGCCCTGGATCTGCTCGAAGACGCTTCCCCGGCCGAACTCGCTCAGGTATTGCAGGTAGCTGTCCGCGTCCTTGAAATGGATCGAGCGGTGCGCTTCGTCGAACCGGCTCGCCCGGCTGGGGCGTGCAGTCTGCCCAGGCACCAGCTTGTTGCGCCCCTCGGTGGAGATCGTGTCATAGGCGTGGCCGAGGAACGCCACCATCTCGGCATCGGACATGGCGCTAGCGTCTTCGTTGACGTAGCGCTCCCGGTCTACCCGCGGCATCACGTAGTCCACCCATGCATCCTTGCCCGCACGTGCCACATCGCGAACGCTGTGGGCCTGCGGCAGATAGCCGTAGTCCAGCTTGCCGATCATGGCGCCGGCCGAGTTCGCGCGTTGCCGAGTGGCCTCCATCGTTTCGAGATAGGCCTTGGCGCCTTGCTTCGCCGCCTGGCTGCCGCTGTCCTGCCCGTAGACCTCCTGAGCGAAGGCACGTACGGCCGCAGGATCTTCCATCAGGCCAAAGAATCGGGGCTCGGCGGCAGTCACCGTGTCCACCATCCGGCTCCACAATTCGGACTGCACGCCGCGCACATACCCATCCACCTGCCGCATGCGCTCAAAGAGAGCCGCGTGGAAGGGCCGGCGGCGGCCCGCGATGGTCAGCTCGACGCCGCGGGTCGTCAGGCTGTTTGCCTCCCGGGTTTGGGCCAACAGGTTCTGGGCGGATCGCTGTGCCTTCTTCGCTGCGACCTCAGCGTCTTGCTCCATAGCCCGGCGGGCGGCGCTCATCAGGCGCTGCTCAGGCGTCATCTGAGCGAAGCTGTCGTAGTCGGTGCGGGCCATCTCGCGCAAGTTGCCGCGCAGGCGCGCCTCGATTCCGGCGATCTCGGCTTGGGTGAGCTGGCGGCCGATGGCCTCTTCGGTGGCTTTGATGCAGTTCGGGTTCATGCTCCATTCCTCAGGAAACAGGCCGCGGCGGCGTCATATGCCTTTGCGTCCTGCAGGTCGGCTCGGTACTCCGCTTCGATGTCGGCCAGTGCTTCGTCCAGGCGCACGCGGATCGGCTGGCCGTCGGCGTCGTAGCCGGCAATGACGAACGCGTCTGGCTGGTCTGCGAGCGCCTGGCGCACTGCGGCGATCTCCGCGGGGGCGCGCTCAGGGCCGGCTACGGGCGCGGCGCCGGCGCCTGACGGCGGCGTGGCAGCGGTTGCAGTGCTACTTGGCGATTCCTGCAGCGGCGGGATGCCGCCGGCGGGCTCGCCACCCTCTGCCGGGCGCGCGGCGCCCGTCCCGGCCGGCTCTGCAGCAGCCTGTCGGGCTGCGAGCGCCGTCGCACGCGGCGCGCTTGGGGGAGCATTCAGACCGCCGCGAACGCCAATGAGCCCCTCGATCTGCCGATCCAGTGCTTCGAGTTGCTGACGCGCCTGTTCGGCGACGCGGTTTGTCTCGACCTGCTGCTCCAGCGCGGTCACGCGCGATTCGTGCTCGGTCCCCAGCGCGGCTATTTCCTTGCGGGCTGCTGCCAGCGCTTGCCGGTAGCTCAGTCGGTCCTCGCCGCCTTGCAGATCCTTGGCTCGTGCCTTGATGGCCTCATCGCTGATGTCCGGCGCAGCGCGGCGTAGCTGTTCGATCTCGGCACGCAGCGCGCGGATCGCTCCAGGCTCGGCGGCCATACCAGCGGCAGGCAGCAATTCGGCACGCAGCGCTTCGACGTGGGCGATGGCGTCGGCGAGGCCACGAGCCTGGCCCATCTCGCGCAGAGATACGCCGCCCCAGGGATCGAGCCTGCCGACTTCCGCGGGAGCGGTTGCCACTCTGGCGATTTCATCCAGATGGCTGCGCACTGCTGCGATCTCGTCCGCGCCCTTTACGCCCCAACTGGCAATCAGGTCGTCGGGCAGCGAGGCGCGGGCATCCCGGCCGGCCTCGATGCTGGCGGCAGAGCGGGCGGACACCGCGGCCTGGCGCTCGGGAATGGTCCCTGCCAAGTAGCGCTTGACCCGGTCCAGGTATGCCCGGGTTTCCTCGGCTGCCGGGGTCTTGCCCTCCATGACCAGGCGGGCTTGCCGCGGGCCGCCGTTGTAGTCCGCAATGACGGCGTCAAGGTTACCGCCGTACTGCCTCATGGTTGACTGCACGTACCGGCCGGCGGCATCGATCATCTGAGCCGGATCTGTGGGATCGGTGACGCCGAACTTGCGCAGGTTCTCCGGCATGAACTGCATCACCCCGCGCGCGCCGGCGGGGCTGACCTGATTGCTGTTGGACCGCTCCCCGGCGTTCTTCAGGGCATTGAGGATGCCGGACGGCAAACCCAGGCGCTGCTCGACCAGTGCGGCGTAGCCATTCAGTTCCGGGGCGTCGAAGCGCAGCGCGCGGCGTTGAGCAAGGGGGACGCCATGAAGGGCTTCGGACGGCGTGAAGCGCTCAGCCACCTGGGTTTGACGGCCTGCGGGTGGTACGGACGTGCGGAACTCGGCGCCCCCAATGGCCTTGGCCACGTCCACCCGTTCCCCGCGCATGAGCTGGTTGATCGCCGCATCGAGCGCCGCCTGATGCTTGGTCAGAGATTCCGGGCCGGCGGGCGTGCCCGGCGAGGTCTGCTCGGTGTAGTGGTGGATGTTCCTTGCCGCAAGGGAGGCATCCTGATCGACTGCCGCGGACCGACCGGTCACATGGGCCACGCCCCCAAAGGCTGCGCCCATGAAGAGGTCGAGCGTGCGGGCAGTTGGGTCTGCAGGGTTGAAGCGCTTGGCCTGGTCGGCATAGCCCCGCAGCTCCAGCGCCTGCGACGAAACAATATCGCTCCCCGCGCCGACTGCTACGTTGCCCGCGGCGCCCGTCACTACCTTCTTGGCCAGCGTACTGCCAAGCGCCCCCATCTTCAGCCCGAGGGCATTGGCGGCGCCGATGCCGGCCCCGACGCCTACCGCCGTGGTCGGATCCACGCCTTCGCGCGCCAGATCAATCGTTGCGCCCATCTGAGCGGTGGCGATCATGGTTTCGGGGCCGAGCAGCAGCGGCGTCAGTCCTTCCCCGAGTCCGGCGATCACGCGGCCGACGCTGCCGGTCGTGCGGGCGTCGGTGGTCCAGTAGTCCACTGAGCTGTTGATCGGGTCAACCACACTGGTGAAGTACTTGTCGGTGAGGCTGCTGCCGCTGAAGTTGTCTCGGGCGGTCACCTTGTCCAGGGCGATGGGCACCACTGTGCCTGCCATGGCCACCGTCTGCCCTATGCGCGCCGCACCCTTCATGACACCCTTGCCGGTAGCCACCAGGGCGCCGTCGAACGCGCCGCCCTCCGGTGTCTCCGCCGTCAAACCCCGCTGGGAGAGGAGGTTGGCGTTGTCCTCGTCTGTGCCAAAAGTCGCAAGCCAGGTCATCAGCGCACCTTCACGATAAGGGGTTGACCGGTCCGCGGGTTGGCCTGGAACTGCCGCCCGTTCTGTAGGTAGTAGCTGCCCTCGGCGTTTGGCACCGGCACGAGTGGGAGACCGCGAAGGGCACGGCCGGCAAGCCCGCTCTGGTAGGCAAGTAGCTCGATCTGCGCTGCGACACGGTCCGTGAAGTCCGCATCAGGCATGCCATATGGCTTCACCACCTTGGCGCCGGCGTATTCGATGATCCCGCCGGTGGCGAGGCCGAGGGCCTGACTTGCCAAGAAAGTGTTGACCTCTGGGTTTGTGCCATCGTGCTTCACGCCGGATTGGCTGGCCATGCCGGCGTACATGGCCTTGAACGCCAGAAACGCCTCCTGGCGGGCTGTGCTGCCTTGGGGTAGGGCAGTGCCCACCCCGTCGGAAAAATCGGCCTGTAGCTTCGAATCGCTGGGCAGATTGACCGATTTGTCGGCTAGGACCTTTGCCCCGAGCAGCAGCGTGCCCGCCACGTCGGTGCCGGCATCTCCCTGCAAGCCCCGATACCGTGCCATCCCCGCCAAGACCGTGATCGGTTGGTCAGCCGCAAGGGGCGCGAGAGCGTCGCGGTACGACTTTCCGGAGGGCGAAGCCGCGGCGATCATCGACAGCATGGTGAGTTTCCCAGCATCGGGTGCCGCTTGCATGAATGCCTTGAGCGCAGTGGCTTCTTCCGGCCGCCATGGGTTCATGGCTACTTCGGGGCCATACTGCCGGCGCACCGCTGCCACGGTGTCGAAACGCTCGCGGAGCTGCTCGCCGACCTGCTGGGCGCCGCCGGGCTGGAGGACGGCGGAAAGGTCTAGAGGGGCCAGGTCGGTGCCCGTACGCCGCGCGCTGAACAGCAGGGGCTGTTCCCGCATCAGCTTTTTGTTTTCCTCGATAGCTCGGGTGAGACGGTCCATGTTCGCTTGGTCGCGCACCGAGGCACCGTTCTTGGCCATGTCGTCGCGCTTCTGGGCGAGGTACCGCTCCTGCACGTCCAGAGGCGAGCGCAGCAGCTTCTGTACCTCGTTCATCTCGTTCACGCGGCTCTGGTACTCGGCCTCAGCCGGCGTGCCGAGCGTCATCGCGCGCCAGCGCTCTTGATCGGCCAGCGTGGGTGGCTCGCCGCTGGCGGCCTGCTTGTCCATTTCGTCGAGTGCACGATTTGCCTTGGCGTCGCGGCGGTCCTGCGCGCGTGCCTGGCGCTCGTCCAACTGGTAGATCCGGCCTTCAACGGCATTAAGCACCTGCGTGCGCTTGCCCGAGTCCAGCTTGTCGGCATAGAAGCCGTCGGCCGCAGTGAGGTCATGGCGAAGCTGGGTGAGGGATTCCATGTCGCGGGCCGCGCCGAGGCGCCCCATTGCCTGGTTGCCCCAGTTCGCATCGCGCCAGTCCTGGACGGTCTTGGTCGCCTTGTCCAGCGGAATGCCAGCCTCGCGCGCCAGTTGCGCGTAGGCGCTGCCGGCCGTCTCATTGATGGCAGCAACGTCGGCGCCCGGCAGGCCCGCCAGCTTCCCGGCACGATCGAGCAGGGCGCCCGCGTTGGTAGCGAACTCGCGCTGCTGATCCTGCCGGATGGCCGCATCAGCCTGCAGCAGCACGCCGCGCTCGATGCCATTGGCTTGCTCCTGGGCGACGCGGCGGTAGTGGCTATCGGGCAGGGCGCCAATGGTGTCGTTCTGCGACTTGAACAGTGTGTCTTTCACCTCGGCCAGGTACGCGAGGCGGTCGATCTGGCCGGACTGCAGCCGGGCAGTGCTGTCGGCGAGCGCGGTCTTGGCGTTCAGTTCGTGGTCCTGGTACGCCAGCACGGACTTGCTGCGGGCAAGGTCGTCCTCCAACCGCTGCTGCTCGTTCGCCATCTCTGTGCCGATCTGGGCGACAGTGCGGCCGAGATTACCGGCGGCCCGGCTGATCTGTTCCCCGCTGGCGCCGTCAGGGACGTTGATCTGCGGGGCCGGCCTGGCCACGACATTGCCGAAATTTCCGAGGCTGATTTTCATCGGTCAGCTCCCTTTCAGTTGGCCGCGCTTCGCCCAACCGGTATATGCGGCTGCTGCTCCACTCAGGAGGGATGTGCCCGCATTCAGGTAGCCGGCGGTAGCCGCATTCTGCCCAGCAGTCTCAAGCATCCCGGCCTGTGCCGCGCCAGCGTCGTTGGCACGTCGGCCGCTGAGAATGGTCTGGTAGGCATCCTGCTCGGACGTCCTGTAGATCTCGTTGCTGATGCGCAGCGGCGTGCCGGCGCCGATGGAGACGCCGGACGCTGCCAGATTGGCTGTTGCCTCAGCCTGCTGCTGCCGGCCAGCGCGCCGGATTTTCTCGGCCTGCGCGAGTGCTGCATCCTGCTGCTGCGCAGCGTCGCGCCGTGTCAATTCCGCCTGCGTTTCTGCTTGCGCATTTTGCTGCTGGCCTTGAACGATGGCCGCACCAGCACCAAGCACGGAGCCGGCGGCTGCCAGCCCGATACCGATGGTCAGAGGATCGAAACCCATCTATTGCTCCTTTTCAAGGTTGGAAGGTGACTTCGAGACCGATGGCACATCGCCGAAAACCAAGTCGCTCATACAGGCGTGCGGTGTCTTCGGTGGAGATGCCAGTGGAGGCGCCCACGATGAGCGATTTGGCGCCGCGGATTCGGGCCCATGCCTGCATCGCGCAGATGAGGCGGGTGGCAGCAAAGCTTCCCCGGATTTTTGGGTGCAGGAAGAATGAGATTTCCTCCGCAACAAGGTCATCGCTTGACCAGTGGGAAAAGGAAAGGGCGGCAATACCGCCCAGCACTTCGCCTTTGCTTTCCGCGACCAGCAGAAGGCCGTCAGGGCTTTCGACGAGGTGCTGCATCAGGGCAAGCACCTTCGTACGGTTGAAGGACAGGCGGGACCACCGGGGCGACTCGGCATGCAGCATTTCGCCGAGTGCCAGGACTTCTGGAAGGTCTTCGAGGGTTGCGGTGCGAATCATCGTGTCATCCGGGTGTCAGAGCTCGGCGGCAATGCCGCGCCGGCGTGCTGGGCTTCCGCCATGAGAAGTGGGCGTCGGTCCGGTCCAGGGCTCGAACCTGGTCACGGAACCGCGGTAGCGCAGCGGGATGTCACCGAGTGCGCCGTTGCGCTGCTTGCGGACCAGCACCTCCGCAAACCCCTTCAGATCCGGGTTGTTCGGCTCATACATCTCCGGCCGGTGCACGAACATCACCACGTCGGCGTCCTGCTCTATGTCGCCCGAGTCGCGCAGGTCCGAGAGGATCGGCTTGCGGTCGGGGCGGTCTTCGTTCTTGCGACTGAGCTGTGCCAGTGCGATCACAGGGACGTTCAGTTCTTTCGCCAGCGCCTTCAGGCCGCGCGAGTAGGCGCCAATCTGCTGGGTACGCATCTTTTCCTCGCCGCCTGTCATCAGGCCGAGGTAGTCGACGATCAGCACGTCCAGACCATGTTTGCGCTGGTGCGCCTTGGCCTTCATTCGGACTTCCAGCAGCGTCAGGGCCGGCGAATCGTCCACTGCGAAGTTGAGGCCGTCGACGTGCTGCACCGATTGGGTGAACCGCTGCCAGGCAGCCGTATCGCCCGGATCGAGCTGGCCGAGTAGCTTGGCCAGCGATGGCCCGCCGCGGTTCGCGACGGCGCGCGCGACGATCTCCTGGTCTGACATCTCCATCGACAGGAGCAGGACGCTGTGGCTGGAGGCGATATTCAGGCCAATGTCGGTGGTCAGGGCTGTCTTTCCCATCGACGGGCGGCCGGCAACGATCACCAGATTGCCGCGGCGCAGGCCACCGTTCAGAGCCTTGTCCATCGGTTCCAAACCCGTCCGGATTGCCGTTTCCCCGGAGCCGTGCGCTCGGGCGTCCACGGTGTCGCAAAACTCGGCCAGCAGCTCGCGAAGCATCTTCGGCTCTTTGCGCACGCCGATCTGAGCCAGTTTGGCCAGCATGCCCTGTGCGCGATCGAGGATCTCGGGACCCTTCATCGGCCCGGGCGTCTCGACCATTTCCTGCACCTTCCGCGCCACTGCAAGCGTCTCGCGGAGCAGGGCGCGCTCGCGCACGGTCTCGGCATATCGGGCAATGTTCGCGGTGCTGGGAGTGCGGTGAGCCAGTTCGGTCAGATAGCCCAATCCGCCGATGCGCTCGGCCTTGCCATGCGCCTGCAGCATCTCGAACACGGTCACGATGTCGGCTGGCCGGTTGGCCACCACCAGGCGGTAGATCGCTCCGAAAACCTCGCGGTGGTCATCGCGGTAGAAGTGCGCCGGCTCCAGGCCGTTGATGCGGTCCACAGCGTTGTTGTCGAGCAGGAGGCCCCCAAGGACTGCCTGCTCGGCTTCCAGGCTGTACAGCGCCCGCGGCTGCGGGAAATCGTCTGGTGTGGTCATGCTGAAGTGTCCTCGTGGTGATAGCGCCCCTCACGGATCTTCGTGAAGTTCTCGGGCTTGACGATCCAGTCCAGGCTGGCAATGAAGGGTTTGCGCCCCTCCTGGGTCTTGGACCTGCCGGTGAGAAAGTCGGACTCTGCGATGTAGATGAAAAACCGCTGCCAATAGTCGAGGCTCTGGCGTTTGGCTTCTTCGTTCCAACGCGCACGCAGGTTGGCTTGCCGAGTTGGCGTCCAGTCTCGGATGCTTGGGCACATCGGCAGAACCTCGTGGTAGAGCGCCACGATTTCGGAATGAGGACATGCCGGCTTCTGCTGCTGGCTGGCAGTCTTGCTGCCGGCAGGTGACCCGGAAGGGTCGCCAGAGTCTTGCTGTTCCTGTTCCTGTTCCTGTTCCTGTTCCTGTTCCTGATTACCGCATGCCTTCCCGGAAGCCTTTCCGGAAGGCATACCGAAAGCCTCTGTGAAAGCCTTCCCGAAAGCCTCGGAAAGCGCGCAGGTATTGGCTTTCAGGGATTCGAAGGCCTCGCGCTTGAGTGCGCATTCGGGGATTTGCGACCACTCCGAAGCCCAGGACTTCACCACGTTTGGCGACTCAGGTTTGTTGCATTTCAGGGCATTGGGGATCCACACAACTTTGGCCTTCCAGTCGGCTTTCGCCATGCCTTCCCGAAAGACTTCCCGGAAGGCTTCATCGAAGGCTTCCACCGGCCAGTCCAGTTCCTCGGCGAGCGCGGCGCGGCCGGCGCGGAACAAGCCCGGGATGGGGCCAGTGTGCGGACCAGTCAGGAGGAAGACCCACAGCGCCTGGGCGGATGGCTGCAGTGGGGAAAGGGCGCGAAACTTCTCGTCCCCCCACATGCGAACCTCGATCTTTCGGTAGCGAGCGCGCGGCGCTGCTTGCGGTTCGGAAGTGGTCGCCATCATGCCCCTCCCCACCTGACAATGCCTGGAGGATGCCGGTCAAACTCGGCTTCGCGCAGCATGTCCATCACCCACTGCAGGGTGTCCGGCGTGAGATCGTGGAAGTAGGCCCAGCAGTACCCGTCGTTCCAGACGACGGCAGGCCAGATCATGTCCTTGGTGACCCGCCATTCGCCGCGGATTTGCGTACGACGCACCGGCGGCCAGCCAGGGCCGCCGAAGCGGCGAGGGGAGGATTGAGCTTCGGGCGAGCGCTGGCTATGCTGACGCCGGCTGACACCGGTCGAGATCGCGTTCATGGCCGACCTCACTGGGCGGCGCGGTAGTTCACCGGATCGGCGAGCCAGGCATGCACTTCCGCATTGCGATAGACAGTGCAGCGGTCGCCCATTTTGATTGGCTGCGGTGCCTTGCCAGCCTGCACGAGCTTTCGCCAGGTTTCCCGGGAGAACGGGATGAAAGGAGCGATCTGTCCGAACCGCGAGACCCCGTCCTTGGGAAGGATGGTGGGGGTTTGGCTCTGGTCTTTCTTCTTTGCCATCTTGCTTCCTCACTTGCCGTAGTTTGTTGGCGGTGGAAGCATTCTTGGCTGTTGGCAGGGAACTTAATACGGGCGACTAGAGTTCGTCAGGTAGCTTGTCGGCCTCGCTTGGGTATCCGCGCCTTGTACTGGCCCGATGCGATCTTGAGCATCCGGCGCACATGCTCGGCGTTGTCGAACACGAGTTTTGGCAATGCGATGCCGTCTTCCTGCTGCTTTTGTCGCCACTTACGAACCGTTTTCTGAGTGACGCCATAGGCCTTTGCGACGGTCGCTACCGGTGTGGGATCGTCGATGCGCCCGTCTTGCGCCCACTCGATATACCGTAGGCCATCCTGTTGCAGGTACTTGGCGATCGGAGGCTCTGCGCCGCCCGCCGCGATGACAGAGAAGAGATCGGGCTTGATCCCGGCGCAAAGGTCCTCGAAGGCAAAGCGGAGCTCGACCAGCATTTCTTCCGGCATGGGCTCGCCTGACTTGAGCGCGCGCGCAAAGGCTTGCTGCATCGTACGGACAATGTCACGGGAGAAGGCGCCGGTCTCCAGGCGCTTCTCCTTCGCCCTGAGATATTGGGCGTAAGGTGATTCGCCATTGCTCTCGGCGGTGTCGGCTCGCGGCTTCTGGTCACTGGTCTCACTCATGGTCCTTCCTTGTGGAAGCCGGCAATCCGCCGGCATTCCTCGTTGCTTGGCTACCTAGTTGCGCGCGTGTAACCGCCAGCGTCGCCACGATTCGGCGTCGGCCGTGCACAGGTAGCCGCGCTCGGCGGCGAAGCCGGCGCCGGAGACGATCCGGCCCAGGCCGTAGTTGTCGACCTCCTCGGCGCGTGCCAATGCTTCAGCAAGGCTCAGGTACAAAGGCTTGCCATTGGCGTCCTCGAATTCGATTGTGGCTGGCCTGCTGGCATCGAAGGAGATGTTGTCGCCGAGCCATCGGAGGGTAGACGCCGATGGTCTCACTGCTTCGTTTGTCTGTTCCATGTCGTTTCCTAGTAGTGGTCATCGTTGGCTGCGCTGCGCTGGGCGAATCGCTGGAGTTGCCACCCACGAATCTGCAGCAGTGCTCGCGCCCATTCTGTCGGGGTGAGTTCCCGCCAGCGTTGCTCAGGGTGTGGCCATAGTCTCCGAACTCGAAAATGATCGATGTCCGACCAGTTCGGATTCGCTGGGTTTGGTAGGTCGGAAGGGGTGTAGAGGGCGACGTATGCGGGCACATCGGCGAGCCGTGCCAGGCCCTGGAGCACACCCGCCGGCTTGTCCTGGCCGATATCTCGGGCAACTTCCACCAGCACCAGCGGCACTTTCCCGCGACCCTCATACTCGGTGAACACGACAGAGTCCAGGTCCACCATCGTCAGCGCTTCTGCCTCGTTCGGCGCGATGAAACGTTGGATAGACGGCGCGCGATGCCAGGCCCCATAGGACCTATCGCGAGTGTGAAATTGCTCGAGCCTCATGGTCAGCTCCAAGAGAAAGGCGCGCCCGCCAACGGGAGAGCACGAATCGCGGGTTATGTTGTGTGTTTCAAGAGCGTGGTCTTCAGATGGACGGGTTGTTGCTCAGGCTTCGATTTCCTGCTTGTCCCTGAGTTGCTTCATAAATTGGCCCATCAAGCAGTAGCAACCGACCAAAGCTTTGAATGCATCTTCGTCTCGAAGATTGCTGTGGCTGTAACCAATCGTCCCGTCGGGATTGAGGTTGATGCTGATCGTTGTCGGCTCTGGTGCCCTCTGGGCACGGTACTCGGCAAGGCTGACAATATTGCGCGTGGCATGCGAGTTCATTGCTTGCTCCCAACAAGGCTTGAGAGTTCACCCGCGAGATCTCGGGCAAGCCAGAGCAGGTTGTCCTGATGTTGATCAGCGAGTCTTTGGAACGACTTGAAGCCTTCGCCCGAGATCGCGACGAGCAGGGAATGCAACTGCATTGAGGCCGACTCGATGCGATCCAGGCGATCGACATCAATCGATACCGCTGGTTGGGCAGGGGCGGTGATTTGAGTGACTTTGGGCATTGCAACCTCCAATTTGGGGTACAAGGCCTGCAGCCTGTTGAGCGCAGTAGTGAGGCGGCGGGCCGGACGGCGGGGTTGGCGAACCGGTACCTACGGAAACCGGCCAGCCCGAAGGCTGCCCCACCCGGCCCGCCATTGGAGAGGCGCGCGCGAGCGCATGCACGGACAAAAAAAAGCCGCAAGAGCGGCAGTCCGCCGTAGGTAGTTCAGGTCGCCAAACCCGGTCTTCTTTGTCTCGAAGACAACTGCAGTATATCCAATTGGCCGCGGTTTACAAGTACTTGCAAGCGTTGACCAATAGCGCTGTCTGAGCGCTAGTCCGCTGCCTTGTAGTTCAGTGGGTCAGCGAGCCACTGATGCACGTCGCTGTTCTTCCAGACCGTGCATCGAGCGCCCAGACGGACCGGTGCAGGCGCCCGTCCGTCGCGCGTCAACTGCCGCCACTTCTCGCGGCTGACCGGCAGGAAGGGCTGAAGCTGCTTGAAACGGGAGTAGCCGTCGCGTGGCAAGGTCTGGGGCTGAATGCCTTCAAGTGCCGGCACCTGCTGGCGGTCTGGTGCCGCTTCTTGGGTTTGACGGCCAGGCGCAGCGGCGGCAGCGCGCCGCGTTGGCCTTTGCTTCGTGGTGAGGATGGGGCCAGAGGAGGTGTAGATCGTGTTCAGCTTCGGCATTCACGGTCGAGAATCGTGGAGGGCCGCGTCTAGTAGCGCGGGCGGTGCGGGTAGCGAGGACTGGTCTCTCACAACCTGGCGGCGATTCTAGACAGGGCTCCTGGCGCTCGATGCAAGTGGCTTCGCCTATTTCTTCAGGTGCGTGACAGCGATTTCACAAAGCGTTGTTTTCCTGCTGCGCCGAAAATATAGGCGATGCTGTCTATTGCAATTCGCTGTGCAGAATGGCCGTCAAACCCAAGCTGGTGGCGGGTTTTGCAATACCTCTATTTCCGTCTATTGTCTGGCGCCTGGGCTAGTCATGTTCGATGAAGGCCGCAGGCGGATCTCCATCGCTGGCGAAGTAATAGAGGGCGCCATCGAGTTCTCGATTGGCAAAGCGCCAGCAGAAACGATGATTGCGCTCCTGCCCCAAGAAGTCTCGGTAGCGGATGCAACCATAGAACCACAGCCATTGTGTTCCCTCGGTCGTTGCCAGCAGCTCTTCCGCGGTCAGGTCTATCCCGTAGTGTTCGTCAACGTACAGGTCGTCTTCCGGTTTGAGGATTGATGCGTGATTCAGCCTGGTTGCCTTCAGGTATTGAGGTATTTCTGGTAGTGCTGATGCGACTTGCCAGCCAGCGGCGAAGTGCACGGGGAAGGCCGGTGTTCTTCCGTGGTTGGTGATCCTGAAGCCGCCGACGCCAGAATGCGCAGTCGGCGGCCCATCGTTCACATAGCCGCCATAGGGGCCATCTCCAACTGGCTCGTTGGTCGCAAGAAGCTCTGGCGGTTGCACTGCCAGAACAGGGATTTCCATGCCAATAGCCGCGCGAGCGTTTAGTTCGGCAGCCTTCGCGGCGGCCATGGCTGCACCCGCCGATTCCGCTGTGTCCTTCATTGATGCTCGCATGAGCCGCAACTGCCAGAAGAACAGGAATAACTGAAGCGTGCCGATGGTGGCTGAGCAACCGGTAAAAATCATTGTCCACCGGCTGTCAAAGGCTTGCTGTTCTTCGCGCCCCTTGCGGCCGCCATCCGATATCGGTGCGATCGGGTTGGTGGCTGCCGGTGCCTGTTGTCCTTGTGGGCTTGTCGCGACGGTGGTGGCGGCTTCGTTGTCGCTCGTTGGGGGTTCCGCTGCGCTGGCGGCAATTGAGGCTGCCGCGGCCAAAGTCCAGATCAGTCGCTTCATCTTTTCGTTCTATGCGTGTAAAGCGCTTGTTGTTGATTCTCGATGTTGGTCTAGCCCGCGCGCTTCAGTGGCACGACGTTCGCGCCGCTCTTCTGGTCGATGTAGTCCCCCCACCACTGCATAAGCAGATGGCGCTCTTCCAGTCGCTCGGAGTGGTCGTAGGCGCGGCTGACTTTGTTGCCGATCGCATGGCTGAGCTGCAGCTCGATTGCCCGGTGATCAAACCCGCTGCGCTCGTTCAGGATGGTGGACGCCAGGCCGCGGAACCCATGGCCAGTCTGCTTGCCTTCGAAGCCCAGGCTCTTCAGCGCCTTGTTGATGGTCTCCGCTGAGATGGGCACCTTCCCAGGATCTTTGGTGCCGGGGAAGAGGAGGGCATAGCGGCCTGTCAGTTCGCGCAGTTCCTGAAGGATGGCGATGGCCTGCTTGCTGAGCGGCACAACGTGCGTCTCATCTGCTGCCTTCTGCTCGAGGGTTCCTTTCATCCTGGTCGCGGGGACATGCCATTCCTGCGCCTCCCAGTCGATTTCGTCCCATCTGCCCCATCGGAACTCGTTGGTGCGAAGGAACGTCAGGATCATCAGCTTGATGGCCAAGCGTGTTTCCGGCGCTCCCTTGTAGCCGCTGACCAACTCCAAGAGGTGAGGGAGTTCGGCTTCTGTGACGCGCGGATAGTTCTTCGTTGGGGGCTTCGGAGACAGATGCTCGCGCAGACCTACGCTGGGGTCGCGGTCGGCCGCCCCGATTGCACTGGCGCGCCGGCAAATACCCCCGCAGGCCTCCAGTGCCTTGAGGGCGATGTGGTGCGCCCCTCGTTGCTCGATCTTCCGCAGCACGGCCAGGATGAGGGGGCCGCTGATCTCTGAGAACGGCCGTTTCCCGATCTGTGGGTAGATGTCATTCTTGAGGATGGCTGTCACGCGCTTGTCATGGCTGGCGCTCCAGCCTTTGCGCTTGGTGCTGAGCCAGTCCTCGGCGACGGCTTCGAAGGTGTTCAGGGCAGCGACTTTGGCTTTCTCCCGCTCCATGTCGCGGTGCAGGGCCGGATCGATTCCGCTGGCAAGCAGCTTCTTGGCTTCCGCCCGCTTATCTCGGGCTTCAGCCAGGCTGACGCCGCGGGAGTTCGGGAGGTAATCGCCGAAGGACAGCAGGTTCTCCTGCTTTGTGCCAGGGCGCTTGTACTTCATGCGCCATTTCTTGGCGCCAGAAGGGAGGAGTTCCAGATATAGGCCGCCACCATCACGCAGGCGGTTGCTGTTCTCCTCGTCGTATTTTGTTTGCCTGCAGTCCGCATCGGTCAGGGGGAGGATTCGCTTCGGCATTTCGGGCCATCAGAAGTCCATACCCCCAAAAATATACCCCATACCCCCAACCGTACCCCAAAAAAGTGTGGTTATCGTTAGGTGACGATGGGCAACCGTGGGCAACAAAAAACCCGCAGAGCTATACGCTGTGCGGGTTATTGGGCAATGCTGGTCAAACTTGGGAATGCTTTTGGTGCCGAAGAGAGGAATCGAACCCCCGACCTTCTCATTACGAATGAGCTGCTCTACCGACTGAGCTACTTCGGCAACATGTTCCGGTGAACTGGAACAGCCCGCAATAGTAGCAGCGTTTTTCCGCCTTGTGAACCCCTTTTGTGTCGCCCGTGCCATCCGGCCGGGGCCAAAAGAAAACGGGGCGCCACCTGGGCGCCCCGTCCTGTTGCCGCTCGGCCGGAATCAGGCCTTGTCTTCGGCTTCCAGGTGGTAGCGGGTGACGCGTTCCACTTCGTTCTTGGAGCCCAGGATCACGGAGACGCGCTGGTGCAGTTTTTCGGGCTGCACGTCCATGATGCGCTGGTGGCCGTTGGTGGCGGCGCCGCCGGCCTGTTCAACCAGCATGGCCATCGGGTTGGCTTCGTACATCAGGCGCAGCTTGCCCGGTTTTTCCGGCTCGCGCTTGTCCCACGGGTACATGAAGACGCCGCCGCGGGTCAGGATGCGGTGCACGTCGGCGACCATCGAGGCGACCCAGCGCATGTTGAAGTTCTTGCCGCGCGGGCCTTCTTCGCCGGCCAGGCATTCGTCGATATAGCGGCGCACGGGCGGGGCCCAGTGGCGCATGTTCGACATGTTGATGGCGAATTCCTTGGTGTCGTCCGGGATCGTCACATTGGAGTGTGTCAGCACGAAGCTGCCTGCCTCGCGGTCGAGCGTGAACATGTGCACGCCGTTGCCGACGGTCAGCACCAGGGTGGTCTGCGGGCCGTAGACAGCGTAGCCGGCGGCGACCTGGTGGGTGCCGGGCTGCATGAAGTCGGCCTCGGTCACGGTCTGGCCCGGCTTGGGCATGTGCAGCACCGAGAAGATGGTGCCGATCGAGACGTTGACGTCAATGTTCGACGAGCCGTCCAGCGGGTCGAACATCAGCAGGTATTCGCCCTTCGGGTAGCGGTTGGGAATCTCGTAGAACGATTCCATTTCTTCCGACGCCATCGCGGCGAGGTGGCCGCCCCATTCGTTGGCGTCGAGCAGCACTTCATTGGCGATCACGTCCAGCTTCTGCTGGGTTTCGCCCTGGACATTGCCGGTGCCGGCCGAGCCCAGCACGCCGGCGAGGGCGCCCTTGCTGACAGCGTTGGAAATGGCCTTGCAGGCGCGCGCGACCACTTCGATCAGCAGCCGCAGTTCGGGCTGGATCGTGTTGTGCTTGCGCTGCTCCTCGACCAGGTAGCGGGTGAGGCTGATGCGAGTCATGGTTGGTTCTCCTTGGATGGCCGCAATTCTACATGCCCGGCCGCGCTTGGCCGGGCAAAGGGGGCGTTGGCGGGCCTCCTTGTGTCGTTCCCGCCGCTCAGGCGGCCAGCGCCTTGCCCACGATCTCGCGCACGTCGCGCGACAGCGTGCTGCTGGCGGCGACGCGTTCCAGTTCGGCGCGCATGCGGTCGCGCAGCGCCAGTTCGTACTTCTGCCAGCGGTCCATCACCCGCGCCAGGCGCGCCGCCACTTGCGGGTTGATGGCGTCGAGCGCCAGCACCTGGTCGGCCCAGAAGCGGTAGCCTGAGCCGTCCTGGGCGTGGAACTGGGCCGGGTTGCCGGAGCAGAAGCTGAAGATCAGCGAACGCGCGCGGTTGGGGTTGCGCAGGTTGAAGGCGGGGTGCTCCATCAGCGCGAGCACGGTGTCGATGGTGCGCTTGCCGGCGTGCGGGCCGACTTCACCGCGCTGCATGCCTTGCAGCGAGAACCATTTGTCGATCACCAGCGGGTCGTCCTCGAAGCGCTCGTAGAAGTCCGCCAGCGCGTGCTCGCGGCCGGGGGCGAAGCTGTTGACCAGCGCCGACAGCGCGGCGAAGCGGTCGGTCATGTTGTCGGCGTTCTGGTACTGCTGCTCGGCCAGCGCCTGCATTGCGGCATCGCCGCCGTCGGCCAGGTAGCCGAGCGCCAGGTTGCGCAGTGCGCGCCTGGCGGCGGAGGTGGCATCGGGCGAGTAGGCGCCCGGCGTGGCGTTGCCCTCGTAGGCGGCGAGCCAGTCGGCCTGCAGCGCGCGCGCCAGGCCTTCGCGCATGAACTGGCGGGCGCGGTGGATGGCGGCGGGATCGGCCACGCCCATGCGCTCGGCCAGGTAGGCCTCGGCGGGCAGCACCAGCGCCTGTTCGCGGAAGGCGGGGTTGAGCGTGTCGTCGGTGAGCACGGCGCGCATGGCCTGCACCAGCGCGGGATCGAGCTTGAGCTCGCGCCCGGCCTGGACCTCGGCCACCAGCTGCAGCAGCGCGCGCGTGGCCAGGCGCTGGCCGGCTTCCCAGCGGTTGAAGGCATCGCTGTCGTGCGACAGCTGGAAGGTCAGCTGCGCGTCGGTGTACTCGGCATCGACGATCACCGGCGCCGAGAAGTTGCGCAGCAGCGAGGGCAGCGGGGCACTGGCGCCGCGCGGCAGGTTGATGAAGCGGAAGCTCTGCTCGGCCTGCGTGAAGTCGAGCACGCGCGTGGTCGCCCCGGGCGTGCTTTCGCCTTCGAGCTGCAGCGGCAGGTCCTTGCCGTCTGCGCCAAGCAGTCCGAGCGCGAACGGGATATGGAAGGGCTGCTTCTCGAGCGTGCCGGCGCGGGTCTCGATGCCGACCTTGGGGCAGCGCTGCGACAGCGTCAGGGTCAGGCTGCCGTCGTCGCCGTTCCAGTCCGTGCGCGCCGTCACCACCGGGGTGCCGGCCTGGCTGTACCACAGGCCGAACTGCGTCAGGTCGCGGCCGTTGGCATCGGCCATGGCCGCGCGAAAGTCGTCGCAGGTGACAGCCTGGCCGTCATGGCGCTGGAAGTACAGGTCCATGCCCTTGCGGAAGCCCTCGCGGCCGAGCAGGGTCTGGTACATGCGCACGACTTCGGCGCCTTTCTCGTACACGGTGACCGTGTAGAAGTTGTTGATCTCTTCGTAGCTGTCGGGGCGCACCGGGTGCGCCATCGGGCCGGCGTCCTCGGGGAACTGCACCTGGCGCAGCACGCGCACGTCCTCGATGCGCTTGACCGCGCGGCCGGATTCCGAGCCCATCATGTCGGCCGAGAACTCCTGGTCGCGGAACACCGTCAGGCCTTCCTTGAGCGAAAGCTGGAACCAGTCGCGGCAGGTCACGCGGTTGCCGGTCCAGTTGTGGAAGTACTCGTGGCCGACCACCGCCTCGATATTGGCGAAGTCGGTGTCGGTGGCGGTCTGCGCGTTGGCCAGCACGTACTTGGTGTTGAAGATGTTCAGGCCCTTGTTCTCCATCGCGCCCATGTTGAAGTCGCCCACGGCGACGATCATGAAGCGGTCCAGGTCCAGTTCCAGCCCGAAGCGGCGCTCGTCCCAGCGGATCGAATGGATCAGCGAATCCATGGCGTGGCGGGTCTTGTCGAGGTCGCGCGCCTCGACCCAGACCTGCAGCAGCTTGTCCTTGCCGGAGGCGGACTGGATCCGTTCCTCGATGCATTCGAGCTTGCCCGCGACCAGCGCGAACAGGTAGGCCGGCTTGCGGAACGGGTCTTCCCATACGGCTTCATGGCGGCCGTCGGGCAGTTCGCGCTGGCCCACCAGGTTGCCGTTGGACAGCAGCACCGGATAGGCGGCGCGGTCGGCGCGCAGCGTGACGCGGTAGGTCGCCATCACGTCGGGGCGGTCCAGGAAGTAGGTGATGCGGCGGAAGCCCTCGGCTTCGCACTGGGTGAAGAAGTTGCCGTTGGACACATACAGGCCCGACAGCGTGGTATTGGCCGCGGGCTGGCAAGCGGTGGTGATCTCCAGCGTGCCCTGCGCCGGCAGGCCGGGGATGGTCAGCGTGCCGGCATCCTGGGTCGCGTCGGCGACCGGCTTGCCGTCCAGGCTGACGCCGATCAGTTCGAGTTCCTCGCCGGCCAGCACCAGCGGTGCGTCGGGCGCGCCGGCCTGGCGCGCGAAGCGCAGCGTGCTGGTGACCACGGTGCGCTGGGGATCGAGGTCCAGCACCAGTTCGGCGTGGTCGATGGCGAACGGCGGCGGGGTATAGTCTTTGCGATAGACGGTAACGGGCGTGTCGGTGCGCAGCATGGAAAGATCCTGTCTTCGGAAGACCGTTAGGAAAGGGGGCGGGCCATGCGCGCGGCAGCGAGCGAAGCATGGCGCTGAAGTCCTCATTGTAGCCAAGGGGTCGGGGCGCGGCCCGGCGCGGCACGGCATCGGCACGCTGCGGGGAATTCCGCGCCGGCGGCGTGGTCTCAGAGACACGTGGGTATTCAGAGGAAAGCGAGGTAGCACTATGTGGCAGCGCGCAGGCGGTGTCGGCAATGCAGGAGCGGCAGGCGCGTGGCCGGGGCCGCGCGGGTGGTGGGGGGCGATGGCGTTGCTGGCGGCGCTGCTGCTGTCGGGGTGCGCCAGCACCGTGGTGACCGATGTCACGGCGTTCCGCCAGCCCGGCTGGCAGAACGATGCGCCGCGCACCTACAGCTTCGAGCGCAGCGCCGAGCAGGCGGCGCAGCTGGACCGCCAGACCTATGAGCAGTGGCTGGCCACGGCGCTGGCGGGGATCGGCTTCGAGCAGGTGCCGGCGAAACAGGCGCGCTATCGCGTCAGCATGGATTTCGATGCCGCGCCCGGCATCGTGCGCGTGGCCGAGACCGTCTACCCGGACCCGTGGTACGGCCCGTGGGGCCCGTACTGGGGGCCTGGCTACTACCGCCCGTACGGGCCCTGGGGTCCGTGGGGCCCATGGGGCCCGGGCTACTGGCCGCCGCAGACCGTGGTGCGCGACATTTCGGTGACGTTCTCCAGCCTGCGGGTGTATTTCAGGGATGCGGCCAGCGGCAAGCGGGTCTACCAGGTCACCGCGCAGAACCAGACCGAGAACGGCAGCCTGCCTGCGGTCATGCCCTACCTGATCCGCAGCGCCTTTACCGACTTCCCGGCCGAGAGCGGCCGTCCGCGCCGGGTGACGCTCGAGGTCGAGAAGAACGCAAAGTAGGGCCGCCGGGGCCGGCCGCGCGGTCCCGGCCAGGCGATGCGTGCGGATGCATGCACGGGCATGCGTCTGCACCTGTATTGCATACGCAATGGTAAAAGCTGTTTAACTGGAATAATCCACCCAAAAAGCGGCCTGCAGGCGGGCTCTGGTGGTACTTTGCGCGGACACGTGGGCTAGAATGGTTGCTCGATTTTTCCGGCCTGTCTGCCGGGATCGCCAGTATCGCTGCCAGGCGTTGTCCTTCGCTGCCGGCCCGTATCCTGAGATTTCTCGATCGGGGCTGAGCCGGATCTTGGCGGGGAGAGGGGCGCTTCCGGTCCGGGCCATTTTCCGGACGAGCCAATGAGCAGCAAGAATAGCGGTGATGCACCGCAACATGCCCCGAACAGTCCTGAAGCGCAATTGCGCCTCGCCGCGCTGGAATACCACCGCAGCCCCACCAAGGGAAAGATCCAGGTAACCGCGACCAAGGCGCTGTCCAACCAGCGCGACCTGTCGCTGGCCTATTCGCCGGGCGTGGCCTATGCCTGCGAGGAAATCGCCAAGGATCCCGCCACCGCCGCCGAGTACACCTCGCGCGCCAACCTGGTGGCCGTGGTCACCAACGGCACCGCCGTGCTGGGCCTGGGCGATATCGGCCCGCTGGCCGGCAAGCCGGTGATGGAGGGCAAGGGCTGCCTGTTCAAGAAGTTCGCCGGCATCGATGTGTTCGACATCGAGCTCGACGCGCGCGACCCGGACAAGATCGTCGAGATCGTTGCCGCGCTCGAGCCCACGCTGGGCGGCGTGAACCTGGAAGACATCAAGGCGCCGGAGTGCTTCTACATCGAGCAGAAGCTGCGCGAGCGCATGAACATCCCCGTCTTCCACGACGACCAGCACGGCACCGCCATCATTTCCACCGCGGCGCTGCTCAATGGCCTGAAGGTGGTCGGCAAGGACGTGGCCAAGGTGAAGCTGGCCGTGTCCGGCGCCGGCGCGGCTGCCATTGCCTGCCTGGACACCATGGTCAGCCTCGGCGTGAAGCGCGAGAACATCTCGGTGGTGGACTCCAAGGGCGTGATCTATGTTGGCCGCGACGCCAACATGGAAGCCAACAAGGCGCGCTACGCGCAGGACACCTCGGCGCGCACGCTGGCTGACATCGTCAAGGACGCCGACGTCTTCCTGGGTTGCTCGACCGCCGGCGTGCTGACCGCCGAGATGGTCAAGACCATGGCCGACAAGCCCATCATCCTGGCGCTGGCCAACCCCGAGCCGGAAATCCGCCCGGAAGTGGCCAAGGCCGCGCGCCCGGACTGCATCATCGCCACTGGCCGTTCGGACTACCCGAACCAGGTCAACAACGTGCTGTGCTTCCCGTACATCTTCCGCGGCGCGCTGGATTGCGGCGCGACCAAGATCACGGAAGCGATGAAGCTGGCCTGCGTCAAGGCCATTGCCGAGCTGGCCGAGGCCGAACTCAACGACGCCGTTGCCGCCGCCTACGGCGGCCGCGAGCTGAAGTTCGGCCCGGACTACATCATCCCGACGCCGTTCGACCAGCGCCTGATCGAGAAGATCGCGCCGGCGGTGGCCAAGGCCGCGGAAGAATCCGGCGTGGCCACGCGCCCGATCAAGGATCTCGAGGCGTATCGCCAGCAGCTGTCCACCTATGTCTATCACACCGGCCTGATCATGAAGCCGGTATTCTCGGCCGCCAAGGCTGCGCCCAAGCGCGTTGCCTACGCCGAGGGCGAGGAAGAGCGCGTGCTGCGTGCCGTGCAGACCGTGGTCGACGAAGGGCTGGCCCGCCCCACCCTGATCGGCCGCCCGCACGTGATCCAGATGCGCATCGAGAAGGCCGGCCTGCGCCTCAAGGCCGGGGTGGACTTCGATCTGGTCAATCCGGAAGAAGACCCGCGCTATCGCGCCTACCACGAGGCCTACCACGCGCTGCGCGGCCGCGACGGCGTGACGCCGGACATGGCCAAGGTGGCACTGCGCCGCTCCAACACGCTGATCGGCGCCATGCTGATGCATATGGGCGATGCCGATGCGCTGCTGTGCGGCACGGTGGGCCGCTTCGAGGCACACCTCGAGCACGTGCGCGACGTGATCGGCCTGGCGCCGGGCGCCAAGGTGTTCGCCGCGATGAACGCGCTGATGCTGGAAAAGCATACGCTGTTCATCACCGACACCTTCGTCAACGACGATCCCACCGCCGATGAACTGGCCGCGATCACGCAACTGGCCGCTGAGGAAATCGCGCGTTTCGGCCTCGTTCCCAAGGTCGCGCTGATGTCGCACTCGATGTTCGGCTCCTCTACCCGTCCGTCGGCGCGCAAGATGCGCGAGGCCGCGGGGATCCTTGCCAAGGTGGCTCCGCACCTGGAAGTGGAAGGCGAGATGCAGGGCGACGCTGCCCTGGACGAAGACGTGCGCCGCCACTTCCTGCCGTCGACCAAGCTGGCCGGCAGCGCCAACCTGCTGGTGATGCCGACGCTGGACGCCGCCAATATCGCCTTCAACCTGCTCAAGATCACGGGCGGTCAGGGCGTCACGGTGGGCCCGATCCTGCTGGGCGCGGCCAAGCCGGTGCACATCCTGAACCCGCAAGCCACTACGCGCCGCATCGTCAACATGACGGCCGTGGCCGTGGCGGAGAGCAACGCGGTGCGCTGATGTCCCGACGGGCGTGAGCCAATGCAAAAAGCCGGGTCTGGTGACCCGGCTTTTTCTTTGATGCTGCCCCGCGGCAAGCGCGCACGGCGCGCTGCGGGATCGGTGGCTATTGCAGCACGTTGTACTGCTCGCGCATCACGACAATGATCGACTTGGCCGCGGCGAGCTGCGTGCCCAGGTTGTCGACGGATTCTTGCGGGAAATCGACCTCGGCGCTCCAGTTGCATCCGGTATGGTCAGGCTGGTGCATTCGCACCGCGTGCAGTTCGCATTCGCCGCACTCGGGGTTGTTGTCGAGGCACTGGTTCAGGATGGCCATCAGTTCGGAACGGGTCTTCGGGTATCGCCGCATGAATCACCTCTCTCAATGTCGTTTTTGAGGTCCGGATCACCAATCTAGGAAGCGTCAAAGAGCGCTTCCAATTGAATCCACCTATGAAATACCGGCTTCCGATCCATACTGCCCGACGGCATGGGATGGCGCGGCGCAGCATTCTGGCGGCTAATCTCGGCGCAGTGTGATGTCAACGCGGCAATGAAAAAGCCCGCCGGAAGGGCGGGCTCCAGGACTGCCGGTGAGGCGGTTACGTCATCAGAACTTGTGACGCATGCCCACGCCGAAGGTATCGCCGTGCTCGATGCCGGTGATCTTGTCGTAGTAGTAGGCGGCGTAGACGTCGGTGCGCTTGGACAGGTTGTAGTCGTAGGCGACGGCAAACGTGTTGCGCTTGAAGTCACCGATCGCGTTCTCGGTCTTGCCATAGGCGTAGGACGCCAGTACGCTGCCGGCACCGACCGGCACCGAGGCCCCGACCTGACCGTTGGTGTGCTTGATGTCGCCGCTGGCGGCCGTGCTGGCCTTGGTCTTGATGTACTGGCCCTGGGCGAACAGCTTGACCACCTTGAAGTCGTACGTGATGCCGCCCAGCACAGCGTCCTGGCGGCTCAGGCCTGCTACCGACAGGTCGTCCGGAACCGCGTTGAAGCGGACCTGCTGGAACGCGACGGTCGCGGCGAACGGCCCGTTGAAGTACATCAGGTTGCCGCCCCATTTGTTCTGGCCCGCGGCACCTGCCTTCTCGCCTGCCGAGTAGATCAGGTTCGCGCTCAGGCCGCCGAAGTTCGGGGTGGAGTACAGCACCGAGTTGCTCCAGCCCGAGTCGCCGATGATGCCCGGATCCACCACGCCGTTGCTGGCCGCACCGAAGTAGGTGTGGAAGATGGTCGGCGAGAACACGTACGAGTCGACCAGCGGGTTGAACAGGATGGTCGAGATGAAGTACGGGGTGGTGTTGCGGCCCAGCTTCAACGTACCCAGCTTGTCATTCTGCAGGCCGACGTACGCGTTGCGGCTGAACATCGAGTCGCCGGTGAAGCGGCCGCTGTTGCCGCTGTCCGTGCGGAAGAACCCGTTCAGGTCGAAGATGGCCTTGGTGCCGCCGCCCAGGTCTTCGGTGCCCTTGATGCCCCAGTAGGACGTCTGCATACCGCCCGAGTTGGCCACCCATGCGCGCTCGCCCGAACCCGGGCTCTTGACGCCGCCGATGAACATGTCAGCCTGGCCGTACAGCGTGACGCTGGACTGGGCCATGGCCGCACCGGAAAAAAGGGTAGCCGCTACTGCCGCCAGCTTTAGTGCCGGCTTGTACTGCTTCTGCATTGTTAGACCTCCGTGGTTTTTGATCCTGCTTGGAACGTTGTGTACTGGGTCCCTGTCGGGTTCTTCTAATGTCTTGGTGCTTTTATTCGTGCCGCCTGGCTTGGCTCGGTGAGGGGTGGTGCATGGGTGCCGGCGGCATCGGGTACAGCGTTTTTTGTTATACAGGTGACGCTTTTTTGCTCAGGCGGATACTAAGTCGTCAAGCCGGAACTGCGCAATGCGATGGATCTGGTTGATGCAAGTTTGCAACTCTTGCTGCGGCGTGTTTTCCAGTCGGCGCGCGAACTCCGCGATGATCCCGTGGCGGTCGTAGCCGCGCACGGCCAGGATGAACGGGAAGCCGAACTTCTGGTTGTAGGCCGCGTTGAGCGACTGCAGGCGGTCGAACTCCTCGGGCGTGCACAGGTTCAGGCCGGCGCCGCTTTGTTCGCGCGTGGATTCGGCGGTCAGCTCGCCGCGCACGGCGGCCTTGCCGGCCAGCTCCGGGTGGGCGCGCACCAGCTTGAGCTGGGCCGCCTCGCCCGCTTCATCGACCGCCTTGCGCAGTGCCTGCGCCAGCGCTGCGCCGTCGGCGAAGGGCCGCTGCGCGGCTGCGGTCTCGGCAAACCACGGCGAGTGTTCGTAGATGCCGCCCAGCACCTGCACGAACTCCGCGACAGGCATGGTGTTGAGTTGGGCGATGGTGCAGGTCTGGCTCATGCTTGGTTCCGGGGGGTGTAGGGGTGGGTATCGGCCCAGTGGCGGGCGATGTCGACACGGCGGCAGATCCACACCTTGTCGTGTCCCTGCACATAGTCGAGGAAGCGCTGCAGCGCGCGGAAGCGGCC